>CAKXXW010000020.1 GCA_934378145.1 uncultured Eubacteriales bacterium
ACCTACTGCTTAGAAGGCAGTTGCTCTATCCAACTGAGCTAATGGCACAAAAAAGCGGACGGCAGATAATTCTGGAGCGGGTGATGGGAATCGAACCCACACGGCCAGCTTGGAAGGCTGGAATTCTGCCATTGAACTACACCCGCAAAGGTATCCGCCGAAACCGCTTTCATATAATATCACAATCCTTTGGATTTGTCAATAGTTATCGAAAATTTTTTTGGAAAACTTTTTGAAGACAAAGAGGGCTTCCCCGCGAAGGAGAAGCCTTCTTTCATTACGCCTTCGCCTCGACCTTCGCCGCGACTGCCTCGTATTCCGTAACACCGAGGATCGTCTCGCCGTCGACCTGAAGCGCGGTCGGCTGATCGAATTCGACCTTTATGTCGTGACCCGTGAGGATCTCTATCATCTCTGTATGCTTCACATGCTCGCCCTTGAATATCGAGGGGAAGACCATGAGCGATTTGAGCTTTCCCGAGCCGTAGAAGACCATGCAGGACACGGTCTTTTCTT
Source organism: uncultured Eubacteriales bacterium (assembly GCA_934378145.1). Classification (GTDB taxonomy): domain Bacteria; phylum Bacillota; class Clostridia; order Oscillospirales; family CAG-272; genus RGIG3994. Next base: position 517 of record CAKXXW010000020.1, read on the forward strand.
TACCGAGTCTGTCCTGATCGGGTGTCGGCATCATTCCGCCGCCGTAGAAGCGCCCGTTCATCGTCGGCGCGAGCCAGACCTTCTTATATGTATGCTCGACCCCGTCGACCGTGATCTTCGCATTGCAGGGTTTGAAGTGGAAGAGAAGGCCCTTTATCGCTATCGAGGTATAATTGACGGGCTTGTCGGAGGTCTCTCTCTGCTTGTCTCCGACCTCGCAGCAGTAGCCGTCGATGCCGTAGCCGACGCCGTTGAGGAATCTGTACTTCTTGCCCTTGACCGTGACCGTGGGAAGATCCTTCAGGTATTTTGTTATCACGAAGGGTGCGTCGTCCTTGCCCTTGCCGAGGTCGTGCGCGAAGTCGTTTCCGCTGCCCGCGGCGAAGTAGTATATATCGCGCCCGGGATCGAGGCCCTCGGTCTCGTTTATGAAGCGGTTGAGCGTGCCGTCTCCGCCCGCGAGGATGAGCCTGTCGTCCTTGTCAAGACCCGCGAAGAAGTCCGCGTAGCCGCCGAGCTTCGTTATGTCGGTGAAGGTAAGCTCGTCGTCCTTGAGGATGTCGCGGAGCTTTTCGGCTTCCGACTTGCCCGTGCCGTTACCCGCGTTGGGATTGTAGAGAACAGTATATTTCATTTGTCCTTTTTTCCTTTCCGATCGTGTCGGTTCTTTTTAACCATAATATTTCATTGTAATTATAACTGAGCCTTCGTCAATATTCTACTGACATTTCCCCCCTTTTGCCCGATTTCCATACAAAAAGCGCTTTTTGTATGGTGAGGCGAGGGCTGTTTTCACAGGAACTTCCTGCCGAAAGCACAATTTCCGGTTGCAAATTTCAATATTTTGCGTTATAATGATAAAAAACACAGAAAAGGGGAGGTACACTGCATGGACAAGAACACAAAGAAGATAATAGCTATTTCTTCGGTCACAGCCGCGGCTGTGACCGCTACGCTTGCCGCTACATATTTCACGACAAAGCTGCTCGCGTCGATAGCTCTCGACAGGGAGGCGCCTCCCGTCATAAAAAAAGCCGGCAACCTTATCGCCGGATCGAAGAAGAATGCCGAGATGAGTCAGCTCGTAGCCGATACGAGCGCGGCGCTCGAGGCTAAGGTCCCCGACACGGTGAGCATCATAAGCTCGGACGGGATAAAGCTCACGGCGCACTGGTATCCCTGCGAGAACGCCAAGCGCGTCATCATCGCGATGCACGGCTGGAGGGCGACCTGGAGCGGGAACTTCGGCGTTATCGCCGATTTCTGGCATGACCAAGGATGCAGCATCCTTTTCCCCGATCAGAGAGGGCAGAACGGCAGCGGCGGAGACTATATGGGCTTCGGACTTGTCGAGCGCTATGACTGTCTTGATTGGGTACATTGGGTAGAGGAGAACACCGATCCCTCGCTTCCGATCTACCTTGCCGGTGTGTCGATGGGCGCGACGACAGTGCTTATGGCGGCGGGGCTTGACCTTCCGGAGAGGGTCCACGGGATCATCGCCGACTGCGGCTTCACCTCGCCCGCCGGTATATGGAAGCATGTTGTGAACAAGAATCTGCACCTGCCTTACGGGCTGAGAGGCTCGATAGCCTCCGCGATCTGCAAGCAGAAGATCCATATGGATCCCGGGAGCTATTCGACGATCGACGCGATGAAGGTGTCAAAGACTCCGGTTATCTTCATCCACGGCACCGACGACAGCTTCGTGCCGATCTCGATGACCTACGACAACTATAAAGCCTGCGTTTCGCCGAAGCGCCTGTTCGTCGTTCCGGGAGCCAATCACGGTATGAGCTACATTATGAACCGTGAGGGTTACGAGCGTGCCGTGTGCGAATTTTTCGACGATTTCGATGCCGCCGTGCCTGCGCTTCCCGAAAATACCGAGGAAAGAAAGGCAGAATAAAATAAAAACAAGAACGCTCTTTCGGTCATTCCGTCAGAGCGTTCTTTCGCCGAGAAGCTCGTCAAGGCTCTTTCCGAGTACCCGTGAGAAAGCCCGAAGCTCGATGTCCGTCACGAATCTTTTGCCGGATTCGATCCTCTGTACCGCGTTTTTGTCTATGTCGAGTCCCGATAGCTGGAGCTTCACCGAAAGCTCGCGCTGGGACATATTGAGTTCGGTCCTGAAATATGCGATATTTATACCGCATATATTGTTTCTGCCGTCCGGGGCTTTGTTTATGAACATACTACCTTCGCCATCCTGTTTTTGTACTCTCGGAAATAGTATGCTATTATCCGGTCGGCTTATTGACATTCACTGAATGTCAGGCGAAAAAACATTTTGAAAAACGAAGGTATAAAAAGGCAGCCTTCCCGAAGTTTTCTTCGGGAAGGCTGTTTGATTAAGTTATTTCTTATTTATCAAGTGCGCCGTTCGAGCCGAGGACATCGACGATCTTGTGAGCGACCATCTTCTTGACCTCTGCGCGTGCGACCTTGAGGTATTCACGCGGATCGAAGACCTGCGGCTCCTCGTGGAAGACGCGGCGGATGCCGGCGGTCATCGCAAGGCGGATATCCGAGTCGATGTTGATCTTGCAGACAGCCATCGAGGCAGCTTTTCTGAGCTGTTCCTCGGGGATACCGACAGCGTCGGGGAGCTTGCCGCCGAGGGCGTTGATCTCTTTGACATATTCCTGCGGCACGCTCGAGGCACCGTGAAGGACTATCGGGAAGCCCGGAAGTCTCTTTTCGATCTCCTCAAGGATGTCGAAGCGGAGCGGAGGCGGTACGAGGATGCCGTCGGCGTTCCTTGTGCATTGCTCGGCGGTGAACTTGTACGCGCCGTGGCTTGTCCCGATAGCGATGGCAAGGCTGTCGACACCGGTGCGGCTGACGAATTCCTCGACCTCGTCGGGCTGAGTGTATGAGGAATCGGCGGCGCTGACCTTTACATCGTCTTCGATTCCGGCAAGGCGTCCAAGCTCGCCCTCGACCACACAACCGTGCGCGTGAGCGTACTCAACGACCTTCTTTGTGAGGGCGATATTGTCCTCGAACGAATGATGCGAGCCGTCGATCATAACGGACGAGAAGCCGCCGTCGATGCAGGCTTTGCAGATCTCGAAATCCGCACCATGGTCAAGGTGAAGGGCAAGGTCTACGCCGCTGTCCTCGATAGCCGCCTTTGCGAGAGCCATGAGGTAGACATGCTTTGCGTACTTTCTCGCGCCTGCCGAGACCTGAAGGATGACGGGAGATCTCTGTTCGCCCGCAGCCTCTGTGATCGCCTGAACGATCTCCATGTTGTTGATGTTGAAGGCACCGATGGCGTATTTGCCGGCATAGGCCTTCTTAAACATTTCTGTAGTTGTTACAAGAGCCATGATTTTACTCCTTAATAATTATTTCCGGTTATATATTGTAATATTTTTCGGGCGTAAAATCAAGGGGCAGGAGGAAAATTCTTATAAATATTTTTGCCCTCATGCAATAACACTGCCGTTGTTCTCGCTTTCGGGATGCGCGTCGCCAGCCGCAAGCCCGAAGCTCACCGCGATCGCCGAGTTTACCTCGGTCATCATATCGTCATCAAGGTGTCCCATCTTCTCGCGCAGGCGGCGCTTATCTAGCGTCCTCACCTGCTCGAGGAGTATCACCGAGTCACGGGCAAGGCCCGCGCGGTCGGCGTAGATGTCAATATGTGTCGGCATCTTTGTCTTGCCCATCCTTGATGTAATTGCCGCCGCGATAACGGTCGGGCTGTATCTGTTGCCTATGTCGTTCTGGATTATCAGAACGGGGCGAAGTCCGCCCTGCTCCGAGCCGACGACGGGACTTAAGTCCGCGTAATATATATCGCCTCGTTTTACCTGCATAGCTTTTGACCTTCCTTCGGGATTTTTTCTCTGCGATAATATTTTTTCCCTTCGGGGGCGGTCTTAATCATTCGGGGCAAAAGAAAAAACTGTAAAAAAAGACCGCCGCGGCAGCGACAGTCTTTTTTTGATATGTATTTTGATTATTTACCGGTGTTGGCCTTGCGCATCATGATCTTGACGACAAGGGTCTGGATCCCGTGAAGGATAAGGAAAGCCACGAAACTGCATGCGATGATGCTTATGATGAAGCAGGAGACCGCAAAGATCGGCTTATCCTGAATATACTGAAGGCAGCTGCGGTTGCCCGGCCCGAAGTAAGGCTCATATTTCGTATTGAGCTGGCTTACATAGGTACTCCAGATGAAGTACATACTTCCGGCGGCAGAGAGCGCCGCCATGAAAAAGATCTTGACGAACAAAAATATTTTCTTTACAAGTGCAACGCGTTCGCGGCGTACGCCGGCGATGTCGCCCTTAGCCATAAGGTTCTTTGTCATCGGGAATTCCTCCGGAAAAATTATTCTACCTTGAGATTATACAACAAACAAACGGCATTGTCAATAGACACTGTGTAAATTTCACATCTTTTTTGCGGCAAAGGAAAGGGAGATCGGTGTCAGGAGCCTTTCTTTTTTCCGTGACCGTGCATGATGCCGCGCTCAAGGGCGCGTTTGATGCGGAAAAAGGGAGTCTTTTTGTCGCGTATCGGGGGAACGATTATCGCACGCATACCGAGCCGCTTTCCCGCATAGGCATCGGTGAAGAGCTGATCGCCGAGGATCGCGCTCTCGGAGGCATCGGCTTCAAGCTCGGCAAGGGCTGCGCGCATATACTTGCGCCTCGGCTTGCCGCTCTCGGGGTAGGCAGGCAGCCGCAGCGAACGGTTGAAACGCTCGACCCGCTCGCGCTTGTTGTTGGAGATGAGGGCGACCCGTATTCCGGCATCGCGGAGGTTTCCGAACCATTCGGCGTGGTCCTCGTCCGAGTGTTCCTGCTCGTAGGGCGCAAGCGTGTTGTCGATGTCGATGAGGAGGACATTTATCCCGTTTTCCCGAAGAAAGCCCGGGGTGACTTCCTTGTAGGTATTGAAAGTGAAGTCGGGTCTGAATTTGCGAAACACGGTGTGCCTCCTTTCATAACGATACACACTGCATTATAGCACAGACGCGCGGAAATTGCAATGAAAATTTTTTGCGGGGGACGCGACGGAGGACGCGGGAAACTTTCTTTCAAGAAAGTTTCCCTGCACCCTTCAAAGAACTTGTCGGCGGGTTATGGAAGTAAGGATTTGTCTCGCGGCATTTTGCCTGCGGCAAAACTATGGTGTATTTTGCCGAGGACTCAAGGGTATGCAAGCATCCCCTTTTCGTCCTCGGGCAAAATCCCCCGGAATTTTCCCCCGCGGGGGAAAATTCTGCCCCGAGACAAGGGCAAAAACCGTTTAACTTAAAGGTGAACTACCTTAAAACGCAAAAGTGTTCTGCAAGGAACTGACCTGTAAAGAAATAAAATTATTTCCTATAATTCCTTTTTCAAATTCTTTGAAGGGGGCGCGGGGGGAACTTTCTTCTAAGAAAGTTCCCCCCGCGTTATCTATCTTACACTTCCTATAGCTCTTGCGATGGTTGGGGCGACGCTGCGGTCGAGCGGGGAGGGGAGGATATTATTTTCGTTCAGCTCGGCGTCGGGGATCATACCCGCGAGGGCATAGGAGGCTGCGACCTTCATTTTTTCGGTTATGCGGGGGGCGCGTATATCGAGCGCGCCGCGGAAGACGCCCGGGAAGGCGAGCAGGTTATTTATCTGATTCGGGAAATCCGACCTGCCGGTGCCGACTATCGCCGCGCCTGCTGCTTTGGCGTGATCGGGCATTATTTCGGGTGTCGGATTTGCCATGGCGAAGACTATCGCGCCGTCAGCCATAGACCTCACCATATCGGGGCTGACGATTCCGGGAGCCGAAACGCCGATGAAGAGGTCAGCCCCGACCATGGCGTCGGCGAGGCTGCCTTTTTTCTTTCCGCGGTTTGTAAGGGAAGCCATTTCGGTCTGCGCGGGATTGAGGCGTTCGTCGCCCTCGCATATTATACCGCGGCTGTTGCACATTATGACCTTTGCGGGATCGGCGCCCATTGACGCAAGGTGCTTCGTTATAGCGATCCCCGCCGCTCCGGCGCCGCAGACGGTTATTTTTATATCCTCAAGGCGTTTGCCGACGACCTTCAGGGCATTGAGCAGCGCTGCGGCGACGACTATCGCCGTCCCGTGTTGATCGTCGTGGAAGACGGGGATGTCGCACTCTTCGATGAGCCGCCTCTCGATCTCAAAGCACCTCGGCGCGCTTATGTCCTCGAGATTTATCCCACCGAAGCTCCCCGAGATAAGGCTCACGGTGCGCACTATCTCGTCGGGGTCTTTTGACCTTATGCAGATCGGGATCGCGTCGATGCCGGCAAATTCGCGGAAGAGCAGGCACTTGCCCTCCATCACCGGCATCCCCGCCTCGGGCCCGATGTCCCCGAGGCCGAGTACTGCGCTGCCGTCGGTCACGACGGCGACCGTGTTGTGCCTTCTCGTGAGGTCATACGAAAGCTCCTTTTTGTCTTTTATCGCAAGGCAAGCCTCGGCGACTCCCGGGGTGTAGGCGAGGGACAGGTCGTGCGCATCCTTTATCCCGACCCTCGGGGCGATCTCGATCTTTCCGCCCCATTCGTAATGCTTTTTCAGTGATTCTTCGCGTATATCCATGGCTATCTCCTAAAAAAAGATATAAAAAAGGACTGCAAAATACTTTTTGCAGTCCTTGATTTTATTGGTTAAGTACCGATTCAGTCCTCGAAGGGGAAGTGGTAGTTGAGCTTCAGCTCGTCACGGATGGCGAGGAACTCTTTCTGAACACTCTCGTTGATCGGAACGCCGTTCTTTCTCGCAAGGCGGATGTCGTATTCCTTCTCGCCTGCGGTGTAGATGCGGTCGTGACCCGGAGCCTTCTTTGTCGCACGGACTTCACGGATGATGTCGCCCGCCTTCTTGCGGCAGACATCCTCGCCCATGAAGTGGTCGGTGTCGATGGCGATGAAGAAGTGACCGAGGTGGAAGGGGACCTTCTCACCGTTCTCACCCTTACCGGTAAGAGCCTTACCGTATGCGCCGTCCTGAAGAACAGCAGAGAGAAGCTCTACGAACATAGCAAAACCGTAGCCCTTGTAGCCCGCAAGCTCTTCGCCGATGCCGCCGACGGGGCAGAGAGCAGCCTCACCCTTTGCCATCGCCTTGAGAGCCGCATCGCTCGATCCGACGAAGGGAGTTCCGTCGGGAGTGATAAGGGTTCCGGCAGGCGCGTCGTGACCGATCCTCTGATAATACTCGAGCTTACCGTTCTGGATTATCGAGGTCGCGCAGTCGAAGTTGAAATCGAATGCCTCATCGGTAGGAACACCGAGAGTGAAGGGGTTGGTTCCGAACGCACCGGCAACGCCGAAGGTCGGAGCGACGGTCGGTCTGGCGTTCGTACCGGTCATACCGATGCAACCCGCCTTTGTAGCCATAGAGGTGTAATATCCCGCGATGCCGTAGTGGCAGGAGTTGCGGACGGCGACCATGCCCATACCGTATTCCTTTGCCTTCTTTATGGCAAGCTGCATCGACTTGTAGCCGATGACCTGACCCATACCGCTGTGGCCGTCAACGACAGCCGTGGTGGGGGTCTCTTTGACTATCTCATAGTTTGTTACGGGGCTCTGGATACCCGCCTTGATCCTGTCAAGATAGACGGGCTTGAAACGGTTTACGCCGTGCGACTCGATACCGCGTTTGTCGGATTCGAGAAGAACATCCGCGCAGATCTCGGCGTCCTCACGGGGAATACCGTAGCCGACGAAAGAGTCAACAACGAAGTTCGTTATTGTTGTCCAATCGACGATGTTGTTTTTTGCCATAATTTTTTCCTCCGCGAAAGCTCAGCTTTCATTAAATTTTGGATGTGTTAATTATATCACAATCCCCGTCTCTTTGCAACGGTATTTTGATAATATCCGTCATTTTCGGCAGGTACATATAAAGACAGGCTCCCCCGCACGGATTTGTTGGTTATTTTTTTCAAAAAGAGGGAGAGCGGCACCTTCGGAAGCGGATTTTTTTGCCTTTTGGCGAAAATTTCCGTTTTATATGGTTATCCACAAAAAATGAATTGAAAAATCGGTAAAAATGATAGTTTACAAAAAGGCGGGTATGTGATATAATCTTTTTACCGGATCGCGCCATGGGCCAAAAGGCACGGTCCCATACAAATCACAGCGGACACGGGTTTGCGGCGGAATATCAATCTTATGATATCACCTCGCCACGGGCAGTCACCGCTGTGTATTTTTTTATATTGTAAAAAATCATCTCCGAGGGTGGAAAAAGCGACGGAAATGTGATATAATATAAAATCAGGTATATATACCTATGCAAACACAATCCCTGAAAGGAATAAAAATGCCAGCATACATAGAAAAAGCCGAGAGCATGACTCTGCCCGTGATAATCCTTCACGACACTGTCGCGTTTCCCTCGGTAACACTCAACTTCGAGCTTTCCGAGAGCGAGAACATAGCCGCGGTCGGCGCGGCGAATTCGGGCAACGGATGCGTTTTCATCGTTACGGCGATGAAGGAGAAGCCGGGAGAAGACGACTTCGCGCTCTGCCCCATCGGAACGGCGGCAAGGCTCCGTCAGACGATAACCGAAAACGGCGGGAACCTCCGCGTGATAGCCGAGGGATTTTCCCGTGCGATAATACAGAACAACGAACGCACCGGCGCGTATTTCACCGCCGAGGTGATCTGCAAGACCTACACCCTTCCCGATAACGGAGGGCTGAGGGGCGAAGCGTATGTCCGTGAGGCAAAGCTCGCCTTCGAGCATATGATGACCTACTTCCCGACGGTCTCGGCGGATGTTGTCTCCGCGACAAAGCGGATAGACGACCCCGGACTGCTTGCCGACTTCATAGCCTCGAATGTCCTCGTAAGGCTTGAAGACAAGCAGAAGATACTTGACACATTCGAGCCTCTCCGCAGGATAGAGAACCTTATCTACCTTCTCGGAAAGGAATCCGAGCTGCTCGAATGTGAGCTTACGATACACAAAAAGGTCCGCGACCGCCTCAATGAGAGCCAGAAGGAGAGATACCTTCACGAACAGCTCAATGCTATCCGCGACGAGCTCGGGGAGGGCGATGAAGAGGACGAATATTATAAGAAGATAATTTCGGCGCGCCTGCCGAAAGAGGTCGAGGAGAAGCTGCTCCGCGAAAACGAGAGGATGGCAAGATCGCAGTTCGGCTCGGCGGAGGCAAGCGTCATTCGCAATTACCTTGACATATGCCTTGAGCTTCCCTGGACGCGCCGCACAGCCGACAGGACCGATATCGCGGCGGCGAGGAAGATACTTGACGAGGATCACGACGGACTTGAGAAGGTCAAGGAAAGGATACTTGAGTACCTTGCCGTAAGGCAGCTCAACCCCGATCTTAAAAATCAGATAATCTGCCTTGTCGGACCTCCGGGGACCGGAAAGACCTCTGTCGCGCGCTCGATAGCGAGGGCGATGAAGAGAAAATATGTCCGCGTCTCTCTCGGCGGTGTGCGTGACGAGGCTGATATAAGAGGTCACAGAAAGACCTATGTCGGCTCAATGCCGGGACGGATAATCGCCGCCCTCGGGCAGGTGCAGACAAAGAATCCGCTGATGCTCCTTGACGAGATAGACAAGGTCGGCTCGGACGGGCGCGGGGACCCCGCTTCGGCGCTTCTTGAGGTGCTTGACCCCGAGCAGAACAAATATTTCCGCGATCATTTCATAGAGGTGCCCTTTGACCTTTCGGACTGCCTCTTCGTCTGCACGGCAAACAGCCTTGAAACGGTGCCGAGACCCCTTATCGACCGTATGGAGATAATCGAGCTTAAGAGCTACACGAGAAACGAGAAGCTCGGGATCGCGCGTCATCATCTGCTCCCGAAGCAGGTGAAGCGCCACGGTATGAACCTCCGGATGCTTAAAGTGACCGATGAAGCGCTTATCGAGGTCATCGACTACTACACCGCCGAATCGGGGGTGCGTAACCTTGAACGCGAGATCGCGGCTCTCTGCCGCAAGGCGGCTATGAGGATAGTCGAGGAGGGCGTGAAGCGCGTCATGATAGATAAGAGCGACATCGAGCGCTACCTCGGTGTGAGAAAGATAATTCCCGAGAGGCTCTCTCCGACCGACGAGGTCGGCGTGGTCAACGGGCTTGCCTATACCGAGGTCGGAGGCGACCTTCTCAAGATCGAGGCTGCGGTGCTTGAAGGCTCGGGCAAGCTCGAGCTTACCGGCTCGCTCGGAGATGTTATGAAGGAATCGGCGCAGGCGGCGGTGAGCTATATCCGCTCGGTCGCGAGAGAACTCGGGATCGCTGCCGATTTCTATAAAACGAAGGATATACACATCCATGTTCCCGAGGGCGCTGTCCCGAAGGACGGCCCGTCGGCGGGAGTCACGATAATGACTGCCCTTGTCAGCGCGCTGACGGGGCGCGCCGTGAAGCGCGACATCGCGATGACGGGAGAGATCACTCTCCGCGGAAATGTCCTCGCCATCGGCGGACTGCGCGAAAAGACCATGGCGGCGTATAAAGCCGGTATAAAGAAGGTAATAATCCCGGCGGACAATGCTCCGAACCTTGAGGATGTCGACACGGAGGCTGCGAAGGCGCTCACCTTCATAACCGTGCGCCACGCCTCGGAGGTGCTTGAAAACGCGCTCCTTCCCGCGATGCCGGATGTGAGCGACAGAGGACTGACGAGACCGGCTGTCGCGGATATTCCCGCGGTTCTTTCCGATGGGAAGGAAAATACAGCAAGAGACAGCGTCGGAGCCTGAACGCAGGACGACCGGCTGAAAGGAATTTTTGAATGGCACAGGCAGAGCTTAAGATAAGCGCGGGACTGCCGTCGCAGTTTCCCCGCGACCGTTTGCCGCAGATCGCCTTTTCGGGCAGATCGAATGTCGGCAAATCCTCGCTCATAAATACCCTGCTCGGCAGGAAGGCGCTCGCCCGCGTCAGTTCCTCGCCGGGAAAGACGATAACGGTGAACTTTTATACCGTTGATGGGAAGTATTACTTCGTCGACCTTCCGGGCTACGGCTTTGCGAAGCGCCCCGAGGAGGATAAGCGCCGCTGGTCGGCACTCACCGACGGATATTTTACGAAAAATCCGAACATAGACTGTCTGCGCGCGGTCGTTCAGCTCGTCGATTCAAGGATCGGCGCGACGAAGGACGACCTTATGATGATAGACTTCATGAACCGCTCGGGGCTTCCTTACATCATAGCGGCAACGAAGACCGACAAGCTCAACAGGACAGAGCGTGAAAAGAACCTTGCCGCGCTCGCCGCGTCGGAGGTCATCGCGCCGGGAACGGTGATAATACCCTTCTCGTCGCTTAAGGGAGAGGGCAAGGACGAACTCACGCGCGAGATATTGCGCAGGGTCGCGGAAAAGTGATGATGTTTTATCCTCATACGGGTGTAAACGAAAAGGGGCATCTGACCCTCGGCGGGCTTGACTGTATCGACCTTGCGAAGGAATACGGCACGCCGCTCTATCTGCTCGATACCGACGCGGTGAGGGCAAACTGCCGCATCTACCGTGAGGCGGTCGCGGAATTTTTCGGCGGTGAGTCGTATCCGGTCTATGCCTCGAAGGCGCTCTGCTTTTCGGGGATATATCCCATAATAAAGGAAGAGGGTCTCGGCGCCGACTGCGTGTCGGGGGGCGAGATATACACGGCACTTTCGGCGGGCTTTCCGGCGGAGAAGATATTCTTTCACGGGAGCAACAAGACCCGCCGTGAGATATGCGAGGCGCTTGACGCCGGTGTCGGATATTTTGTCGTCGACAACACGGAGGAACTGAGGCTTCTTGACAGTCTTGCGGGAGAAAAGTGGAGGGTGCAGAAGATACTTCTGCGCATCACTCCCGGGATCGACCCGCATACACATAAATATGTCTCGACGGGAAGGATCGACTCGAAATTCGGGAGCGCGATCCCGACGGGAGCCGCCGAAGCGATCACAGCCGAGGCGCTGAAAAAGAAAAACATATCCCTTGAAGGTTTTCACAGTCATATAGGCTCACAGATATTCGATGCCGAACCCTTTGTCAGAGAGGCTGAGGTGCTTGCGACCTTTGCGGCTGATATGAGCGACAGGTACGGGTGCGCCTTTTCCGTGCTGAATCTCGGAGGCGGGATCGGCGTTCCTTATACAAGGTATGACAGAAGACCCGACCGAAGGGAGATAATCCGCACTATGGCGGAGGCGCTGAAAAGAGTACTGTGTGGGAGAAACAAAGAGATCCCGCGCGTGATCCTTGAGCCGGGGCGTTCGATCGTCGCCGACGCCGGGGTAACGCTCTATACCGTAGGATCCGTAAAGAGACTGCCGGGGATGCGCACCTATGTCTCGGTCGACGGAGGAATGACCGACGATCCGAGATACGCGCTATATTCCTCGCATTACACGGCGCTTGTCGCCGACCGCGCGGGAGAGGAAGCCTCCGAGATCGTCACCGTCGCCGGAAGGTGCTGTGAATCGGGCGACCTTCTCGGAGAGGAGCTGGAGCTTCAGTCACCGAAGGCGGGAGACATACTCGCATTTCTCACAACGGGAGCCTACAACTATTCGATGGCATCAAACTATAACCGCGTGCCGCGCCCGCCGGTCGTTACGGTCGGTGGAGGGCAGGCAAGGCTCGCCGTCAGGCGCGAGAGCTACGCCGACCTTACGCGGAACGATATTTTATGAGACCGGAGGAACAAAATGCTTTTTGAACTGCTAAGTGCGATAAGGAGCGGAGAACCCGAGCAGGTGAGGGAGCTTCTGATAGTTTTCCTTATGTGGCTCCCGATAATCATGCTCTCGCTCTCGTTTCACGAGGCGTCGCACGCCTTTATCGCGTATAAGCTCGGCGACCCGACGGCGAGAAATTTCGGAAGAGTCACGCTCAATCCCGTAAAACATCTTGACCCGATAGGCTTCATCTCGATGCTCATCGTGGGCTTCGGCTGGGCAAAGCCCTGTCCGGTGAATACGAGGAACTTCAACCACCCGAGGAAGGGCATGGCGCTCACGGCGCTTGCCGGACCGGTGTCGAACCTCATCCTTGCGGTCGGATTCACTGTCCTGCTGACCCTGAGTCATATAGTCTCTGTCGCCGTGATGCTTGCGACGGGCGCCGAAGCGATCCCCGCGGCTTTCAGCTATATCTACATCTTCCTTTATTACGGGATATATCTGAATGTCTCGCTGGCGATATTCAACCTTATCCCCGTGCCGCCGCTCGACGGCTCGAGGATCCTCGGGCTGATACTCCCCGACAAGGTCTACTATTGGTTCCTCAGGTATGAGAGATACATCGGTATCGGCTTTGCCGTTGTGATAATTGCCCTCAGTCAGCTCGATATTTCGATAATAGGTTTCGTTGTGACCCCGATCACCGACTTCCTTGATCTTGTCGCGATTATTCCGGCGCAGCTTATTTACAATCTGCTTGCCTGAGATGAGTGATCTGACATACAGGCTTGAGAGATTTGAAGGTCCGCTTGATCTGCTTCTTTCGCTGATACAGAAGAACAAGGTCAATATAGAGGATATTCCGATCTCGCTGATTTGTGACCAATATATGGAATATATTTCGGAGGCGCAGAGGCTCGATATGGATATAGCCTCCGAATTCATAGTGATGGCGTCCGAGCTTATGCTGATAAAGAGCCGTATGCTCCTGCCGCGTGCCGAAAACGATGAGAGCGACCCGAGGAAAGAACTTTCCGACGCACTTATCAGATATCAGCAGGCAAAGGCTGCGGCGACGGTGTTCGCTCCGCTCTACGCCTTCTATTCGGGGCGAATGGCGAAGGATACCGACGAGGTATCCCCCGACAGGGAATATGTCGCCGACCAGAAGCCCGAGGCGCTCTGCCTTGCCGTGAGGAGGATAATCGCCAACACGAGCGCGGATCTCCGCAACTCGGTGCAGGTCTTTACCCCGATGATAAAGAAGCCGATAGTGCCGGTCGAGGTAAAGATAGTCGGGATACTTGATCACCTCGGACATACGGGGGGACGGGCAACGCTCGGCGACCTTCTCGACGATTCGACCTCGCTTCCCGACATGATAGCGATATTTATCGGCGTGCTTGAGCTGATAAAGGTAAGGCGGCTCCTGCTCGCCGATACGGAGGACGACGGCACGGAAGGAATACATACACTCGGCACGGGATTCGTGCTTAATACCGATGAATCGACGGTGCTTACCGAAGAGGAATCGGATATCATGGGAAAGAAGGTGACCGACGATGGCAGATGAAAATACCGGTGCCGCACCCGGGGAGGCTGTCCTTGCCCTTGCCGATATAAAAAGGGCGATAGAGGCAATACTCTTTGCGGCGGGATACCCCGTGAGCTATGAAAAGCTCGGCGAGGTGCTTGGACTTGCACCGAAGGATGTCGAAACGGTCGTCGGAGATATGAAGGACGCCTTCAATTCGGAGGATTCGCCGCGGGGAATACAGCTTCTGACCTTCCCCGATACCTGCCAGCTCTGCACGAAGGAGAAATTCCTTCCTTATATAAGAGAGGCTCTCGGGATAAAGAGAGGCGGAAACCTTTCGGCATCCTCGCTTGAGGTCCTTGCGGTCGTGGCGTATAACCAGCCGGTGACTCGCGCCTTCGTCGATCAGGTCAGGGGCGTCGATTCGAGCTATGCGGTGAATTCGCTCATAGACAAGGGACTGATAGAGTCCTGCGGAAGGCTCGATGCACCGGGACGACCGATGCTCTATGCCACGACGGACAAATTTCTGCGGGTGTTCGGCTTCAATTCGCTTGACGACCTGCCCGCAACCGAGCCTCTGGTCGATCCCGAAGCCGCAAAGCGCGCGAACGGCGAGACCGAGGACACGGCGACAGAGGCGGAGACAGAGACTGCCTCCGAAGAATAATTCTTTGAAAGGAACATTATGACGGCGGCACTTATCGTTATAGGCGTGCTTGCCCTGCTTATCGTGGGGATACTACTTCTGCGCGCCACCGTTACAATCAAATATCTTGACGAATTTGCGCTGACCGTCAGAGTGCTTTTCCTGAAATTCCGGATCCTTCCGGCGAAGGAAAAGAAGATAAACCCCGACGATTACTCACCGCGCAAATTCCGGCGGATGATAAAGAAAAAGGAAAAGCTCGCCGAGAAGCGTCGCAGGAAAGCCGAAAAGAAGGCTGCCAAGAAGGCGAAAAAGAAGGCAAAGAAGGCGGCGCTTGAGGAAAAGGCAAGGCGCTCGGGCAAGACCCTTGCGAAAAAGAAGCGTGACCTTTCCGACATCGTTGAGATCGTGAAGCTCGTCGGAGAGCTTCTCTCGGTCTTCGTCGGACGCTTTGCAAAGCACCTGAAAATAAAGGTCGCGCGCCTCAGGATCACCGTGGCATCCGACGAGGCGGCGAAGACTGCGTGTATGTACGGTGCGGTGTCGCAGGGCGTTGCATATATCCTTGAGCTGCTTGACCGGGTTACGAACCTTGATTACGAAAAGGAAGCCGATGTGGCGGTGTTAGTTGATTTCAATGCTGAGAAGCCCTCCGCCGACATAGAAATATCCTTTGCGATAAGCGTTTGGCAGCTCCTTGACATACTCCTCCGCACGGGCGGAAGATTCATCGCGGTCTCGGTAAAAAATAAAAACAAAAATAAATAATATATAATTTGAAAGGAAAACATCATGCAAAACGA
Organism: uncultured Eubacteriales bacterium; assembly: GCA_934378145.1. GTDB lineage: Bacteria > Bacillota > Clostridia > Oscillospirales > CAG-272 > RGIG3994. The sequence goes on from CAKXXW010000020.1 coordinate 16,157, forward strand.
TACCAAGCTTCAGGACATGATCCGTACATCGCTTGAGAATATCCGTTCGCTCGTCGACGCGAATACGGTCATCGGAAATCCGATCAACACCGAATCGGGAACGACTATCATTCCCGTATCGAAGATCTCGGTCGGTTATGTCTCGGGCGGACTTGACTACGCCGTCAAGAACGAGCCTATCAATTCGACAAAGCCGAAGAACTTCGGCGGAGGCGGCGGAACGGGACTTACCGTCAACCCCGTCGGCTTCCTTGTGGTAAGCAAGGACGGAAGGGTCGAGATGATAAATGTCGACGGAAAGGCTCCCGCCGATCCGGTAGGTCAGATCACCTCGCTCATCGACCGCTCGCCCGAGATCATAGCGAAGATCAAGGCGCTCTTTGAGAAGGTCGTCCCCGAAAAGAGCGGCAAGACAGAGGATGTCGATAACTCGGCGGCTGCCGAGGAGACCGACGCCGCAAAGAACGACTGAATAAAAGAGTAAGGCATATATCGCCGTCTGCGGAATAATATTTAAGTAGTATTTTTGTTCCGGAGGTGCGGTATATGCCTTTCAGATACAGGCTCACGGCGATATTTCTTGCCGTGCTTTTCCTGATACCACTGTTATGCCTTAGCGCGTCGGCAGAGGAGGTCACCCCGTCGGTCTCGGCAAAGAGCGCGATACTCATCGACGCCTCGGACGGCAGGGTGATATTCGAGAAGAACGCACGGGTGCGTATGCCGATGGCAAGCACGACGAAGATAATGACGGCGCTGATCGCCCTTGAAAAGGGCAACGAAGGCGATACCGTGATCATCCCGCCCGAGGCGACGGGCGTCGAAGGCTCTTCGGTCTACCTCAGGGCGGGCGAGCGTTTTACGCTCGGTGAGCTTGTCCACGCGGTGATGCTCGCCTCGGCGAACGATGCGGCGACGGCTGTCGCCATCCATATCGGGGGCTCTGTTGCCGGTTTTGCCGATATGATGAACAGAAGAGCGGGAGAGTTGGGGCTTTCCGATACGCATTTTGAAAATCCGCACGGACTCGATGCCGAGGGACACTATACCTCGGCTTTTGACCTTGCGCGCCTTGCGGCGTATGCGCTGAAAAACGAGGCTTTTCTGCGTGTCGTTTCGACCGTGAGGTACAGAATAAGCGGCACCGGGGCGGAGAGCGCCCGGTGGCTCGTCAATCACAACAGGATGCTGAGAAGCTATCCGGGAGCGATAGGAGTCAAGACGGGATTTACGAAGAGGTGCGGCAGGTGCCTTGTTTCGGCTGCCGAGCGCGGGGGACTGAGGCTCGTCTGCGTGACCCTTTCGGCGCCCGACGATTGGAACGATCACACAAGGCTGCTCGACTACGGCTTTGAATTTTACCGCGCCTATACCTTCGGTAAGTCGGGCGAGGTCTTCTGGTCGCCTCCGGTCGTCTCGGACGAGGCGGGGCAGGCAGAACTGGTGCTTGAGCATGACCTCACGGCGACGATCCTCCGCTACGGCGGCGAGATCGAGAAGGTCGTGGAGGCTCCGCGCTTTCTCTGGAAGCTGCCGAAGGAGGGCGAGCCGCTCGGGCGCGTGATTTTTTACCGGAACGGGAAGAAGGTCGCCGAGGGCAGGCTTGTCGTGCGGCTGAGATACAGAAATTTTATGTAAACGGGACTTTTTATGGAGACAAGGATTCAGAAATACTTTACCGATTGCGGTGTGCTTTCGCGCAGAGCCGCAGAGGCGGAGATAGAGGCGGGGCGCGTGACGGTCAACGGTGTCCGCGCGAGCGTCGGGCAAAAGATCGACACCGAGAGGGATGTCGTAAAATACCTCGGAAAGCGGGTAGAGATGCAGAGCGACCGTCACCTTTATATCGCGCTGAATAAGCCGCGGGGATGCGTGACCACCTCCTCCGACGAGAAGGGCAGAAGGTGCGTTACCGACCTTGTCGCCGATCTCGGTGAGAGGGTCTATCCCGTCGGAAGGCTCGACATGGACTCGGACGGGCTTCTGCTGCTGACGAACGACGGCGAGCTGACGAATTTTCTCACTCACCCGCGCCATATGATAGGGAAGGTCTACCATGTGCGTGTGAAGGGCAGGATCACACCCGAGAAGGCTTCTCTGATCGGGCAGAGCATAGAGATAAACGGCGCCGATACCCGTCCGGTCGGGGTGAAGATTATAGACTTTGACGAGCGCTCGACGCTTCTCGAGCTGACGCTCTTTGAGGGAAAGAACCGCCAGATACGCCGTATGTGCGAGGACAAGGGAGCAGAGGTGCTTAAGCTCACCCGCGTTGCGATAGGTAAGATCACGCTCGGCAGCCTTCAGCCCGGAAGGTACAGAAGGCTCACGGGCGCCGAGATAAAATATCTTAAGAATGAAATGAAGAAAGAGAAGGAAAGAGAAGATGCTTGAAGTCCTTCCGATACAGACAAAAGAGGAACAGGAGGCGGCGTGTGCGGTCTGCCTTATACCCTATGACGCCGACCTGCTCGCGTATAAGCTGCTTGACGAGGGAAAGCTCGCGGCGGCGTGCCAATTCAGAATTTCGCCGCGGGGCGGGGAGCTTCTGAACATTTCAGGAGTCGGCGGAGATATGGATACCGTGCATATAATGCTTCTCGGACGCGGATTTTTCAACTTTGCCGACCTTTGCGGGGCAAAGAAGGCGTACCTTTGCGACAGGGCGCTCGAGAGAAGGCTTGCGCTTGTCATCGGCTTTTCGGATGACGGAAACGGAGAGTATTCGGTCGACCTTACGACCTTTTTCAGTTCTCCGTGCCAGCACGGACACGGTTTTACGGGAGAGTAAGGCTTTTTCGGAAAATAAAGGGTAATACAAAAAAACGGGGCAGGTCCTCCTTTCGGCGGGCCTGCCCCCGCTGTCATCCCACGGGGACGGCAGCAAAGGAAAATAAAGCTTTAAGCGCGATTATTTCGACTTTATATCGTTCTCGTACTTCTCGACCATCTTCTTGACCATCTGGCCACCGATGGAACCGGCCTGACGGGCAGTAAGATCGCCGTTGTAGCCCTGATTGAGGGTAACGCCGACTTCGTTCGCGGCTTCGGTCTTGAACTGCTCAAGAGCCTTCTTTGCTTCGGGTACAAGTGTGCTTGCCATATTGATTCTCCTTATTCCCGGAAAGAGCGTGTGCCTTTCCGACATTTGTTTTAATGGTTTTCTTTCGTTTTTCCGACCTTTCCCGGAAAGATCACGGGAGCGTCGGCTTTTTGATACGGTAGGGATCAGCGGTCCGGCTCATCCGCACCGCCTGCGTCCGCCGAATCAATTCGATCTATGATTATTGAGCCGCTTTCGCTTGCTCTGCTATTATTATTTTCGCTTGTACGGGTTTTATGAATGGCAATTTTTTGTGAGGTTTTTTATCAAACAAAAAATTTTTCAATAGAACAGGGACTGCAAAGCAGTCCCTGTTCTATTATGTGATTTTTATCTTCAGAGTATAGCTAATGTTCCTATTATAGAAACTTATCAAGCTCGTATTCGACATTTTTGCGGTGGCGGAAGGTCGGGCGGTCGATGAAGCTGCCGCGGGCGACGACCTTTTCGACATGGCGGAGGGCGCGAAGGTCTTCAAGCGGATTCTCCCTTGTGACGATGAGGTCGGCATCCTTGCCCTCTTTGACCGATCCCGTGACATCTCCGATGCCCGCAAGGTCCGCACTGCGCGAGGTCGCCGTGAAGAGCGCGAAGGCGTTTGATACGCCCACATATTTTGAAAAATAGTAAAGCTCGCGCCAGAAGTCGTACTGCGTGATCCACGGACAGCCGACATCGTTGCCGAGAACGACCGGTATCCCGTTTGCGACGGCAGCCTTTGCGCAGGCGATGATGCCTTCAAAGACCACATTTCCGTTGTACTGCTCGACCTCGCTCGCGCCGGTGATCGTGCGGTCAAAGAGGGCGTAGGGCAGGGCGGGCGAGATAGTGGTGCAGAGGAAGGCGCCCTTTTCTTTGAAGAGAGAAATAATGCCCTCATCGGGGATCGCGCCGTGTTCTATCGAGTCGACCCCGTTTTCAAGGGCGACGCGTACACCTTCGGGAGATTCGACATGAGCGGCGACCCGGTATCCCATCCTGTGAGCCTCGTCGCAGACGGCGCGCACCATCTCGGGCGGCATTTTAAGCTCGCCGGGCGTGCCTTTTTCCTTCGCGTCAAGGACTCCGCCGGTTATCATCAGCTTTATGAGGTCGACCTTTTCCTCAGCCGAGCGGTGCAGGTGCGAAAGGGCTTCCTCGATGCTGTGAGCCGCGACGGCGACCGAACCCGCCATATGCCCGCCGGGGACGGAGATGCCGCGGTTCGCGGCAAGGATCCTCGGCCCGAGCTTTGCGCCCGAGGCTGTCTCGTCGCGCAGACGGGTGTCAAAGTCGCCGAGTCCGCCGACTGTGCGTATCGTCGTGACTCCGCTCATAAGCTCGTCGCGGGCAAAGCCGCATACCATCCGGTAAGCCACGGCGCGCGTGAGGGCGGAGGACATTATCGTGTTCACGAGCTTTTCGTTGTCGCGCTGTTTTTTCTGCGGCTTGCCGCTTCCGGCAAGGTGGACATGCATATTTATAAGCCCGGGCATAAGGTACGCGCCGTGAAGGTCGACGGTGTCGATACCCGAAGGTATCGCAGTATCGCGGACGATCGCGGCGATCTTTTTGCCGTCGATGAGGACGGCAAGCCCGCTCTGCGGCTGCATATTTTCGCTCCCGTCAAGGATCAGGGCGTTTTTCAGTGCATATTTCATAAAAAAGACCTCGGAATAAAGGAATGGCGGGACGGCGGAGGTTGACCTCCGCGGCGTCCCGCCGTTATTATATCATATCCGTCCCGATTTTGCAAAGATTATTTTTTAATGTCCCCGTCGGTGCAGTGGATGATGTAGGAGCCGGTGTAGGAGTCCCAATTGACGCCTTTCATTATCGCATTCCACTGTGTCTTCGTGCCTTTGAATGTGATCGATGTCAAGTTTGAGCAATCGCGGAACGCCAATTTGCCAAGGCTCGTCACATTGTTGGGGATTGTGATAGAAATCAAACTACCGCAATCCGAGAACGCACCTTCTCCGATGCTTGTTACACTGTTTCCAATCGTAACTGAGGTCAATCCGGTACAATTTGAGAATGCCGCATTGCCAATGCTTGTTACGCTGTCGGGGACCGTGATTGAGGCCAAGTTGGTGCAGCCGTAGAATGCAGAACCGCAGATGATCATCACGCTACTTGGAATCGTGATCGAAGTCAAGCCGATACACTCTCCAAACGCAGATTCGGCAATACAGATAGTATCGGCGTTAATTGTATAACTGCCGGAAATAGAATCTTTCGCTTCGATAAGATGATTACTTATGTAGAGGACTCCATCAGTCCAATTTGATTCATCTTTGTAGTATGCTGTATCGTTGAATGCATATGCGTTGATACTTGTCACACTATTGGGAATTACTATCGATTTTAAATTGCTGGATTGACGGAAAGCATATGGTTTTATTCCGGTTACGGGTTTACCGTTGTATTCGGCGGGGATGACTACTTCGGTTAAGTCGACTTGTCCGCCAAAAAACAAGTCTCTCGGACCATAAACCGAATAGGACTGACCGTCTTCGTTGAGTTCAAATCTGAGGTCGGAACTATCCTCCGACGAACATGACGAAAGGGCGAGCGCCGAAACGATCAGCGCGAGGGCGAGAACTAAGAGAAGTGCTTTTTTCATGGGTTTCCTCCTTAAAATGAAATAAAAAAAGTACACAGCCGGAGCCGTGTACAAAAAACACATGCTCCAAGCCGCGACGCAACATTTTATTTGCACTCTGCTTATGAAGAACAGCGCATACAAAAAGGGAGCATACATTTTTATCAATATAAAAATGTACACACTGTTCCTGCATTATGCGTAAAGTGCGTTTTATTCAGTTGCGTCGCATTTTTGATTTTACCATATTGTATAGGTTTTGTCAACACTTTTTATGTGTTTTATGCATTGAGGCGTGGGCTTTTGTGCTTTTGGTATGAAAAAACGGGCGAAAATGCGGCTTTTATCTGTTTTCCGTGCATTGAAAAAGGATAATTTATGTGTTATACTTAGTGTGATAAATTTTTGTCACACAGTCCGGAGGGCTTTTTCTCCGGGCACGAAAGGAAACATTTATGGAGACCCTTGAAAAACGGTCGGTGCAGATGTCGGACTCGATAATCATTGCCGTGATCGTGGCGCTCTCGGGCGGATTTCAGGACGCCTATACCTACTTCTGCCGCGACGGAGTTTTTGCGAACGCGCAGACCGGAAATATCGTGCTTATGAGTACCTCGCTCTTCCGCGGGGAGTTTATGAAGAGTCTCAAGTACATTTTCCCGATAGTCGCCTTCTTCCTCGGCACTTTCATCGCCGAAGGAGTGAGGCACAAGTTCGGGGCGGTGTCGCGTATTCACTGGCGGCAGATAATAGTCATCGCAGAGATAGTCCTGCTCTTCGGGGTGGGCTTTATGCCCGCTGCGCTGACACCGGTGGCGAATGTGCTTGTCTCTTTTGTCTGCGCGATGCAGGTACAGACCTTCCACAAGGTGCGCGGCCATGTCTATGCAAGCACGATGTGCATAGGAAACCTGCGCAGCGGGTCGGAGGCTCTGAATCACTATTTCAGGACGCGCGAGAAGAAATACCTTCACACCTTCGGCACATACCTGACGGTCATCTCAGCCTTCGCCGTCGGAGCGGGACTCGGGAGCGTTCTGACCTCGATCCTCGGGATCCAGGCGATATGGTGCTGCTGTGGGCTGCTTTTCGTCGGTTTTTGCGTAATGTTAAGGCAACCTTAAGGCTGACTTTAGGCTTCCGCGCTATAATTATTACATAATGTATAATATCGGGAGGACAGCCTTATGAGACTGCTTGTAGCCGAAGACGATCCGAGGCTGCTTCGGACGCTTATTCACATATTTGAATCGAACCGCTACTCGGTCGACGGGGTGGAGAACGGCAATGATGCCTATGACTATGCCTCGACGGGCGAGTACGACGGTTATGTTTTTGATATAATGATGCCGGGAGAGGACGGGCTTTGCGTTCTGCGCAGGCTCCGACGCGAGGGAAACCGCGTACCGGCACTTTTTCTCACGGCAAGGACAGAGGTCTCGCAGAGGGTCGAGGGACTTGATGCGGGAGCCGACGACTACCTTGCGAAGCCCTTCTCGACGCAGGAGCTTCTCGCGCGTGTACGGGCGATGCTCCGCCGCAAGGATAACTTTACGCCCGACCTGCTCACCTTCGGCGGGACCTCGCTCAACCGCTCGACCTACGAGCTTATCTGCGACGGTAAGGCTGTGCCGCTGAGCGGCAGGGAATTCAGCATACTCGAGCTGCTCATGTGCCACCCCGGAAAGGTCATCCCGACCGAGAGGTTTATCGAGAATATCTGGGGATACGAGACTTCGGTCGACACGAGCGTGGTGTGGGTCCATATATCGAATATCAGGAAAAAGCTCGACTCTCTCGGCTCGCCGCTGAAAATAAGGTTCGTGCGCGGAGCGGGATACATTCTGGAGGACTGATATGATATACAGGCTCAGAAAAAAGTTCATTATCATATGTACTGTCTCGATAGTTGCGGTCTTTGCCGTTATGTTTTCTCTGATATGTCTTTTCAGCGCGGTGTCGATGAATTCGACTCTCGACACGCTGACCGACGCGATCTCGGAGGGCAAAGGACGATTTCCCGACTCGTTTGACAAAGCCCCGACCGCGCCCCCGGACGACAAGGGCGACAAGAAGCCCGACGGGATCATAAACGGCGAGACGAGGTTCAGCACGCGGCATTTCACGGTAGATTTTGACGAAGAGGGAGAGGTCGTCCGAGTAAACACGGAGGCTATCCACACGGTCGACGAGGACACGGCAGAAGACTATGCCGAGGATGTGCTTGAGGGCAAAAAAGCGCGCGGCTGGTACAAGAATTTCCGCTACAAGGTCTATCGGGCCGAGAAAGGTAGCTCGGTGACCTTCGTCGATGCGAGCATGAACCGTGCGCAGGCGAGGAGCTTTATCTTCTCGACATTCACGGTGCTTGCGGTGAGCTTTGCAGTAGTGCTTCTTCTGATAATCATACTCTCAAAGCGCGCGGTGAGGCCGACTGCCGAGAGCTACGAAAAGCAGAAGCAGTTCATCACCGACGCAAGCCATGAGCTGAAGACGCCGCTGACGCTCATCCTTGCCGATCTCGATATTGCCGAGACGGAGCTCGGAAAGAGCGAATGGCTCGACGACATAAGGGCTGAGGGCGGAAGGATGGCGGAACTTGTCTCGCAGATGGTGACCCTGACCCGGATGGACGAGGGGCAGCCGAGGCTCGTGATGTCGCGCTTTTCGCTTTCGGACACTCTGCTTGATACTGTGTCGGAGTTTGAGGCGCTCGCAAGGTCGAAGGGAAAGAACCTTGACTCTGATGTCGCCGCGGATATTATGACCGAGGGCGACGAGGCCGCGATACGGAGGCTTCTCTCGATCCTGCTTGACAACGCGGTGAAATACTGCGACGCGGGGGGAGAGATAAAGGTAAGGCTCGTGTCAAAGCACAGGAGCTGTATCCTTACCGTAGAGAACAGCTATGCCGCCGCGGAGCAGGTCGAGATAGGACGGCTCTTTGACCGTTTCTACCGAGCCGACAAGGCGAGAACGGCGGGAAGCGGCTTCGGGATCGGGCTTTCGATAGCGAAGGCGACCGTGACGGCGCACAAGGGCGAGATCGACGCCTACCGCCCCGACGGCGCGCATATAGGCTTCCGGGTAAAGCTGAAGCAAACGAATTGAATAACAGATAAAAGTGACCTCCCGCAGACCGGAAACGGTCTGCGGGAGGTCTTTTGTGAGTGCGACCGACGGGAGATTACGGGAGCTGCGGGGGCTTTCTTGGAAGAAAGCCCCCACCCCCAAAAGAACTTGAACAATGGTTTGTAGGGGAGGATATTATCCTCCCGAAAACAATACTTTTACGGGAGACTCAGGAAACTTTCTTCTAAGAAAGTTTCCCGAACCCTTCAAAGAATTTGCCGGCGGGCTATGGCAGTAAAGACTTGTCTCGCGGCATTTTGCCTGCGGCAAAACTAAGGTGTCTTTTTGAGGAAGCTCCTCAAAAGTCTGCAAGCAGCCTTTTTTCAGAGCTTCTCAAAAATCCCCCGAATTTCAGCGCTGTGCGCTGAAATTCAATGCTCGAGACAAGGGCGAAAACCGTTTGACCTTAAGGTGAAGTACGCCGACAGGGCGAACGCACCGTTAAACCGAACGCGCACAGAACGAGAAGTTTTCACCCGAAGCGTTTATCAAGTTTGGGTCAAGCCTTTTCAAAGGCTTGCGGGGTGTGGGGCGGCGCCCCGCGTCCCCCGTCGCCCTCCGCAGAGGGCTTGACCTAAACTTCAAAAACGCTTCGGGCTGAAGCCCGCTCGAAGTCAATGCTGCCGAAAATATTTTTCGCAACCTCCGAATTTTTTCTCTGCCTTTAGTGAGGCTTTAGGCTGACGCGGTATAATGGTCGCGTAAAGAAAAGAAAGGAGGCATCGACGATGGATTATCTGAGCTGCTTCAAACGCTATGAGATAAAGTACCTTCTCAGCCGCGATCAGTACCTCGCCGTGACCGATGCGATCTCCGGACGCGTCAAGCCCGACGAATACGGAAAAAGTACGATCTGCAACATCTATTACGACACACCCGACAAGAGACTTATCAGGCGTTCGCTCGAGGACCCCGTGTACAAGGAAAAGCTGAGGCTCCGCAGTTACGGCATCCCGTCCGATTCGGGGCGGGTCTTCCTTGAGATAAAGAAAAAGTACGACTCGGTCGTCTACAAGCGGCGCGAGGCGATGACCCTCCGCGATGCTCTTCGCTTTATCGACGCGCCCGTGCCGTTCTCACAGATAAGCTCCGAGATAGCCTACTTCATCGGCTATTACAGCCCGCTTTCGCCGTCGGTATTCCTCTCGTACTCGCGCGAGGCGTTCTTCGGAACGACGGATCCCGACCTTCGCATCACCTTCGATTCCGATATTCTCTGGCGTGACAGGGATGTACGCTTTGACGCCGGTATCGGAGGAAGCCCCATTCTTCAGAACGGGGAGGTCCTTATGGAGGTGAAGATCGCCGGTGCGATGCCCCTCTGGCTTGCCGGAGTGATGTCGGATGCGGGAATCAGAAAGACCTCGTTTTCAAAATACGGCAGAGCCTATATGTCGATACTCGAAAGATCAAGAAGGGAGAAACTGAATTATGCCTGACCTGTTTGACAGCATCCTTGCGGAGGGGACACAGACGACCCTTACCGTCGGGAAATTCCTCATCTGTGTAGGTATCTCGCTCCTCGCGGGACTTATCTACTGCCTTGCAAGCTCGCTCTTCTCGCGGGAGAGCCGCAGCCTTCGCCTCTCGCTTTTCTTCCTGCCCGCGGTCATATGCGTGACGGTCATGATGGTGAACGGAAACCTCGGCATCGGGGTGGCTGTTGCCGGAGCCTTCTCGCTTGTGAGGTTCCGTTCGGCTCCCGGAAGTGCGAAGGAAATGGCTGTGATCTTCATGACGATGTGTACCGGCCTTATCACCGGAGTCGGATATATCGCATACGCGCTTCTTTTTACGGTAATAATGTGTGCTGTGCTGATACTTGCCCAGCTCGTGAGCGTGAAGCGCTCGAATACCGACCGGAGAAGGATCCTTAAGATCACGGTACCGGAGGATCTTGATTACGAGGGGATCTTTGACGACATATTCGACGGATATACCTCGTCGCATACTCTTGTCGGGGTGAAGACCTCGAACATGGGCAGCCTTTACAGACTGACATACGAGCTGACCCTTAAGGACGCGAAGAGCGCGAAGGCGTTCATCGACAGCCTCAGGGTCAGGAACGGAAATCTTGAAATATCTCTTCTGCGTCACGCCGACACGGAAGACGGAATTTAAGGAGGCTTTTACTATGAAGAAAAGGATCATTGCGCTGATAGCGCTGACGGTCGCACTGTTGACCTGCTTTATGAATTCCTGCGCCTTCGGTAACGGGGGACAGGGAAGTGCCGGCACCTCGGGCGACGCGGCATCCGACGGAGAAAATACGGGAAGCGGCACGACGGGGACGACTATCCCCGACGCCGATACCGTTGATGTCGACAAGACAAAGTACAACTATGTGTTCGAGTCGTCGGAAGGCGGCAGCTACACCTACCGTGACGCCGAGAGCGGGAAGACCGCGACACTGACGGTCACATTCGTTTCGGGCACGGAAGGGGCGTTCACCGTGAAGGACAACACCCTGACCTTCTCGGGACTTGCCGCCGACAGCGTCTATGCGCTTTCGGGTGAATTTTACGGCAATATCGTCGTAAACGGCAATGAAGAATATAAGCTCGAGCTTGAGCTGAACGGATTTTCTCTGACCTCATACACCGAATGTCCGCTTCTTCTCACCGGATGCGACAAGGTCACTCTGTCGGCGAAGAAGGGGAGCGGGAACTATGTTATCGACCTCCGCGACGCGACCGAGAACTACACCGGCTGTGTATATGCCGACTGCGGTCTTGATATTCAGGGCAAGGGAACGCTTTATGTCGTGTCTGAAAACAACAACGGCATCCATACGAAGGACGACCTTACCGTAAAGAACCTTGTGTTGCAGGTCGAATGTGAGGACAACGCACTCAAGGGCAACGACGGCGTGACGGTCGAATCGGGAGAGCTTACGCTCATTGCAAGGAGCGGTGACGGAATAAAGACCTCGAACAGCGGGCTTTCAAAGAAGGGCAAGCAGAAGGGCAACATTGTCATATCGGGCGGAACTTTGAGCGTTTTTGCCGCCTGTGACGGACTTGACGCCGCCTGTGATGTCCTGATCGACGAAAGCTCGGCGACAGTCAACCTCTCTGTCACGACGGGGAAGTACTCAAAGTACACCGCGACTTCTGCGACCTCTGACCCGACCGCGACCTCGGCAGCTGCAGATGCGGCAGCGGCGGGCGCCCCCGAGCCCCCGAGCGGGGGCTTCGGTGGGGGCTTCGGCGGTGGCGGCAGACCCGGCGGTAACATGGGCGGCGGAAATACCGAGAAAAGCTCTGTTTCGGCAAAGGGAATAAAAGCCGCGAACGCCGTGGTCATCTCTGCCGGTACGATAAATATAACGGCGCATGACGACGCGATACACGCGAACAATGACACGGCGCTCGAGAGCGGCGCGGCGGCGAGCGGAAATGTCACTGTCAGCGGCGGAAGCCTTACCCTTTTTTCGGCGGATGATGCGATTCACGCCGACGCGAAGGCGACAGTAACGGGCGGTACCGTAAACATCACGGGCTGCTACGAGGGTATCGAGGGTGCCTTCGTTGAGATCGGCGGCGGAAATATCACCGTCATATCAAGGGATGACGGACTCAACGGCACCTCGACGACGGGTGAGAGCATCGTGATCTCGGGCGGGACGCTCTATGTCCTTGCCGGAGGCGACGGGGTCGATTCAAACAGCAAGACCTCGGGCGACGGGATACTCTTCTCGGGCGGCAACGCCGTGATAATCTCGACCGGCAACGCCGTGATAATCTCGACCGGCAACGCCGATTCCTCGATAGATACCGAGAACGGCTACAAATACACCGGCGGAAATATCATCGGTATCGGTAAGAGCGGAGGCATGAGCCGCGAGTCGGCGGAATGTTCGCCTTCACTGAACTCTGTCGGCACTTCGGCGAATGTGAACCTTCAGAGCGGAGCGGTGCTTTATGTCGAAGGTATGGCGAGCGTGAAGATGCCCGTGGCTCTGAATGCCTTCGTGGTCGTCCTCGGCAAGGAGGGAGCGAGTGTTTCCTCTTCCGCATCTTCGTCGGCGGAATTCGACGCCAACGGCGTTGCGTGGGGATAAAAACCAAAAAAGCACTTTACAAACACTTTCCTTTATGTTAAAATTAAACCGTCCGGAGACCGTTTCGGTAGCCGGACGGTAAAATTTTGATTTGGAGGGGTGAAATGATATGAGACTGATGTCAAACAATCAGTGGAAATGCGACAAAAACCGCGAGGCGTGGATAGAGCGGGGCGAGGACTGCTCGGCGGAGGCGCGTGTCGTCGGACTGACGAGGGCTTATCGAGAGATAATGCCCGATGTGATGGCGCTCCAGGAGGTCTCGACTCATATGGCGGAGCTTATGATGGCTGACCTTCGCGGACTTGATGTCAGATACGAATATATCTCGGGGGGAGACACTCCGCTCGTATATCGCCGCGATAAGTATATCCTTCGCGAGTCGGGCTTCTTCCTTTACGACGCGGAGATCGAAGGGCTTGAGGGCAGCTTCAACAACAGCGAATCGAAGTCCTACGCCTTCGGTGTGTTTGAGGACAGAGAGAGCGGAAAGGTCTTCGCCGTGATGTCGACGCACCTCTGGTGGAAGTCTTCTAATCCCGCATCGAAGAACTATCAGGCGAACTCGAACGAGGCGAGAGCCTTTCAGATAAAGCTCGCCTGCGCGAAGATGAATGAGATAATGGCGAAGTATTCCTGCCCCGGGGTGATAATGGGCGATTTCAATGCGTCGGTAAACAGCCTTTGCCTTGAGGCAGCGTTCGCCGACGGCTGGAAAGAGGTACACGACATAGCGGAGGGCAAGCGCGACGAGACCCGCGGGCATCACCCCTGCGGTCCTTCGGGATATTCGCGCAACGAACCCGGTGAATTCCGCAGCGCCATAGATCATATAATCGTAAAGAACATCGGGGGTGTGAAGGTACACGATTTCTGCCGCCTTACCGATGAATGGTTCGACCCGATCTCGGATCACTACCCGCTTTTCGTCGATATTGATTTCTGAAGCGGAGCATACCCCGATAATTTATTATAAGGAGGTACATATATGAGCGCACCATCGATCATGTTCTTAATTGTGTATATTATGTTTATCTTCCTGTGGAACTTTTTTGCCTTCGGAGCTTCGGTTGTGATCTATGTTTTCAGATCGCTCGGCATTATGGGAATGATGAAGTCCTTCGGTATGAAAAATCCCGGGACGGCTTTTATTCCCGTTTACAACAGTTGGTTGTTCGGTAAGGTCGCCGAGGAAAGCTCAGGCCGCCTCAACGGTAAAAAGTCCCTGCCGTTCGGAAAGATACTGCTTGCGGGCAAGATCATCCCGATAGCAATGACCGTTTTGTATTTAGTGGTATGGTGTCTGATGGCGATTATTATGGGTATCGTCGGAACGGCTGAAAAGACCGGAGGCTCGGGTGTTTCCGAAGCCTTTGCCGTTGTCTTTACCATAGTATTTTTCATTATATGGTTCGCGACAATGATCGCGAATCTGATAGCTATAGCTATCAGGGTCTTTGAATGTATCGCAGCATATAAGGTTTTCAGTTGCTTTGACCCCGAAAACGCGGTGCTGTTCACCGTACTTTCGGCGGTCATAAATGTGACGATGCCCTTTTTCCTCTTTGCGATAAGAAATAAGGAACCCGCTCCGCCTTTCATTGCCCCCGACGCATTTGAGCCGGAGAACTGAAAATCGTACATGCTCCCGCAGCGTCCGCCTTTGGCGGACGCTGTTCTTTTTATGCGGTCGGCTGCTAAAAAGTTTCCGCAGCACTATTGCTTTTTGTCGTACCGTGTGATATAATAGTAATATAAACGAATGTTTATAAAGAAAGAGGAAGACACAGTGGCTCAGAAAAACGATGACCGGCACGACAAAAAGAAAACGGAATATATGGAGAAATGCTTTGAATGTTATGCGGAGAACGGGCTGACGGGTACCGGAATAAAGGCGCTCGCAAATGCCTGCGGCTGCACTCCGGCAAATCTCTATCTTTACTTTGACAACCTTGACGATCTGATAATACAGTCGACCGCATACTGTATGTCAAAGGTCGAGGAGGACTTTATGAAAAAGGCTCCCTCCGATCCGAAGGACGCCATGCGCTTTATCGAGGAGGTGCCGTACTGGACGGCAAGGGAACACGGCAAAAAGTACCGCCTTATGTATCAGGTCTACACTCACCCGAAGTATATAGAATGCGGAAAGAAATTCTTCGTGGGGGTCAATGAGCGCTATACCGAATACGCGAAGATACTTGAGCCGAAGATAGGCATACCCTATACCGTCATAACGCCCCTCATATTCATCTTCGTGCGGGCCTGCGTCCACTATGCGATGTTCGAGAACGAGGAATATCTTAGGGCGCAGATGGATGTGCTGAAGCAGGGAGTCAACCTGTTTATAGATAAATACAGAAACTCGGCACAGGAAAAGTAAGCCCTTTTGCCGCTGTCATTTTTCACGGCAGAGACAACGGTACCGCCTGCCGTGACATTATTTCGATCGGAGGAAAGAAAATGAAAAACTGCAGGAAATTTTTTGTGAGCATGCTTTTGGCGATTTTCATTGTACTTGCTGCCGGATGCTCCGGAGCAACGGAAACGAACGCCGGGCTGCCGGAGGTGCGGAATAACGGCACCGCCATCCAGTGGAGATACGGCAGTGAGAGCGAGTGGCAGGATCTTGTGATGCTCTCCGAGCTTACGGGCGCTGCGGGAGAAAAGGGTGCCGACGGTCGCGACGGCGCTGACGGCAAATCCGTTGAGGTCAGAAGCGCCGATTCTTACATACAGTGGCGTTACACGGGCGGAGAGTGGCAGGACCTTGTTGCTCTCGCCGATATTTCGGGTCCCTCCGGACAAAACGGTGCGGACGGAGTGAACGGAAAAACGCCGGAATTCCGTGTGAATGAAAACGCCCTGCAATGGCGTTACACGGGCGAGGAGATCTGGCTGAATCTTTATGATCTTTCCGCGCTGAAGGGGCTTGACGGCAAGGACGGCATAAACGGTATTGACGGAGAAAAAGGCGACAAGGGTGACAAGGGTGAAGACGGTAAGGACGGCAGTTGTTCGGGATATTTTCACGCCTCAAATCGCGGCACCAGCGCTTCATTCAATCAGCCGCTTCAGTTGTTTGAAGATTGCAATTCCGGAGGACTTTTTGTGTGGGATCGAACCAATGGAACCGTAACGCTGAAAGCCGGACATACATACAGTATTTCATTCAGCGGTTCGGTCTGCATTTCTCACGACATGGGTGGATGGTACTCGGTAGTATTGAAAGGCAGACAAGGCTTTCTTAATGATACATTGATCGAAAGGTATATGAACGATGCAGATAATTCACGAGTGTGGATGCCGTTTGCATTCAACCGCATCTACAGTGCCGGCAGTGATATTGTGCTGCAATATGAATTTATCCAGTTGACCCCCGGCACACAGCTGAACGGTGCTGTCTATAATCTTACGATCATCGCTCTTGACTGAGCCGATATATACGAAAACGGAGGTAACAGAATATGAAAAAACGAATACTCAGCATCCTGCTCACCATTTTTATGCTGACATTAACCATTGCACCTATGACAGCCTATGCCGAGTCGGGATCGTCCGGCTCAGGCGCGTACGGAGCACTGCTCACACCCGACACAACTCCCCCTGCCGGATGGGCTGAGGACGAGAGCAACCCTTACGGCACGAAGAAGGGGATGCCCTTTGCCATCACCCCGTGGTATGAGCCGATAATATACAGTTACCGCAATGCCGAGGGACAGGCGGCGCAGGATCATACCAAGGTATACAGCAAGTGGACCTTCGGCATCAACATTGCCGAATGTACACCGAGTGCCCACAAGGTTTCTGCGGTCGACAATGTTGCCTTTGCTGTCGGAATCGCTTACGATCCGCTCGGCACGGGCAGAAACGATCACGCTATCTTTGTCGGCCT
>CAKXXW010000021.1 GCA_934378145.1 uncultured Eubacteriales bacterium
GAAAAAAACGGATACTTTTATTCGGAAAACAATTGCATACTTAAGAAAAAGGATCGCTCGCTTTGTATCGGCATAAAAACGAGCGTAATCCCCGATTATGTGAAAGATATAAATCAAGGAGCGTTTGTCGGTATCGCAGGATTGACGGAAATAGTGCTTCCGGACAGTGTGGAGAATATCGGTGCATGTGCATTTGATCGTTGCCCCGATCTTGCTTCGGTGAAGCTTAACGACGGACTCAAATCGATCGGAGTAAAAGGTGATAATGCACAGGCATTCGTTGGCAACCCGAATCTTAAGAGCCTATATATTCCTGCGTCGGTCGAATTTATCGGAAACGGAATGTTTTCCAATTGCACAAACCTTACCGATATGACGATAGATCCGGCAAATAAGGTATATAAGAGTGACGGAGGTTGCGTGGTAAGACTTGCCGACAGCGCATTGATAAGCTGCAGCGGCTCGTCGGATTATGTTCCGGCGGGGATTAAAACGATTGAGTCTTTTGCATTTGCGTATCATCGATTCCGCGGTGGTAGCCTGACTCTTCCGGACGGAGTAGAGAAGATATGTTCAGGTGCCTTTAATTACAGCAACATTAAAAGTATAATTATTCCCGATTCGCTCAAGGAAATACAAGCGGGAGCTTTCGATGGAAAAGTTCAGATCATTTACA
Source organism: uncultured Eubacteriales bacterium (assembly GCA_934378145.1). Lineage (GTDB taxonomy): Bacteria > Bacillota > Clostridia > Oscillospirales > CAG-272 > RGIG3994. Next base: position 677 of record CAKXXW010000021.1, read on the forward strand.
GAGAAAAATAAGGCTTATTATAATAAGCCAAAAAATAAAAAACAAAAAAGGAGAAACACCATGAAAGAAAACAAGTTCAAATCAGTAACAGCGTTAGTCCTCACATTCGTTCTCATCTTCGCAGTCTTTGTCCCGATCTTCTCCATTTCCGCGGCGGCACTTGTGTGAATTTAATGGTGATTCTCCTTAGTTGTATATAAAGTAGATACAAATCTTCATAAAGTAGGGGCGTCCCATCGGGCGCCCGGCAGGCGGCGCCTGCACCCATTGCTCGCGGTTCATGCACTGAAGGGTGAACCCCTCACCCGAAGATTATGTTTTGCCAAAGATGTTAAGGGATAAGATTTTCCCCCCCGAAGGGCGGCGAATTTCACTTTCAATTGTAGGGGAGGATATTATCCTCCCGTTTGTTTTTATCGGTGAAGAAAATCTTCCTCTATGCAGTAAATATTATTTTTTTGGCGGTGCGGGCGCCCAATGGGACGCCCCTACAATTGAAAATGTAATTTGCCGCCTTCGGTCTGCCGCCACTCACTTTGCAACTGCCGTGGGTTCTTTCGGTACATCTCCGCAAAAAAAGAAGGACACGCGTTGCGTGTCCTTCTTTTTTTGGTGGAGATGGTGGGATTCGAACCCATGACCTCTGCGTTGCGAACGCAGCGCTCTCCCAACTGAGCTACACCCCCGTATGCGGAATAAACCCCATCGGACTTTTTTCCCGCGTACTATGCTATTATATCACAAACTTTTAGTTTGTCAAGACTTTTTTTCGCAAAACTGAATGTTTTTGTCGCAAAGCTCCCGATATTCCGTATCGAGTATCGAGCATATCGTCACCGTCCGGTATTTCCCGTTTACAAGGTAGGATTCCCTGAATGTCCCCTCCTCGGTCATCCCGAGCTTCTCCATCACCCGATGCGACGCTCCGTTGCCCGCCATATGCCTTGCCTCGATCCGGTGAAGGGAAAGCTCCCGGAATCCGAAATCAAGGACTATTGCCGCCGCCTCGGTGGCGATGCCCATACCGCTGTAATCGGGGTTTATGACATAGCCTATCTCGCCCGAATTGTTGGAGAGGTCTATCCTCGTGAAGCCGCAGGTACCTATCATCCGGTTCTCCGAGCGGAGGACGACCGCCCAATCGTAAAAGTCCCCGGCGGCGTAGCGTGTGCCGAGGTATTCAAGGTACTGCTTTGTATAGCTTCTGTCGCGGTGAGGTCTCCATGTGAGGAACCTCGTCACATCCGCACGGCGGGCGTAATCGAACATATCGTCGGTGTCGCTGACCTTCATTCCGCGAAGAATTATTCTATCTGTCTCAAGTGTCGGGATCCTTGAAAATATCCCGAACAGCCTTTCCTTCCTCATATCACCCTCGCAATTTCCGATCTGAGCTAATTATATAATATCTTTCTTTCTTTTGCAATATAACTTCCCGAAAATGATTTATTTTTTCTCTTTTGTATGATATAATAAACGGGTACGAAAATAAAAAGGGGGAGGTGCGCGCAGTGTTGCCCGACAGCGAATATATAATTCCGGTGATGATCGGATACGACCGTCCCTGCGCGGCAGGGCTTCGGCAAAGGTTTGGAAGGCTCCATATATTCTCTGCGTCAAGGAATCCCTTCCTGCGCCTGAATCCTTTCGCCCGTTTTCACAGGGTACCCCCGTGCGAGCCTCCGATACTTGCGCTCTATCTGCGGGATTTCGCCGCGAAGAACGACGGATGCACGCCGCTCGTAACAGCGTCAGCCGATAATGCGGCTCTGCTGTCCTCGCTCGCGCCTTTTATCGAGGATTTCTGCTTTGTGGCACCTATCGAAGAGCTTCTGCCTTCGGGAAAGGAATAATATGGAACATTCAATAGGATATACCGACCTTGCGCGCCTTGTGGGGAAGCGCTACGACCTTCCGGCGGCGGAGGAGCTTTCGGTAAGCCACCTCTGCTGGGATTCGAGGAAGGCAACACCGGAGTCGGTGTTTTTCTGCATCGTCGGCGCCCTTGCCGACGGGCATGATTATGCTCTTGCGGCATATATGAACGGATGTCGGGTCTTTGTCTGCGAGAGAAGGCCCGCGGGGCTTCCGTCCGATGCCCTCGTGATAATAGCGAAAAACGGCACCCGTGCGGCGCTTGCCGAGACGGCGGCGGAGTTTTACGGTCATCCCGAGCGCGGGATGACGCTTATCGGTATTACGGGGACGAAGGGAAAGACGACGACCGCCTGCCTTGTACGATACCTGCTCGGGAAATGCGGCAGGGAAGCGGGATACATCGGCACGAACGGCGTCGAATTCCTCACCTATCACTACGACACGGTAAATACTACACCGGAAAGCTGCGAGATATTCTTCTATCTTTCGCTGATGAGGGATTGCGGAGTCGATACCGCGGTGATCGAGGCATCGTCGCAGGCACTCCTTCTCGACCGTCTGCACGGGATAACTTTCGATACCTGTGTATTCACGAACCTCTCGCCCGACCATATCGGCACACACGAGCATCCGGACTACGAAAACTACCGTGAGTGCAAGCTGAAGCTCTTCTCCGAGCATTGCTCGGGGACCGCAGTGATCAACATCGACTCGGGTGAAGCACCGGTCTTTATCGCCGCCTCGAACGGAAAAAGAGTCCTGACCTGCTCCTCGGAGGGAAAGCGAGCCGATTTCCGCGCCGGAGATATAAGGAAAGAGAAGGTCGACGGCGCTCCCCTGACGGTCTTCACCTGCACCGACAGGGAAGGCAGCATTGATATGACCCTGCCGCTTCCCGGCGATTACAATGTCTCGAACGCGCTGCTCGCCTATGCCGTGTGCCGTCTTTACACCGACGAGCGGGAGGTCCTTGCCGACTCGCTCGCGGGGGCGAGCGTCAGGGGAAGGTTCGAGTCCTTCGTCTGCGAAGGTGTTGACTACATTATAGATTATGCGCACAACGGTGCGAGCCTGCACGCGGTCCTCAGCGCTCTGCGCGAATGTAACCCGAGGCGCCTTGTCTGCCTGTTCGGATCGGTCGGGGGGCGGACCTTTTCGCGCCGCGAGCAGCTCGGAAGAGTAGCCGCCGAGCTTGCCGATACCGTGATAGTTACCTCGGACAACCCCGATTCGGAGGACCCCGAGAAGATAATCGACGATATATGCGCCGCTTTCCCGGCGGGGACGAATTATTTCCGCATTGCCGACCGCGGCGAGGCTATACGCTTTGCCGTCAGGAATGCCTGCCCGGGCGACATCGTCCTGCTCGCGGGAAAGGGCCACGAGAACTACCAGCTCATAAACGGAGTGAAGATACCTTTCTGTGAGAGGGAGATCGTTGAGGAGACCTGCCGCGAAATGGCGGCAAAGGTCTGAAAAAATCGCCCTTCCCACTTGACAAACGGGAGGCAGAGGAGTATAATAGCATCAACCTACCAAACAGGTAGGAATATACTTCGGAGGTCTTCCGCAAATGAAAATATACACCTCAGCCGATCAGCTCATAGGCAGGACGCCCCTGCTCGAGCTTTCGGGGATAGAAAAGCGCCTCGGACTTGAGGCAAGGATAATCGCGAAGCTCGAATATTTCAATCCCGCCGGCTCGGTCAAGGACAGAGTCGCAAAGGCTATGATAGACGGCGCCGAGAAGTCGGGACTTCTCAAAAAAGGTTCTGTGATAATCGAGCCGACCTCGGGCAACACGGGGATAGGGCTTGCCTCTGTCGCCGCGGCGCGGGGATACAGGATAATCATAGTAATGCCCGACACCATGTCCGCCGAGAGAAGGCAGATAATGAAGGCATACGGCGCCGAGCTTGTCCTCACCGACGGCAAAAAGGGCATGAAGGGCGCGATAGAGAAGGCAGCCGAGCTTGCCGCTTCTATCCCCGACAGCTTCATCCCGGGGCAGTTCGTGAACCCCGCAAATCCGCAGGCGCACTTTGAGACGACAGGCCCCGAGATATTTGAGGATACCGACGGCAAGGTCGATTTCTTCGTCGCCGGAGTGGGTACGGGAGGCACCGTCACGGGCGTCGGAAAGTACCTTAAATCAAAGCTCCCGGATGTGAAGATCGTCGCGGTGGAGCCCGAGGGCTCGCCGGTGCTCTCGACCGGAAAGGCTGGCGCGCATAAGATACAGGGCATCGGTGCGGGCTTTGTCCCCGATGTGCTTGATACCTCGGTGTATGACGAGGTGATCACGGTCTCGGACAGCGACGCTTTCTCGACCGGAAAGCTGATCGGAAGGAGCGAGGGCGTCCTTGTCGGGATCTCTTCGGGTGCCGCGGTATATGCCGCAGTGACCCTTGCCCGTCGCCCCGAAAACAAGGGTAAGAATATAGTCGCGCTTCTCCCCGATACGGGAGACAGGTACCTCTCGACCGCGCTTTTTGCCGACTGAGACCGAAAATAAATGTAAAAAATACGGTGTTAAACAACTCGAAGCGAGCTGTCTGACACCGTATTTTTTATGTACTTGTTTTTTTCTGTCAGAATTCTTCCTTGATCTTCTTTAAGCAGTCGGCGCAGATGCGCTTGCCGTTGAAATAAACTATGTTGTCCGCGTTGTTGCAGAAGATGCAGGCGGGATGATATTTTGTGAGGATTATTCTGTCGTCATCGGTGAAGATCTCAAGCGGGTCTTTTTCCTTGATATCCATCGCCTTGCGAAGCTCGATCGGAAGAACTATGCGTCCGAGCTGATCGACCATTCTTACAATTCCTGTTGATCTCATTTTTTGTAATCTCCTTTGCTTTATTTGACAAATACATTATATGCTGTAAAATTATGTCTGTCAATGGGGAAGAATCAATGTTTAATTTTTGTTTACAATCTCAGATTTTTACAGAAAAAGCGGTTATTGCATAGAAACACGGGCAATAATAGAGGCAAAGAAACGAGAGAGGTGCGCACTTTGATAAGGGGATGCAAAAAAAGAATGATATTCGTGCCGGGGAACGAGAACAGCGACTTTGAGGCGGCATATTTCATACTCCGCCGCGACGCCCCGGAGACCTCGGGCGACGACGATATAATAAAGGAAGCGAACCTCATCATCGAGCGGACGCTCCCCGCCTCGCGCAGAAGGGAGAGAAGGAAGGAAAAGATCAGGCGGATCCTTCTGTCGCTCGCGCTTTTTGCCTCGGGAGCCGCCGCGGGAGCGCTGCCGCTGCTCCTGATCCTCTTTGCAAGGTGAAGCCGCACTTGACAAAAGCCCCGATATGGGGTATAATACATAGGATTTGCAGCGTGTGAGATGTTTTTGCGCAAACGCTCCGCCGCTTTGACCGCCCGAAGGGACGCGAGTCGGGTCGGCAACGGACGGGACGGTTGCGTATGTTTTGCATACTTTATTACATTATAAATATAGAAAGGAGATCAAATGCCGAAGAAAAAGAACGGAAACGAAGCTCTTCCCGCACCTAACGGCGGGAATGAGACGAAAAACAGAAAGAACCCCGGCGCGCGCCGTGCCTCGAACGCCACGCCCGCCGAAAAAGAGCTTATAAACCGTATAAAGAGGCTTTCGTCGAACCCTTTTGCCGAGAATGCCTCGGGCAAGGGTGAGAAGAAGGGCAGGGCGGAGAAGAAGCCCGAACCCGTCGCCGAAGCCATACCGGAGAGGGAGAAGAAACCGAAGCTCCCGCGCCGGACGGAAACCCCCGCGAAGGGCAAAAAGGAAGCTCCCGCGCGTGCCGAAGCTCCTGCCGGACAGCAGGATAAGCGCAGACGCCAGAAGGGCGGAAAGGCCGAGCTTGACCGCATCGCCGAAGAGATAGTCAGGGACGAGGAAAAGAAGCCTCGCGAAAAGGTCAAGGCTCCCGCACACAAGAGGGGGGGCGCGAAGCTCCGGATAATTCCCCTCGGAGGCATCGGAGAGATAGGAAAGAACCTCACGGTGATAGAGTACGGGGATGATATGATCCTTGTCGACTGCGGACTCGGCTTCCCCGACGAGGATATGCCGGGCGTCGACCTCGTCATACCCGATACAGAATACCTTGAGGAGAACCGGCACAAACTGCGCGGACTTCTGCTCACTCACGGTCACGAAGACCATGTGGGTGCCGTACCGTATCTTCTTAAGACCTTCAACATCCCGGTCTACGGGACAAAGCTGACGCTGAAGATCGTCGAGAACAAGCTGAAGGAATTCAGGCTCCCGTGGGATGCCAACCTCCGTTGCGTCGCGGCGGGGGATACCGTGAGGCTCGGGTGCTTCTCGGTCGAATTCATAAGGGTAAACCATTCGATAGCCGACGCCTGCTGCCTTGCTGTCCGCACGCCGCTCGGCACGGTCATCCACACTGGCGATTTCAAGCTCGACCTCACACCTATCGAGGGCGAGATAATGAATATCCCGAGGCTCGGCGAGCTTGGGAATCAGGGAGTCCTGCTCCTGCTCTGCGAATCGACGAACGCCGAGCGCCCGGGTTATACTCCCTCCGAGCGCACGGTCGGCAGATCGCTCGAGTATATCTTCACGACACACCCCGACAAGCGGCTCGTCGTATCGACCTTCTCGTCGAATGTCCACCGCGTGCAGCAGATAATCGACGCCTCGGTGCGCCACGGCAGAAAGGTAGTTCTGTTCGGTAGGAGCATCGTGAATATAATAACCTCGGCGATCGAGCTGGGGTATATAAACCTTCCCGACGGGGTGCTGATAGATGTCGGGGATATGAGGCGCTATCGCCCTTCCGAGCTGACCGTCGTCTGCACGGGCAGTCAGGGTGAGCCTATGTCGGCGCTCTACCGGATGGCATTCGGTGACAAGACGCAGATAACGCTCGACCGCAACGATGTCGTCGTCATCTCGGCGTCGGCGATACCGGGGAACGAGAAGCTCGTCGGCAGGATAGTCAATGAGCTTTGCCGCCGCGGTATAGATGTAATGAATGACCCGTCGGTCGGAGTCCATGTCTCGGGACACGCCTGTGCCGAGGAGCTGAAGCTCATGCAGGCGCTCACGAAGCCGAAATACTTCATGCCGGTACACGGAGAGTACCGCCACCTTGAGGCAAACCGCAGACTTGCCCTCGAAATGGGCATGGATGACGGAAACATTTTCGTCTCAAGGATAGGGCAGGTGCTTGAACTTGACCGCCGCGGAGCGCGCTTTGCGGGCAGCGTACCCTCGGGCAATGTCCTTGTCGACGGCTCGGGAGTCGGAGAGGTCGGGGAGATAGTCCTTCGCGACCGCCGCCTTCTGGCGCAGGACGGACTTATCGTGGTCGTCGCGACGCTCGATGACGAGAATATGATGACCTCGCGTCCCGATGTCATCTCGCGCGGCTTTGTCTATATGCGCGAATCGGAGGAGCTTATCGAGCAGGTAAGGGACTTCTCCGCAGAGCTTCTTGACAAGTGCCTTCGCCGCGATCCCGACGCCGATCGGGTGCAGCTCAAGACAAGGCTCCGCGACGAACTGTCGCGCTTTATCTACCAGAAAACACGCAGAAGGCCTATGGTATTGCCGGTAATTATGAAGGCGTAAACGGCGGGACAAAAAGTTTTTCTTGTGTTCACATAGAGTACACATAGGCAACAAGTATCGAAGTTATAATATCTCTGTTTATTGCCGCAGGTGCGGCAACTACATATCAGAATAAATAGCAAAGGGGACCCTGCTATGGGAAAGAGCAAAAGAATCAGGTCGGATCGCGCCCTCGAAGGGATGAACAACCCGACCCTTAACGACAAAAAGAACAGCGACAAAAAAGCCAACAAGACAAGCATAATCCTTGTGAGCGTCGTCGCGCTGATCCTTGCCCTGTCTATCGTGCTGATCGCGGTGAGCTGCAGCGGAGTGAAACTTCGCTCGGAGGCGGCTTACTCGACCGAGCATTTCAAGGTCGACGGAGCAATGTTCACCTATATGTATGAGGAGCTTGCGAGCAGATATTTCTACAGCCTCTATTCAATGTGGGCAAATGCCGGACTCGACGCGTCGCAGTATTACTCGATGATCTACAATTCGGCGTATTCGCAGGCATCAGGCACCATCAAGACAAATGTCAAGGCATACCTTGCCGCGTGCGAGGCAGCTTATGCGGAGGGTATGACTCTCTCCGATTCCAACAAGAAGCTCATAGACAAGACCATCGACAACATCAAGCAGACCGCAAAGAACAGCAACAAGTCGGTGTCGGCTCTCTACGGAAACAAGGGCATCAATGAGTCGGATATCAGACGCGCTCTCGAGATCCAGCTCCTTGCAAGCCAGTACACCAATGCGAAGAGCGATTCTATGCGTACTTCTATGACCGATGAGGAGATAGAGAAGTATCTGAACGAGCATAAGTCTCTCTTCTACAAGGGCGACTATGTGAAGGCTGCGACCGCCGATTCGGAATTCAGAGTCCTGCTTGCAAAGGCTAAGGATACCGACGAATTCCTTAAGCTCTATACCGAGAAGTATGTGAAGGATCACCTTGCCACCGATGCCGGCTCGGCACTCGGCGTGCCTTCGCCGTCTCTCTGCGAGGCTCTTGTGAAGACCTTCACCGACGAGATGAAGTATTCGCTTCTCAATACCGAGATAAAGGATGTCTCCTTCGACGAGAAGGATGCAAGGGATGACCGCCTCAAGAAGATCTTCGAGGCGAAGTACAAGGACGGCGTCGACAAGACGCAGGTCGGCCTTGCCGAGCCCACCGACGCGATGTATGAAAAGCTCGCGAAGTCGGATGTCTCGGCTCTCACGAAAAACAGCACCGAGGCTGATATAGAGGCTGCCGTCAAGAAGATAGTAGACGATCTCTACAAGAGCGAGGTCGAGGGACTTCCCGCCATCGCAGATCTTGAGAAGTTCAACGGGACTCTCGTCGCTGACCTTCTCTACACCATGTTCGAGGTAAAGCCAGAGGGTGTCGAGGACTTCACCGATGAGGAAAAAGAGAAGACCGTCGAGCGTATAAAGAAGATATTCAAGGTAAAGAACGCCGAGGAGGCGGACAAGGTCAAGGACAAGTTCTACGAGACCGTGGCCGGGATTGCCGACACGATGAAGAAGAACCTCGGAAACGATCTTGTGAAGACCTCCTACCCCGTCAAGGCGAGCGACTCGGATAACAAGAAGACCGACGAGGCTCAGGAAGCCTTCGACAAGTGGTTCTTTGAGGACGGCAGAAAGAAGGGCGACATCTACACCGAGGACAAGGACAATGTTTATATCGTTCTCGAGCCGAAGTCGCTTGACGACGCCGCAACGAAGGATGCCGCACACCTTCTCGTGAAGGTCACGACGACCGAGCCCTCCGACAAGGCGACCGACGCCGAGAAGGCGGAGATCGCAGCCGCAAACAACAAGCTCTTTGCCGAGGCGCTTCAGAAGGCACAGGAATACCTCGGAGAGTTCAATAAGGGTGAAAAGACGCTCCAGGCGTTCAAGGACCTTGCGAACTTCTACACCGAGGACAGCGGAGTAGTTTACTACAACATCACAAAGGATCAGATGGTCGAGGAATTCGACAAGTGGATCTTTGACGAGAACCGCAAGCCGGGCGACACCGAGATCGTGAAGACCAAATACGGTCAGCACATAATCTACTTCATCGGCGAGGGACTTCCCGCATGGAAGGCAAAGGTCGTCGAGGCTCTGCTTTCGGATAAGCTCGAGGAGCTTGAGACCGCAAACGCGGTGAAGTACAAGGTCACCGAGAACACGAAGGTCATCGAGTCGATCGCAGGATCGTCCTCGTCCTCAAAATAAAAAACAATACAGCGGTGGCACGGACGCTTTCGTTCGTGCCACTTCTGCAGAGTCCCGAAGAAAGGAAAAATAAATATGAAAAGATTTCTTCCTTATATAAGTCTTCTGCTCGCGCTCCTTCTGCTTGCGGGCTGTATGCCGGCGGATGATTTCCGCCCCGACGACTCGACGAAGGACGACGGCTTCAACATACCGATAGATTCGGGCGATGACGATACGCCGAAGGCGACCGCCGTGAGGACCGAGAATTATTCGTTCACCGAGGGGCAGTATTACTACTTTTTCGCACAGTACCTGAAAGCCTTCTCGGACGGATATACCGAGGAGCAGATGAAGGAGATCGGATTCGACAGCTCGATAAGCCTCAAGAAGCAGAAAACGAAGGACGGTAAGGTCTGGTACGACTTTTTCAGCGAGCTTGCCGTCGAATATATGTGGAATGTCCTTGTCGGATGCGAAAAGTGCGACGAGGAGGGGATAGCCCTCACCTCTGCCGAGAGCAGTTCGATCGAGAATTCGGTGAACAGCGCCGCGTCATATCTCGGTATCACCGCGTCGGAATATGTTTATAATATGTACGGCGGAAATGTCTCGCACGGCGAATACATTGACGCGCTGAAGCTCGAATACAGGTACGAAAAGTATGTTGCCGCTCTGCGTGAGCGCTACCTTGAGGACCTTACGGAGGATGAGATCGCCGCTTACGCCGAAAAGCTCGAGGGCGAGAAGGATATGACCCGCACGAGGAATATAATGTATGTCGGCATCGAGGGCGAGGGCGGAGAGAAGCTGCTCTCCGACTTCCTTGCCGGTGAGAGGACAGAGGATGCCCTTCGCGAGCTTGCCACCGCCGCCGCGTTCGGCGAGATCGGCACGCGCACCGACTGCATAAAGGACGAGCTTGCGTCGGAATTCGACGAATGGCTCTTTGCCGAGGACAGGAAGGTGGGCGACGCCGCGCTCGTTTCAAGGATGACGGACGAGGATCAGAAGGTCACGATGCTGATCTTCTTCAGCTCGGAGGGGATGCCGATCTGCTACCTTGAGGCTATGTCGAAGATGGCGGACGAGAACCTTGAGACTCAGCTCGGTGTGCTGAAAGAAAAATATCCGCTCGAAAAGAACGAAGAGATACTTGCATCGCTTAACGCGTAAGGCGCGGGCGGCATAGACTGAAAATAAAAGACAGCCGGAAAGGTAGATCGTTTTATGGTAATCGAACCGAAGCAAACCACCGTGGCATACCGTTGCCCCGCCTGCGGAAAGGGTGTCGTGAGCGCCGTCGGAATATTTTCGCTCGGCGGGGATATGCTGAAGCTGAAATGCGAGTGCGGGGGGAGCGAACTCACCGTCGTTCCGACATCGGACGGAAAGGTGAGGCTCACAGTACCCTGCCTTGCCTGCCCGAAACCGCACAATTTCCTTGTGAACAACAAGGTGTTTTTCGGGAAGGAGCTTTTCGCGCTCCAATGCCCCTATACCGATGTGAATATCTGTTTTCTCGGCGAGCGCGAGCGGGTCTGCCGCGAGCTTGAGAGAACGGAGCTTGAGCTTCTCGATATGCTCGGTGAGGAAAATCTCGGAAAGCTCTGCGGAGCGCAGGGACACGAAGATGAATTTTTCACCGATCCGCAGATACTTGATATCGTGACCTTCGTGATAAACGACCTGCTCGAATCGGGCGACATCCACTGTCACTGCGAGAGCGGGGTGTGCGCCGCGTGTGACGCCGAGGTGCTTGAGGGAGGGATCAGGGTCACCTGCCGCGATTGCGGGGCTTCGGCCTTCATTCCGACCGATTCCCTGATAAGGGCGCACGATTTTCTCAACAGCGACAGCCTGACGCTTGACTGAAAAATACCGATAGTGGGAAGACTAATTCTGTATGGGATCGGTCTTCCTTCTTTTTTTGCAAGTTTTTGAAAGTGAACTTGCAAAACTCCCTGCAGGTATCATTCGGCCTTTCCTCCTGATGTCAAAAAGAGCCGTAAAAAGTCGCCCGCAACAGGCATAAATACAGGAAAAATGTGCCATGACAGAGGATGGTTCAAAAAAATGAATGATAACTATAAAAAAATCGCTGAAACCTATTGACAACGACTTGCAAAAACGATATAATAGATAACATCAACTTGCCGGCGGCTCCCGCTGGAGGCAAAAAATGTCAAGGCGAAGACCTGAACGGCAGAAAACAAAAAAGGAGACAAAATTATGAAACGCAAACTGACAGTCGCACTTGTGCTTCTCCTCGCGTGCGTCATGATGCTCCCGATGTTCGCATCGTGCGCGTCGTGCAACGGAGCGAACAACGGAGACGACTCCGGTACGACCACCGGCGGCGGAGGGGACGACCCCAACAAGCCGACCTACGAGAGAGTCTATTTTGACAAGAGCAAGTCCTATATATATAAGGACGCTGTTTCGGCTCTCGCCGTAAACTGGAACCCCCACACCTATCAGACAAATGACGATGCCTATCCGACGGAATTCCTCCGTGTCGGACTTTACGGCTTCGTGTTCAACGATCCCCGTCACCCCTCGACCGTTGAGGGTATGGAGGCTTACAAGGGCTATACGATAATCCCCGAGATGGCTGCCGATTTCCCGGAAGATGTCACCGAGGCTGTCAAGGCTCTTGAAAACAACAAGTACGGCATTCCCGCGTCGGCAACGAGCGGCTATGCATATAAGATCAAGCTCAACCCGAATGCGAAGTGGGAAGACGGTACGCAGATCAATGCCGATACCTACATCTACTCGCTGAAGATGCTTCTTGATTCGAAGTACCTCAACTACCGCGCTACCGACTACTATGCGGGCAGCTTCTCTATCGCGGGCGCCGAGAATTTCGCGAACGCGGGTCAGACCAAGCTCAACGATAACGGTGCGGGCGAAAATGTCGACCGCGACGCCATGACGAAGGAAGCCGACGGCACATACAGCTACAAGGGCAGCCCCGTCTATATCGGCCTTAATTTCGGAAACAAGCATCTCGACGGAAATACCCTCAAGCAGTATGTTGATGCCTACGGCGCCGAATATTTCGATGTGACCAACTGGGCAGCTCTTATCGCGAAGGCGGATTCGGACGGACTCATCCCGCTCACCGATGAGAACTATAAGCTGTTCCTTCCCGTTATCACCGGAAACCCCGCGTGGAACGAGACCGCAGCGGATGCTCCTTCTTACTATGTTATAAAGAAGACCTACGCTGCCGATGTTGATTTTGACAAGACTGTCGGTCTTTACAAGAGCGGCGAATACGAGATCACTCTCGTTCTTGCAAAGTCGCTGAAGGACTTCTACCTTCTCTACAACCTTACCAGTAACTGGATCGTAAAGCAGGATCTTTACGAAGCTAACCTCAAGTATGACGAGACCACAAAGACCTGGTCCAGCACCTACAACACCAGCGTTGCCAGCACCAGCTCCTACGGTCCCTACAAGCTCGTCGACTATGTGAAGGACAGCTCGATGCGTTTCGTGAGAAACGACAACTGGTACGGCTACACCGACGGCAAGCACACCTATGTCGACCCCGCGGACGGCAAGGAATACGATATGTATATGACCACCGAGATCACAACTCAGAAGGTCAAGGACGCCGAAACCCGTAAGGATATGTTCCTTAAGGGACAGCTCATGAGCTACGGATTGCAGCCCGCAGATTTCGACACCTACAGAAACAGCGACTACTGCTACTTCACTCCCGATGAGACCATATTCTTCTTCATCTTCAACGGACATGTTGAAGCTATTAAGAAGAGGGAAGCAAACGCTGATTTTGATAAGACAAAGTTTGACCTTGAGACGATGACACTTACGAGCTTCCGCAAGGCGGTCGCCGTCACATACGACAAGGAAGCACTCTGCGCGGCTGTCAGCCCCTCGAGATCGGGCGGCTACGGTATTATCGGTAACAACTATGTCTACGATCCCGAAACCGGCGAGAAGTACCGCGACACCGATTACGCGAAGCAGGCACTCTGCGACTTCTACTCGGTCGATGTATCGAAGTATGCGAGCCTTGACGAAGCGGTCAAGTCGATCACCGGTTACGACCCCGTAAAGGCGAAGGAACTCTATACCCAGGCGTTCAAAGAAGCTCTCGAGAAGGGCTATATCACCTCGAAGGACGGCAAGACCAGCGACCAGACCATCGAGATCACCTATGCCGCCAGCGAGGCTCCCAACGACTTCATGAACAAGCTCCTCAGCTACCTCAACGAGAAGATGGCAGAGGTAACGAAGGGTACGCCGTTCGAGGGCAAGATCGTCTTCAAGTTCTCGGCTCCTCTCGGCAATGCATGGTCCGACAACATCAAGAACGGTATGGCTGATACTGTTCTCGGCGGTTGGAGCGGATCGGCTCTCGATCCCTACGGTCTGACCGACCTCTACTGCAACCCCGGTTACGCATACGATGCCGGTTGGTTCGATGCCAACAAGGTCGATATCACGATAAAGATCAAGGGTCAGGATCTTACCATGACCATGTACCAGTGGTCGGATTCCCTCAACGGTACGACCGTTACCGTCGGCGGCAAGGAGTATAACTTCGGTTACGGCCAGGCTGACACCGAGACAAGGCTTCTCATCCTCTCGAAGATCGAGGCTACGATCATGTCGACCTACGATTATATCCCGATGCTCCAGAACGCGAGCGCATCGCTTCTCTCGAAGCAGGTCTACTATGTTGTCGAGGAATACAGCTCGGTCATGGGCCGCGGCGGTATCGCCTACCTGAAGTACAACTACGACGAGACCGCGTGGAAGGAATATGTCGCGTCGCAGCCGAACGGCACGCTCTCGTACTGAGACAACAACGCATAACGCATAATTTAACCTCTTACCGGAACGGTCAGAACGACCGTTCCGGTATACGGGTCTTAAAAAGACCGCCCGCCGTGCGGTAATACGGCGAAAAATACCGATGTATGTCGGTCTTACGGGGCGGGAAGGCAGGATCATACCTGCTTTTTCGTCCCTGTTTCTGACTTTAGAGGAGAACTTTCAGAGCAAGTAAAACAATCCGGAGGCAATTATGTCACATCTCAAATATATAGTGCAAAGGGTCGCGCTGATGCTGCTGACGCTGTTTATCATATCGATGATATGCTTCATCCTCATCAGAATGTTGCCCCCGGTGCCGCTGCCGGCAGGAGACCCTCATACGGCGATCATCGAGGCGCGGCGCGAGGCTCTCGGGTACAATAAGCCCTACCTCGTGCAGTTCGGCATATTCTTAAAGAGCGTGCTGACCCGGTTTGACTGGGGCGTGAGCGACAAGCTCTATCCCGGACAGGAGGTCACGGCGATCTTCTTCGAGAAGCTGCCGGCGACGATGATAGTAAACCTTTTCTCGATAATACTGAGCATACCGATAGGCGTGAGCCTCGGTATCTTCGCGGCACTGAAGAAAAATACATGGATCGACCATGTGATCTCGACGGTCACGATGGTGGCGATCTCGGTGCCCTCCTTTGTGTACGCCTTCCTTGTACAGTATTTTCTGGCGTTCAAGCTCGGGTGGTTCCCCTTCCTTTTCGGGGTCACTGTCGACGGAACGCCGCTCGGAAGCATATCATACCTCACCCCCGCGTATCTCTGGAGTATGTTCCCGCCGATACTTGCGCTCTCGTTCGGAGTCATCGCCGGTTTCACCCGCACGACAAGGGCTGAGCTGACGGAGGTCCTTACGAGCGAGTTTATGCTCCTTGCGAGGACGAAGGGACTTACGAAGGCGCAGGCGACCGTCCGCCACGCGCTGAAAAACTGCATGGTGGTCGTGCTTCCGTCGATCTTCGGCGAATTCATAGGGATCCTTTCGGGTTCGCTGATAATCGAGAATATATTCTCCATCCCGGGCGTCGGTGAGCTTTACCTCAATTCGATAAACGGGCGCGATTACCCGATGTTCATGATGCTGACGGTCTTCTATACCGTCATAGGGCTTGCGGCGGGTATCGTCGTCGATATAAGCTACGGCTTTATTGACCCGAGGATCCGCGTCGGGTCGAAGAAGTGAACGAAAGGAGCCGCGCAATGGATAACTTCAACACACGGAATATACCTGAACACATCCCCGCCGAAATGTTTGAATTCGCGCAGAAGGATGCGGTCATTCACGATAAAAAGCTCGCGA
The DNA here is from genome assembly GCA_934378145.1 of uncultured Eubacteriales bacterium. Classification (GTDB taxonomy): domain Bacteria; phylum Bacillota; class Clostridia; order Oscillospirales; family CAG-272; genus RGIG3994. The sequence goes on from CAKXXW010000021.1 coordinate 16,517, forward strand.
CCAAGCCGAGGGGCTACTTTGCCGATGCAATGCTTCGGTTCAAGAAGAACAAGTCCTCGGTCGTGGCGGCGATCATAATAGGCGTGCTGGTGCTTTTTGCGATAATCACGCCGATAGTCTCACCCTATACCCTTGACAACAAGGACAATATCTTCATAAATATGCCGCCTTTCATTCCGGCGATGGCAGACCGCGGAAGCAGCTTCTTCGGCGGAGCTAAGACCATGGACCTCAACCAGACGATGCTTGACAACCTCAAGGCTATAAAACAGGAAACAGGCAGGGATCCGCTCCTCAGAATAAAGGAAACGAAGGAAGTCGAGGTCATAAAGAGGGGGCAGACCGTAAAGGAATACTACTACACGGCGGATGTCTGTGCCTTCTACAATGTCGGTATAAGGACGCAGGTCATGTCGTATGAGGATTTTGAAAAGATCCAGAGATGGCAGGACGAAACGGGCATCCAGGTGCTTTATCCCGTCGTAAATCCCGACGATATAAGCGGCATCACCGACAGCCCGAATATCTGGTACAAGGTCAAGGATCGGAAGGGAACTCCCGCACTTGACAAGGACGGGAACCTCGTTCCCGCCTACTGCACCGAGGAAAGACTTGCCGGTCCCGTAAAGTACACCAGCCAAAGGATCGCCGGAGACGACGGCTCGTATATTTACAGCCTTGCCAAATCGGGCGCCGTCCAGTGCAGGATAGATTACTATAACTACTACCGTTACCTTAACGGCGGAAACGAGCCTTTCTTCCTCTTCGGAACGAATACGATGGGGCAGGACCTTCTCACCGCGATAGGCATCGGTGCGCGCTTCTCGCTCATCTTCGCGATAATCGTTTCGGCGATAAACCTTACGATAGGCGCCTTCTACGGAGCTATACAGGGCTTCTACGGAGGAGCTGTCGACCTCGTCCTCGACAGGATCGTGGATGTCCTTTCGGGCGTCCCCTTCATCGTCACTGCGACGCTCTTCCAGCTCCATCTGGCGCAGAAGGTCGGCACGGTCGTGTCATTCCTCTTCGCCTTCGTTCTGACGGGGTGGATAGGTATGGCGGCGCTGACGAGAAAGCAGTTCTACCGCTTCAAGAATCAGGAATTCGTCTACGCGGCGAAGACGCTCGGTGCGTCCGACTGGAGACTGATGTTCAAGCATATCTTCCCGAACTCTCTCGGCACCATAGTGACGAGCTGCGCGCTCGTCATCCCGGGTGTCATAAGCTCGGAGACGAACCTCACCTACCTCGGGATCGTAAACCTTTCGGAATTTGCGGGGACCACGATAGGCGTCCTTATGTCGCAGGGGCAGGCGTCTATGACCTCGTCGCCTCATGTCATATTCTTCCCGGCGATATTCATATCACTGCTGATAATATCCTTCAACCTGTTCGGAAACGGACTGAGGGACGCGTTCAACCCGTCAACGAGAGGAGTTGATGACTGATGGCGGAGAAAAAACTTGAGGTCAGAAACCTCACGGTATCCTTCCGCACCTCAAACGGAAGACTTCAGGCGGTCAGAGGCATCGACTTTGACCTCTATAAGGGCGAAACTCTCGCTATCGTCGGCGAATCGGGATCGGGGAAATCGGTCACATCGAAGGCGATCCTCGGCATCCTTGCCGGAAACTCGATCGTTGAGGGCGGTGAGATAATCTATGACGGCAAGGATCTTCTGAAGCTCTCGGAATCCGAATTCCACCGCATCCGCGGGGACAAGATCGCGATGATCTTCCAGGACCCGATGTCAAGCCTCAATCCTATCGTCAAGATAGGCAGACAGCTCACCGAGGCTATGATCCTCAAGGGCAAGGCGAGACAGAAGGAGAGCAGGTTCCTCTTCAACTCCTACCTTGAGCGCCTGCGGGTCAATATGATCGAAGCGGAGGCGAAGGGCGACGCGGCAAAAGCTGCCGAGATCAGCACAAAGTGCAAGAATTTCGATAAATTCGAGTATAAGCACCTCGACCTTGAGTCGGCTTACAGAAGAAGATATTCGGCAGCCTCCGACGCCGCCGACGATATCGACGCCCTGACCTTCGAGATGTCGAAGAAGGGCGCGAAGGATGTCGTCTACCGCGTCAACAAGATAAGCAAGGAATCGGCGCTCTCGATCGGCGAATATGTCGTTGACACGCGAGCCGAGGAACTTCGCGGAAGGCTCCGCGAACTCAGAGCGGCGCTCGCCGCCGACAGAGGGGCGAAGGATCCTTCTTATGAGAAGACCGCCGCGGCGCTTACGGCGGTAGGTCTGATCCTGCGCGAGGCACTTGCGAAGACCATGCCGAACTTTTTCGCGATGGGCTATTACCTTACCTTCAGCAAGGAGCCGCTGCCCGATATGCCGGTGGATGAACTCAACCGGTTCATGAGAAAGTACCTTGATGATAATTTCATGCTCGATTTCATCGCCAACGCAAAGTGCGGGCTGATGTATTCGGCGGAGATGGCAGACGGAAAGAAACGCGAGGCTATCGCGGTCCTCAAAGCCGAAAAGGGCGCCTTTGAGGGGCAGCCCGACAAAAAGAAGTGGCTTGCCGCCGCCGATAAGATGAAAAAAGCCGTCGATGATTCGATAGACCGCCTTGAAACGGTGAAGGACGGCGTGGCATACACCTTCGGCGAATCGCTGCGCGGCTCGGTGGAGCTTTACTTCTCGTCGATAGAGAAGAATAAGAGCGAGGCAGAGCGCTACGCGAAGCAGAAGGCAAAATACGATGCCGTAGTCGCCAAGGGCAAGACCCCGAAGGCGGAGGTCGTTCCCGCCTCGGTCACTGATCTTGACGAGGCGAGAGAGGACATCATCCGCAAGATCGACCGTGTGCTTGAGCATTACCGCAAGAGGCTCGACGCGGCGAAGGACAGAAACTTTGACGACGAGACCGTCGCTATGATAGATTTCCTCAAGGCGAACGCCTCGGGCGTCGTCAACAAGGTCACAAAAAGCATAGCCAAGGCGAGAGCCATAAAGCTTATGGAGGAGGTCGGCATCTCCGAGCCGAGGAAGAGGTACAATCAGTATCCCTTCGAGTTCTCGGGAGGTATGCGGCAGAGGATAGTCATAGCGATCGCCCTTGCCGCCGACCCCGACATACTCATATGCGACGAGCCTACGACGGCTCTCGATGTCACGATACAGTCGCAGATACTTGAGCTTATCGGCAAGCTGAAGCGCGAGCGCGAGCTTTCGATAATCTTCATCACGCACGACCTCGGTGTCGTCGCGAATATGGCTGACCGCATCGCGGTCATGTATGCCGGAAAGATAGTCGAATACGGCACGGCGAGTGATGTCTTCTATCATTCGGCGCATCCGTACACATGGGCGCTCCTTTCGTCCATGCCCGACCTTGATACGGACGACAAGCTCGATTCGATCCCCGGCACGCCGCCGCTCATGATCTATCCGCCGAAGGGAGATGCCTTCGCCGAGCGTAACAAGTATGCGATGAAGATAGACTTCGAGCGTCAGCCGCCGATGTTCAGGATATCCGATACCCACTACGCGGCGACATGGTTGCTTCATCCCGATGCGCCTCATGTCGATCCGCCGAAGACCGTCACCGACAGGATAAGCAGAATGAAGGACAGGAGGCAGGAAAACTATGGCAACGAACAATAACGAAGTCCTTCTGCGCGTAGAACACCTTCGCCAATACTTCGGAAGCACAAAGGCTGTCGACGATGTGAGCTTCGATATAAAGAAGGGCGAGGCTTTCGGCCTTGTCGGAGAGTCGGGCTGCGGAAAAACGACGACCGGACGCTCGATAATAAAGCTCTACAACATCACGGGCGGAAATATCTACTTCAAGGGCATCCGCATCGGCGCGGGACTCTATGACCTCAGGCAGGCGATAAAAGAGGCTAAAAAGAAGCCCGACGGCGGTGCCGAGGTCGCCGCCCTGAAAAAGGAAATAAAAAAGGCGATCTACGACCAGAAGCACTGTGACAGGCAGTATCAGCGCGAGCAGGTGCAGAAGGTAAAGGAGAAGTACAGACCTCTCCTTGCTGCCGACGAGAAGAACGCCGAGCTTCGCCGCGAGTATTCCACCGAGCTGAGAAAAGCGAAAAAGACGCGCCTTGTGACGCAGATACAGATGATCTTCCAGGATCCGATAGCCTCGCTGAACCCGAGAATGACCGTCCGCGAGATAATCGCGGAGGGACTTATAATCCAGGGCGAGAAGGATAAGAAGGAGATCAACCGCAAGGTGTTTGAGATGCTCGACCTTGTCGGACTTGCGCCCGAATACGCCGACCGTTATCCTCACGAGTTTTCGGGAGGTCAGAGACAGAGGATCGGCGTCGCGCGCTCGATAATCATGCACCCCGAGCTGATAATCGCCGACGAGCCCGTTTCGGCGCTCGATGTGTCGATACAGGCGCAGGTGATAAACCTGCTCAACGATCTGCGCGACAGGTTTGACCTTACGGTACTCTTCATCGCGCATGACCTTTCGGTCGTCAAGTACTTCTCCGACCGCATCGGAGTTATGTATTTCGGAAAGATGGTGGAGCTTGCCGATTCCGACGAGCTTTTCCGTCACCCGCTCCACCCCTACACCCGCTCGCTCCTCTCGGCGATCCCGCTTCCCGACCCGGAATACGAGAAGCTAAGAAAGAGGATAGAGTACAACCCGCTTGCCGAGCATGACTACACGGTCGACAAGCCCTCGATGCGTGAGGTAGGGAAGGGACACTTCGTCTACTGCAACGACGAGGAATTCGCAAGGTACAGGGCGGTGCTTGAGGCGGACAATGGCTGAGGGGAAGCGTTGGAAATTCCCCGGCAGGACGGGCTGGCTCATCTCGGCGGCGGTCTTGCTGGCGCTGACAATTGCCCTTATGTTCGCCGAGAAGGTCTTTGCCTCGTCGGGCGCCGGTGAGGCGCTCGGGCGACTCAGCAATGCCTTTTTCGTCGCCGGACTGCTCTATGCGGGTGCCGGAGGACTCAGCTTCGTCGCGGCTATGGGCGGATTCGATTCGTTCACCTATATTTTCAGAAATTTTGCGCTTCATTCGCTGATCCCGACGCGGCAGCCGAAGAAATACAAGAGTTTTTACGATTACAGGACCGAGAAGGATGAGAAGGGAAGGCACTGGCTGCCTCACCTTCTGATACTCGGCGGAGGCATGATCGTTGTGAGCGTGATCCTGCTCGCCGTCGGGTACGCCTTCGGCTGAAAGCCCGTAAAAAGATACGGGGATACGAAGGACGCGGGGGAACTTTCTTAGAAGAAAGTTCCCCCGCGTCTCCCGTCGCAAAGAAAAGGCAGACCGTGATTTTTTATTTTCCGCCGTTTGAAGCCATCATCGACCGGAGAGCTGCGAGCGCCTGCTTAAGTCCTCCCAGCTCGTCGATAACTCCGCAGTCGACCGCCTCGCGTCCGGCGAGGATGCTGCCTATATCGTTCGCCATCTCGTCGGGGCGCATCATAAGCTCGCTGAGTTTCCTTTCGGTTATTCTTGAATGGTCGGTGATGAACCTTATGATCCTTGCCTGCATATCGCGGAGGTAGTTGTAGGTCTGCGGTGCGCCGATAACGGGGCCGCTGACCCTTACGGGGTGGACTGTCATCGTCGCCGAGGGCACGATGAAGGATTTCCTTGCCGCGACCGCGAGCGGGACACCTATCGAATGTCCGCCGCCGAGGACAAGAGAGACCGTCGGCTTCGTCATGGAGGCTATCATCTCGGCAATAGCCAGCCCCGCCTCGACATCGCCGCCCATCGTATTGAGGATCACGAGAAGCCCCTCGATATCCTCCGATTCCTCGACCGCGACGAGCAGAGGTATGACATGCTCGTATTTTGTCGTTTTCTGATTGTCGCCGAGAAGGTAATGCCCCTCGATCTGACCTATTATATTGAGGCAGTGGATCGTCTCTCGCGAATTTTTCGCCGTTACGCCGCCCTCGAGCAGGGAATCAAGGTCATTTTCGCTTCCCGCCGGATTTTGGTCCTTCTTTTTATCTTCCATTTGTTTGCCCCTTCTTTTTTCCTGTCAAAGATTATTATTCCCGCAAAAAATCACACGCTATGCACCGAAAATCCGCTTTGCGCTATTTACAAAAGGGAAAAATAATGATATAATGAATCTTGGTATGAAAATCGAAAAGTTATAAGGAAGGTATCATTATGGCAAAACAGTTTATGGTCGAAACCTCTGCCCGTCATGTCCATGTGACGCGCGAGACCCTTGATGTTCTTTTCGGTAAGGGATACGAGCTTACCGTAAAGAAGGAACTGAGCCAGCCCGGTCAGTTCGCCTCGAATGAAAAGATCGATGTCGTCGGTCCGAAGGGCGCACTCAAGTTAAGTATTCTCGGGCCCGTCCGCACGGCGGATCAGGTCGAGGTATCCTTCACCGATGCCCGCGCGCTCGGTATCACCCCTCCGATCCGTGAGAGCGGCGACATTGCCGGCACTCCGGGTGCGAAGCTCGTCGGTCCCTGCGGCGAGGTCGAGATCTCCGAGGGCGTTATCGTCGCAAAGAGGCACATACATATGACTCCTGCCGACGCTGCCGAGATGGGTGTCGAGGACAAGCAGGTCGTAAAGGTAAAGCTCGACACGACCCGTCCCCTTATCTTTGACGATGTGGTCGTCCGCGTCAGCCCGAAGTTCGCCCTTGCCATGCATATTGACACCGACGAATGCAACGCCGCCGCAGCCTTCGGCAAGGTCAACGGCGAGATAGTCAAATAAGCAAAGGATAAATCCTGTATTTTATAAAAGGAGATTTACATAATGAGCAATGTAAGCGAAGCCCCGTACGCAATGAACGCCGATGTAGAGCGTATGTGTACGGTCAGAAAAGGCTGCGACCACGGCCCCGCTCCGATCCCCGAAGAGGGCAAGTGGATCCAGGCAAAGCAGATCACCGACATTTCGGCATATACCCACGGTGTGGGCTGGTGTGCGCCTCAGCAGGGAGCCTGCAAGCTCTCGCTGAATGTCAAGAACGGCGTTATCGAGGAAGCCCTTGTCGAGACGATCGGCTGCTCGGGTATGACTCATTCGGCGGCTATGGCAGCCGAGATCCTTCCCGGCAAGACGATCCTTGAGGCTCTCAACACCGACCTTGTCTGCGACGCTATCAACACCGCCATGCGTGAGCTGTTCCTCCAGATCGTCTACGGCAGAAGCCAGTCGGCGTTCTCCGAGGGCGGACTTGTCATCGGCGCGGGCATGGAAGACCTCGGAAAAGGCGAGCGCTCGATGGTCGGAACGATGTACGGAACCCGCGCAAAGGGCGTCCGCTACCTCGAGATGACAGAGGGCTACTGCACCAGAATGGGCCTTGACGAAAACGGCGAGGTCATAGGCTACGAGTTCGTCTCTCTCGGCAAGATGACCGACTTCATCAAGAAGGGCATGGAGCCTAACGAGGCATATGAGAAATCCAAGGGTCACTACGGACGCTTCGAGGAAGCCGTCAAGTACATCGACCCTCGCAAGGAATAACGGAGGTGGATACTGATGGCACAGTTTGAAGGTTACGAAAGACGCGAGGCAAAGATCCTCGGCGTTCTTAAGGAATACGGCATCTCCTCTATCGACGAGTGCAAGGCAATATGCGATTCCCACGGCGTCGATCCCTACACGATAGTTCAGGAAACACAGCCCATCTGCTTCGAGAATGCGAAGTGGGCATACACCGTCGGCGCGGCTATCGCCTTCCGCGAGGCCGAGAAGACGGGCGACAAGTCTGCAGCGACTGCTGCGGCGAATATCGGCGTCGGACTTCAGTCCTTCTGCATCCCCGGCTCTGTTGCCGAGAACCGCAAGGTCGGCCTCGGTCACGGAAACCTCGGCAAGATGCTCCTTTCGGAGGAGACCGAGTGCTTCTGCTTCCTCGCGGGTCACGAGTCTTTCGCGGCTGCCGAGGGCGCTATAAAGATCGCTCTCAATGCTAACAAGGTCAGAGTCAAGCCCCTGCGCGTTATACTCAACGGTCTCGGCAAGGACGCGGCTTACATAATCTCGAGGATCAACGGATTCACCTATGTGAAGACCGAGTTCGATCCCTACACCGAGACGGTAAAGGTAGTCTCGGAGACTCCCTTCTCGAAGGGCCCCCGCGCGGCGGTCAGATGCTACGGCGCGGACAATGTCCCCGAGGGCGTCGCGATCATGAAGCTCGAGAATGTCGGTGTTTCGATCACCGGTAACTCGACCAACCCGACGAGATTCCAGCACCCCGTCGCCGGCACCTACAAGAAATGGTGCGTGGAGAACGGCGTGAAGTACTTCTCTGTCGCATCGGGCGGCGGAACGGGCAGAACCCTTCACCCCGATAATATGGCAGCGGGTCCTTCGTCCTACGGTATGACCGATACTATGGGCAGAATGCATTCCGACGCGCAGTTCGCGGGTTCGTCCTCCGTTCCGGCGCATGTCGAGATGATGGGCCTCATCGGTATGGGCAACAACCCGATGGTCGGCGCAACAGTCGCCGTCGCCGTCGCTGTCGAGGAAAGCTACAAATAAGCCTGAATCGGATAAGTAAACAAATAGTCATGCGGGGAAACCTTCTTTCATAGAAGGTTTCCCCTTTTCGGTTGACCGGGAGACGCGGGGGATACGAAGAATGTGGGGGACTTTCTTGGAAGAAAGTCCCCCACGCCCCCCAAAGAACTTGCTGACGGGTTATAGAGGTAATGACTTGTCTCGAGGCATTTTGCCTACGGCAAAACTATGGTGTCTTTTTGAGGAAGCTCCTCAAAAGTCTGCGAGCAGCCTTTTTTCAGAGCTTTCTCAAAAACCCACCGGAAATTCACCTCTGCGAGGCGAAATTCTGCCCGAGACAAGGGCGAAACCCGTTTGACCTAAAGGAAAAATTCACTAACAGACCGAACGCATAGCTAAATCGAACGCTCACAGAACAAGAAGTCATCACCCGAAGCGTTTTTGAAAGTTTAGGTCAAGCCTTTTCAAAGGCTTGCGGGGTGTGGGGCAGCGCCCCGCGTCCCCCGTCCCCTCCGCAGAGGGCGAAAGCCTCTTTACCGCGTTTCTTTTTGCTTAGCTTTTTCTTTGCCCGCACGCAAAAGGCTGAAAATTCTCTTACCTGTATTATTGCAAAAACTATAAAAGTATGATATAATAAATATTCAACGAATTGATTATTCAAAACGATCGGAAATACAGAGAAAGAAACGGAAAAACGAAATGTTTGAATTGTTACTGACCGAGGGGCGCGCACGCCGCGGCATCCTTCACACCGTTCACGGCGACATACAGACGCCGGTCTTTATGAATGTCGGTACCTGCGCCGCGATAAAGGGCGGAGTCAACACGATGGAGCTGCGCGAGATAGGCTGTCAGGTCGAGCTGTCGAACACCTATCACCTTCACCTTCGCCCCGGAGACCGCCTCATCCACGATCTCGGAGGCATCAGAAAGTTTATGAACTGGGACGGACCCGTTCTCACCGACAGCGGCGGCTTTCAGGTCTTTTCGCTTTCCCAGCTTCGGAAGATAACCGAGGAGGGTGTCCGCTTTGCCTCGCACATCGACGGCAAGAGGATCTTCATGGGGCCCGAGGAGAGTATGCAGATCCAGTCGAACCTTGCCTCGACCATTGCAATGGCATTCGACGAATGTATAGAGAACCCCGCGCCCTACGACTATGTGAAGAAATCGGTCGAGCGCACGGCACGCTGGCTCCTTCGCTGCAAGGCTGAGATGGCGCGCCTCAACTCACTCGACGACACGATAAACCGTGACCAGCTCCTCTTCGGTATCAACCAGGGAAGCACCTACGAGGATCTCCGCATCTCGCATATGCAGACGATCGCCGACTACGACCTTGACGGTTACGCGATCGGCGGCCTTGCCGTCGGAGAGGAGACCGAGGAGATGTACCGCATCATCGACGCGGTCGAGCCTTATATGCCGAAGAACAAGCCCCGCTACCTTATGGGCGTCGGGACTCCCGTGAACATACTTGAGGCTGTCCACCTCGGCGTTGACTTCTTTGACTGCGTTATGCCTTCCCGCAACGCGCGTCACGGAAACCTCTTCACATGGGAGGGGAAGATAAACATCCAGAACGAGCGTTATATGCTTGATAGTAAGCCGATAAGCGAGAGCTGCCATTGCCCCGCATGTCAGCATTACAGCCGCGCCTACATCAGGCACCTGATAAAGGCGAAGGAGGCGGTCGGTATGCATCTTGCCGTCACGCACAACCTCTATTTCTACAACGAGCTTATGGCGAAGATACGCGAGGCGCTCGACGGCGGGTACTTTGAGAGCTTCTATCAAAAATACAGGAATATCCTCGGAGAAAGGGCGGAAAACTGAAATGAAACTTTATCTTCTGCGTCACGGACAGACAGAGAGCAATGCGGCAAAGAGAATACAGGGCTGGACTGCGACACCTCTTACCGAGAAAGGAAAGAAGCAGGCGGAGAGGCTCCGCAATGTCCTTCGCGATGTCCGCTTTGACAGGATCTTCTCGAGCGACCTCTACCGCACGCGCCAGACCGGAGATATAGTTTTCCCCGACAGGTATGTGCCGTTCGAGTACGACGGAAGGCTTCGCGAGGTCAACAACACCGCCCTTGCCGGCACCCCTTCGTCCGAGCTGAGAAAGAAATACGGCGAAAGATACAAGAGTGCCTCAAGGCGCCTCAGCTTTGAGGAATTCGGCGGCGAGAGCGCCGCGGAGCTTATGGCAAGGACGCAGGACTTCCTTGACGATCTTGCAAAGGACAAAGAGTCAAAGCTCGTCGCGGCGATAACGCACGGAGGCACGATCAGAGCCTTCGTAGCGAATGTCGTCGGAAGTGTCCCCGATTCAAAGCATGTCATAATCGACAACTGCACGATCACGGCGCTCGAATACACCGGCAAGGTGTGGCGCCTTATCGGGATCAACGACGAACGCGAGCTTCACTGAAACGATAAAATAATAAAAAATAAATTCTGACAATAACGGAGGTAACCATGCTTGAAAAAAAACTGACCGAGGAGATACTCGGCGTCGCGCTCTCAACGGGTGCCGACTTTGCGGAGGTCTACTGCGAACTCACCCGCAACGGCGGGATAAGACTTCTTGACGGAAAGATAGACTCGATTTCCGACAACACGGTGTCGGGCGTAGGAATACGCGCCTTCCTCGGAACGCGCACGGTCTACGGCTCGACCTCCGACATCAGCCGCGAGGGACTTCTCCGCTGTGCGGCGTCGGTCGCGGCGGCGACGGGAGACTCAAAGGACGAACGCTCGATAAAGCTGACCGAGCGCATCTTCCCGAATATCCACCCCGTGACGATAGTTCCTTCGACAGCCGATATGAAATTCAAGACCGACCTGCTCCGCGAGGGCTGCACGGCGGCGAAGGAATACGACGAAAAGATCGTGCAGGTTATAGGAAACCTTATCACGGTCGATCATACAATACAGATAGCGAACTCCGACGGACTCTTCACCTCTGACAGACATATCCGCACGAGGATGGCGATCGCCGCGACCGCGAGCGACGGACATGAGAATCAGACCGGCTTCTCGGGCCCCGGACGCGGAATGGGGCTTGAGGTCTTCGACCTCTTCCCGCCGCGCGAGATAGGCAAGGAAGCCGCAAGGATAGCTATGGTGAACCTCTCGGCGGGATATTGCCCGGCGGGAGAGATGACGGTCGCTATCGAGAACGGATTCGGAGGAGTCATCTTCCACGAATCCTGCGGTCACTCGCTTGAGGCTACGGCGGTCGGCACCGGCACCTCGCAGATGTGCGGAAAGCTCGGGCAGAAGATCGCAAACGAGAAGGTCACGGCGGTCGACGACGGCACGATCCCCGGTGCATGGGGCTCGGTCAACATAGACGACGAGGGTCATCCGACGCAGAGAAATGTCCTTATCGAGAACGGCGTTCTCAAGAGCTATATGATAGATCGCCTCGGCTCGCGCAGAATGGGTCTGCCGATGACCGGAAACAGCCGCAGGCAGGATTACAGCTTCGAGCCGACCTCAAGAATGACGAACACCTTCATCGAGAACGGTCCCGATAAGAACGAGGACATCATAGCCTCGATCGAATACGGACTCTACGCCCGCTCGATGGGCGGCGGCTCGGTAAACCCGCTGACGGGAGCCTTCAACTTCTCTGTCAGTGAGGGCTATATCGTCCGCAACGGAAAGATCTGCGAGCCTGTCCGCGGAGCGACGCTTATCGGCACGGGAACACAGATACTTCAGGATATAGACATGGTCGGTCAGAACCTTGCGACGGGTCAGGGAATGTGCGGAAGCTCGAGCGGAAGCATCCCGACCGATGTCGGTCAGCCCCTCATCCGTGTGTCAAAGATCACGGTCGGCGGCAGATAAGGTTACCCTTTTTGGGAGAAAGGATACTGAGATATGAATTTTGACAAACTTAAAGCGGCGGTCGCGGCGGCTGCAGGCGCCCGCGGACTCACCGAATACGAGCTTTACTATATGTCCGACTCGAACACCTCGGTCGAAACGCTGAAGGATGAGATAAGCAGCTTCTCTTCGGGCGTTTCGGGCGGTATCTGCTTCCGTTGCCTCTTCAGGGGCAAGATGGGGTACGCCTCGACCGAGCTTATGGAGGAGAGCGAGATGGAGTCTCTCGTCGACCGCGCGGTAGAGAATGCCGAGGCGACAGAGAAGGAGGACAGCGTCGGTATCTTCGCCGGCTCGCCGTCCTATGAGAAGACAAATGCCCCCGCCTTTGCGCCGAGGAGCGCGGCGGATCTGAAGGCTCTCGCGCTTTCGATCCAGGCGGAAAACTATAAGGCGAGCGAAAAGGTCGCCGACGGAACGCAGAGCTATGCGCTCTCCGCCGGAGTGAATGTAAGGCTCGTCAACTCGCACGGACTCGATCTGTCGAACGCCTACGGACTCAATATCGTGTATGCGGAGGCTGTCGTGCGCGACGGCGAGAACAGTGAGAACAACTTTGAATTTGAAGAAGTAAAGGAAGGCTTCGATGCTTCCGCCTTCGCGAAAAAGGCTGTGACGGGTGCCGAAGAGATGCTCGGTGCGGGAACGGTACCTTCGGGCAAATACGACCTTGTCATCTCGGCACACGCGATGACCTCGCTCCTGTCGGCGTTCAGCTCGGTCTTCTCGGCGAAGAACGCGCAGCTCGGACTCTCGATGCTCGCGGGCAAAGAGGGCGAGAAGATCGCCGCAGATATAGTCAACATCACCGACGACCCGATGAGAGAGGGACTGCCGGCGCAGACCTTCTTCGATGCCGAGGGCGTCGCCGCGAAGAGAAAGTCGGTCGTCGAGGCGGGAGTCCTCAAGACCCTGCTCCACAACCGTGAGACTGCGGCAAAGGCAGGAGTCGAAAGCACCGGCAACGCGAGCAAGGGAGGCTATTCCGCCCCCGTCGCGGTCAGCCCGTATGCCTTCTTCATCGAGCCGGGAGAGACTTCTGAGGAGGAGCTTATGAGCCTTGCCGGAAACGGCATCTATATAAAGGATTTCAGCGGACTTCACGCCGGAGCCGACGCCGTTACGGGAGATTTCTCGCTCCAGAGCGAGGGCTTCACGCTTGAGAACGGAAAGAAGGCAAAAGCCGTGAAGACCTTCACGGTGGCGGGGAATTTCTACACTCTGCTCAAGGACATCGCCGCCGTCGGAAACAAGACGGGACACGGTATCCCGGGCGGACTGACCGTCTTCGGCGCACCCTCGGTGCTGGTCCGCGGAATGAGCGTCGCGGGTAAGGACGACTGACATGACGCTCGTGATACTTGCCGCCGGAATGGGTTCGCGCTATGGCGGAATGAAGCAGATAGACCCTATCGCCGCGGACGGAGAGTTCATCATAGATTTTTCTGTCTACGATGCCCTTCGCGCGGGGTTTGACAAGGTCGTCATCGTCGTGAAAAAGGAAAACTGCGAGGATTTCAGAAGCACGGTAGGCAAAAGGATCGAGCCTTTCATAAAAACGGAATACGCATTTCAGGATATATGTGACCTTCCCTCCGGCAGAAAGCCTCCGGAGGGGAGAGTCAAGCCGTGGGGAACGGGTCAGGCGCTTCTTGCGGCGCGTGAGCTTGTCAGCGACAATTTCGCCGCGATAAACGCCGACGATTTTTACGGGTGCGATGCCTTTATGCGCCTTGCGTCGTGCCTTTCGACGGCTAGGACGAGGGACGGTGTTGCCGACGGCTGCATGGTCGGCTATCAGCTCTCGGGGACACTTACCGAAAACGGCAGTGTTTCAAGGGGACAGTGCGAGGTCTCGGAGAACGGCGAGCTTCTCTCGATCGTCGAGAGGACGAAGATATACCGCTCGGGCGACGGCGCCGTTTACGAGGAGGACGGAAAGGTCTTTCCGATAGGGCTTGACACGACTGTGTCGATGAACTGTTTCGGATTCACGCCCGATGTTTTCACGCATATCGGAAGGTATTTTGAAGACTTCCTTGACGAGAAGGGCGACGACCTGCGTGCCGAATTCTACTACCCTGCGGCGGTCTTCGGAATGATACGCGAGGGCAAGGCAAAGGTAAAGGTCTGCCGCACCGATTCAAGGTGGCTCGGCGTGACCTATCACGAGGATAAAGAGAGGGTCGTCCGCGAGATACATAAGCTGATCGAAGCCGGAGAGTACCCGGAAAGGCTTTGGAAATGAACACACCCGAAAAGATAAGGGCGACTGTGGCGCATTTCTTCGGAGGGAAGGACTTTACCCTTGAGGAAAACCGCAGCGGACACATAAACAGCACCTATTTTGTAAACTCGGAGGACGGCCGTTTCGTCCTCCAGAAGATAAACAAGAATGTTTTCACCCGCCCCGAAGAGGTGATGGCGAACATCGCCGTCGTGACCTCGCACATAAGGAAAAAGCTCATAGAAGAGGGGAAGGATCCCGACCGCGGAGTTCTCAGCTTCCTTGACTCGGACACCGGAAAGAACTTTTACACCGATGACGAGGGGGAATATTGGAGAGCCTACCGCTACATCGACGGCGTGTGCCTGAACACCTGCGACTCGCTCGGGGTGTTTACGAAGGCGGGGGTAGCGTTCGGAGAATTTCAGTCATACCTTGCCGATTTCGATGCCGGAAGCCTTTTTGAGACGATAAAGGACTTCCACAACACCGAGAAGAGGTATGAAGACCTTATGAAGGCGGCATCGGAAGATGTGGCAGGGCGCGCGGCATCGGTCGAAAGCGAGCTGCATTTTGCATATACGCGCGAGGAGCATAGTTATTGCATCTTCATCCCCCGCGGGATCGCATACGGGGATTTCAGGCTTCGCGTGACGCACAACGACACGAAGCTCAACAATGTGATACTTGACCGCGAGACGGGAGAGGGGCTCTGCGTCATCGACCTTGACACGGTCATGCCCGGCTCGCTGCTCTACGACTTCGGGGACGCCGTGCGCTTCGGCGCCTCGTCCGCGAAGGAGGATGAAGCCGATCTCCGGAAGGTTCGCTTCCTTCCCGAGATGTTCGCCGCCTTTGCCGAGGGCTATGTGAAGGGACTTCACGGCGCGGCGACCCGGACGGAGATATTGGCGTTTCCGCAGGCTGCTGCGATCCTGACCTTCGAGACCGGCATCCGCTTTCTCACCGACTATCTCTCGGGAGATACCTATTTCAGGACCGAGTACCCCGAGCACAACCTTGTCCGCGCCAGAAATCAGTTTAAGCTGGTAGAGAGCATAGAGGAACAGGAAGATATGCTCGACCTCATGGTGAGAAAACTCGCCGACGCCTGAGGTTACAGGAATACGGGAGCCACGGGAAACTTTCTTAGAAGAAAGTTTCCCGAACCCTTCAAAGAATTTGCCGGCGGGTTACGGAAGTAAAGATTTGTCTCGCGGCATTTTGCCTACGGCAAAACTTTGGTGGATTTTGCCGAGGACTCAAGGGTATGCAAGCATCCCCTTCTCATCCTCGGGCAAAATCCACCGGAATTTTCCCCCGCGGGGGAAAATTCTGTCCCGAGACAAGGATTTTGACCGTTTAACC
>CAKXXW010000022.1 GCA_934378145.1 uncultured Eubacteriales bacterium
ATGCAAGCATCACCTACTCGCCCTCGGGCAAAATCCACCGGAATTTTCCCCCGCGGGGGAAAATTCTGTCCCGAGACAAGGGCAAAAGCCGTTTAACCTTAAGGCAAAGCTCACTTACAGAGTAAACGCACCGTTAAGCCGAACGCTCGCAGAGCGAAAAGTCTTCACTTTTAGCCTTTTTGAAAGTTTAGGTCAAGCCTTTTTAAAGGCTTGCGGTTTCCAAAGGCAGAGCCTTTGGTCGTCGCCCGCAGGCGGCGAAATCCCCTCAACGGCATTTTCTTTTTGCTTAGCTTTTTCTTTTGTGCCTGCTAAAGGCAAAAGAAAAAGCGCCAAACGATTTCCAATGACGAACGACCTGTATTATACAACAAATGCGGCACCAAGCGGTGCCGCATTTGTTGTAATATTCCGTATTCAGTCCTTCTTGTTTTTTATATCCCTGTCGGAATCGGGATACTGATGCTCGAGCATCTTCGTCAGGTGGAAATTCCGCGTTCCGAGGTAATACCCCACACCGGTGACTATTATCGCCGGCAGAAGCACCAGAAAATACATCCACCAATAATTGAGCAGCTTCGCCTCATCGGCAGCCCCCGCGGGCGCACCGGCAAGAAGTCCGTAATACATTCCGTTGAGGAAAAGCGTCACGACCCGCATAGCCAGCTTCATACCCGTCTGACCGGCGAATTCGGATATCGTATAAAGGATCGCAACGACAAGCCCCGGGACATTTGCGATAAGCGAGATCAGCACGCCGCGCATCGGCATAACGCTGAGCTTTCCGGCATCGGAGGATATTCTGTCCTTTCCGCCGACGGGCCATATCGTCGTATAGGTGAGAAAAAGGTAAAAAATCGTCGCAAGAGCGCTCGCGACTATCATGACGGTGTCCGAAAGAGTCTCGTTGTCTCCGCCGATCTTCGACAGCGCAAGGGTTATGACCGCGCCGAAGAGCCCTATCGCAAACTGGTTGAGGAAAAGCCTCACCATCGTATATGAGTAGCGCCCGAAAAAGCTGTTTTCGTTTTTCACGCACACACCTGCTTTCTTATTGACATTAAAGTGCTTTTATATTATAATATATAATTGGTTAAGTGTAAAGTCCGCACGATAAAAATTTACACTTGAAAAAGGAGTGATGAAAGGTGCCATACCGCGACGAATTACCGACTATGCCGCCCTCGGTACGCGAATTTGCAAACTACAAGGCGGCAATACAGGGCTGTTCCGAAAAAACGGTCGGAGAATATGTTCTCGACCTCCGCACCTTTTTCCGCTACCTCACGGCTGTGAGAAACGGCATCTCTCCCGATTCGGAGGAATTTGAAAAAACCGACCTGAGTACGATCGGACTTGACTTCGTGTCCTCGATAACTACGGAGGACATATACGAATTCCTTATGTACACCGGAAGCGTCCGCGGCAACGGCAGCCGCGCAAAGGCGAGAAAGCTCTCGGCGATAAAGGCTTATTTCAAATACCTCACGGTCAAGCGCCACCTGCTCGAGACAAATCCC
The DNA here is from genome assembly GCA_934378145.1 of uncultured Eubacteriales bacterium. GTDB lineage: Bacteria > Bacillota > Clostridia > Oscillospirales > CAG-272 > RGIG3994. The sequence continues at coordinate 1,518 of CAKXXW010000022.1, forward strand.
GCCGTCGACATCGAGACTCCGAAGGCGAAAAAAAGCCTTCCGAAATTTCTCACGCTCGAGGAGAGCCTTCACCTGCTCGACACCGTGAAGAGCTACCCGAGCGAGCGCAACAAGATCCGCGACTACACGATAGTGACGCTTTTTCTCAACTGCGGTATGCGTGTGTCGGAGCTTGTCGGGATCAACATAACCGACCTTGACCCAGAGCTTCGCTCGCTGCGTGTCGTCGGAAAAGGCTCGAAGGAACGCATCATATACCTCAACGAGGCATGCCGGGCATCTCTTGCCGAATACCTTCCCGAGCGGCTCGGAGAAAAGTACAAGTCGGTAAACGAAAAGGCGCTCTTTCTCTCACAACAGTGCAGGAGGATGAGCGTTCAGTCGGTGCAGTGGATGGTCTACAAATACCTTGATGCGGCGGGCTACGGCTCGCGCCACCTCTCGGTACATAAGCTCCGCCACACCGCTGCGACCCTCATGTATCAGAGCGGCGAGGTCGATGTCCGCGTCCTCAAGGACATCCTCGGACATGAGCAGCTCAACACGACACAGATATACACCCATGTCTCCGACCGCAATATGCAGGCGGCTATGGAGCATAACCCCCTCTCAAAGATCAAGCCCGAATAGGCGGGCAAGTACGATAAAAAGGAACCGAAAAAATGGATTTCACTAATTTCAGCCTTCTCTACCCCGATGCCGAGAGCGCACGCCGCCATTACAGCGGCGGGGATATGCCCGATATAGATATGTTCGCGCTTGACGAGCTTGGGCTTCTCGAAATATTCGACCTCAAGAACCGCGAGCTTTCGGAATTCACGACGACCGACCCGGAGGTCATAAAATACAGGATGGATACCTTCGGCGATATGCTCGAGAACGAGAGCGTGTCAAAGACCCTTAACCGTCTCATCCCGATACTCGGCGACATTATGGAGCTTCGCCGCCTCGAATCCGACAGCGGAGATACGAACTCCTACCTTACGAGCATAACCGAGATTGAGCTTTACATATCAAGCATAGACACCCTCAACGAGGGACTTTCGGAGGTGCGCGGGAACCTTCACGGCAAGGCTCTGACCACCCTTGCCGACAGGATCGCCGAGCTTGCCGGAAGCGATTACTACTCTCAGCTCAACAAGAAGCTGAACGAGCTTACGAACCGTGTCAGGGATATAAAGAGCGTCACGATAGGCGTAAACCTTGACGCGCAGCTCCGTCCGACCGAGGCGGGCGTCCTCTCGGTAAACCCGAAGCCCTTCCGCTCGGGAGATGTGCTTGAAAAGATACTGCGCTTCAATTTCAAGGACGACGAGTACACCTGCATCGCACAGCTCGTTCCCTTCGGCAAAAAGCAGAACGAGAATCAGAAAACGGCACTCTCGCTCGCCTTCAATTCGGCGATAAACGATGTCTACAAGTCCTCTCTCCGCTCGTGGAAGAAGATCGTGCAGTCCTATGTGCTTGAAAACACCGACTTTCTGCTCAACCTTATGCCCGAGATCGAATTCTTCGTAAAGGGAACGGAAATGCTCCGGCGCCTGCGCGACCGCGGATACCCGCTGATAAAGCCCGACATCCGCCCGATGGAAGAAAAGGCTTTCGCCGCGAAGGCGCTCTACAACCCCTGCGTGGCGCTCAAGATCGAGGGGCAGATCGTGCCGAACGACCTTTACTTTGACGAGAACGCCACGATCTATGTCCTCACGGGTCCCAACCGCGGAGGAAAATCGGTCGTGACCTGCGCCCTCGGACTTGCGCAGGTGATGCTCCAGCTCGGAATGTTCATTCCCGCCGAGGAAGCGAAGATCAGCCCAGTCGACGCGATATTCACTCACTTCCCCACGGGTGCCGAGGATACGATCGACAAGGGAAGGCTCGGTGAGGAATGTGACCGTCTGCGTGAGATATTCGAGGTCGTGACGCCTTATTCGCTCGTTCTGATGGACGAATCCTTCTCCTCGACGGGAGCCTACGAGGCATCCTACATTGCCGCGGAGGTACTCGGCGCGCTCAGCCATGTGGGCTGCCGCTGCCTCTTCTCGACCCACCTGCATCAGCTCGCCGCCGAGCTTGACGAGATCAACGCCCGCGCGAAGGAGTCCGGCGGTGCGATGATAGATACCCTTGTCGCAGGTATGGAAACGGGGCAAAGATCCTTCAAGATATACAGAAGGAAGCCCGACGGAAAGAGCTACGCCCGCGACATAGCCGAAAAATACGGCATTTCCTACGATACTATCGTGAAAAACTTTGACGCAAGACAAAATAACTCCTGAAAGGAGACCCGTATGAAAAGATTCTTTTCATTATTCCTTGCGTGCCTTATGCTGTTCGCTCTCTTCTCCTGTACGACCGGCGGTGACCCGAACGGCACAACGACGGCTGTAACAGAGGACTCGGGCTCACCGTCCGACGATGTAACGACCACCGCCGAGACCGAGGCGGAGAACTCACTGACCCTGCTTTCCGACGGCAAGAGCGACTACAAAATAGTCCGCCCCGACGGCTCGAAGGACAGTTATGAGACAGCGGCGGCTATCTCCTTCAACGAAAGGCTCAAGGCACTCACCGGCAAGACCCTTCCGGTCACGACCGATTGGAAAGACAACCCCGTCGAAGAAAAAGAGATCCTTATCGGCATAACCTCTCGTGATAAGGACATAGCAAAGGTCGACCGCTCTGCCCTCGGCTACGGAGGCTACATAGTCACGGTCATCGGCGAACGGCTCATCCTCACGGCAAACGACAAGGCGGGACTCGACGCCGCCGTGGATTACTTCTTCTCTCTCTACGAGGGAAAAGGCACACTCAGCGAAATAAAAACGGATAAGGAGCTTTATACCGTCGTGGAAAGATCCGAAATAAAAGCCGGAAGCCTTCCCTTCCGTGCGATGTGGCTCTCGCAGTTCGACCTCAGTCCGGTCTACGGTTCATCGTCGGGGCAGGCTGACGAGGCGACCTTCAGAAAAAACATCACCCGCGTGCTTGACAACTGCAAGAGCATCGGGATAAACAATGTGATAGTGCAGGTCAGGCCGAATGCCGACAGCATGTATCCCTCCGAATACTACGCCCCGTCGTCCTATGTCGTCGGCGCTTACGGAAACGACTTTGCCTACGATCCCTTCGCTATCATCGTCAAAGAAGCGCACGACCGCGGACTTCTCGTACATGCGTGGATAAACCCCATGCGGGCTATGAAGACCTCCGAGATCGTGAAGCTCGATCAAAAATACACCGTCCGCAAATGGTGGGACGATGAGACTCTTCGTGCAAAGTACCTGCCGACCGTAAATTCGCAGGTCTACCTCAATGTCGGCTACCCCGAGGTCAGGCAGCTTATCCTTGACGGAGCCGCCGAGATACTCACAAAATACCCCGTAGACGGGCTTCATATGGACGATTACTTCTACCCGACGAAGGATGCCTCATTCGATTCCTCGGCGTTTAGTGAATACGGCAACGGAAAGAGCCTTGCCGATTGGAGGCGTGCAAATATCAACACCCTCGTCGCGGGACTTTACAGCATCTCGAAAGCCGACGGGAAGAATGTGACCTTCGGCATAAGCCCCGCCGGAAACATCGACAATGTCTACAACTCGCAGTACGCCGACATCTACACATGGTGCGCGAACAAGGGATATATCGACTATATCTGCCCGCAGATATACTTCGGCTTTGAACACAAGACCTGCGCCTTCGATAAGACCGCCGACAAGTGGAGCGGCATCATAAAGGAGGACAGCGTGAGCCTCATTATCGGAATGACGCTCGGAAAGGCTGTCAGCGGCGCGCAGGGTACCGAGGACAAATACGCGGGTACCGGCTCGAAAGAATGGATAGAAAACAAGGATGTCCTTCTCCGGTGCCTCATCCGCGCGACCGAGACCGACAAATGCACGGGCGTCGCCTACTTCTGCTACCAATATTTTTGGAACCCGACGACCGGCGCCGAAAACAGCTACACAAAGGCTGAAAGAGCAAACCTCCTTCCCTGCCTTGCCGAGATAGCAAAGGCCGACGAAGGCAAGAAATAACTGAAACGGAGTCAAAAAAACTATGGAATGTGAAAATCTGAACGGCAAAACGATAGTCGCCATAGGCGATTCGCTCTTCCGCGGCAACAAGGACTGCAAGGGCAACACATGGCTTGAAATGCTTGCGAAAAAGCACAATATGACCCTCTACAATCACGGCATCAACGGGAACACCGTTGCGATCCGCCCCGCGGGAGTGAACGAATCCTCTGTCCCCATGTGCATACGCTATGCCGATATGGAGGACGGCGCCGATTATGTCGTCGTACTCGGCGGAGCGAACGACAAGCGTCTCAATGTCCCGCTCGGCGAGGTCGACAGCACCGACCCTCACGAATTCTGCGGAGCGCTCAACATAATGATCGACGGACTTTCGGAGAAGTATCCGAAGGCGCGTATGCTCTTTATGACGAACTACGACCGTCGCCGCAACCCGAACGACCTCGGGCTTTGCGACATCGACTATGTGCTTGCGATGGAAAAGGTCTGCCGCAACAGGTCTGTCCCCTGCTTCAACAACTACTACAACAGCGGAATATCATTCTCGAACAAGGCGCATCTTGCGTGGATGGACGAGGGCATCGTAAGGGGCGAGGCATCGAACCGCCACTTCTCGGCTGAGGCTTACGAGTGGCTTATGCCGCGTTACGAACACGCCTTAGCAGCGCTGTAAAGGCACTAAGGATACGAAGGATACGAGGAACGCGACGGGGATACGAGAGATGTGGGGGACTTTCTTTCGAGAAAGTCTATCCTCACCGTAGGTGAGGAAATACGCCCCCAAAGAACTTGAAAAAAGATTCGTAGGTGAGGATATTATCCTCCCGTAAATAATGCCTTTGTGCAGGAAAACGGGAGATACGAGAAACTCGGGGAAACCTTCTTTCGGAGAAGGTTTCCCACGCATCCTTCGTATCTCCCGTATCCCTCGTCGACTGCTAACCGACAGAAGAGGCTTTGTATGTGACCTTCTTGCCGTCACTGATAAGTATTATCGTCCCGACCTTGTCGGTGCGGTAGACCGTCACGCCTGCGGCGGCAAGCTTGTCGAGCGTCTCCTGCTTCGGATGCCCGAACTTGTTGCCCTCCCCGCACGAGATTATCGCTATCTGCGGCTTTACCGACGAGAGAAAGTCCTCCGAGGTCGAGGTCGTCGAGCCGTGATGTCCTACCTTGAGGACATTGCATCTGAGCTTTCCGGTAAGCCCGTACTGCGAGATCATAGCCTTCTCAGATTTCTTCTCGGCATCTCCCGTCATCATAAACGAGGTCTCGCCGTAATCGAGCCTTGCAACTATGCTGTTGTTGTTCTTGTCATCCTTGTAGGTGTCAAGAGGCCCGAGGATCGTTATGTGAAGGTCTCCGAGCGAATAAACATCGTTCGGGGACGGATCTATCGTGGTAACGCTGCGAGTCTCTATCGCCGTCTCAAGGTTTTTGTATGTCTGTGTCTTCGAGGTGTATGTATAAGGCTCCATCATAACGCTTCCGACGCTGTATGTGTTGACGACCATGTCGGCGCTTCCTATATGGTCGGCGTCGGGATGAGTCAGGATCAGATAGTCTATCTTCTCTATCTTCATACTGTCAAGGTAGGCGCGCAGGTCGCCCTCTGCCGATTCGTCACCCGCGTCGATAAGCACATTGCCCTTCGGCGCCATGATAAGTATGCTGTCGCCCTGCCCAACATCTATCATATGTACCTCGATCGTCCCCTCCGTGACCGTGTAGGAATTCCCGCTCATGTGGAACCAAGGAACATATATTATCTCCGCGGTGTCGAGCGCCATAAGCACACATACGAGCGCCGCTATCAGCAGGACGGCGATAAGCAATACCGCAGGCAGATTCTTTTTCCTGCGCGGTATCTTGAACTCCGGATTTTTCTTTTTTGCCATAAAAGTTCCCCCCTTTTTTTTAAAACTTTTTATGCCCATGAAAAGGACTGCTTTTCTGTCTTATCAACCTATTATAACATATCACGCGCGAAAATCAAGATTTTTTCTGTAAAGTCAAAAAATAATTTTGTTTTTTATTGACATACGGAGTGCTTTGTGGTATAATTACATCTTGGTACGGGCTGATCGCCCGTCTCCTTCCCGTTCGTAAATTCTTACTTTTAATGCGGACGGGCTGATGTCCATAGGGAGGTAAATATGGAAAAGGTTATCAATTCTTACGAAACAATGTTTATTGTTGACCTTGATGCCGGCGAAGCGGGCGTTAAGGCAACCGTAAGCAAGTTCACAGACATGATATCCGCCAATGCCGAACTCGTTGAGGTCAATGAATGGGGCAAACGCCGCCTCGCATACCCTATCAACGATAAGCCGGAAGGATACTATGTCGTCGCTACTTTCAAGTCCGCGCCGGATTTCCCGAGCGAGCTTGACCGCAACTACAACATCGATGAGAGCATTATGCGCTCGCTCATCGTAAAGCTGGAGTTTGAGGCTGTAAAGCACGAAGCTCCCGTCGTCGAAGAGACCGCTGCCGCCACGGAAGCCCCCGCGACCGAAGAGGTTGCCGCTACCGAGGAAGCCGTTGCCGCCGAGACAACGACCGACGCTGAATAATCAGAGCCGGATTTAAAAAATTCAGGAGGATACTGTTGTGGCTAACTTCAACCTTAACAAGGTCATGCTCGGTGGTCGCCTGACTGCCGATCCCGAACTTAAGCAGACCCCGAACGGAATACAGGTGGCGTCTTTCTCTATCGCCGTAAACCGCAGATTCCGCTCAAACGATAATCAGCAGCCCTCTACCGACTTCTTCAATGTGACAGCATGGCGCGTTCTCGCCGAGCATGTCGTCCGTTACTATCACAAGGGTTCTTCGATCTTCGTTATAGGAACGATCCAGAACCGTACATGGACGGATCAGCAGGGCAACAAGAGATACGCGACCGATATTGTCGCTGACGAGGTCTACTTTGTGGACAGCCGTGCCGACGCGTCGGCGCAGGGGTCCTACTCACCCGATTCGTACAACAACGCCGGTGCATCGGCTCCGGCATACTCAACACCGGCTGGCGCCGCTCCGAATTTTGAGGAACTCAAAACCGACGACGACCTTCCGTTCTGAATTATTGGAGGATAAAGTATCATGGATAAAACAAATGATAACGCCCGCAGCTTCCGCCCCAACCGTAAGAGGAAAAAGGTTTGCGAATTCTGTGCGGGAAAAGTCGACTACATCGACTATAAGGATGTTGCCCGTCTGAGAAGATTCGTCTCCGAGAGAGGCAAGATCAATCCGAGAAGGATCTCGGGTACCTGCGCAAAGCATCAGAGAGAGCTTAATAACGCCATCAAGCGCGCAAGACAGGTAGCTCTTCTCCCCTATGTGAGCGACTGAGTAAACAAAAAAAACGAACACCCGACGGTAAATAACCGTCGGGTGTTTTTTCTATATAACAAAAACTCACCCACCTGCGAAAGCAGGTGGGTGAGTTTTTTCGGTTAAAATGTTCAGTCAACGAGTTTGATGATCGCCATTTCGGCGGCATCGCCTCTACGGGGACCGACCTTGTAAATGCGGGTGTAACCACCGTTTCTGTCCTCATACTTCGGAGCAAGTTCGGTGAAGACCTTCGTCACCACATCCTCCTTGGTAATGAATCTGAGTGCGGCACGGCGGCTTGCAAGAGTGTTCTTCTTACCGAGAGTGATCATCTTTTCGGCAAGAGAGCGGACTTCTTTTGCTCTGGTCAGTGTAGTTTCCACCGAACCGTTTTCGAGCAGATATGTCGTAAGACCGCGAAGCATAGCCATTCTATGCTCAGTCGGTCTGCCGAGTTTTCTTGTACCGGGCATCTTAAATTCCCTCCTTCATTGGTTCTTTGTCACACCCGCTCACTCTTCCTCTTTTTTGAGGTCGAGTCCGAGCGAATGCAGCTTCTGGATAACTTCTTCCAGTGATTTCTTGCCGAGGTTGCGGACCTTTATCATGTCCTCCTCGGTACGGTTGGTGAGATCCTCCACCGTGTCGATTCCTGCGCGTTTCAGACAATTGAAGCTGCGAACCGACATGTCAAGTTCTTCAATGGTCATCTCAAGAACCTTCTCTTTTTTGGTCTCTTCGCGTTCGACCATTATCTCGGTCTTTTTCGCTTCATCCGAAAGTTCAACAAACAAGTTGAGATGCTCGTTGAGGATCTTGGCGCCGAGAGAGATCGCCTCTTTCGCCGAAATCGTACCGTTGGTCTTGACTTCGAGCGTGAGCTTGTCATAGTCGGTCACATTTGCGACACGGGTATTTTCGACCGTATAGTTCACATTGTAGACCGGCGTGTAGATCGAGTCCGTAAAGATCGTTCCGATAGGAGAGGACATAGCACTTCCCTGCTGGTGGATCTGCTTGTTGCGTTCCTGCGAAACATATCCGCGACCGTGATCAAAGGTAAGCTCCATATAGAATCTCTCGTTTCCGCTGAGCGTCGCTATGTGATGCTCGGGATTGAGGATCTCGATATCGGAGTCTTGCTTTATATCACCCGCGGTGATCTCACGGTCACCCGTCACATCGATTATGACGATCTTAGGCGATGTTCCATGGAGCTTTGCGGTGATGCCCTTCACATTCAGAACGATCTCCGTAATGTCCTCTTTGACACCGGGGATAGTCGAGAATTCGTGAAGCACACCGTCGAGCTTTATGCTTGTAACGGCAACACCGGGCAGCGAGCTGAGCAGTATCCTGCGCAGCGAGTTGCCGAGGGTTATACCGTAACCGCGCTCGAGCGGCTCTACGATAAATCTGCCGTAGCTGCCGTCTTCGCTCAGGACCTCGGTCTTAATATCGGGCTTCTGTATCTCTATCATTTTTTTAGTAAACCCTCCTTCAAATTATAATAAGCTGCGGATTCCGGGGCTTTTTCGCAAGCGTAAGAAAAGACTTTTTCCCTGCGCCTGCCGGCGGTTTACTTGGAGTACAACTCGACGATGAGCTGCTCTTCGAACGGGAAGTCGATGTCTTCTCTCGACGGAAGAGCGATAACCTTCGCCGTGATGTTTTCCTTGTCAACTTCGAGCCACTTCGGGCAGAGCTTGCTGTCGATACCCTCGACAAGCTCCTTGAACTTCGGGGAGTTCTTGCTCGTCGGATTTACGGTAATGACATCGCCGACCTTTATCAGCATTGAAGGAATGTTGACCTTCTTTCCGTTGAGGAGGAAGTGTGCGTGAAGAACGAGCTGGCGGGCTTCCTTGCGGCTCTCAGCCATACCCATTCTGTAAACGACATTGTCGAGGCGGCACTCAAGCAGCTTGAGAAGGTTTTCGCCGGTGATACCTTCCTTGCGGTCAGCCTCTTTGAAGTAGTTGAGGAACTGCTTCTCGAGAACGCCGTAGTATCTCTTGGCTTTCTGCTTCTCTCTCATCTGCATGCCGTACTCTTTGACCTTCTTGTTAGCTGCACCGTGCTGACCGGGAGCAGTGCTTCTGCGGTCAAGGGCGCATTTGCCCGTCATACATCTTTCGCCTTTAAGGAAGAGCTTGGTGCCTTCTCTGCGGCAGAGTCTGCAAACAGGACCTGTATATCTTGCCATAATGTTTTAACCTCCGTAAATGATTAGACGCGTCTGCGCTTAGGCGGACGGCAGCCGTTGTGCGGAACCGGGGTAACATCCTTGATCATAGTGATCTGAAGCCCCACGGTCTCAAGCGCACGGATCGCCGATTCGCGTCCGGGGCCGGGACCTCTTACGAAAACCTCAACGGTCTTCAGGCCGTGTTCGGTAGCCGCTCTTGCAGCAGTTTCCGACGCTGACTGAGCCGCGTACGGAGTGGACTTTCTTGAACCCTTGAATCCGAGTTCACCCGCAGACGCCCACGAGATCGCGTTACCCTGCATATCCGTAACGGTAACGATGGTGTTATTGAAAGTGGCGCGGATATGGACCTGACCCTTCTCAATATTCTTTCTTTCGCGGCGTTTCTTGATAACCCTTTTAGTGGTTGTTCCTGCTTTAGCCATCTTAACGCTCCTTTATTTCTTCTTGTTCGCAATAGTCTTTGCGGGACCTTTTCTGGTTCTCGCGTTGGTCTTGGTTCTCTGACCTCTTACCGGAAGACCTTTTCTGTGTCTGATACCGCGGTAGCAGTTGATCTCAACGAGGCGCTTGATGTTCAGCGCAACATCACGGCGGAGGTCGCCCTCGACATGATAGTTGGCTTCGATCTCGTCACGGAGCTTTGCCACCTCTGCCTCGGTAAGGTCCTTGGCGCGGGTATCGGGATTGATGCCTGTCTTGGCAAGTATTTTGTTCGAGCTTGTGCGTCCGATGCCGTAGATATAAGTCAGGGCGATTTCGACGCGCTTGTTGTTGGGTATATCAACACCTGCTATACGAGCCATTCTGTTATTCTCCTCTCAATTATGAACAAGGCGCTCAGCCCTGTCTCTGCTTGTGCTTGGGATTCTCGCAGATGACCATTACGCGGCCTTTTCTTTTGATGATCTTGCACTTGTCGCAGATCTTTTTGACGGATGGCTTAACTTTCATTTTGTAATACCATTCCTTTCTTAGTTTACCTTATTTTGCCCGCCATGTGATGCGTCCCTTATCGAGGTCGTAAACCGAGACCTCGACAGTCACGCGGTCACCCGGCAGGATACGGATATAGTTCATTCTGAGCTTACCCGATATGTGAGCGGTCACGATATGACCGTTCGGCAGCTTAACCTTGAAGACGGCGTTGGGCATAGCCTCAACGACCGTGCCTTCAAATTCGATGAAATCGTCCTTAGACAGAATAATCCCTCCTCTGAAATAACAATACGATCATACCTGCGTCAGTATCAGCACGCCGTCCGGAAGGATCGCCACAGTGTTCTCATAATGAGCCGAGAGCTTACCGTCGGCGGTCTTGACCGTCCAGCCGTCGCTGAGTTCACGGACCTCATCGGTACCGACATTCACCATCGGTTCGACGGCAATGACCATTCCGGTGCAGACGCGAACGCCGCGACCGGGAGTACCGTAGTTAGGAACATCGGGAGATTCATGGACTGCCTGCCCGATACCGTGACCCACATAGCGCTTTACCGTGCTGAAGCCGAACTTCTTCACATAGGAATCGACAGCATGACCGAGGTCGCCGAGGCGGTTGCCCGGTTTGAGCTGTGCGATGCCCTCATAGAAGCTCTGCTTTGTGACCTCTATCAGGAGCTTTGCCTCATCGCTGACTTTGCCGACCGCAATAGTGCGCGCCATGTCACCGTGGTAGCCGTGATAGCAGGCCCCGACATCGATCTTCACGATGTCGCCTTCCTGCAGGATCCGCGAAGGACTCGGTATTCCGTGAATGACCTCGTCGTTCACAGATATGCAGGCACTGGCGGGAAAACCGCCGTAATGAAGGAAGGACGGTCTTGCGCCGCACTTCTCGTAATACTCACGGATGATCTTATCGAGATGCTTTGTGCTGACCCCCTCACGGACATTTTCGATGGCAAGCTCCATCCCCTCTGCCGTGATCCTGCCGGCTTCCTTCATTGCTTTGATCTGCTCCGGATTCTTGATCTGTATCATTATTTCAAACGGCTCAATGCCGCATCGACGAGTGCTGAGGTATCCTCGACCTTATCCTGACCTTCAACGACGGTCAGAAGTCCCTTCGCGGCGTAGAAGTCCTTGAGAGGCTCCGTAATGCCGTGGTAAGATTCAAGACGCGCCTTGACTGTTTCGGGGGCGTCGTCCTTCCTTATCATAAGATCGTTACCGCACTTGTCGCACTTGCCGGAAACTTTGGGAGGATTGTGCGTGATATGATGCGAGGCTCCGCAGGCGGGACACACGCGGCGTCCGCTCATGCGGTCGATGATCTTCTGATCGTCGACTTCGATATCAAGCACCATATCTATCCTGACGCCCGTGCGCTCAAGTGCCTCAGCCTGAGGTATCGAACGCGGGAAGCCGTCAAGGATGAATCCGTTCCTGCATTTTTCCGAAGAGAGAAATTCTTTGATTATCCCGATGACTACCTCGTCCGGGACGAGCGCGCCGGCGTCCATATAGGACTTTGCGCGCTGTCCGAGTTCAGTGCCGTTTTTGACGGCGGCTCTGAGAGTCTCTCCGGTCGAGATTGTCGGGATGTTGTACTTTGCCGAAATTCTTTCTGCCTGGGTACCCTTACCGGCACCCGGCGCTCCCAACAGTATAATGTTCATATTCACCTATTATCCAAGGAAGCCCTTGTAGTTACGCATAGCGAGCTGTGCCTCGAGAGTGCGAACAGTCTCAAGTGCGACGCCCACAACGATGAGCAGCGAGGATCCGCCGAAGGCAAGGTTCCCCATATCGCTCGTGAATATCGAGACGAACATAGGCAGACAGGCGACGATTCCGAGGAAGCCGGCGCCTATGAGGGTCACTCTGTCAAGTATCTTCTTGATGAAATCGGAGGTAGGCTTACCCTGACGGATGCCGGGGATCGCGCCGCCCTGACTTCTGATGTTGTTCGAGACTTCCACGGGATTGAAGGTTATCATCGTGTAGAAGTACGAGAACGCTACAAGAAGTACGAGATAGAGGACGATATAAGTCCATGTATCAGCCTCAAAGAACTTGTCGATCACAAGGCCGAAGCCGTGATCGGAAGACCAACCCGCTCTGCTGGCAAACAGTGCATAGATCGTCGCGGGGACCGAAATGATCGAGCTTGCGAAGATGATAGGCATAACGCCGGTCATATTCATCTTGATCGGAAGATTCGTTCCCTGACCGCCGTACATCTTTCTGCCGACGACGCGCTTTGCGTACTGGATCGGGATCCTGCGTTCACTGTTGGTGAACCAGACAGAGAGGACGACGAGTCCGATAATGCACACGAAGTAAACTATAGCCCATGCAAGTCCCGCGCCGTCGAATGTCTTAAGCGAGGTCTCGCCCTGTCTGTAGATATACTTGCTGACGAATGCCGGGAATGCCCAGCCGAGGAGCGTAACGCCCATCGAGGGCAGACGCGAGATAATGTTTGCAAAAAGCACGACCGAAACACCGTTTCCGATGCCCTTGCTGTCTACCAGCTCACAGAGCCACATAATGATAGAGGCGCCGGCACAGAAACAGAAGATGATGATCGCGTACGCAAAAGCCTTGTCAACAACGCCCTTGTAGTTCAGCCAGCCGTTACCGTCAAGCAGTCCGGCATAGCCCCACGCAGTGAGAATCGAAAGACCGATGGAGACATATCTTGTGATCTTCTCTATCTTCTTTCTGCCCTTCTCGTCCTTCGACATTTTCTCAAGCGGAGGAATGGCGATGGCGAGAAGCTGCATAACGATCTGTGCCGTGATGTAGGGGTTGACAGAGAGCGCGAAGAGTGTGGCCTGCGAGAGCGCGCCTCCGGAGAGGACGCTCATAAAGCCAAGGACCGTGCCGCCGTAAGCGTTATTGAACGATGAAGCGACATCACTGCTGATAAAGGGTACGGGAATTGAAGCGCCTAAGCGGAAAACGAACAATATCACAAGAGTGAATATTATTTTTTTGCGGATATCCGGAACCTTCCATGCATTCTTAAGCGTCTTAAACATCTCATACCACCTCGGTCTTTCCACCTGCTGCTTCTATCTTTTCCTTTGCGGTAGCTGAAAAGACGGTTGCCTTGACGGTGAGTTTCTTTGTAAGCTCGCCGCCGCCAAGCACTTTAAGTCCGTCAAGTTCTTTTCTGACGATCTTCTTGGCCAGGAGGGTTTCGAGGTCTACGACCGCTCCGTCCTCAAAGGCGTTGAGCGCGTCAACATTGACGATCACATAGTTTGTAGCCCACTTGTTGTTGAAGCCGCGCTTCGGGAGCTGTCTGTAGATCGGGAACTGACCGCCCTCGAATCCGGGACGAACATTGCCCGAGCGAGCCTTCTGACCCTTGTGACCCTTACCGGCGGTCTTGCCGTTACCCGACGCGGGGCCGCGACCGACTCTGAAGGGCTTTTTTGCCGAGCCGACAGCGGGGCTGAGCTCATGAAGTTTCATTTCTTTCATTTTTCCGTCCTCCTCATACATTCTCGACTTTGACGAGGTGCGAAAGAACCTTGATCTTGCCGGCGAGGACCGCATCATCCGCAAGAGTCGCGCTGTCACCGATCTTTCTCAGACCGAGGGATGCCGCGGTGGCTCTCTGATTGGGCTTGCTGGCGATCAGACTTTTAATAAGTGTAACTTTCTTCATTCCGCTGCCTCCTATTAGCCCTTGACCTGATCGACGCTGATCTCGCGTGCCGCGGCGACCTCTTCAGCCGTGCGGAGCTGCTTCAGGCCTTCGATAGTGGCTTTTACCACATTGGTCGGGTTATTGGTGCGCAGGCACTTTGCGCGGATGTTCTTGATACCGGCGAGCTGAAGGATCTTTCTGACCTTGTCACCGGCGATGATACCGGTACCGGGGGCAGCGGGCTTAAGCAGAACCTTACCGGCTCCGTAAACTCCGATGACCTCGTGAGGGATCGTTGTTCCCTTCAGAGAAACGGTTATCATATTCTTCTTTGCGTCTTCGATGCCCTTGCGGATAGCTTCGGGAACCTCAGCAGCCTTTCCGAGACCTACGCCGATGTGTCCGTTTTCATCGCCGACAACCATGATTGCGGCAAATCTTGCGATACGGCCACCTTTAACGGTCTTGGAAACACGGTTCAGGGCAACCATATCTTCTCTGAGATCGAGGGTTGCCGGATCTAATCTTTTAGCCATGTTTTAACTCCTTAATTTGTTCAATGTGTGTTGAACAGAGTGCAAACCGGAAGCTCAGAACTTCAGGCCACCCTCGCGGGCGCCCTCAGCGAGTTCCGACACTCGTCCGTGATAGAGATAGCCGCCTCTGTCGAAAACGACTTCGGTGATTCCCTTGGCTTTTGCTCTTTCGGCGATAGTCTCGCCGACCTTCTTTGCGGCTGCCTTGTTGCTGCCGATGCCTTCAAAATCCTTTTCGAGCGTCGAAGCGGAAGCCAGCGTAATTCCTTTAACATCGTCAATGATCTGGGCGCTGATGTTCGCGTTCGAGCGGTAGACGCACAGACGCGGACGCTCTGCTGTTCCGGAGACCTTGGCTCTGACTCTGGCGTGTCTCTTGAGACGCGCGCGATTAGAATCTTTTCTCGTTATCATCTGATTCCACTCCTTTCATTATTTGCCCTTGCCACCGGCTTTACCGGCCTTATGGCGTACACGCTCGCCGGTGTATCTGACACCCTTACCATGGTAAGGCTCGGGCGGTCTCTTGGAACGGATGATAGCTGCCATCTGTCCGACTGCCTGTTTGTCGATACCCTTGACGATGACCGTGTTGGGGTTGGGGATCTCGAATTTGATACCTTCCGGCTCGGTGATGTTTATCACATGGCTGTAGCCGAGGTTGAAGGTGATGGTCTTGCCCTGCTGTGCGACCCTGTAACCGACGCCGATGATCTCGAGCTGCTTGGAGTAGCCCTGTGTAACACCGACGACCATGTTGTTGAGGAGTGCGCGGGTAAGGCCGTGAAGGCTTCTGTCTTCCTTGTCATCGGACGGGCGTTCGACGGTAAGGACATCGCCTTCCTGCTTGATGGTCATTCTGGGGCAGAGAGCCTCAGTAAGGCTTCCGAGGGGACCCTTTACCGTAACGACATTGTTGTCGGCAACGGTAATGGTGACGCCTGCGGGAATGTGAACGGGCATTCTTCCTATTCTTGACATATCCGTTCCCTCCTTACCAGACAAAGGCGAGGACTTCGCCGCCGATCTTTGCAGCGCGAGCCTGCTTGTCTGTCATAAGACCCTTGGAGGTCGAGACGATCGCGATTCCGAGACCGCTCATTACCTTGGGCATATCCTCATAGCCGGCGTAGATACGCAGACCGGGCTTGGACACTCTCTTGAGTCCGCGAAGGACCTTCTGCTTGTTCGCTCCGTATTTAAGAGTAACACGGATCGTTCCCTGCTTGCCGTCGTCGAGGACCTGATAGCCCTTGATGTAGCCTTCGTTTGTAAGGATCTCGGCGATAGCCTTCTTCATGTTGGATGCCGGAATGTCAACGGTAGCGTGCTTCGCGTCATTCGCGTTGCGGATCCGAGTGAGCATATCGGCGATAACATCTGACATTTGCATTGTATTTCTCCTCCTTAATGCAAGTTTTATTCTTGCCTGCCGTTCGCTGAACGGCGGCATACCGGTGGTAAAATCCAACTTTGTTAAGATTAATTTCCTGCCGGTAGTGGAGTTTTTTGCATCACGGCGATGCCGTGAAAGCGGATTACCAGCTTGCCTTTCTTACGCCGGGGATCTGTCCCTTGTAAGCAAGCTCGCGGAAGCAGATACGGCATATGCCGTATTTGCGGAGGTAAGCGTGGGGTCTGCCGCAGATCTTGCAGCGATTATATTCTCTCGTCGAGAATTTCTGCTCTTTCTGCTGTTTCAGGATCATTGATTTCTTTGCCATTGCTTTCTCCTCCTTAGTCCTTTGCAAACGGTGCGCCCATGAGAGAGAGCATGTAGCGCGCTTCCTCATCGGTCTGGGCAGTGGTAACAAAGGCTATATCCATTCCGCGGATCTTCTCGACCTTGTCATATTCGATCTCGGGGAATATGAGCTGTTCCTTAAGTCCGAGGGAGTAGTTTCCTCTGCCGTCGAAGGCATTGGGGTTGATTCCCTTGAAGTCACGGACGCGGGGCAGTGCGAAGTTGAAGAGTCTGTCTACGAACTCGTACATAATGTCGCCGCGGAGAGTGACCTTCGCACCGATCTTCATACCGGCACGGAGCTTGAAGTTAGCGACCGACTTGCGGGCGTAGGTCGGGACTGCCTTCTGACCGGTGATAGCGGTCAGATCGGCGATAACATTGTCGATGACCTTGGAATTATCCTTGGCATCGCTGGTGCCGACATTGATAACGATCTTGTCGAGCTTCGGGATCTGCATCGTACTCTTATACTCAAACTTTTTCATGAGAGCGGGAGCGATCTCTGTCTTGTACATTTCTTTAATGTTAGCCATTGTCGTATCCCTCCTCAAAGTTTGCTGCCGCAGACCGCGCAAACGCGGGTCACGACGCGGGTCTTCTTGCCGTTCTTGTCGGTATCGTAGGTAACGACCTTCTTGACTCTTGTGGCTTTGCCGTTGTTCTTGCACTTTGCGTTGGTGCAGACAAGAGCAACCTTGGAGGCGTAGATCGCGCCCTCGGCATCGATTATGCCGCTCTCATCGTTCTGATTGCGGGCTTTGACATGCTTGTGGATGATATTCACACCCTCGACGATGACCTTGCCTTCCTCGGGAGAGACCGCAATGACCTTTCCCTTCGCGCCCTTGTCATCACCGGAAAGCACGATAACGGTATCGTCTTTTCTTATATTCAACTTAGCCATCTGCTTTCCTCCTTACAGAACCTCGGGAGCGAGTGAGAGGATCTTTATGAAGTTCTTCTCACGAAGCTCTCTTGCGACAGGCCCGAAGATACGGGTGCCGCGGGGGGTGTTGTCTTCCTTGAGTATAACGGCGGAGTTCTCATCGAACTTGATGTAGGAACCGTCCGCGCGTCTTACGCCGTGAACGCTTCTGACGATAACGGCCTTGACCACCTCGCCCTTCTTCACCATTCCGCCGGGAGCAGCCTTCTTTACGCTCGCCACGACGATGTCGCCGATATTTGCATATCTGCGGGCAGTACCGCCGAGAACGCGGATGCAAAGAAGCTCTTTGGCGCCGGTGTTATCGGCGACGGTCATCCTTGATTCTTGCTGTATCACTTCTGATTTCCTCCTGATTCAATACGATTTGCGACGTATTCGCCAATCATTTGGCCTTTTCGATGACGGAGACGACGCGCCATCTCTTGGTCTTCGAGAGCGGACGGGTTTCCATGATCGAGACCTTATCGCCGACGCCGCACTCGTTGTTTTCGTCGTGGGCGTGGACTTTAAGGGTACGCTTAACGATCTTGCCGTAGATCGGGTGTTTTACGTTATCCTTGATGGAGATAACGACGGTCTTATCCATTTTGTCGCTTACAACATAACCGACTCTGGATTTTCTGAGGTTTCTTTCTTCGCTCATTGTCATATCCTCCTATCAGGCGTTCTTCTCACGGAGAACGGTCATAACGCGGGCAATGTCGTGCTTGACATCATTTATCCTGTGCGGATTGTCGAGCTGATTGATCGCGTTCTGAAAACGGAGGTTGAAAAGCTCGCCCTTAAGCTCCTTGAGCTTGGCATTAAGCTGCTTTTCGTCCATCTTTCTCATTTCTTCTGCTTTCATCGCTTAGCCCTCCGCATTAGTTTTAGAACTGGGCGTACCGACCATGAACTTGGTCTTGATCGGGAGCTTATGGCCCGCAAGACGCATAGCCTCGCGTGCATCGGCTTCCGCAACACCGTCCATCTCGAACAGTACGCGACCCGGCTTCACGACCGCCACCCAGTATTCGGGTGAACCTTTACCGGAACCCATTCGGGTCTCGGCAGGCTTTTCGGTGATCGGCTTATCGGGGAACACTTTGATCCAGACATTACCGCCACGGCGGATATATCTTGTCATAGCTATACGGGCTGCCTCGATCTGCTGGCTGGTGATCCAAGCCGGCTCGACGGCGACAAGACCGTACTGTCCGTAGGCAAGAGTATTGCCGCGGGACGCTTTTCCTTTAAGTCTGCCACGCTGAACGCGGCGGTACTTAACTCTCTTAGGCATTAACATCTTTATTGCCTCCCTCCGCCGGTGTTTTTTCTGCCTGCGGCTGCTGAGCCTGCGCGGGACGGGCTATGCGGTTGCCGCCCTTGTACTCCGGCTTCTCAAATCTGCCGCCTCTGCGATCGCCCTGTCTGCGGTCACCCTGCGGTCTACGGTCGCCCTGTCTGCGGTCGCCGTCTCTGCGCTCTCTGCGCTCACCCTGAGGTCTGCGGTTTCCGCGGTTTTCGGTGCGAGCTTCACGCGGTCTGTTGACCTCGTTGAGGACTTCGCCGTTGTAGATCCAAACCTTGATACCGATCCTGCCGTAGGTCGTTGCGGCTTCCCAGAAACCGTAGTCGATGTCGGCGCGCAGGGTCTGCAGCGGGATGGTTCCCTCATGATAATGCTCGGTGCGTGCGATCTCGGCGCCTCCGAGACGACCGCCGCAGGAGATCTTGATTCCCTTGGCGCCCTGACGCATCGTGTTTCTGATAGCCATCTTCATAGCGCGGCGGAATGCAACTCTCTTCTCGAGCTGAGAAGCGATGTTTTCCGCGACGAGCTGAGCGCAAAGGTCGGGCTGTCTTACCTCAACAACATTGAGGGAGACAGGCATACCGACCATCTTCTCGATGGCGTTCTTGTACTTTTCGATCTCGGTACCGGATCTGCCGATGACGATACCGGGCTTGGCGCAGTGGATGAAGACTCTGACGCGGTGAGCATCGCGCTCGATCTCGATCTTTGCAACGCCTGCGTCTCTGTTCTTCTCCTTGTCCTTCTCATGATCCTTCTTGAGTTCGGACTTCAGATATTTTCTGATATTGTAGTCGGAAACGATGGTATCACCGATCTGTTCGTCCTTGACGAACCATCTGGAATCCCAGTTTTTAATAACGCCGACGCGGAGTCCGTGCGGATTAACTTTCTGTCCCATTTTCGGCCTTCCTCCTTATGCTCTTTCCTTGAGAACGATAGTCACATGACTTGTTCTCTTAAGGATTCTGTCTGCGCTTCCCTTAGCTCTCGGCATGATCCTCTTAAGGGTCGGACCGGGGCAAACGAAGCACTCCGAAACATACAGTTTATCGCTGTCCATATGGAAATTCGCTTCTGCGTTTGCGCAAGCGCTGTTAAGCAGCTTTACGAGGTACTCCGAAGCGCCCTTCGGGGTGTTGAGGAGTATCGCCTTTGCCACTCTTGCGTCTTTTCCTCTGATGAGGTCGAGAACTATCTTTACCTTACGGGGAGAGATTCTCGCATACTTAAGTTTTGCTACTGCCTGCTGTTCTGCCATCTGAATCAACCTCCCTCATTATTTATCGGTGTTCGAGGTCTTCGTACCCGAATGACCCTTGAACAACCTTGTCGGCGCAAATTCGCCGAGCTTGTGACCGACCATATCCTCGGTGACATACACCGGAATGTGCTTTCTTCCGTCGTGGACCGCAATAGTGTGACCGACGAATTCCGGGAATATCGTAGAGGCGCGAGACCATGTCTTTATGACTTTCTTCTCGTTTTTCGCGTTCATGGCGCAGACTCTGTCATAGAGCTTCTTTTCCACGAACGGCGCTTTCTTAAGACTTCTGCTCATTTATATTCCCTCCTTATTTAGCATTTCTGCGCTTGACGATGAACTTGTCGGTGCGAGCCTTCTTGTTTCTCGTCTTATAGCCGAGAGCGGGCTTGCCCCACGGGGTGAGCGGGCCGGGATGTCCGACAGGGGACTTACCTTCACCGCCGCCGTGCGGGTGGTCACACGGGTTCATGACAGAACCGCGGACTGTCGGGCGGATACCCTTGTGACGGGTCTTACCTGCTTTACCGACCTTGACGGTATCATGCTCAATGTTACCGACCTGACCGATAGTCGCCTTGCAGTTGAGGCGGATGATCCTGACCTCACCGGAGGGGAGGCGGACCTGAGCCTGACCGTTTTCCTTAGCGATGAGCTGAGCGAAAACGCCTGCCGAGCGGACGAGCTGTGCGCCCTTGCCGGGGTAAAGCTCGATGTTGTGGATAAGAGTACCGACCGGGATATTTGCTATCGGGAGAGTGTTGCCCGGCTTGATGTCGGCGGTCTCACCGGAGTAAAGGACGGTACCGTCGGAAACTCCGAGAGGAGCTATGATATAGCTCTTGTCGCCGGCTTCGTTCTGAAGCAGGGCGATATAAGCGGAGCGGTTGGGGTCGTACTCAACGCCGATAACGGTGTTGGGAGTCGTATCCGCGCGCTTATAGTCGATGATCCTGTACTTGATCTTGTTTCCGCCGCCGCGATGACGAACGGTGATCTTGCCGTAGCTGTTGCGGCCGGCGTTATGCTTTTTGACAGTAACGAGGCTGCGCTCGGGCGTGAACTTTGTGATCTCATCAAACGACGGGACCGTCATATTTCTTCTGGCGGGTGTCGTTGCTTTATACTTGATTGTAGGCATCTTTTCTTCCTCCTACCGTCAGTTGAGACCTTCGAAGAACTCGATGGTCTTGGAATCGGGCTTCAGAGTCACGATAGCCTTTTTCCACTCTGCGGTATAACCGCTGTGATAACCGAGTCTCTTGGGTTTTCTCTTCATATTGATCGTGTGAACATCCGCGACATCGACCTTGAACAGCTCTTCGACGGCTTTTGCAATCTCGGGCTTGGTTGCGGCGGTATGGACTCTGAAAACATATTTCTTGTGATGGAGCATATCCATGCTCTCCTCCGAGATGACCGGAGCGAGAATGATATCTTCAGACATTTTCATTACGCATATACCTCCTCAAGTTTTTCGACCGCTTCCTTTGTCACCACGAACTTGTCGGCATTGAGGATGTCGTACACATTGATGGTGTTGTAGAGAGAAGTCTTTACGCCTGCGATGTTCGCAAAGCTCGCGACGACCATCTTATCTGCGTTCGGAAGGACTACGAGAGCCTTCTTGTCGGCGCCGACAGCGTTCAGCATATTGAACATGGTCTTGGTGCTGTAGTTTTCGGTCTTGATCTCGTCGACCACGATAAGGTTGCCGGAGGCTGCCTTAGCGGACAGAGCGCTGTAAAGAGCGACTCTCTTGGTCTTCTTGTTCAGATCGGTGCGATAGGTCCTCGGCTTCGGGCCGAGAGCGATTCCGCCGTGTCTCCACTGCGGCGAGCGGGTCGAACCCTGACGGGCGCGGCCGGTGCCCTTCTGTCTCCACGGTTTTCTTCCGCCACCCGATACCTCGGTGCGGGTAAGTGTCGACTGAGTACCCTGTCTCTGATTGAGAAGGTACGCGCGTGTCGCGGCGTGAAGGACAGCTTCGTTGATGTCTGCGGCGAAGATCTTATCGTTCAGCTCGATCGAGCCGACCTCTTCGCCCTTCATATTAACTACTTTTACAGTTGCCATTTCTGCTTCCTCCTTGTCGCTTATGCCTTGACCGAGTCACGGAGAACGACGATACCGCCGCGGGCACCGGGGATGGCACCCTTGACCGCGATAAGGTTGTTTTCCTTGTCGATCTTAACAACATTGAGATTGAGAACGGTCACCTGTTCGTTACCGTACTGACCCGCCATCTTCTTGTTCTTGTAGACACGGGAAGGTGTCGAGTTAGCTCCCATCGAGCCGACCTCTCTGTGGATAGGTCCAACACCGTGAGTGGAGCAGAGAGTGTGGTGGTTCCAGCGCTTTACGGCACCGGTGTAACCGCGGCCCTTTGTGATACCGGTCACATCGACCTTATCGCCGGCGGCGAAGAGATCGGCGGTGACTGCCGCACCGACCGTATAGCCGGAGCAGTCCTCAAGACGGAATTCCTTGAGGTACTTCTTCGCGGCGACGCCCGCCTTCTCGAAGTGACCCTTTTCCGCCTTTGTCAGATGTTTGTCCTTAACATCCGAAAAGCCGAGCTGAACGGCGTCATAGCCATCGTTCTCGGCGGTTTTGATCTGTGCTACTACGCACGGACCGGCTTCGATAACCGTTACCGGGATGACATTTCCGACTTCGTCGAAAATCTGGGTCATACCGATCTTCTTACCGATAATGCCTTTTTTCATTTTTCCTCCTGTGGTTATTGGTTGACGCTTTGGAATTTCCCTCGCGGGATAGCGCCAACTTGACCGACAGTGCGCATTCGCGCTCTGTTAGTGCTTTTGCCTCTGTCGATTTCGATTGCTTGATGAAAAAGCTCAGTTAACGACTCAGAGCTTTATATCGATCTCAACTCCGGCGGGAAGTTCTACATTCATCAGAGCATCCACGCATTTCTGCGAGGGCTTGACGATGTCGATCAGTCTCTTATGGGTTCTCAGTTCGAACTGTTCGCGGGAATCCTTGTACTTGTGAACGGCACGGAGGATCGTAATGATCTCCTTGTCGGTCGGAAGCGGAATGGGGCCCGAAACGGTAGCGCCGTTTCTCTTGGCAACATCCACGATCTTCTCGCAAGCGGTATCGATAAGAGTGTGGTCATAGCTCTTCAGCCTGACTCTGATCTTTTCTTTTACTGCCATCTTTCTTTTGCCTCCTTCTTGAATTTGCCTGTCCGCGCGCACATACATAATAAAATGTAGGCAACGCGCGATCTGCGTATTCGGAAATGGGGCGTAATACTTCGACACGGTTCCGTGCGTTTCTTCGGTTTCCCCGCAAAATACCGGCATTCCTCGCCCATCAGCATCTGGGGAAGAATTCCGGGTACCGGGGACCTTAAAAAACATGCGGAAGTCTCCGCGTCAGGTCTTACACTCGCCCGTTTATCGGACATACTCCGCGGAAGTTACCGGTAAGGGCGTCCCCTGACCGCAATCTCCCGTTTCATCGCACATCAAGCTTTAAAATTATACCATATAATACATTTGATTGCAACCAAATGTTGACCGTCATAACAGAGATTTTAAAAGTTTTTTTGCGCTTCCGATAGTATATTCTGCACAAAAATCATCAGAATGTCGCTCCGGAAGTCTCCGAAAGACGATTTTTTGCCTCCCGGAAGCTTTTGTTACACACAATTCACAATTGTGTGCTATACTGATTGTGATTAAAAGACCTTGAAATCGGAAGGAGAGTTTTGTATGCAAAAGCTTGCCGGCAAACTCAGAATATATTATTTTTCGGCGTTGGCGCTCTGCCTTGTCGCGTCGGTGCTGTGCTGCATCGCACTGTTCACCTCGTATGACAGCGCGAAAGGCTATTTCGATGCATCGCTTACCGTATCATTTATGAAAGCCACCGTCGGCGTAGCTGTCGTGTTCTGCTTCACCTCGCTGTTTCTCCTGCCGAAGGACGAACTTGACGGGCGGTCGCCGGCAACGATCCCGACGCTCATTCCGTCGGTATATATGGCAATAGTCTCGCTCGCGCTCGCCGTGGTACTCTTTATGAGCATCGGAGGGATCGACATCGGCGTCTTCACGGTATTCATAAGGTCGTTCGAATCGTCGGTACCGGCGCTCATCCTCTTTGTCTTCGCGGGTATTATGTTGCTCGCGTCAACGGCGTATTTCGTGATGAACTTCTTCTCCGTCGACGGGAGCCGCAAGCAGAACGAAATGCACGCGCTCGCGGGATATGCCGTTCTCTTCGCCTCGTGCTGCCTTATCGCCCTCAGCTATTTTGACAGGTCGGTCTCGATGAACGCGCCGGGCAAGCTGCTATTCAACCTCTCTATGATACTCTTTATGTTGTTTATGCTCTGCGAGATACGCACTCTGCTCGAATGTCCGAAGCCGAGGCTCTATCTGCTGGCGGGAACGCTCACTATGGTGATCTCAGCAGTCTCTTCCCTGCCGTGGCTCATCGCGCTTGCCGCCGGAAAGCTCGCAGGCCCGCTTTATCCTACATATTTAATATATAACCTCTTCACGCTCGGCGCCTTCGCCTATACAGCGGTAAGGCTCGGGGTCTTCGTCAGCGCCCGCACCCTTGCCGAGAGGATGGCTGAAAACGCGCCGCCCGAAGAGGATCCCGAAGAACCCTCCGATACCGAAGAGGACGAAAACGCCGACAGCGACGATAACGATGAAGGCAGGAACGGGCTATGAGTGACAGAAACCGCAGAATACAGTGGATGCACGCAAGGATAGCGTCGGGCAGCTTCCCGAACGAGCGCAGGATCTCCGAAAAATTCGGAGTCTCCGAAAGGCAGGCCCGCCGCGATATAGCCTTTATGCGCGAGGAACTCGGCGCTCCGATAGCCTATGACTATACCGCGAAGGGCTTCTATTATACGGGGGATTTCAGTCTTCCCACCACAGTCACCGAAGGAAACGATGACGATTACGCCGGTATCACGGCAAAATTCCGCGGGACTCCCGCGCCGGCATCCGACAACACGGTACAGCTCCAGATACCCTACATAGCCGAGATCGAAACGAAGGATAAGCTCGCACTGCTTGAGCTTAAGAGCTTCATAACCTCGGCAGAGCCGAGAAAACACAGATATGTATGCGAATTTCACAGCGTCGAGCTTTTCCTCGGAGTCGTGATGGCGCTCGGAGCCGAGATAAGGATAGTCTCGCCCGATTGGCTCCGCGAGCGCGCGGTGACCTCGGCGGAGAAAATGCTCAGGGCAAACAAATAAAAAGAAAATTTGACAAAACCCCTTGACAAAGGGGTTTTTGTGTGGTATAATCCCTTCGTTATATCCAAAGACAGCAGGTTCCCGTAAAAGCATCCGCTTCCCTGCCGAGGATCGTATCGTAACTTAACAGTCGGTTATTGATCTTTCTTCGGTCGGCGTGTGCCTTCTCGGGAGAAAGATTTTTTATTTTCCAATGGGAGGTAATCAATATGCCCAGCAAAGCAATACTTGAGCAGAAACAGCAGGTAGTTGCTGACCTCGCCGAACAGATCAAGAACTCGGTCGCCGGTGTCCTTGTACAGTATCAGGGCATCACGGTCGAGGACGACACAAAGATGCGTAAGGCTCTGCGTGAAGCCGGCGTAAGCTACATGGTTCAGAAGAACACGCTTACCGGTCGTGCATGCGACATCGCCGGTTTCGGCGAGATGAAGCCCTACCTCAGCGGTATGACTGCTATCGCAGTCAGCGAGAAGGACGAGATCGCCGCGGCAAAGGTCCTGAAGCAGTACGACGATAAGGTCGAATCCTTCAAGATCCTTGCGGGATATATCGACGGCAAGGTCGTCGATGCGGAGACCGTTCTCAAGCTCGCTGACATTCCTTCGAGAGAAGTCCTTATCGGGAAGTTCCTCGGAAGCATCAAATCGCCCGTTTACAAGCTCGCATATGCCCTTCAGGCAGTTGCGGACAAGAACGGCGAAGCAGCACCCGAAGCCGAGGCTGCCGCACCTGCGGAAGCCTGATCTGGCGGCATAAAACAAGCTAAATTTTCACTTAATATTTTGGAGGAAAATCATTATGGCATCCGAAAAGATCAATGCACTCGTAGAAGAAATCAAGGGTCTTACCATTCTTGAACTGAATGAACTCGTAAAGGCAGTCGAGGAAGAGTTCGGCGTATCCGCCGCAGCTCCCGTAGGCGTTGTCGCCGCAGCAGGCGCAGCTCCCGCCGCAGAAGAGAAGACCGAATTCGATGTAGTTCTTGCCGGCTTCGGCTCGAACAAGCTCGGCGTTATCAAGGCAGTCCGTGAGATCACCGGTCTCGGACTCAAGGAAGCGAAGGACCTCGTTGAGGGCGCTCCCAAGACTCTTAAGGAAGGTGTCTCGAAGGCTGATGCAGAGGCTCTCAAGAAACAGCTTGAGGAAGCCGGCGCTTCTGTCGAGATCAAATAAGTTACCGCAAGGTACAAAAAAAGACTGTGCAAACAGCGGACGCTTCGGCGTCCGCTGTTTGTTTATAAAATTATAGCGTACCGGCAGTTATCCGATTCGGGTGATGACCTACCCATTCAGTGCATAATCCGCGAGGATCGGGTGCGGGTACGACCCGCCGGGCGCCCGATGGAACGCCCCTACGGTGCGTAAAAATGAAGCGCACCTTCGGTGCATGAAAAATGAAGCAGGGCTTCCGCCCTGTGAAGCGCGGCTTCGCCGCACGGAGGAGAAACGGGGGGCGTTTCGTTTTATGTGCGTCCTGTCGGTGAATTTTGCCTTTAGGTAAAACGCTTTAACCCCTTGTCTCGGGCAGAATTTCACCCCGCGGGGTGAAATTCCGGTGGGTTTTTGAGAAAGGTCTGAAAAAAGGCTGCTTGCAGACTTTTGAGGACCTTTCTCAAAAAGAC
>CAKXXW010000023.1 GCA_934378145.1 uncultured Eubacteriales bacterium
GTAATACTCTTCGCTCGCATTCTGCGTCGAGGATGTCATCCTCGTAACATTCATTATCTGCCTGAGTGAATCCGTGAAATCGTCGAGTTTATCCGACGGGACCTTGATCGTATAGCTCGCATATGCCGTCGCATCGCTGTACGAACCGTAGCTCACACCATCATTGACATCCGACGAGTAAAGCACTGCGCCGGTCTCCTTCATCAGCGCGCGAAGGTCGGTCGTCATCTTTTCGAAATCCTTAGTTTCGACGCTGATCCTTGCATTTCTTATCATTTTCTGATCGCTGTAAGTCCCGATCGTGCCGGAAGCGTATCCGCCCGAATAATCGGGGGAAAGGTCTTCCGAGCTGTCCACTCCGCCGTTCGACGACACACCGCACGAGGTCAGGAGCGCAAGTATCAGAACGAGCATTACAGCTGCGATAACCGAAAATCTCTTTTTCATAGTGCTTCTCCTTTATTACCGTCAGGTTTGTTTCGTTGTCTTATTTCCCTTTCTTTACGACAAGCTTTTTTACAAGATCCGCAAATTCGGCTTTGTCGGCATCGCCCGAGAGATCGAGCGATGAGAGCTTTGTCAGCACATCGTCCATGCCAAGTTCGTCGACATATTTGCTTTTATGAAGGATCATGGAAGTCTCCGCTACAGCACAGATGAATCTGAAATCATCGTCGGGAGTTTCGGTATAGACCGACTTGCCTATCGGATATTCGCGAAGCACCGATTCCGAGGCTCCGGGGGCCTTATATCTCATAGCGAGCTTCATCCAATCGCCGCTCTCCTCGGTCTTTGCCTTTTCGGTGAGGATAAGCTCGTAACACACAGTCACCATATGTCCGGCGCCGACCTCGCCCGCATCCTTCGTGTCGTCCTCGAAATCCTCCTTGTTAAGGAGCCTGTTCTCGTAGCCGACAAGACGGTAGCTGTCGATATAATCCTTATCGAAGGTGAGCTGGAGCTTCACATCCTCCGCGACCGTATAGAGAGTTCCGAGCAGGTCGGTGCCGAAGACCTTCTCCGCCTCGCGCTCGCCGTCGATATAGTAGTAAACGCCGTTCCCGTTGTCGGCGATTGCTTCCATATTGCCGTCACGGTAGTTTCCGGTCCCGAAGCCGAGAACAGAGATATACACGCCCTCGCTCTTCTTTTCGGACACGAAATCCTTAAGCTCCTGCGCCGATGACATACCTACATTGAGGTCGCCGTCAGACGCCATGATTATTCTGTTGTTGCCGCCGGTGATGAAGTGCTTCTTCGCGACTTCATAAGCCATTTTCAGTCCTGCCTCGCCGTTTGTCGAGCCGGAAGCCTTAAGGGAATTCACAGCCTTCAGTATCTGAGCCTTCTTCGTTCCCTCGCAACCGTCAAGCACGATCTCTTCCTTGCCCGAGTAGGTCACGATAGATACCATATCGTCGTCACCGAGCTGGTCGGTGAGCTGTGAGAACGCCTTTTTGAGGAGCGGAAGCTTATCGTCCGACATCATAGACCCCGATACATCAATAAGGAAGACAAGGTTGTTCGCGCTCGCCGTCTTTATCTGCTCGGTTCTGAGTCCGAGGGCAAGCAGCACGGCATTTGAATTCCACGGACAGGGCGCCGCCTTCGCGGTAACGCCGAAAATGTCGCCTTCCTTCGGGAGTGCGTAGTCATATCTGAAATAGTTTATCATTTCCTCTGTCCTGAATGACGAGCCGTAGTATGCGATAAGTTCCTCAAGAGTATAACCCTGATTCACCATCTTGCGGAAGTAGGAGTATGACGCCGTGTCGACATCCGCAGAAAAGGTCGAGGTCGGCTCCTTTGCCGTGCTGATAAATTCGTTTTCGATGAGCTTGCCGTATTCCCCATCGGGAGGCACAGCCTCACCTGCGGCGGCTTCATCTTTTCGATCTCCGGGTGCCGGCATCCAATTCGCGTCCCCGTTAGCGCCTGACGAACATCCCGCAAGGATCGGGAGAGAGATGAGCATTGCTGCCGCAATTATAAATGATACGATCTTTTTCATAGTCTTTTATCCTTTCTTTAATCGAATAAATCTGAAACACACGAATTAAAGGCTTTTGACGGAACGATCTCGGGATCGTAGTCAAAAAGCTCTCCGTAGCCGACATTTCCCGCCGCAACCTTCAGATACGGAGATATTACCGTACCGTTGCCGCAGGAGATCCAGACCTTCGCGCCGAATGTGACCTCGCTCTCCGTTCCGACATTACTGCCGCCGATCTTGCCGAGAAGCACTTTGAGAGAATCGTCGGACAGCTTTTTCAGGCAATACCCATCGTCGTCTCCGGTCTGCCAGATAAGGTACGCGCCGCCGAAAAAGTCGATCTCCGCGGCGTCGGCTGCCTTTATCACATCCGCCGCCCGGCTTTCGCGCTTCAAAAGCTCGCCGAGAGCCTCGGCAGGCTGCGGGCGGTTGCCGGAAATGTCGTCCCGTATGGCTCCGCCGACGATGCTGCCGAGTGTGAACGCTCCGGCTATCGAGAGAAGCATTACCGAGATCGCCGCTATGCAGGCTGCAAGGATCAGTATAACTTTCCCCGTTTTCGGCTTTTTGCGCACCGCCATTGCCTCGGCAACATACCTGTCGTCGATACCTCCGATCTCGTCAAGGAGGTATGCGGCTTTTTTGTCCTTCAGATTCAAAGCAGTCCCTCCTTTTCAAGCCTGTCGCGAAGCCCCGCGCGCATACGGCAGAGCGTCGTTTTGACCTTCGCATCGCTTATCCCGAGCTGTGACGCGATATACTGCGTCGGTTGCGACATAAAGTACCTGCGGACGAAGATCGCTCTTTTCTCCGGCTCAAGGGAAGAAAGGAACGAATTGAGCGTGTCGCGCAATCTACCGTTCTCAAGCTCCCGCTCGGGCGTCCGGCTGTCGGGGATACATTCAAGAAGCTCGGCGGTCAGCTCTTCGACGCCCCCGCGCTTCTCACGGTGAGATGCTCGGTAACGGTCGATCGAAATACATCTGACTATTTTCGCAAGAAATGCTCCGAGAAGTCCCGGGCGTTCTGTCGGCATCCTGTTCCACGCGGCAAGGTAGGTATCGTTCACACATTCCTCGGCGTCCTCGAATGAAGAGAGCAACGAATATGAAAGCGAATTCAGCATCCTGCCGTATTTTGCATCGGTCTCACCGATGGCTCTTTCGTTTCTCTCCCAATAGAGGTCGACTATCCTTGAGTCATCCATCTTTAAGCCTCCGTGTGTTTCGGGCTTTCACCCATTATGTCGTCATTTCTCCCGAAAGGTTACAGCTTTCCGGAAAATTTTCCGAAATTTTTTTCTTACTGCCATTATATCACATATCCGGCGGGTTTTCAACCTCGGGGGCGAAGTTCCCGCCGCCGGTTATAAGTCGTTCAAAGCAGTCATCATCCATATATTCGACAAGCGCCGCCTGAATGTGAATGAATCTCTGTCCCGCAGCGAGCCGATAGCTGCTGAGCGGTCTGTCAAGCGCGTCATCCGAATGAGCGCAGACAAGGATATCGTCGGGCGTGACCTCGCTGACGAGCAGCGTATGGTAAAAATCGTCGCCGCGGTCGTAGAGCTGCACGACATCCCCGGGCTCTACCCTGCCGCGCCCTACTTCGATGCCGAGGGGGCCGACTCTTGTGAGATTCGGCGGGTAGCCCCCGTAGCCTGTCATAAAATTATAGAAATACTCCACGCCCGAGAACGCCGGCGCCCTGTTGTCAAGGCTTATGTAGTACCATCCGAAGGTCGGCGTGAAATTCTCGGTACAGCATCCGGCAAGCACACATTGCGAGACAAAATTCGTGCAGTCCCCGCCCTTGCCGGTAAAATCGGCAAACAGCGGATTCCTTGACAGCGCCCAGCGGCGGGCGTATGTGACCGCTCTTTCGCGGAAATAAGGTCTTGTAAGCAGCATAGATCCTCCTCATCATATTTTTCTACATTATATGTTATGTGCCGCAAAAAGGATTATGCGCGAAGAAAAAGCCCCGCACGATGCGGGGCAGATGCTATGTTTATTTCTTTTCCACAGGTATCCAAAGCTCGCGGTATCTCTGATCGCGCTTCTCTCCCCTGTACCAATGTGTCAACACAAGCTCGGGAGCATCTTTCAGCACATATCCCGAATTCGGCAACCACTCGCTTGCGATTTTCTTCCTCAGCTCAAGGAATATCTGTGTCGGATATGCACATCTCTCGGTTTCAAATATCGCATAGGTACATTTCGGAATCGTGATATTCTCATAATATCCGGCGAATTCTTTCCCCAGGACTTCATCCTTGTCAAGATTGTTGCGATTGTATTCGGTCAACCGGCTTGCGATATAGAAGTCGTATCCGTTGTCATCAATGTTGGTAATGATGTCAAAATTGCTTACACTATCGCCCGAAAGAGCCCCGAGAATATACTGTAACGGTCTTGTCGTCACATACATTTCTTTTTCCTGTTCTGCGCGTTCTCCGGGTACTCCGGAAAAACGGCGTTTGTAGCCCGTGAGAATCATTTCGGGCTTTTCTTCGATCCTGTAATTCATTGTGCTACCGCCTTTAAGTGATATTTGTATTGACAGACGGGAGAAGGATCTCAGCATCCTGCCGTTCGTGCGCGCCTCGGACGGTGTGATGCCGTGGAAATTCCGGAACGCCTTTGCAAAGCTGTCGGGACTGTCGTATCCGTACTTAAGAGCGACATCTATGACCTTCGCTCTGCCGTTTGCAAACTCGGCTCCCGCGAGCGACAGCCTGCGAAGCCTGATATACTCTCCGAGCGTGTAACCGCAAAGGATACCGAAGATCCGCTGAAAGTGATAGCTTGATGAAAAGCTCCGCTTTGCGACCTCTTCATAGTCTATCTCCTCCGTGAGATGATCCTCTATGTAGTCGATCGCATTCTGTATTCCGCATATCCAATCCATGACTTTCCCTCCTGCCATGCGTATTATATCACCTTGTCGCCGAAGTTTCCCGACATTCCGTGCGGTCTTATATCGGATTGCTTATGAGAGAAAAATACCGAGGCACTACGCCCCGGTATTTTCCGATCCTGAAAAAAGCGACAGCCCTTGTGTCTTACAGCTCAGTTTCCGTCCTTTTCCTCATTGAAAAGCTCTATATTGTTCGTGATATATTCCATCATCTGGTTCTCAATATATCGCGTGTTGCCCTTTATGCAGTCGGCAAGGCGCTCGACCTCTGTCCCGTCGTTGATGCGGCGGATCGAAGTCAGCTTTCTGAGCATATTGAGGTCGCCGACAGATTCAAGGCAGTTGAGAAGTCTCGCAAAATCAGCGTTCGGCATCTTGAAGAAGAGCTGCCAATTCTCATATCTGTCCGAAACCGAAAGGTCGTAAAACATCTTATAAACGACAAGCGGCTTGAAAATATCGTCATTGCCGAATATTCCGCGGCGCGCAAGCATCCCGCCGACCCAAGGCTCGTCCGCATTCTCTATGCGATTTGCCATAAAGTAATTCATACTGTCATTCACGCTTTCAAAGGTGAGCCTTCCGACGCTGACAGTCTTTCCGGTGTCTCTGTCGGTAAGGAAGAAGTTCCTCTGCTTCTCGGCAAGCACGAACATATAAACATACACAAGACCCGCGTCGATAAGCAGAAGGATCGCCGAGATCATCAGCATGGTCTTCACAGGCGCGTGGTGGTTGACAAGTGCAAAAATGAAAAGTATTATGCCGCCGAGACCGCAACAACCCACGCTGGCATAAGGCACCGCTACCTTGAATTTATCAGAATTCATTTGATTCCTCCGTGACAATATACTTCAATAATCAATACTCAAGTGTCATTATATCACAGAAGACCGTATTTTTCAAGAGAATTTTTTATTTTCTTTTGAGTTTCCCGATAACTTTTCCGCAGCAGGAGATCTCCGTGAAATCCTTCAGCATAATATCGCCGAATTCGGGGTTGAGGGAAATAAGTCTGTCCCCGCCGAACACCTTGAAGTATCCTGAACCGTCAAGTACGAATATACCAAGCTCGCCGTTCTCGACCGAGTCGCAATCCGACACGAGCAGGACATCCCCGTCGCGGAATCTCGGCTCCATACTGTGACCGCTGATCCTGACCGCGAAGTCGGCGCCCTCTGTACGGGCATTCTCGGGGATGGTGATCTCCTCCGCCGTCGTATCGTCAAGGAACACACCCGTTCCGGCAGACACAGGCAGGTCAAAGAGCGGAATATTCCTGCGGCTGAGTCCCGTCACTGCCGGTGCCGGGCGAAGGATCTTCGCCTTCGCGGCTGGCTGTACAAACGAGGCTGCCGGCGATGCCGTTCTTTCGCCTTCTCCGTAGCTTGCCGAACGCAACCTTTCCCTTTCCTTATCAAGCACAAGCGTGACCATTTCCCTGCCGTGGCGGTCAAGCTCACGGTAATTTTCGATCAGGCTTATCTCGCCGGGTTCAAGAGTAAAGTTATTTCTGTTCTCGGGTATCCCGCTCACGGCATAGTCGAGCGAGCAACCGAGCGCGTTGCATATAAGCACGATATTCGATAGCTTCGGCGAGTCGCTGATCCCCGCAAGGATCTTACTGAGCGTACCGAGCGGGATGCCGGTTCTCTCCGAAAGTTCGTCGTTCGTTATCTTCTGTTCTGCTTTGAGCTGCTTTATTCTGTCGATATAATCCATACGCGCACCTCTTTTCTCATTGTGGTATTATTATATCACGCTTTTTCCGCTTTGTAAAGGGGCTCCCAAAATATTTTTCTTTTTTTGGAATTTTAGGGTTGACAAATGCCGTTTTGTGTGATATAATGTCGCCAGTGAGTTCCCGAAGCGGAAAAACACCGAAAAAAGAAAAAGTCTGCCGCTGTCGGCACGGAGGTTATTTTTATGAACAAGGCATATAATGATCAATATGAAAGCAACTGCAAATTCATCGTCGTGGAACATCAAAACAGCGTCAAGGCACCGGCGTCACCCGAAAGCCTCATAGGCGCTATCGCATCGTCCCGCTTTCTGAATATTTTCCATGCGGTGTGCAGCGTGATATTTTTCTTCGCCTTCATCGGCATAATCGGCGGTATGGATGCCGGTACCGTATCAGTCGGACTCGGAATCACCGTTTCGATATTCATGCTCTTTACCGAGCTTCTCTGCTTCGGCATAAAGGCATTCTTCAAACCGTCGGGAAGCAACGACTCAAACAAATAAAGTTCCGGCTTCAATATTATTTATAATAAAAAAGATCACCGCGCGTTCGTTCCACACAGCGGGTGACCTTTTTTTATTTTTCTTTTTCCTCTTCCTTGCCCTCATCCGGAGCGGCATCGGAGCCTTTCTTTTTACGGTGAAGGAAATCCGGCACCAGCGAGGGAGTCTTGAGCCTTGACCATAGCGTTATGGAAATCTGCGCCGGTATACCGATGAGGAAAAGCATCCACACGACATGGCCGAGCGTCAGTATATGGACAAACACGCTCGTCAGCAGCGACCACACCATGACCGAGATGATGAGATAGTTCAGCCGCTTTCTCCCCCAAAGGGTATTGAAAATAAGAAGTATGATCGTCGTCACCGGCACGCTGTAAAGGAAGGCGAGCCACGGACTGTTCATGCCGACAAGATTGCCGTAGATAAACGAAAGGGTCGCTATCATCCACACGACCGAACAGGCGAGCAGCGTTATGACAAGATAGCTTGCCTTGCGCTGTTTTTCCTTCGGTGCCGCCTCCTCGGCAACAAAGTTTTCGTCGATCAGGTCATCAAGCGTCACACCGAAGTATTTTGCGATCTCGGCGGCGACCGCTATGCTCGGACACGATTCTCCCTTTTCCCATTTGCTTATGCTTTTGTCGGAATAATGGATAGCCTCGGCAAGCTCAGCCTGGGTCAGTCTGTTTTTCTTCCTGAGTTTGACAAGATTTTCCGAAAGTATCTCATTTACGCTTTTCATACCTAAAGTATACCACCGAACAGGGGTCTTGTCAAGTAGAATTCTCGATTCTACTGATAGTAGAATTGACTTTTGATTATTCTACTATCTATTCGGAAACTGTAGAAAAGCAATTTCTACGATTCTCTTGACTGAGGCGTCAAAGCGGCATATAATAACGTCACAACCGCAAGGAGGTTAAATATGAATACCAATACCAAAAGATCCATAATTCCGATATTCTTTTCCACGGATAACAATTATGCTCCCTTTCTCGGAGTTGCAATACAGTCGATCATCGAAAATTCTTCGAAAGCTTACGATTACAGGATATATGTGCTGACCACCGACCTTTCGTTTTCAAACCGTATGCGCATACGCGCCTCGGCAAAGGGACTTGCAACGGTCAACTTCGTAGATGTAAGGCAGGAGCTTGAGAGAGTCAAGGATAAGCTCCATATCCGCGATTACTACACCAGCGCGACCTACTTCCGTTTTTTTATTGCCGGAATGTTCCCGCAGTACAAAAAAGCGCTCTACCTTGATTGCGACATAGTCGTCAGCGGAGATATTTCAGAGCTTTACAATACCGAACTCGGCGACCGCCTTGTCGGAGCCATTCCGGAAGAAGTAATGCTCAATGTCGGCGTTTTCGGGAAGTATGTCGACACGGTACTTGAAATGCCTCACCGTGAGTATTTCAATGCCGGAGTGCTTGTGATGAACCTTGACGGCTTCCGCCGCATGGACATCGAAAACCGCTTTGTAAAGCTCCTCTCCGAGCGCCGCTTCGATGTGACGCAGGATCAGGATTACCTCAATGTTCTCTGCTACAAGAATTCCGTTCTTATTGATTTTGAATGGAACAAGACCCCGTTCGCCGATGGATTTTTTGCCGCAGGCAGAACTCCTAAACTCGTCCACTACAAGATCAACTGGAAGCCCTGGCACTACGACGGCGTGGTCTACGGCGACCTCTTCTGGAACTACGCCGACAGGAATGTCTATAAAAAGGCTATCAGAAAGATCCTCAGGGACTACACCCCCGAGGAGCGTCTGCGCGACAGCCTCGCCTACAAAAATCTC
This sequence comes from uncultured Eubacteriales bacterium, assembly GCA_934378145.1. Taxonomy (GTDB): domain Bacteria; phylum Bacillota; class Clostridia; order Oscillospirales; family CAG-272; genus RGIG3994. Next base: position 8,967 of record CAKXXW010000023.1, read on the forward strand.
TACCGCCTTGCCGAGGCCGAAACGATAGCGGCAATAGAAGGAATACCTCAGAACGCCTGAAAAACAAGGAGGAGGCTCACCTCAGCCGAAAGGAGCGTCTTTTATGGAAAAATCTCAGGACAGGCTCAACATTCTGAAAAAAATAGAAGAGTACGAAAAAAACGGCTGGTTTGACCGGGATGTGGAGGACGATCCGCCTACGGCTCCGCTTGACTACAAAAAGGTAGACTATACGGGCAAAAAACTCTCGACACGGATACAGTCCGAGATCGCAAATCAGGTCGCAAAAAACTTTTTTGACGGTCAGATAAGGAAAAACAGGCTCATCATAAAGGAAGTCCGCGGACTTGAAAATTATCTTGATGTCAAGGGCGGCGCCGTTATAACCTGCAATCACTTCAATCCTTACGACAACTACGCCGTTTTCAAAGCGATACAGAAGCCTCTCGGCAGAAAAAGGCTCTACAAAATAATAAGAGAAGGCAACTATACCTCGTTTCCCGGGCTTTACGGTTACTTTTTCAGACACTGCAATACCCTGCCCCTCTGTTCATCGGCAAAGGGACTTGCGGCGCTATTCTCAGCGACCGATGAGCTTCTCGCAAGAGGCGAAAAGATCCTTATCTATCCCGAACAGGGTATGTGGTGGAATTACCGCAAGCCCAGACCGATGAAGGACGGAGCATTCCGCATAGCCGCGCGGAGCGGTGCGCCGGTGATCCCCTTCTTTATCACGATGGAGGACAGCGAATTCACCGACGAAAGCAACGGCTTCCCGATACAAGAATACACGATCAACATCCTTCCCGCGATCTATCCCGAAAAGGATAAACCGGCAAGATTTGCCTCACGCGTGATGGCTGACGAAAACTACCGTGTATGGAAAGAGGTATACGAGGACTTTTACGGCATACCTCTCACCTACTGATATGGTCTATTTTATAATAATAGGCGCGGCGATGGCGCTCATCGTGCTTTTCAACTCGCTATTCCCCGGCGACACCGGACTTCTCTGGTATCAGTTCCTGCTGTGGACGGCGGTAATGACGGTCGGCGCAATAGCGATACAGGGCTTTTTCGCCTTCATCATACGGCGCCTGCCAGAAAAACTTTTCGATTACAAAAGGCGATTTTTCCGCGTAACGGCAAGGGAGAAGCGTTTCTATAAGACGATCGGCGTCAAAAAGTGGAAAGACCTTGTGATAGAACTCGGTATGTTCACGAGCTTCTCGAAAAGCCAATTCAGCGATCCGTCCGATCCGGCTTATACCGCAAGATTCCTGCTTGAATCCTGCTACGGAGTGGTGATCCACATCTCCTGCATTTTCACGGGGGCGCTGGCTATGTTCATCTATCCGCCGCTGACTCTCCGCGTGGGGATATTCGTCGCGATCGTGAACGCCTTTCTTAATATCCTTCCGATATTCGTGCTGAGATATAACCTTGAAAAAATAGCAAAGATACACGAGCGAAACCTTCGCCGTTCAAAAAAACAGGAATAAGCATATTGAAATGCGTCCCGCTATGTGTTATAATCATAGCACGGGCGCATTTTTGCTTCCGAATCACTTTACCGTTATAAAAGGATCGAATATGAAAATTTTAATTGCTTCTGATATTCACGGCTCGGCATATTGGTGCAAAAAGGTGCTCGATGCCTTCAGTGCATCGGGTGCCGAACGCCTCCTGCTTCTCGGCGACCTTCTCTACCACGGCCCGCGAAACGACCTGCCGCAGGGATATGACCCCAAGGCAGTCACGGGGATGCTCAACGGCGTCGCCGACAAAATAATCTGCGTCAGGGGCAATTGCGACGCAGAGGTAGATCAGATGGTGCTTGAGTTCCCCATAATGGCGGACTATGCCTATATCTGCATCGGAGAGCAAAGGATATTCGCAACTCACGGACACCTTTTCTCGCCCGAAAAGCCGCCGAAGCTGCAAACGGGTGATATTCTCATCTCGGGTCACACACACATAACCTACGACAAAACGGTAGGCAGCTTCCGCTGTATCAATCCCGGCTCGGTATCTCTGCCTAAGGAAGGCACGAAACATTCCTGCATGATATGCGATGACGGTGAGTTTACCTTTGTAGATCTTGAAAAATAATTTATCGGAGGACATAATATGAATCTCGGAGTACTGACATCTCTCAACAAGGATGTTAAGGAAAACATCCGCAAGGTCGCCGAAATGGGCTTCTCGCATTGCCAGCTCAAGTGCTGGAACAGCGCTTTTCTGACACCCGATTATGCCGAGGCGGTAAAAGGCGCCTGCGAAGAGTACGGCGTTACCGTGACCGCATTCTGGTGCGGCTGGGACGGAGGCTTTTCATACTGGAATTTCTACGAGGGTCCGCTGTCCCTCGGACTTATCCCGCGCGAATACCGCGCGGAGCGCACGAGAATGCTGCTCAAAGGCTCGGATTTTGCAAAGCTCATCGGAGTCACCGATGTTGTGACCCATGTCGGCTTCCTTCCCGAAAACCCGCTTTCGACCGAGTATGATGAGATATGCACACTTCTTCGCTTCATCTGCACAAAACTGAAGGCGAAAGAGCAGTATTTCCTCTTTGAGACCGGACAGGAAACGCCTATCACACTGCTCCGCACGATCGAAACGATCGGCACGGGAAACTGCGGCATCAACCTCGATCCGGCGAATCTGCTCCTCTACGGCAAGGCAAATCCGGTCGACGCCGTCGGAATATTCGGGAAATATGTTCGCGGAGTACACGCGAAGGACGGCAAATATCCTACCGACGGAAGGCATCTCGGCAAGGAGTACCCGATAGGTGAAGGACTTGTAAACTTCCCCCGCCTGATCCCGGCGCTGAAGGAAGCAGGCTTTGACGGCTCGCTCACGATCGAGCGCGAGATCTCGGGTGACCAACAGATAAAGGACATCGCCGCGGCAAAGGAATATCTTGAAAAACTGATATAATAGCAAAACTCCCCTTGACACGGTTAGTGTCAAGGGGAGTTTTACCCTACACATATTTTCGGTGCGTCAATCAAGGATTGGCTTCTTTTTACCCTTTGTGTTGCGCGGCCACTCACGGATACGGGTTATATATTCAAGATTGACAGCTTCGTTGCCGTCCTTCTTTTCGACTATGATACCGCCGTCGGTCACTTCCCTGACCGTACCTTTTATGGCGGGATCGGTTCCCGTAACGGTGTAAATAATACATTCTTTTCCTATAAACTGTTTTGCCAACTCTTTCATAGCATTGTTCTCCTTATTATGTTTTTTCTTTTTCAAAACATGCCTGACCGCCGCGATCCTTCTTCGCCTCGTTATCAACGGAATAATCACAAGGACATATAAAGCAAAGATGATGATAAAATATTCCATCTTCTTCCACCTGCCGTTTGATCTAAGTCGATCCCTTTTCAGGATATTTTATTGCCGGCTTTGGAATATCGCATTGCTTCCTTATAGTACACCGACATATTGACTATCCAGACAAGACATACCGTAAGCGAAGGTAAAAATCCTATGCCGAACACGGGCGCGCAAAGGGCAAGCACAACGGATAAAACCGTGCAGACAATATTCGTTGCGGAATAGGCTTTACAAGCGCATTTTCCGATAATGATTTTCTCCGCTTCATCGCAGTCGTCAGCCCACTTTTTTTGAAACCTCATATCATAGACGGATGCTTTCTTTTCGGGATGCATCTGCTTAACGGTATCCACGCATTTTTGCTGAAAGAGGATCGCTTCAATCATAATGATCAGGAAAGCGGTAATACCGACGAAAAACGCAATGGTTCTCTTCCTGTCGTCGAATATTGCAAGACCGCCGGAATAAGATGCCGCAATCAGGAAATAGGATACGATAAGTGTTGCACTTGTGATCCATATTACGGCAGACAACCTTCTGTCGATCGTATCCGAGACATCCTCATTTTCGCCATCCCACGCGCCGAGCAATTTCTTTGCGCTCCTGTAGATCGGGATACAGCCCGTCGGCACAACAACCGCCATTGCAGCCATAAACCACGGGGAGATATGCGCTCCGAAAAACGCCCCTGCTTCTTTCAAAATGTCAACCACTTTATCCGTCGCGCCTTTTGCCGCGCCATAACCCGAATAATAACCGATCACGCTGCCGCCGATCGCACATACGATCGCAAAAAGCAAAAATTTCGGCAGAGCTTTTCTGTTCGCCCGCTTGATCTCGTCATTTTTCATTGTCGTTTTCCTCCTGTAAATAAAAAACTTCTTCAACCGTAACGCCGCAGACCTTTGCAATCGTCAGAGCGAGGGTAACGGACGGTGAATAATCTCCCCTTTCTATCAGACTTATCGTCTGCCGTGATACACCGCATAAGCTCCCCATTTCCTGTTGATTGACATTCAGCGCGGCTCTGCGTTCCTTCAAACGGTTTCGCAGTATCATGCAGCACCTCCTTGACAACTTTGCTTGTCTAAATGACAATTATATTTGTCATTTGATATTATACTCCTATTATTTTGACTTGTCAAGAGTTCCGCACAAATTTGAGAAAAAATTTTTCAACAGAAAAAGCACTTGTAAAAACAAGTGCTTTTTAGTCTGATCATCTCAATGATCTATCCCGAGCCTTGCAAGCATTTCCGCAGTTGAGACTTGCTCGGCACCGGTGGTGGCAGAATTCAGCTTCAGTTCATTCATCCCGCGCTTCGCACCGCCGCGGAACAGCAATTTGCCCCATCTGCGCACCTCATACAACGGAAGCAGGATGCGCTTCCCCTCAAGCGACGGGTAGTGAAATTTCAGGACATCATACGGGAGCCAGATACGGGAAAAGGCATAGCGCACCTTACCGCCCTGCTTTATCTGTTGAACAGCGACCCGATTCGAGGTCGTGCCGTACACGCCTCCGCAGAGGAGATAATCCTGCATCTGCCGTGTCAGATCCGTGTGTTCGTCGTCTCCGAACCACACCTCGGAAAGCTTCTCGGCTTCTTCGGCAAAGGTGAGCAGTCCGCCTTCGGCAAGGAGTGCATTTCGCTTTTCCCTCTCAAAGGAAACGCGGTGATCCAAGACCCAAATATCGAGAAAAGGACGAACGCCGCACCCGCCGGTGGAGACAAAATGCTTTGCCATATGGGCGATATGGTAATAACAGAACATTTCGTCACTCATCACATATTCCGAGGTATCGGCAACGCATACAGCGCTTTTCCAGACCGATCGTAAGACCGCTTCCATTCCGCCGATGCAGTTTTCTTCGATGAGACTGTAATGAAGCTCCAGATGGACTCCGCTGCCCGAAAACAGCCCTATATCGTGCGAACCTTTGGATTCCCGACGATACGCCGCCTCTGTCACAAGCAGCTCGGCTGCGCGTTCAAGATCGCCCTCATTCACCAGAATGTCAATATCACAGCTCGTCCGCATCCACGGTTCGGGATAATATTGCCGCATTATTGCGCCTTTGAGCGGCAGGAACGGTATATTTGCTCTGTTGAGAGTCTCACGCAGACATCTAAGCTCGTAGTTTATCTTCTCATAGCGGTAGACCGCAAGCATTATCTGCTTTTGGAATTTCGCACGGATCTCATCATTTCCGATGAGATCATTTTTTATCAGCGCATCGCCGACAAGGTGGGCAAGGTCATGGGACTTCGAGAGCCGGTACAGCTTTGCAAGCTCTTCATCTGTGAAAGCATACCGCGACCTGTCGATCTCTTTGCCGCAGACCTCCCCGGCTATAAAATCCATCATAGCACAGACGATCTTCTCCATAGCCCCTGCCCTCCTTTTTACCGATTTCAGTCTCTGAAATAAAGATCCCTTGTATAGACCTTGTCAAGGACATCGGCAATGTCATCGTTGTAACGGTTGGCAATGATGACATCGCTTACGCTCTTGAATTCCTCAAGGTCGCGGATAACGCGGCTGTTGAAGAATCGTTCCTCCTTCATCGTAGGCTCGTAGACCACGACCTCGATGCCCTTTGCCTTGATGCGCTTCATAACGCCCTGTATCGACGATTGGCGGAAGTTGTCGCTTCCCGCCTTCATCGTCAGGCGGTAAACACCGACGGTCTTCGGGTGCTTCGCGATGATCTGATCGGCGATGAAATCCTTTCGTGTGCCGTTCGCCGCGACGATCGCCGAAATGATATTCTGCGGCACATCGTTATAGTTGGCAAGGAGCTGCTTCGTGTCCTTCGGCAGACAGTAGCCGCCGTAGCCGAAGGACGGGTTGTTATAGTGATCACCGATCCTAGGATCGAGGCAGACGCCCTCTATTATCGATTTCGTGTCAAGTCCCCTTACCTGTGCATATGTATCAAGCTCATTGAAATACGAAACCCTGAGCGCGAGATAGGTGTTTGCAAAAAGTTTGACTGCCTCCGCCTCGGTCGGATTCATAAAGCGGACCTCGATGTTTTCCTTGATCGCGCCCTCTTTGAGGAGGTTGGCAAAGGTTTCGGCAGCCTTATGGAGTCTTGCGTTCCTGACCGGAACACCGACGATGATACGGCTCGGATAAAGGTTATCGTACAGTGCATGCCCTTCGCGAAGGAATTCGGGGCTGAACAGAATATTGTCGCAGCAATATTCTTCCCTTATACTCTCGGTAAATCCAACGGGAACAGTAGATTTGACGATCATAACTGCGTCAGGATTGACCGCGATGACCTGCTTTATGACGCTCTCGACCGAACTCGTATCGAAATAGTTCTTTGACGCGTCATAGTTTGTCGGAGTGGAAATTATAACAAGGTCGGCATCACGGTAGGCACTGTCGCCGTCGGTGGTCGCTTCAAGGTCAAGCTCCCGCGTCGCAAGGTATTCTTCGATCTCACGGTCGACGATCGGGGACCTTTTGTTCCGGATCATCTCCACCTTTTCGGGAACAATGTCCACAGCCTTTACCGTATTGTGCTGTGCCAGAAGGATCGCTATTGAAAGACCGACATATCCGGTGCCGGCTACTGCTATTTTCATATTCGTTTTCTCCTGTATAAGTATTTTTGAAATCTGAATATGCTTCCTTGCAGTCCCTACGAGTGCTTCTCCATGGCAACTTGCTTAAAAGCGAATTTTTCTTTGGTCTGTCACATTAGAATATTAGCTCCGGCGTCGAACCGTTTTTACAATAATTGCCTTAAATTCCGGTTTAAAGAATAAATAGTTTCCTGTCACGGTTATAATCGCAGCAATAACAGTCGTCAGGCTTGCTACGCCAACCCATGCAAAGTAAGTATCTACTCTGAAATTTGAGCTCAGCAGTTTTCCAAAAAAACATATCGACGCAAATACACCTGCATTTACAGCCGCTCTCTTTATAAAAAATCTGATCTTTCGGTTGAATATATTATGTCGCAGATATATCGCATAATAAAGTAGCCTCGCGACCGTAGCCGAAAGCGTACCGATAGCCACACCAAGAAGCCCTAACGGCTTGACCAGTGAGACAGACAGTACAATATTTATAAGCGCTTCGCCGTATGCGGCAATTTGTGTCTGCTTAAAGTGCCCGCCTGCAATTACCATACCGTGGTAAGGCATTTTGATACAATACACATATGATGCCAGAACCATAACAACGGCAAAAGCAGGCTGTATGTAATTTGCATCCTGAATCCCTGCTGTATATATCCGCACAAACGGAACTATCATCACCGCCGTCACCGAGAACAGGATCGTTGAAATAACAGAGATCAGCGTTTCATAATAATCGAATGTTTTATGTAGTATATCGTCTTCATTCTTGGCAAGCATATCGCCAAACATTGCCTCCATGCCTGATGAAAAGGATGAACACACATTCTGAATCTGATTGAAAATCATATAGTACACCGAATAGACAGCAACCAACTTCAAATCCGCCATTACAGTAAGTACGGCTATGTCAGTATTCGAATGCAGAAAATATGCAATATGCTGTGCAAATCCGACCCACTTGTCTTTTAAGTAATTTGTCTTTTCCGGCTTGACAGACTCAATGGGAAAGTTTTTCTTCACATAAAGCCAGAGCAAGCAAGGCTTAACAACATAGATACAGCTACTCACAAGCTTAACAACGATAATATCACTCTGGGCAAAAATCAAAAGGACAATAAAAAGTGTATTTACGATCTTGGCGCCCATGTTTATAACGGTCGTTATATAGCTTTTCTGTGCTGCCTGCAAAAGGACGGAATACGAGATACCGATAAAATATTCCGCAAATGTTGATATACTGATAACGATAACCAGCAGAAATGTCTCTGACCAGCTGAGGACTTCCGTTCCCGAGATCTTCTTGAACGAGACCGCAAGTACAATCACATACAGCAGGAAAATATAAGCAATAACCCTAAAAAATCTTTTTATCTCCGCTACAATACCGTTGATAGTACGGGAATCATTCTGTGCAAGCGGTTTATATAGGGCGGCTCGTGCTACCCCTCCGATTCCGCCCTCCAGCAAAGTTATATATGCCAAAAACTGTGCAATAGATGTCGTCGCCCCATAGGTTTCCGACCCAAAGGCTCCGATCAGGAGCCGCGGCACAATTATTCCGCATATCAATGTTATAAATTGCCCCAGCAACGAAAAAACTATGTTCAGCTTGGCCCTGCCCGATCTGGTGTCGGAAATTTTATGCATTCCGATTCTCCTTTTCTCGGTTCCTACGAATGATCCGGCGCTGCAACATATTGCCGTAAATTTTCCTGATACTCCCGTAAAGATTTAGCATCCAATATGTTTTGCTTTCAAATATGCGAAATAAGATTTTATCTTTTGTTCCGCATTTGAAAGTTTTTCCCTTTAAATTTTTTCTGTAAAAGTCTGATTCCGCTATCCTATTGTAATATTCCGCTTTTTCACGAGTCGGAATACGAAAACTGCCTACTGTTGAAACCATACCGGTTATCAGAGAAACGCAAAAACCTCTGTATTCTTCCCAATCGGACTCGGTAAAGACATTTTCTGCTTCAAGATATTCATTTACCCTCTCCCGAATGGTGAAATCCATCTTATAATTATCAGGTCCGATGGTCATTGTCACGCTTTCAGGATTGATCGTATAATTGTAAAGACTCTCCTGTAAAAAATATATCGTTGATGCAGCTTTGTAAAAATCTATGCTTCTTAGAAGATCCTCGGCAAGCGAAATCCCGTAATACTTCTCATAGCTTCCGGTCGGGATCAGTTCCCCCCTTATTGCCTTTCTGCAAACTGGATTATAGCCGGGATCGGAGAATACCTTTTTATAAAGAGTTCTTTTGTCTTCTTCCATGTACGATCCGGTGTTTCCTTTATCATACGGGGTAACTATTTGACCGTTAAGTACCCGATCCATTCCATAGATCACCATATCGCAATCTTCAAGCCTTATGACATCCGCTATCCGGCTGAGCGCATTTTGCTTTAATGAATCATCGGAATCCAGAAACATTACATACGAATCCTTAAGACAGTATGAATCCTGTATATACTTAATTGCTGTATCTCTTGCGGCTATCAACCCTTTATTCTTTTGATGGATCACATGCAACCGTTTATCATTACGGGCAAACTCATCACATATCGTCCCCGAGTTATCCGGCGAACCGTCATCCACAAGTATCAATCTGAAGTTTTGATAGGATTGATCCAAGACGGATTTAATACAATCTCGGACATATTTTTCTACCTTATAAACCGGCACAAGAATGTAGAATAAAATATCCTTCTCAACAGTCATATATGCCTACTTTCAGGTTCTGCCTTTGCAACATAACCGTTCAAGCTTACGAATCTCATTAAAAATGCATTCATCATTCTTTATCCTTAACCATCGATATTGCTCTAAGCATAAGCTCCCTGTGAGCCTCACAGTCCATAAAATTTATGACTTGGTACTTATTAACTACCGGATATTTTCTCCTGAGTGTTTCTCTCAGTAACCAGCCTCCGGTCAGCCGATTAAGTACGCGGAATATGAAACTATTCTTTCCGGACAGCGCTCTCATATAAGAAATACGAAATGTATCGGCAAATTTTGAATATTCCGATTCCACAAAGTCGGGTGATTTTATCTCTTCCGAACGTTTATAGAACCCCTCAAGGATCTTCTGCCTGTTTTCTTCATCCGCAAGTCTGACACAATTCCCTGATTTTACGAGTGGTCGGTAAGAAATACCAAAGTCGTCATCTATCTCTACCAGCATTCCCGTCTGCCAGCACTCATTATCGCTGTAATCAAAAAGGAAGTTTCCCTGACCGTAAACAATAGTGCCTCCGGCATACTTTTCCTCGCAACCTATGCAGTGGCTATGCTGACAGATCACCAGATCCGCACCTTTTTCAACTAACTTCCGGCACACTTTCTGTAGATCAGGCGACGGATAGCGGTAATGCTCTTTACCGCCGTGGTAAAGGACGATCACATAGTCGCACTGTGCTTTCAGCTTAACAACATGATCCGGAGATTCAAGCAGATCGATCGGATTTGCTCCGGCAGAACGATCCGTTACAAGAGAAAATTCGTGTTCCGCACAGGCATATACACCGATTTTCTTTCCGTCACACTCAAAAATGAAAGGTCTTGCAGCCTCTATGGGTGTATTGCCCACTCCAACATAAGAAATCCCGGCGTCTTCCAATGTTTTGAGAGTAGAGTCAAGCCCATCCGTTCCCTGATCCAGAATATGATTATTCGCCAATGTCAAAAGATCTGTTCCGGCAGCTTTGTATCCGCTTACCGTATCCGTATCCGCGATCAGATTCGGTCCGCATTTCGGTATCGGCGATGCCTTTTTTGTAAGCGGGACCTCCAGATTGAATATGCGGTAGTCCGCATCATTGAGGACGGTGACAAGCTCATCACCAAAAAGGTGCCTGATATCACCCTTTACAAAATATTCGGCATTGCTTTCGGTAGGCACAAGATCCGCACCGATAAGTATATTCATATTGTATTCCCTTCTGTGTCGGGTGAAATCATACACATTATTGAATCACTTTATTTGTTCCTTTTTTCTCTGGCAAAGTGATCCATTCACCCAGCTTTTTATCCCATTTTGGCGGATTGAATTTATCAAATCCGCTACCATCAAAAAATGTCAGTTCTCCAAAATAGATTTGCTCCTGAACCTCATAAAAATCTACGCGTATATGCGGAATGCCTTTTGATAGAATTCTTGACAACCGTTTCATTTCATCAAAAAGCTTCGGCTTTTCAGGTGACGGCACCGCGTTAGGATATCCCCATGTAAAATCAAGATGATTGAAATCCATATCGAAATAATCCGCCTTCGTTTGACCTTTGGCTCTATCGGTATTTATCATCACCAATTTAGGTTCACCATCAAAACAATACCACTTATAATCCCTTAATTCGGATGTCGCGGGATCTTCCATATACTTTTCCGCAATGATCTTTCTCGGTACATCCTTATAGGGCCATTCACGGCCGGTAAGGTAATAATCCTGCGCCAATCCGCGGGATAGATTTCTGCGTATTGTTCTGATGCTCTTTGTGGTCAGCTTACTCTTATCTTTGCATATATACATTCCGAGACCCGAATTGTGGTTGCATTTCAGAACAAATTGATTCGGCAATTTTTCAAAATCAATATCCTTCGGATCATTCCATACACCGAGCAACGGTATCAAATATTCTTCCCCGAGCTTTTCCTTTATATAATCACGAACCCTGTATTTATCCACCATAACGGTATATCCGGGCTTGCGATCGTACAGCTTCAGCCATTGCAATTTTTCGTTGAAAGTTTGCGGATTATCAAGATTAAGCGGTCTGCCTATGCAGCTTTTGAATTTCCGTTTAATAAATTCCCTGTCGGGCATATTATCATATCTTCCGAATCCGGCATTTATCAGAAAGCGATAATCCGCATCAGACAGATAATTCCCCATCGCTTTTGTGTATTTTTTAACTTTCATTTGATATTGCCTTTCGCCTCAATTGAAATACATTCAGAAAGTGAATCATAAGATAGAAATTTTGCAATTTATTAGAATATGAAACCATACCGTAATCCAAAGCCAGCATAAGTACAAGCCAGATCGCAAAAAATGTAACTCTCGGTTTGTCCGTTTTCCTGTATTTCCACAGTTGCAGGAAGAGATACACATACATGGCATAATAGAGTACAAACCCTATGATCCCGCCGCCGCAAAGAAGCTCGACAAAATTATCATGTAAGTATGTGTCGAAGTTGCAATATTTCGCCGCCAGAATATGAGGATTTGCAATACCTATACCACCGACAGGATATTTGAAAAACCATTGTAGCCCCAGCTCTTTGAATTGGTTACGCTTCATCGTGGAACCGTCCGTATCCCCGTTTCCGAGGAAGGAATTCAACATATCGCTCATACGCTCGCGTACTCCGGTAAAGACCTCCAGTTGCAGAAGCAGATAAACAAGCAATGCCAAGATCAAAATTCCGAACAGGATCTCCGCAATCTTGATCAATATGGCTTTTTTTGATTTTTGGGTCTTTACAAAGGCATATCCCAAGATTCCGGCTATCAAAAAGACCAATGCTTTTCTGCTTTGCGTAGCGCCGATAACGATTATACTCGGGATCATAAACAGCACCGTCGGGAAGAGACGATCCTGCGGTCGTAAACATCTGAGATTTATCTGAAGTATACACGAAAGTGCGCAGAGCATCCCTATAACATTTATATTGGCAAACTCATTGTCGATACGCAGATCAGAGCCGCTTCCGGCTGCGATCATTCTGTCCAATCCGTAAAATGAAAGCGAGTATAAAGCAACGATATATCCCGCCCACATTACGGCTTTAAGCATCACTGTTGCATCAAGCTCCGGAACACTCAGGTAAGTGATATACACCACATAGGCGCACATAAAGGTCCGCATCAGTGTTCTTGCCATTATCACAGAGTCCGATGCATTTAACGCCCAAAGAGAAGAGATCAGCACAAAGCCGATAAATAAAATATTCAATGGGATATACGGGCTGAACCAAAGCGAAATTTTCCACCGGTTTATCGCACACCCCAGCAGAAAAATACCTATGGACAGTCCTAAAAAAACATACTTGCCCCAACTATATGAATCAAACAGAACAAACAGTACAAATAAAGCAGTAGTAAAAACAAATATGAGATTCGTTGCTACCTTACGAAGTTTTATTGTCACACCCGTCTCCTATTCCCGGAAGACCAATTTAACAAATTGATCCGCTACGGTCTCTATATCGTAACAATTTTCTTTGAATTGTTGTATCGGTGTTTTACGAGCTATCTGCGGTAACCGATCTATATAGCTCGCCCATTCTTTCGCATTACCCAACGGTAAATAATGAACCAAGCCCGTAATATCGGCCTCACGAGTAATTGTATCTGCAATTACACACTGCAACCCCGTTGCCTGCGCTTCGATCACGGTGTTAGGCATTCCCTCATAAAGCGACGGAAAAACAAAAACATCCATTGCGGACAAAAGTGCGGGTATATCCGACCTTACCCCGGTGAAAATGACCTTATCAGAAATGCCCAATTCTGATGCTTTCCTTTTTATTTCGGGTTCAAGTTCTCCCCCGCCGACAAGAATCAAAACACTTTTTGCATTTATCTTTACACACTCTGAAAAAACATCAAGCAAAAAGCCATGATTTTTTTGTGTCATGAAACGACCGATATGACCGAATACTGTAGTTTCATCGGATATTTCAAATTCCGCCCGTATCTTTTGACGCATCTCTGCATTATAGCTGTATTTTTCTATATCAATGGCATTGTGAAGTATATTTACAATACCACTTTCGTAAGCCTTTTTCCCAAAAGTATATTTTGCCGCCAGGTCAGACGGTGCTATTTTTACATCTACATATTTGCTGTATAGAATTTTGCCCAACTTATGTGCAATCTTAGACTTCAGGTCTTCGCCATCGCTCGAGTTGCTCGAACGGGCAACGCATACTTCTGCTCCGGCTTTATGAGCAATTTTCAGATCCATAAAACCCAAAGTATTGGAGGTGATTCTCATAACATAGATATAATTATTGGCATTTACTATTTCAAAAAGTTGCTTTTTGAATTGCTTTAATGATGCCGACTTTGCCGGAATTCTATATATTTTCCCCCCCAACGACAAGATCTCGTCCTCATAAAAGCATTTATCGAAGGAATTTATGCAAAAATCCATCTGATATTTCGTTCTGTCCACCTGACGGTATATCTTCATTAAAAATGTCTCTGCGCCACCGGTATTCATATTTGAAATAATACACAACACGCGTTTCATAAGTCACATCTTTCTTATCACTTTGGCAGGCACACCACCAATAATAACATCGTCGCCAAAGTTACCCGTTACAACAGCACCTGCACCAATTACTACATTTGACCCCACAGAACTTCCCAGCATGAACATAACCCGGCGTCCTATCCATACATTATCGCCGATTGATACCGGAGCATAATCTTCAAATCCCTGTTCGCAAAACGGCACGCCTTTTTCGTGCCTATGATTTTGCGTATAAATTACAACTTCAGGTCCCATCATTACAAACCTGCCGATTACTACCGGACCATATATCTCCGCTCTGACTCCGATACCTGAACTATCACCGATTTCGGTTTCGGGAGAAAACACCGCGCCGCGCTCAATATTGACATTGCTACCCATTTTCTTGAGGATGCCTTTTGCAAAAAATCGGCGAATTTTTTTTGCTACAGACATTCGTCTTGATTCCGGCAACCACTTAGCAAATACAGAATACAATACATATGCCATTTTTTTGCGCATTGTCCACATAGATTTCTCCCCACTACTTTGTCAGTTTTTGATTGAATTTTCAGTTAAATACGCCGAACACGGCACCAATGGAAGATTGTCTTTGATCTTTCACTCAAAATTATTCTGCATAATTCGGATTGTCGTCTCAGGCATATAAGCTTTAGCTTTTTTTATACAGTTGGGTTTCATGGCAATCAACATTTGCGGATCATTCGCAATGCTCGACAAGATATTTTCAAATTCTTTTTTATTGTCAAATTCATATCCGATGCCCGTCGTTCTCTCATCAACAACATCGGAATAGCTTTCCCATTTTGCAGAAATAACAGGAATGCCCGCTGCGTATGCATCAATAATCGTACCGGGAATCCCCTCGGTATAAAAATGCGTTGGAAAAAGCAATGCAAAATAGCTTTTTAACACTTTCACGCTTTTATTTGCATCAACACAACCGCAATAATGCACATACTCGGGAAAGTCATCTTGCAATTTTGTAAACCAAGCCGTTTGCTCAGGATCGACTTGTCCGTAAATATCAAGAGAGTATGCTTTATATCCAATTTTTTCATTTACATCGATTACAGCATTTACCGCATCTTCAATACCTTTTTCTTTCATTACACGCGAAAAGGTGCAAAGTCTGTACGGCGTGCCTTGCGGGTAAACAAGTTCATCCTCGGAAAGCACAGTCAATTTTTTGCAGTTGGGCATAACAAGTACATTATCAAAGCCCTGATCTTCCAATGCGGCTTTCATAGTGTTTGTCTCAACATAGATACAGTCAAAGCTTTTAAGTGCTTTTGTAAGTCTTTTCCTTTGCGACAGGAACTCCGGAAGCCAACCGCCGATCACAACATAGTGCAGCTTTCTGCTTTTGAAGAATTTTCTGAAAAAGCGCAACAATGGCGCATATACTCTAAGTCCGTTATGCGCGGGAAAAATTATGATGTTTTTGCTTTTCTTCAATGCCGAAATAACCTGAAAGGGTGCCTTCAGGAGAACTTTTCGCCCCCCGTGCGTATCAAATTTCAGGACCTGCTCTTGTCCGAGTTGATTTTGCAATTCTTCGGTTACAATTTTGGTTTTTATCGTTTGCCCGTTAAGAAGGGTTTCGCCCTCTCCAAAATGTCCAAGCACACTGACCTTGACTTGCACGAAGAAATCCTCCTCACCACATACATCATTTTTTCGGTAAAATATTTTTCTCGTAATTTTTCTTCTTCAAAAGTCCCCAAAACATATTCCAGCACGCAAACCAAAATGCAACTATCGCCGGCTTCTCGTCGCAGTAATGAAACAGGTCATAGTGACTCCTGAGCTTCTTGCTCAGTTTATCGTGAGAAATCGACTTTTTGCGTATCCGATATTTTGCAAGATTTTCGGGAAGAAGATAACAGGTTGCCTTTTTACACAGCTTAAGAAGGATCGCGTAGTCATTGTTTTTTTTGATGTCCCTGATCTGGATCAGTCCCATTTCCTTTGCGCTGTACATAAAGGTCAGACACCCCGGATAACCGTAATGATACATTTTTCTCTTAGTGACTGCCTGGGGACCCGAAACATAGATACCGAGTGGCTTTGACTCTTCATCGATCTTTTCATATTCATGGTATGAGAAAACATAACCGTTTTCTTTCATAAAAGCGAGCTGGTTTTCCAGCTTTTTCGGTTTCCAAAGGTCGTCCGAATCAAGAAACGCGATCCACTCCCCCCGTGCCTCTCGGAGCGCACGGTTGCGGGTGAGCGCGGCACCCATATTCTTTTCATTCTTGAAATAGCGGATCCTGTCATCGTGAAAAGGAGCCACCACTTCATCTGTATTGTCCGTGGAACAATCATCCACGATGATCAGTTCCCACTTCGTATATGTTTGATCTATTACAGAACGAATGGATTCTGCAATGAATCCTGCCGTATTCCATGAAGGCATTATCACTGAAACAAGGTTTTCTACCATATGTTAAATCTCATCTTTCTGTCGTTTCGTATCCTTTTTGCTTTTCGGCATAATCTCCCTTATATTTCTTGCCGCACACTGCAAAGAAGGTCATAAACATGATCCGTATGTCGCCCCAAAAGCCAAACTTTACAATAGCGCCGAGATTATAATACATCTTTCCGGGCAGGACCTTTTCCACATAAGCTTTGTCCGCATACTCCGCCGAGCCGAGAAGC
>CAKXXW010000024.1 GCA_934378145.1 uncultured Eubacteriales bacterium
AATTCTATTGACATTGAAGGCAATATGTGGTATAATCGTGTCGTAGAGTTGGTAACTTTACGAAAAAAACCTCGCAGCAAGCTGCGAGGTTTTTCTTTTATAATTTTTTGCGGAAGGATCGTAGAACCCTTCTCTGCCCTCAGATCACGCCGCCGCGCGGGAGGATGATACCCTCCCCTACAATTGAAGATGAAATTTGCCGTCCTTGGGTGAGGCATTTCACACCCGCTTTGAACGGGCAAGAAAGACCTCACTTCTATTGAATGATGACCGCCCTGACCGAGGCTCCCTCCGGGAGGGAGCTGGATTTCCGACCCGCAGGGAGGAAAGACTGAGGGAGCCAGCGGCATAATATCTTTGCACAGGCAAACAGACCGTTCGCAATCGTAAATCCTTCATACCGCGGGCTCTTTCGATCCGCAACTTTGTTGCGGAAATGCTTACCTCCCGGAGGAAGCCTCTTGTCCGCATAAATCGTATCTTCATTTTATAGGGCGTTTGCCTTTCCGAAAAACATTATATGCGGGTGAAGAATTCACCCTTCGGTGCATAAACCGCGAGGATTGGGTGCAGGCGCCGCCTGCCCGCGAGGATTGGCTCCCGGAACTGCCGGGCGGGGGCAGGCTGAGACTGCTTTCTCAGTGAATTTCTCAATAAACGCAGTATTCGCAGAACACGGGATAGTGGTCGGACGGGTATGATCCGTTTATTTTGTCGGAGCAGACCCTGAAGCTCTTCGCATACACCGCGTTCGGGGTGTAGAACACATAATCAAGGACCTTGCTCGACTTCGGGAAGGTTATTCCGCTGTCGGGCTTCTCGGCGGTAAGGGCTGCGTCAAGGTAGCCCTTACCCGTTATCGTATTGTAAACACCGCTGTTTCTCTGGTCGTTGAAATCTCCCGTCACGACGGTCGGGTAACGCCCGAGCTTTGCCGCTTCCTTCATCAGCACCTTTATCTGCTTTTCGCGCGGAGCCGACTTCGTATGCTCAAGGTGTGTGTTTATGTGAAGTATCTGCTTGCCCGTCGCCTTGTCCTCAAGGACGGCGTAGGTCATGATCCTCGGATAAGAGGAATCGTCGTACTTTGAATTCGGCGTATCGGGGGTCGACGAGAGCCACTTTGTGCCGCTGTCGATCAGTTTGAATTTATCCTTCTTATAGAATATCGCGGAGTATTCGCCCTCATTTCCTCCGTTCCGTCCGACGCCGACACAGTCGTAATACTTCATAAGGTCGCTCGCCTTGAGGCAGCTCATCCAATACGGAGATGCCTCCTGAAGTCCCACGGTGTCGGGCATATTGTTGAGGATCATTGTCACGACCTGATCGACCCTTGCCTCGTCGGGCTTCGTCGTGAGGATATTGAAGCTCATAACGGTGAAAATTCCCTCGTCACCGAATGTTCCGACCCGCTCGCCCTCAACACCGATCGTAATTAGAGTTCCCTCGGTCTTCGCGGAAGCCATCATCTTCTGCACCGCCGCGCAAAGCCCCGCAAGGCCGTCGGCGGAGATCCAGATGCCTTTCTCTGTTGCCGCCAGGTAGTATTTATTCGGGTTCGACGCCTCGGCGCTCGATGCGACAAAGCTGTCCCTTGCGGTCTTTCTTGCCTCGGTAACGCTCGGCGCGTCGCCGATCTCGATCAGCTTGCCGTCGCCCTCGGGTACATTCGTCACAACATCAAGTACATAGCCCGAGGCATCAATGACCGACCAATAAAGCGCCTCAGCCGCGGTCTTTCCGCCCGAAAAGCTCTTTTTGTAGATTATCGTGTAGTCCTTTATCGGCGCACCGTTCAGCGTCATGCCGTCGCAGGCGTACTTATCGGCGAAAACATAAGGCTCGCCGGTAAAGAATTTCCCGTCGTCGCGCTTTGCCGAGAGGAAATCCGCCGTGAATTTCTCCACAGCCTTCAGCACGGTGTCCTCCGTATGTCCCGTGATAACGAGCCTTCCGCCCGAGAGACGGTAGCCGTAGTCGTTATAGCGCAGCTCAGAAAGAAATTCCTTCGTTTCGGGGCGGTCGGATGCGCCGAGGACTATCTCAAATTCCCCCATAGGGAACATAGGGTCGCCCTCGCGGTAAAAATCGTCGCCGACCTTAAGCTCAACGCCGTAAAGCGCCTTTATCTTCGCCTGAAGGTCGCGCATGGCATCCACGATCGCAGTGCTTGCGCCCGAAGGTCTGACTATGCTGAATTTTGCAAGCTCTTCGATGCTGATGCCCTCGGACTTCGGCGGCTCGGGGGTGCCGGAGCCGGAGTCGGTCGGGGTACTGTCTTCCTGCCCGCCCGTCGTCGTGCCGTCGCCGTTCCCCGTCGTGGTGCAGGAGGCAAAGCAGAAGGCAAGCATTACGAGCGCGAGTATCGCTGATATGATCCTTTTCATGGGTCGTATCCTTTCCCGGCGTATCGCCGTCAAAAAATTTACCTGTTTTGCTTTCCGATTATATCCTCAAGGCTGCCTATGACTTCGCCCGGGCAAGCCTCGAGCGTTTTCCTTGACTGATGCCCTGCGGCGCAAAGCACACAGTCGACTCCGATGAGCGAGGCTACATCGGCGTCGTGCGTCGTGTCGCCGATAAAGAGCGCACGGTCGTTCGGGTGTTCAAGCCTCCAGCCCTCGGCGATCGCCGCCTTGCTTCCGGCGTGGATATCGCCGAGCCCGTAGGTAGCGGCGAAATATCCCGAGATGCCGAGTTCGCGAAGCTGGCGGTCGAGCATCGTCTTTTCGGTCGCGGAGATGACATATTGCGGTATCCCAGCCTCCTTAAAGAAGCGGAGAAGCTCCTCCGCCCCGCGGCAAAGCCCCGAATCGGCGGAAAAGCGGTCGTATTCCTTCATCCATTCGACGGCGACATCGGCAAAGCTCTCCTTCGTGAAATCGAATCCGAGCCGTTCGTAATAGTCTATCACCGGAAATCCGAAGACCGAGCGGTAATATTCCCTGTCGGGGATCTGCGGCAGTCCGCGCGCGGCGAGAAGCACATTCACGCTCTCTATCCCCGCGTCGACATCGTCAAAAAGCGTGCCGTTGAAGTCCCAAAGTATCGCCGTGTATTTTTCAAGTTCCTTCATAATGATAATTATATGCGTTCCGGAGCAGCCGGGCGAGTCCGCCCGACTGCTCCGGAATCGGTTTTTTATTCCTTTTATTAGTCTTCGGTGGCGTAGCCCATGCTCTCATACCACGAGAAGTAGTTGCTGAAGAGTCCGGATGCGTTGCTCTCGTCTACCGCCATTCTGATGATGGGGTCGGAGTTGAGCGCCATGTTCGCCTCGGCGATGAGAGCCTGAAGCTCTTCCGAGGTCTTGCATGCGGCAAATTTCGGCTCGTAAAGCTCGGTGTAATATTTCGCACGGTCATAGAGCGAGAAGTCTATGTTCTTGACATAATCGTTAATATCGAAGCCCATGAGAACATCGTACTTCGCGTCGCGGTTCTGCTGCTTGCCGTAATCCCACATATTGTAGAGCATATCTTCCTCGGGATAGGCTATGAAGGCGTTGCCCGTCTTGTAGATGTCCATCTGATAGAAGTTGGACAGTCTCTTTACGGTGGTATAGGTCCTGCCGCCGACGACCGTAGTCTCGGGGTTGTAGTCCTCTCCGGCGACTCCGTACTGGATAAGGTTACGGAAGGCGGGGTTGGTGGTTATATAGGTGACGACCTTCATGCTTCTCGCAAGGTCGACCGACGAAGAGCTTACCGCGAAAAGATTCTGGCAGACCTCTGTCGCGTATGCCTTCGGGTTCTCAAGGACCACCATATAGTAATCATTGCCGAGCGTGGCTTCAAGGTCCTTGCCGCCGCTGACGAGCGCCATACCGACCTGCTTGCCCTCTTTATAGAGCTTTTCGATATCTCCCTCGGTGTAAAGTCCCGAAGCCTTCAGGTCGAGAAGCCTTGTCTTCTGAGTCGTATAGTCGGTGTTCGAGGTTATGGTACGGACGGGGACACGCGTACCCTCGTCGGCTGCCTTCGGAAGACCCGTGCCGAGGATCGAGAAGCTCTTTCTGTCAAGCGACGCGCTCTCTACCGTATAGCGGTTGAGTATCTTTCTGTCCGTGATGATCTGAACATATGCGGAGCCGCTCTTGATGAAGTACACGGCGCTGTTTCCGAAACCGCCGCTCTTGTTGAGATCCTTGCCCTTCTTTTCGGTATATCCCGAGAAAGTATAATACTTCGTGCCTGCCTTGAATTCGGTCTCCTCGTGATAGAAGCCGTAGGAATCAACGGTATAATAGGTCACTCCGCTCTTGAATTCGGTAAGGTTCTTTGCCTCGTTCGCCTTCGGGATGAAGTAGGACACATCGTCCGAGGGCTTCTGATATATCTTATGATATTCGCCGTAGGCATCAAGGTGGTAATAGTTCTTGTTTTCTTCGTACGATACGAAATTCTCGACCTTCGTGTACTCATAGTTCAGCGCCCAATAGAGGGTGTTCGCCTCTACCATATCCTCCGCCTTCGCGACGAAGGGAAGCACGATCGAGTAGGTCGGATCGTCCTTCATAGCCTCGTTCTGCTGCTGAAGCTCGTTGAGAAAGTCCAATACATAGTCATCGGAGAGCGAGGATATGCTCTGGATATTATACTGATAGAAATCGAAAAGCTCTTTGTTTATAAGAAGGTACTTATAACTTCCTATCGCCTTGTTGTTGGGTATGCCGTAGGTCGCATCGCCGCTCTTCGCAGCGTCCATGAATTTGTCGTTGACATAGGTAAGGATAGCCTTCGACGAGCCGGAAAGTTCCTCGTCAAGCTCGGCGAGCCAGCCGTTCTTTATGTATCTCTGATAATTGTCGTAGCCGCATACGCATACGATGTCCACCTGATTCGGCAGGGCATCGGGATATTTAAGCTCGGAAATGCCGTATTCGTTCTTTATCGTCTCGGCTTCGGTCGTGACGGTATCATCGGGGTCGATTATCGCCTCGGAGTAGGAGGCATACTGGGGATAATCCTTATAGAACATCTCTCTTATCTGAGCGGTGTCCTTGATACCGAATGCCTTCATTCTCTTGGTATAAGCCTTGAGCTTATCCTTGGCCTCGGTCTTTATGAGCTTTTCCCTTGCCTGATATTCCATCAGCTTCTCGACGACCTCATATTCCTCCTCGGTGTAGAAGGAAACGATGAGCTGCGCTCTGAATTTCGCCTTCGTTATCTTGTTGATCTCGGCGGCGACGCGCTGATAGGCGTTGCGGACATTGCTCGCCTCGGCGTATTCGGCGGAATCCCCGCCCTTTGTGTTCTTTATCTCTTCAAGTTCGGCAGCGGTCGGAACATGCCGCTCGGTGATGAGAAACATAGTAAGAGTTTCGGTCGTCTGGTCCGCCTCACTCGTGGCGCTGCCGGTGGTATCGGTCGACTCCCCCCCGAAGTTAAGACCGCATCCCGCCATAAGGCATACCGGAACGATCATAAGAAGTGCCAAAACAAGGCACAACAGTTTTTTTCTCATAGGAAATATTCCCTCCTTGCGAATACAGCTACGGATATAGCTACTGATACTATTATATTTTACACCAAACACAAGCCCCTGTCAAGAGTTTTTTTGTATCCTTCCCTTCACCTCCGAAGCCTTCGGCAGGCGTGACGGGGGCGTCTTCTTTTACCGTTTGTACCCTTTGCACAATCTTCGCAAAGCCTTTTTGGTCACATATCCCCGACATGCGGGCATAGTGCATATTTTTGCCGCAAAAGTTTGTGCAGATTATCCTGCTTTTTCGCTTCCGGAGGGGAAATAGCAAATTTTTCGTCGATTTTCAAAAAAATTTTCGCGCAAAAAAAGCATTTTGCGATTTTTATGCGTATATTAAATATAGAACAGTGAAATAATAACCCGAACGGAGGATATAAATGGAAAAGATCAGGGAGATCACAGAGCTGAGCGAGAAGCTGACGCTGTCGCCCTTTGCCTGTTTTTCGGCATCGACACGGGGGAGAGAGAGACCCTGCGAACCCTGCCCTCTGCGCACTGAGTTCCAGCGCGACCGCGACAGGATAATACATTGCCAGTCCTTCCGGCGGCTGATGAACAAGACGCAGGTCTTCCTTGCCCCTATGGGCGACCACTACCGCACAAGGCTGACCCACACACTTGAGGTCACGCAGATCGCGCGGACGATAGCAAGGGGACTTCGCCTCAACGAAGACCTCACCGAGGCGATAGCCCTCGGACACGACCTCGGCCACACGCCCTTCGGTCACGCCGGAGAAGCCGTGATGCAGGAATGTTACTCAAAGGAATTCACGCACTACCGCCAGAGCCTTCGCGTCGTGGACAAGCTCGAGCGCGACGGCAAGGGATTGAACCTCACATGGGAGGTCCGCGACGGCATTGTCAACCACACGAAGGAAGAGACGCGCGCCGCGACCCTTGAAGGCCTTATCGTGAAGCGCGCCGACCGCATAGCCTACATCAACCACGACATAGACGACGCCTGCCGTGCGGGCGTGATGACGACAGAGGACATCCCCGCGGCGCTTCGCAGCGTCCTCGGACAGACACATTCCGACCGTATAGACACCATGGTAAGCTCGGTCATCGCCGAGAGTACCGGAAAGAACGATATAATCATGGCTCCCGAGATATGGGAGGCAACAGAGGAGCTTCACCGCTTCATGTTCGCAAATGTGTACTTAAATCCTCAGGTAAAGGGCGAGGAGGGCAAGGCAAAGGAGCTTGTCGCGCGGCTCTACGACTACTATGTCGCGCATCCCGACGAGCTTCCCGGAGTCTATCACGACGAGCTTGAGACAGAGGAGGTCGGGCGGTGCGTTTGCGACTTTGTCGCGGGAATGACCGACAGATACGCGATAGAGACCTACCGCCGCCTCTTCATTCCCGAAGTCTGGAGGGGTCTTAATTGATACCGAAGGAACTTGTGCTTGAGATACGCGACCGCAATGATATAGAGGATGTCATAGGCGGCTTTGTCGACCTCAAACGCGCGGGGGCGAATATAAAGGGACTCTGCCCCTTCCACAATGAAAAGACGCCGTCATTCACGGTCTTTCCGGCAACGCAGAGCTTTTACTGCTTCGGCTGCGGCGCCGGCGGCGATGTCATAACCTTCATCATGAAGTATCAGAACCTTGACTATGCCGACGCCGTCGAATACCTTGCCGCACGCGCGGGGATAAATATCCCCGTCTCGGCTTTCGGCGAGGAGGAAAAGGGACCCTCGCGCAAGAGGATCCTTGAGATGAATGTCTGCGCCGCGAGGTACTTCCGCGAGATGCTCTTCTCGCCGGAGGGCAAGGCGGGGCTTGACTACCTTCTTCAGAAAAGGAAGCTCTCACCGGCGATAATCCGCCGCTTCGGGCTCGGATTTGCGCCCGACAGTCCCTTTGCGATGCTCGACTATATGAGAAAGCATGGATACACCGACGAGGAGCTTCGCGCGGGATATTTCGAGGCTGTCAGTCAGAGGACGAACAGACCCTACTCGATCTTCCGCAACCGCGTGATGTTCCCGATAATCAACTCGGCGGGCTCGGTCATAGCCTTCGGCGGGCGCGTCATGGACGACAGCAAGCCGAAATACCTCAACACGAACGACACTCCGGCGTACAAGAAGGGCAAGAACCTCTTCGCCCTCAATTACGCGAAGGACTGCTGCGGCGAGCGGCTCATCCTCTGCGAAGGATATATGGATGTCATAGCCCTTCACGCCGCCGGCTTCGGCTTTGCCGTTGCGGGGCTCGGCACGGCTCTGACCTCCGATCAGGCAAGGCTCATCGCAAAATACACGAAAAAGGTCATCCTCACCTACGACAGCGACGAGGCGGGCCAGCGAGCTACAGAGCGGGCTATATCCCTTCTCTCGGAGGTCGGCGTCGATGTAAAGGTCCTTGTCGTCGAGGGCGCGAAAGACCCCGACGAATTCATCGGAAAATACGGCGCCGCGGCGTTTGAAAGGCTCCTTGACGGCAGCCGCTCAAAGTTTTCCTACCGCGCCGACGCCGTGATAAAGAAGCACGACATCGCTACCGCCGACGGCAAGCTCGCCGCCGCGAAGGAGCTTTGCGCGATAGTCGCCGCCGCTCCCTCGAGCGTTGAGCGCGACCTTAATCTTGACGAGGCGGCAAGGCTGCTCTCGATAGACAAAAAGATCCTTGCCGAGGATGTCGCCCGCGCGCGGCGAAAGCTCGTGAAGGAAGAGAAGAACAGGCTCTCGCTCGATGCCTACACCTCTGCGCGCGGCATCGGCGACAGGGTGAACCCCGACACGGCAAAGAATGTCGGCGCGGCATCGGCTGAGGAGACGATCCTCGGACTTCTTCTCGCCTTCCCCGAGCATCGCGCCGCCGTAGCGTCGGGAAAGATCCCTCTCACGGCGGATGATTTCGTGACCGCCTTCGGACGGCGGGTGTTCGAGGCTGTGATGAAGCTCGAAGTCTCCGACGGGGGCTTTGACATATCGCTCCTCGGGGAGGAATTCTCACCCGACGAGATGGGAAGGCTCCAGCGGATGATAAGGGAGCGCATGATGCTCACCGAAAACAGCGCCTCAGTGCTTGCCTCATCGGCAGAGACGCTCAGATTCGAGCGCGTCCGCCAGACCGCGAAGGAAAGCGGGGACAGGCTCGCCGCCTTCGAGGCTAAGCGCCGGCTCATAATGGAAAAGAAAAAAAAGAATACATAAAGGAAAGGAATCCCCTGATGGAAAAGTTCAACGACGAAGAAAAAGAGATTGATTTTGAGGAAAAGGAAAAAGAGCTGTCGCAGGCAGACGAAGACTTTGACCTGCTCCCCGACATTCCCGAGTCGGACAAAAAGGTCGACATGAACGACATAATCGCAAAGGGAAAGAAGGGCGACCTATCGATCACCGACCTTGAGGAGGCTATGGAGGAATACGACTACGACACCGACAAGCTCTACGACACCCTCGAGAGCAACGGTATCTCGCTCCCGATGGACATCCCGCAGTCAGAGATAACCGAGATCGAGAACGATGTCGAAAAGTTCGGCACGCCCGAGAGCATGGAGCGGATCCTTGAGCAGGAGGGCCTTGCCATCGACGACCCCGTGCGTATGTACCTCAAGGAAATAGGCAAGGTGCCGCTGCTCGACGCCGAAGAGGAAAAAGAGCTTGCAAGAAGGATGTCGGAGGGCGACGAGGACGCGAAGAACAAGCTCGTCGAGGCGAACCTCCGCCTTGTCGTCAGCATCGCAAAGCGCTATGTCGGCAAGGGTATGTTCTTCCTTGACCTTATCCAGGAGGGCAACCTCGGACTTATGAAGGCTGTCGAGAAGTTCGACTATCAGAAAGGCTACAAATTCTCGACCTACGCCACATGGTGGATAAGGCAGGCGATAACCCGCGCCATCGCCGATCAGGCAAGGACCATCCGCATTCCCGTGCATATGGTGGAGACGATCCACAAGGTCTCGCGCTACACCCGCCAGATGCTCCAGGAGCTTGGCCGCGAGCCTACCGCCGAAGAGATCGGCGAAAAAATGGGTATGAGCGCCGACCGCATCCGTGAGATCATGAAGATAGCGCAGGATCCCGTCTCGCTCGAGACTCCTATCGGTGAGGAGGAGGACAGCCACCTCGGCGACTTCATCCCCGACGAGGACACGCCGGCTCCCGCCGACGCTGCCTCGGCTACCATTCTCCGCGAGGTCATCGAGCGCGAGCTTCACACCCTCACCCCGCGTGAGGAGCATGTGATAAAGCTCCGCTTCGGTCTCTACGACGGCAGAACGAGGACACTCGAGGAGGTCGGCAAGGAATTCGACATCACCCGTGAGCGCATCCGTCAGATAGAGGCGAAGGCACTCAGAAAGCTCCGCCATCCGAGCCGCGCGCGTCACCTCAAGGGCTTCCTTGACTGATATATGAGGTGAAAAAATGAGCAGAGCAGACGAAATATTCATCTCAAACTGCCGCGAGATACTTGACACCGGCTTCTCGGATGAAAACCTTCCCGTCCGCCCGCATTGGGACGACGGCGCTCCGGCACACACGATAAAAAAATTCTGCATAGTCAACCGCTACGACCTGTCGAAGGAATTTCCGATCCTGACCCTTCGCCGCACGGCGTTCAGGTCATGTATCGACGAACTTCTCTGGATATGGCAGAAGAAATCGAACAATGTTCACGAGCTTGGTTCCCACATATGGGATTCGTGGGCTGACGAAAACGGATCTATCGGAAAGGCTTACGGATATCAGCTCGGTGTGAAGCATAAATATAAGGAAGGAATGTTCGATCAGGTCGACCGCGTGATCTTCGACCTGAAAAACAATCCCTCCTCGCGCAGGATAATGACGAACATATATGTTCACGCCGACCTTTCGGAGATGGGGCTCTACCCCTGCGCCTACTCGATGACCTTCAATGTCACGGGGGACAGACTCAATGCGATACTGAATCAGAGGTCTAACGATTTTCTGACGGCAAACAATTGGAATGTCGTGCAGTACGCCGTCCTCGTACATATGATGGCGCAGGTATCGGGACTCAAAGCCGGCGAATTCGTCCATGTCATCGCCGACGCGCATATATATGACAGGCATATCCCGATAGTGGAGAAGATCCTCCAAAATCCGCTCTACGACGCCCCGCGCTTCGTTATGAATCCCGATGTGAAGGACTTCTACGACTTCACGGTCGACGACTTCGCGCTCGAGAACTATAATTTCACGAAGCTCGAAGAGAAGATCCCCGTCGCGGTCTGAGGTAGCCCGCCGATGAAAAGCATTGTAGCTGTCGATAAGAATTGGGGCATCGGAAAAGAGAACGGACTCCTCTTCTCTATACCCGAAGATATGAGATATTTCAGGGAAAAGACCCGCGGAAAGGTCGTCGTTATGGGGCTTAACACCCTCCGCTCGCTTCCCGGGGGCAAGCCGCTCCGCGGGCGACTCGCGAACATTGTGCTGTCCGACACCGACCTTCCGGAGACCGAAGGCCTGACAGTTTGCCGCACGGCCGACTCTCTCCTCGAAGAGATAAAAAAATACCCCGCCGACGATGTTTTCGTGATAGGCGGTGGGAGCATCTACCGCCTTCTCTGCGACCTTTGCACAGAGGCCCTCGTGACGAAGGTCGACGCCGACGGCGGCGCGACGGTCTTCTACCCCGACCTTGACGCGCGGGAGGGCTGGGAGCTTGCCTCCGAGTCCGGACCGACAGAGTCGAACGGCTTTACTCTTCGCTTCTGCGTCTACATGAATCGGGCTCCGAAGGCTTCTCTATGAGTGCCTGCGAGCTTTGCCCGAGGCTCTGCCGCGCCGACCGCGAAGCCGGAGAGACCGGATACTGCGGTGTCGGGGACTCCCTGCGTGTCGCGCGCATCGCGCCGCATATGTGGGAAGAACCCTGCCTTTCGGGCAGCCGCGGCGCCGGAGCGGTCTTTTTCTCGGGCTGTTCGCTCCGCTGTGCCTTCTGCCAGAACTATGACCTCAGCCATTCGGCAAAGGGAGAGGACATAAGCGACGAAGACTTTCTCTCGCGTGTTAAAGAGCTTGCCGGCAGCGGAGTACACTGCATAGACCTTGTTACCCCGACGCAGTTTACCCGCCGGCTCCTTCCCCTGCTTGCAAAAATAAAGGAAGAGACTCGCCTCCCGATCGTATGGAACTCGGGGGGATACGAGAGGGTCGAAACGCTGCGGGAGCTTGAAGGTCTTGTCGATATTTACCTTCCCGATCTCAAGTATGCCTCGGGCAACCTTGCAAAAAGGTACTCGGACGCTCCCGATTATCCCGAGGTCGCCGCTGCCGCGATCGCCGAAATGTACCGTCAGGTCGGTGCATTTGAGTGTGATACCGACGGCATCGCGAAAAAAGGACTCATCGTGCGTCATCTCGTGCTTCCCGGCGGGCGGCATGATTCGGAAAAGGTGCTGCGCGGCCTTGCCGCTTCCCTTCCGGTCGAAAATATTAGGCTCAGCCTTATGAGCCAATACACGCCAGACTTCGCCGCATCGTCGCCGTATCGCGAGCTTCACAGAAGGGTCACCTCCTTTGAGTACGACTATGTGCTTTCGGTCGCGGAGGAACTCGGTTTTTCGGGCTTCTGTCAGGAGAGAAGCTCGGCATCGGGAAAGTTTACACCCGATTTCTGAATATTTTCTTGTAAATATACATTTTTTGTGGTATAATCTATTGTATCTGATGAAAGGCGGAACTAACGCTATGAAGCTGATCCTTGCCATTATCCGCAACGAGGACAGCGTGGAGACCATCTCCGCGCTCATGCATGCGGGATTCTTCGTTACCAAGCTCTCGACGACCGGGGGCTTCCTTATGG
This sequence comes from uncultured Eubacteriales bacterium, assembly GCA_934378145.1. Lineage (GTDB taxonomy): Bacteria > Bacillota > Clostridia > Oscillospirales > CAG-272 > RGIG3994. Next base: position 12,285 of record CAKXXW010000024.1, read on the forward strand.
TCGGCAACACGACCCTGCTTATAGGTATCGAGGAGGCGCGGGTGGACGACGCGCTTGACACACTTCGTCTTCACTGCTCGAAACGCGAGCATGAAAATCTCGGAAAGCTCAACTACGGAGAGGACTTTGACGCGGGCGACGGCGAACAGGTGACTGTCGGCGGCGCGACCGTATTCATCCTCAATGTAGACAGGTTCGAGAAACTATGAGTCAAACGGCTCTGACCGCGGTGCTTTTTGCCGTCGCGGGCATCGGTTGCGGTACGGCACAGTTCTTCTTTCTGCGCTTTGCCGTCCGTAATGCCCTTCAGAAGAATCGGGTGTGGTTGCTGATACTTCAGCCGATCATCCCCGTGGCACTTCTTCTGACCTCGGCGATAATATCCGCAAGGCTTGTTTTCGTTCCCGCGGTAGCCTACACCGCAGTCCTTGCGGCGCTCTCTGTCGGGAACCTTGTGAGAGAAAAAAAGCGCGGGAAGGAGGGGGACTGAGAGACGATGCCTTCTTTTGTTTTCACAATATTAATAGCCGCGGGGCTGTTGCTTTCGGCAATCGGCGCGATCCTTGCGGTCCTTACACGACGAAAGCGCCAAAAGAACACCGACGAGGCGCGCAAAAAGCCCCTGAAAAAGAAAGAGCTGCGCTTTGCGATAATGAGCGCCGCAGGAGGCTGGCTCGCCGCGACCGGACTCCTTTCACTCCTTTTCGGAAGGGGAGATTCCTCTCTTGAGGTGAATATATTCGCCGCGAGGACGGGTATCGTCATATTCGGATATGATGTCAGCGAGACAGTCCTTGTCTCGTGGGGCGTGATGGCGATAATAATTTTCGCCGCGCTCGTGCTGAGGATATTCTTCATCCCCCGATTCAAAGACGAACCGACGGGCGTGCAGGCGGCGCTTGAGGCTGCCGTCGGCTGGATAGAGGATTTCGCGGCGACGCGTATGAAGAAGCGCTCGGGATTCCTCAATGTCCTGCTCTTCACCCTGGCGGTAACACTTCTCGGCTACGGCATCGCCGACCTTGCGGGCTTCCGCTCGCCGGCGTCCGACCCGACCTTCACGCTGACGATAGCGTTTATGATCTACATAGTGATAAATGTCTACGCCATCGTCTACCGCAAAAAAAAGAAAAATCCGCTGATCGACGGTGCCTCGGTGTTCGTCAGAACGATATACAAGTTCGTCTCGGGCATCTCCACCCCCGTTTCGATGGGCTGCCGTCTCTTCGGTAACATGATAAGCGGTACGATAGTCATGGACCTCATCTACACAGCGCTCGGCTCGGCGGCGCTCGGCATCCCCGACATCATAGCCCTCTACTTCGGTGTTTTCTCATCTCTTATTCAGATGTATATATTCATCACGCTCACGCTTACATATGTCGCCGACAATGTAAACGCCGGCGAATAAATTCAGAAAGGCAAAAACTACTATGAAACCGATCAGAAAGCTCTCAAGGGCAGTCACCCTGTCCGTCGCGGTGCTTACCGTGCTGACCCTCTGCGTTCTCGCGGTCTCCGCCGCCGGAGAAACCACTGCCGATACGACCGGCGCCGTCGTCGCCGAGGCAGGAAACAGCGGCCTTTACTTTCTTTCGATAGCGCTCTGCCTGCTCCCCGCCGCAGCCTGCGGCGTGGTCGAAGGCCTTGCGACCGGAAAAGCCGTCGAATCCATATCACGAAATCCCGAAAGTGCGTCAAAGGTGCAGTCGCTCCTTATCCTCGGTCTGGCTCTTACCGAGTCGTCGTCGATCTACGGCTTTGCCGTGGCGCTGATACTTATATTCCTGAAGTAAGATGGATATACAGCCTCTTGATCTCATAATACACGCCGCAAACTTCATAATAATGATGCTTGCGCTCTGGCTGATCCTCTGGAAGCCCGTCTCAAAGTACATAAAAGGACGCGCAGACAGGGTGAAGGCAGACCGCGAAGCGGCGGCAAACGAAGTCAGCGAAGCAAAGGCTCTCCGTTCGGAAGCCGAATCGAAGCTTCAAAGCGTCAGCCGTGACGCCGAGACGCTCCGCCGCGAGGTGAACGCCCGCGCCGAGAGCGAAGCTGCGGCGATAATCGGCAAGGCGAACCGCAATGCCGAAGCGATAGTCGAAAAGGCAAATCGGGAAGCCGATGAAATAAAGGCGAAGGCTATACTCTCCGAACGCGAGGAGACGATAGCCCTTGCAACTGCGCTCGCAGAAAAGATAATCGGGCGCGAGATAAAGGCAGAGGACAACCGCGCCCTCGCCGACGAATTCTTCGCCTCGCTCGAAAAGAACGGCACGGGTGCCGAAGGATCCGGAAAATGAAGATAAATGTGAGATACGCGCCTCCCGCAGACGAGGCGTTCTTTGAGGATTTCCGCACACGGCTCCTGTCTGCCTTCGGAGTCGACTCCGAGGTGATCTTCACCGAGGACAGGTCGCTTCTCGGCGGCTTCCGCGTCTACGCCGACGGAAAATTCTTCGATATGAGCCTTCGTACCCGGCTCGATGAAATAAGCGCGGAACTGCTTCCCGTGAGCGAAAATGCAAAATAATCGCGCACGGGTTGGTACTTATCGCAAAAAAAGGAGGCAAATATATGGATGACCGCAATCCTGTCGGCGAATTTCTGAAAGAGAAGATCGCCGGCTACGAATTCCGTCCGCGGGTTGCCTCGTACGGCAGAGTCGTCTCATTCTGCGACGGAGTGACCTTTGTTGAGGGTCTCCGCGATGTCGGATGCGACGAGATAATAGACTTCGGCGAGAACCGCTACGGCCTCGCCTTTGAGCTGTCGCAGGACGGCGTCGGCGTCGTTATGCTGACCCCCGGCTCGCTCATTCCCGGCACCCTTGCCCTCGGTACCGGACATATCGCAGATATAGGCGTCGGCGACGCCATGATAGGGCGCATCATAGACCCGCTCGGCAGACCTCTTGACGGAAAGCCTCTCAGACTCACGAAATACCGTCACGACGAGTCCCCGGCGCCGAGCATCGTTGACCGCTCGCCGGTCAACCGGGCTTTTCCGACCGGGATCCTTGCGGTCGATTCAATGATCCCCATCGGAAAGGGCCAGAGAGAGCTTATCGTCGGCGACAGGCGCACGGGAAAGACCTCGATCGCACTCTCGGCGATAAAAAATCAGAAGGGCAAAGGCGTTATCTGCGTCTACTGCACGATCGGTCAGCGAGCTGCCGAGACGGTCAGGATCACGGATGAGCTTCGGAAAGCCGGTGCGATGGACTATACCTTCATCGTCGCCGCGACAGCCTCCGATCCCGCCGCGCTTCAGTACCTCGCGCCCTTCGCCGCGACCGGAGCCGCCGAATATTTTATGTATTCGGGGCACGATGTGCTTATAGTTTACGATGACCTCAGCAAGCACGCCACGGCGTACAGAACCATTTCCCTGCTCCTTCGGCGTCCCTCGGGTCGCGAGGCGTATCCGGGAGATATTTTCTACCTCCACAGCCGCCTGCTTGAGCGCTCGGCACAGCTCAGCCGCGAAAACGGCGGAGGCTCGCTCACAGCTCTCCCGATAATAGAGACGCAGGCGGAGGATGTCTCGGCGTACATTCCGACCAATGTCATCTCGATAACCGACGGTCAGATCTATGTCAGCACCTCGCTCTTCCTCGGCGGTCAGCGCCCCGCGGTGAATGTCGGACTTTCGGTCTCGCGTACCGGCGGCGCGGCACAGCAGAAGCAGCTCAAAAAGCTCTCCGCGAGCCTCAGGCTCGAGCTTTCGCGTATGCGTGAGCAGGAAAAATTCGCGCGCTACGGCGGCGATACGGGCGGCGATATGGCTGAGGGGAAGCTGCTCAGCTCCCTGCTCGTCCAGCCGAAGGACACCATTTATTCGGCGTCCGAGGAAGCGGCGATCCTTGCCGCATACCGTTGCGGCGCATTTGCCTCTGTTCCGCTCCAAAAGATCGGCGAGACGATCCCGAAACTGCTTGCCGGACTGCACAAAAACGACCGCGCACTGCTTGAAAACATCGAGGCGTCGGGAGCTATAACCGATGCAAACCTTGACGCGCTCACGGCTGCCGTAAAGCGCGAACTTGCATCTATTTAACAATTATGGCAAGTAATTACAGCAGAAGAATAGCTGTTGCGACCCTTATAGGAGAGCTTACCGGCTCGACTCTGAGGGTCTCGACGGTGCGCTCGACGCAGGCGGAGGCGCTTCTCCCCTTCCCGACCGCATACTGCAAGGCGGCTAAGGACGCATACAGTCGGATCCTGTCTCTTTTTCCGGCAAAAAAGGAAGAAGATGTCACCCCCCACCTTGATTTTACCGTGGTTTTCGGTTGTTCAAGGGGACTTTGCGGCGGACTTGACGCCAAACTTGCCGCCGGAGCGAAGAGCTATATAAATAATAATGAAGGATACGCCGTTTTCGGTGAACGGACAGCGGCGCTTCTCGGCGTTGCACCGCTCGGAAACGACCTGCCGGACTATGCCTGTTGCGAAAAGCTGGCGGGAAAAATATCGGAAATGATCGAAAAAGGCTCGGTAACTCGGGTGAGGATCCTGCGCTCCGAGGGCGAAGGTATCTCCGAGACCTTTGTTTTTCCGGTCGAAAGAGCCGAAAAAGGCTACCTTGTCACCGATCTGCCGCGTGAAGAGCTGCTTGCCGACCTGCGCGTGCGCTATCTCGCCGCAGTCCTCTTCCTCGAGGCGGTCAGAGGCTACGCCGCACAGCAGAAATCGCGCCTGCGCTCGATGGACAGAGCCTCCGAAAACGCCGAAAAGCTGAAGGAAGAGCTTATTTCCGCCGACCGCCGCGAGCGGCAGGAACAGATAACCGACGAAATAATAGATAATCAGGGGAATCTATGAAGGAAATCAGGACAGAAAAAAACGCCGTCGCCGCGGGAACGCTTTACCTCGTTGCCACGCCGATCGGAAACCTTGCGGACATCTCGGAACGGGCGATCAAGACGCTTTCGGAGGTCGATTTTGTCGCCGCAGAGGACACGCGCAACAGTATGAAGCTGCTGTCGTGCTTCGGCATCAGAAAACCGATGATATCTTACTTTGAACATAACAAAAAAACGCGCGGCGAGGAGATCGTCGCGCGAATTTCAAGCGGAGAATCCTGCGCACTCGTCACCGACGCGGGGATGCCGGGCATCAGCGACCCGGGCGAGGACATTGTGCGTCTCTGCGTAGAGCGCGGCATACCCGTCACGCTCGTCCCGGGAGCCTGCGCGGCGGTGACTGCGCTCGTTCTTTCGGGTCTTCCGACCGGAAAATTCGTTTTTGAAGGCTTTTTGCCTCAAAAAAGCGGTGAAAGGGACAGAAGGATCGCCGAATTGGCGTCCGAAACACGCACGATCATACTTTACGAGGCGCCTCACAGGCTGAAAAACACACTGAAAGCCCTCGAAAATGGCTTCGGGGGCGACAGAAAGCTCTCGCTTTGCCGCGAACTGACCAAATTGAATGAGGAAATATTAAGGACGACTCTCTCGGATGCCGTCGAATACTATGAAAATAACGATCCACGCGGGGAATATGTTCTGATAATCGCGGGCGCGGACGGACAAAAAAGCGAACAGTCCCCTACCCTTTCCGATCCGATCGCCGAGGTAAACGCACTGATCGACTCGGGAATTTCCAAAAACGAGGCTATAAAACAGGTCGCAAAGCGGCTCGGAGTGCCGAAAAACACGGTTTATCAACAATTTTTAAGCTCAACGGAGGACGAAAATGGCGACGCGCAGTGAATTTGACCGTCTTTTTAACGAGATCTGCAAGAAATACGGGTTTGATCTCACGGTCACGGATGAGCAGCTCGAAAAATTCTTTATAGTCAGCGAAAACCTGCTCGCAGAGAACGAAAAATTCAATCTGACCGCCATCAGGAGTCTTGACGGGGTGATTTTGAAGCATATTTGCGACTCTGCCTGCGTTGCAAAACAGATCCCCGAGCTTCCGAGAGGAGCAAAACTGCTTGATGTAGGCTCGGGAGCCGGCTTCCCTGCCCTTCCGATCGCTGTAATGCGCCCCGACCTTTCGGTCACGGCGCTTGATGCGACCGAAAAAAAGGTAAAATTCATTGAACAGACCGCAAAACTCGCCAAAATCGACAATATAACCTGCATAAGCGGGCGCGCCGAAGAGCTTGCAGCTCCGAAAAGTGAGATGCGTGAGGATTTTGACTTCGTGATCGCGCGCTCTGTCGCCGAATTGAGGATTTTGAACGAGCTTTGCCTGCCTTTTCTCAAGGTCGGCGGTAAATTTTATGCGATGAAGGCTTCGCGAGCGCTTCACGAGGCAGAAAGCAGTCGAAACGGGCGTATGATGCTCGGCGCAGCCGAAAAAGTCGTCATCACAAAGCTTTACACCGACGAGTTCGGCGAGGATCGGCTGCTGATAACCGAGACAAAGAAGTTGCAAACCTCCGGAAAGTACCCGAGACGCTTTGCGAACATCAAAAAATCGCCTCTATAATGTTTCACATGAAACAATTCGGCAGGAACCGACAAAATGTTTCACATGAAACATTTTAAAACGCGAATTTTATATCGAAAAATGTTTCACGGGAAACAATTGACGCGAATTGCGCCGAAATGTTTCCCGTGAAACTTTTTGTGAAATGTTGCAAAATCTATTGAAAAAAGGCGCCCCGTATGATATAATAATGAAGAAAATAATCCACCGGAGGAATATATGGCACGAATAATTGCGTTTGCTAACCAGAAGGGCGGCGTCGGCAAGACTACATCTGCCGTAAATGTCGCAGCTTCGCTCGGAATTATCGGTTTCAGAACGCTTCTTATAGACCTCGACCCGCAGGGAAATACTACGAGCGGCGTCGGGATCCCCAAAAGAGGACTAAAAAACGCCACTCGCGAGGTGCTTTTGGGCGATTGTGCAGTCAAAGAGGCGATCAGAACGACCGAATTCACCAATTTATCAATTTTGCCCGCGAATATTTCGCTTGCGAGCGCCGAATTTGACCTTTTCGACTTTGAGGACAACCAGTACCGCATGAAAAAGATCATCGCGGAGATCGCCGACGACTACGATTATATCATCATCGACTGTCCGCCGTCGCTCGGAATGCTGACGGTCAACGCACTTTCTGCGTGCGACGGCGTTGTCGTACCGATGCAGTGCGAATTTTATGCGCTTGAGGGTCTTTCACAGCTCATGATAACCATAAAACGCATAAATAAGATGTACAACGATAAGCTCGCGGTCTGCGGAATACTTATTACGATGTACAACCCGAGACTCCTTCTGTCGGTCCAGGTAATGACCGAGCTTAAGAAATACTATGGGGACAAGCTCTTCAAGACCACGATCTCGAGAAATGTACGCCTTTGCGAGGCGCCGAGCTTCGGAAAACCCGTATATTACCACGATAAACGCGCAAAATCGACCCTTGAATACATCGCTGTGGCAAAAGAGCTCAGTGAAAGGATCTGAAAATGGCTACCGTAAAGAAACGCGATGCCGGACTGGGAAGGGGACTTGACTCGCTCATCGAGGACAATTCGCCCCTGATAAAGGGCAAACCACAGGTCGTCCGGCGCGACGAAAACGAAAATAAAGAATTCCGCAAGGAAAGCAGTAACAGTTTATACAGAAAGGACGGTGCTATGTCGTATGTCAGTAAAACGCCAAGGCGCTCTGGGTCGTGATTTTTTCAACATCCTCGACGACAATATGTATGAGGAGAAGAAAAGCAAGACCGAAACGATCAAAATCTCTGCCATTGAGCCGAGAAAGGACCAGCCGAGAAAGACTTTTGAGAAGGAATCCCTTGAAGCACTCGCCGAATCTATTCAGAATTACGGCGTTCTTCAACCGATAATCGTTATGGAAAACGCCGATCTGCCCGGAGTTTATCAGATAATCGCGGGCGAGAGACGCTGGAGAGCCTCAAAAATGGCGGGGATCGACGAAATTCCCGCGATAGTCTTTGATGGAGACGAGCTGAAAGCCGCCCAGATCTCGCTTATCGAGAATATTCAGAGAGAAGACCTCAACCCGATCGAAGAGGCAATGGGCTACCGCGCTCTGATGGAAAACTTCGGTCTGACGCAGGATCAGGTGTCAAAACAGGTAGGGAAGAGCCGCTCTGCTGTTGCAAATGCAACAAGACTGCTTGACCTTCCCGAGGATATTATCGAAATGCTGCGTTCGGGAGACCTTACCGCGGGTCACGCACGCGCGCTTCTCGGACTTGACGACAGCGAAAAGGCACTGCCGCTCGCCGAAAAGATCATTGCGCAGGACCTTTCGGTGCGTGAGACAGAAAAGGCTGTCAGAAAACTCAATGCCGAACCCGAAAAGGAGGATGACCTCAAGCCGGTCGACAGCCGCGAGGCGCAGATCAAGCTCTATATGAAAGAGCTTGAGGATCGCTCGCGCAGTATCCTCGGCAGAAAGGTGAAGATCACTCACGGCGGCAAAAAGAAGACCGTCGAGATCTCTTACGAGACGAACGACGACCTTGAAGAGCTTCTTCGTACACTTTGCGGCGAAGAAATATTCAATAATCTGTAATTATTACCAATATATAGGAGCATTGTGCTATGATTGACATCAAATATATAAAAGAAAATCCCGATGAAGTCATCGAAAGACTTGCCATGAAGGGCAAGGACGCGAAAGAGGACATCGCAAACATCATCAGGCTTGACGCCGAGCGCCGTGCGCTCATCGTCGAGACCGAGTCGCTCAAGGCGGAGCAGAACCGCACCTCGAAGCTGATCCCGCAGTACAAGAAGGAAGGGAAGGACACCTCGGAGATTTTCGCCGAGATGAAGAAGCTCGGAGAGAAGACCAAGGCGAATGACGAAAAGCTGAAGGCGGTCGAGAACGAGCTTAACGGTTGGATGCTCGGACTGCCGAACCTGCCCGACCGCGACCTTGTCGGCGGCGGAAAAGAGAACAATCAGCCGCTCAGATACTTCGGCGAACCTCACAAATTCGATTTCACGCCTAAGAATCATGTCGACCTTTGCACCGACCTCGGGCTTATCGACTACAAGCGCGGCGCTAAGCTCTCGGGCGCGGGCTTCTGGATCTATTCGGGTGTCGGAGCAAGGCTCGAATGGGCGATCCTCAACTACTTCATTGATTTCCACATCGGCAACGGCTATCAGTTTATGCTCGTGCCTCACATGCTGACCTACGAATGCGGACTCACCGCCGGTCAGTTCCCGAAGTTCAAAGACGAGGTCTATTGGCTCGAGACAGCCGAGGATGAGCGCAGGCGCTTCATGCTTCCGACGGCGGAGACGGCTCTCGTATCCCTCCACCGCGACGAGGTGCTTGCCGAATCCGACCTGCCGAAGAAATATATCAGCTACACTCCCTGCTTCAGGCGCGAGGCAGGCTCCTACCGCGCCGACGAGCGCGGAATGGTGCGCGGACATCAGTTCAACAAGGTCGAGATGGTGCAGTACACCCTTCCCGAGAAGAGCGACGAAGCGTTTGAAGAGCTTGTCACAAACGCAGAGAACCTTGTAAAGGGTCTCGGATTCCATTTCAGAACGGTCAAGCTGGCGGCGGGCGACTGCTCGGCGTCGATGGCGAGGACCTACGATATAGAGATCCAGATCCCCTCGATGAACGGCTACAAGGAGGTCAGCTCGGTCTCGAACGCGAGAGACTATCAGGCGCGCCGCGGCATGATAAGGTTCCGCAGAGAGGACGGCGGCAAGATCGAATACTGCCACACGCTGAACGGCTCGGGACTCGCGACCTCGCGTATCCTGCCCGCACTTGTCGAGCAGAATCAGAACGCCGACGGCAGCGTAAATGTTCCCGATGTGCTTAGAAAATACATCGGAATGGATGTAATAAGGAAGCCCGAATAATAATTTAACCCCCGGAGGTGTCAAATGATTCGTGTTTTTGCCCTGTCTTCAGGCAACTTTTTCGAGACGATAGACAAGGTATTTTTCACGCCGGAATTCGGCAAATATGAACATCTCGGATTTTTGGGCAACTCGGAATCCTTCAAATGGGCGATCCTTGCGCTCTACTTCGGACTTGTCATCGCGTCGCTCGTCGCCTACTACAACCGTTGCGTCCTCGGCAAGGCGGTGCGGGCACTCGACGCCGCCGGCTGCACCTCGCCGGAGACTGCAAAAACGCTCGCCGAACTCGGCCTCGGCAAGAATATTTTCATCAAACTGTCGCTGAGAAAGGGCGGAATGCTCGCCTCGCTTGTCCGCCGTGTCGTGATAATAGACGACGAAAACGACGCACGGGTGGGGGGTAACGCCAAAAAAGGCAAAAAAGGCAAGGTAAATTTTGAGACCGATATGTTTTATATCCAGCCCGAGAGGCGCGACAGCCTCGTGCAGAGATTTTCGGTGAAGGGAAGCGGAGTGCTTAGCGTGGTGCTTGTTGCCGCACTGGGGCTTGTTGCCGTGGTAGTGATATTCAAGGTCGCGCCGTTTGCCTTCGGACTGCTCGATTCGGCGCTCGGGGGCTTTTCACAGAACGGTAACGGCACATGAGCAGAAGAGAAAACGAAGAGCTTTATGTCCCGATAGGCGAGAAGGAAAAGTCGAAATTCGAGCTTTTCTGCGAGAGGATCTACCTGCCGCATGCAAAAGAGCTTCTGATACCGGCTGCTATAACGGCGGGAGCCGTCGTTCTGACGCTTCTGATACTGCTGATCTCGGGGCTGAGGCTGGCCTCGGCGGGCGGAGAGGACTCGGAGAAGAGCTACCGCTACTTCGGCTGGATCTACGGAGGAAAGCCGGCTGCGGGGATCCTTCACTGCTCGGACGGCGTGAACGCGCGCGTCAGCGGATGGAGCCTTTATTACTCCGACGGGTCGGTCTACACCGGAGAGACATCGGGTTTTATGAAGCACGGGTCGGGGGTAATGAAGAAAAAGGACGGCTCGGTCTACCGCGGAAACTTCAAAGATGACCTCTTTTCGGACGAGAACGCGACGCTTGAATTCGCGAACGGCGACCGCTACGAGGGCGGCTTTGAGGAAGGGCTTTTCTCGGGGCAGGGGACCTATTATTACGCCGACGGCTCGGTCTACCGCGGAGGCTTTCTGAAAGGCGAGCGCTCGGGGCAGGGGACTTTCAGCTACGCGAACGGCGACTCGTTCACGGGGACTTTTGAGAACGATATGAGACTCGAAGGCACCTACACCTGGCGCAGCGGCGAGAGTCTTTCGGGCAAGTACTCGAACAATCAGCCCTCGACGACCGAAAAGTCGGTCTACACCGACTATTCCGGTACGACCTTCCTCGCGTATTTCAAAGACGGCAAGATAACCGAAAAGACGCGCTACACCCCGCCGGTCGATCCCGACCCGGGTGACGGTGTGGGATAACAGATACGACGAGGGACAGCGGGAGATGCTACGGGAGACGCGGGGAACTTTCTTAGAAGAAAGTTCCCCGCACCCTTCAAAGAACTTTTCTGAAAGGCTATGGAAGCTATGCCTTGTCTCGCGTCATTTTGCCTACGGCAAAACTTTGGTGGATTTTGCCGAGGACTCAAGGGTATGCAAGCATCCCCTTTTCATCCTCGGGCAAAATCCCCCGGAATTTTCCCCCGCGGGGGAAAATTCTG
>CAKXXW010000025.1 GCA_934378145.1 uncultured Eubacteriales bacterium
AAAATGAAGCGCACCTGCGGTGCATGAACAATGAAGCAGGGCTTCGCCCTATGAAGCGCGGCTTCGCCGCACGGAGGGGAAACGAGGGGCGCTTCGCTTCATGTTCGCCGAAGGCGAATGCTTCATGGCAACGCAGTTGCCGCTTCATGTTTGCGGAGCAAACGCTTCATTCATTTGTATCGCGGGCGCCCGATGGGACGCCCCTACAGTGGGTGAAAATGAAGCGCACCTGCGGTGCATGAACAATGAAGCAGGGCTTCGCCCTATGAAGCGCGGCTTCGCCGCACGGAGGATAAACGAGTACGCTTCGCTTTATGTTCGCCCTGTAAGTGAGCTTCACCTTAAGGTCAAACGGTTTTCGCCCTTGTCTCGGGCAGAATTTCAGCGCACGCGCTGAAATTCCGGTGGGTTTTTGGAAAAGGTCTGAAAAAAGGCTGCTTGCAGACTTTTGAAGACCTTTCCCAAAAAGACACCATAGTTTTGCCGTAGGCAAAATGCCGCGAGACAAAGCATTACTCCCATAGCCTTTCAGAAAATTCTTTGAAGGGTGCGGGAAACTTTCTTCTAAGAAAGTTTCCTGCGTCTCTCGTATCCCTTCGTCGTCCCCCGCGTTCACCTCTTACTCTTCGGTGTCAGCCTCAGTGTCTGAGAGAAGATCAGCGGCGGAGGTGTCCTTCACGCCGTCGTCGGGGTCTTTCTGCGGAATGTCGTCCTCTTCACCCTGAGCCTCTTCGCTTTCGGCGGAGATGCGGGTGACATTCACTATCGACTGATCCTCGGCAAGGCGCATAACTATGACGCCGCCTGCGGATCTTGAGCATTTTCTGACCGAATCGGCGGGGATCCTTATGAGCTGACCGAGGTTCGTCGTCAGCATAATGTCGTCCTCGTCCGAGACGGCGGCGATCCCGGCCAGCTTGCCGTACTTGCCTTCGGTGTTCTGGCAGGTGACACCGCGCCCGCCGCGGTTCTTCATCTCGCGGAAGTCGGAGAAGGGCGAGAGCTTTCCGTAGCCGTTCTCGGTCACGGTAAGGAGCCACTTGTCCTCGTCGACCGTCGTGATGCCCGTGATATAGTCGCCCTCGTCAAGGCGGATGCCCTTCACGCCGCGCGCCGCTCTGCCCATTGCCCTGATGTTCTTCTCGTCAAAGCGGACAGCCATACCGTTGCGCGTCGCGATAAGAAGGCTCGCGTCACCCTTCGTCAGGCGGGTAAAGAGCAGCTCGTCGCCCTCGTCAAGGTTTATCGCGATCTTTCCGCCCTTTCTCTGATACTCGAACTGAGACAGGAGCGTGCGCTTCACGATACCTTTCTTCGTTATCATCGTGAGGTATTCGGAGTCACCGCCGGCAAAGCCGTTGATGCCGATGAAGGAGGTCACTCTCTCACCCTCCGAAAGCTCGAGAATGTTCACGATGTTCGAGCCCTTCGCGGTCCGCGAAGCCTCGGGGATCATATAAGCCTTGCGCATATAGACCTTGCCGAAGTTCGTGAACATAAGAAGGTAAGCGTGGCTGTTGACCGAGATCACCTTCTCTATGAAGTCCTCTTCCTTCGTCGTGATGCTCCGGATGCCTTTTCCGCCCCTGCCCTGCGCCTCGTAGGTGTCGGCGGGCTGGCGCTTCACATATCCGGCGTGAGTGTAGGTTATTATGCACCTGTGGCGCTCAATGAGGTCCTCAAGGACTATCTCGTCCTCAGCCTCAACGATCTCGGTGCGGCGGTCGTCGCCGTAGCGGTCGGCGATCTCCTGCATCTCGTCCTTGATTATCTGCTTGATCCTTCCCTCGTCGGCAAGAATCGCGCGAAGGTCGGCGATAAGCGCCTCGAGCCTCGCAAGCTCTTCCTCTATCTTGTGCCGCTCGAGTCCGGTCAGCTTTCCGAGAGTCATATCGACGATAGCCTGCGCCTGAATATCCGTCAGCCCGAAGCGCGCGCAAAGGGTCGCCTTCGATTCGGGGATGGAGGGCGAGGTCTTCATTATCTGCACGATCTCGTCGATGTTGTCAAGGGCGATCTTGTAGCCCTCGAAGATATGCGCCCTCGCCAGCGCGCGGTCAAGGTCGAACTTCGTGCGGCGGGTGATGACCGATTTCTGAAACGCGATGTAATGGTCAAGGATCTCGGGAAGCGAGAGGATCTTCGGCTCGTTTCCGACAACGGCAAGCATATTTATCGCGTAGGTGCTTTCAAGCTCGGTGTATTTGTAGAGCTGATTCAGAAGTATCTGCGAATTCACATCACGGCGGTACTCTATAACGATGCTCATACCGTCGCGTCCCGACTCGTCGCGCAGCTCGGTGATGCCGTCGATTCGCTTCTCGCGCACGAGCCTTGCTATGCTCTCGCAAAGCATAGCCTTGTTGACTCCGTAGGGTATCTCGGTGAAGATTATCCGGTGCTTCTCTTCCTCGACCTTAGCGCGGGAACGCACCATGACCCTGCCCTTGCCGGTCCTGTACGCCTGCTTTATCCCCGCCGTGCCGTAAATTATAGCCGCGGTCGGGAAATCGGGACCCTTCAGGAACTGCATAAGCTCCTCGACCGTGCAGTCGGGGTGATCCATGCGGTAATCGGTCGCCGCGACCGTCTCACGAAGGTTGTGAGGCGGAATGTTCGTCGCCATACCGACGGCGATACCCATCGAACCGTTCACGAGAAGATTCGGAAAACGCGACGGAAGCACGGTCGGCTCGCGCAGACGGTTGTCAAAGTTCGGAACGAAGTCGACGACCTCTTTCTCAAGGTCGCGCGTCATCTCGTCCGAGATGCGGTCGAGCCTTGCCTCGGTGTAACGGTAGGCAGCCGCGCTGTCCCCGTCGACCGAACCGAAGTTTCCGTGTCCCTCGATAAGCGGATACCTGTACGAAAAGTCCTGCGCCATCCTGACCATCGTGCCGTAAACGGCGGCGTCTCCGTGAGGATGATAGCGGCCGAGAACATTACCGACCGTCGTCGCGGATTTTCTGAAGGGCTTGTCGTGCGTGAGGTGATCCTCATACATAGCGTAAATTATGCGCCGCTGACCCGGCTTCATACCGTCCCTCACATCGGGAAGTGCGCGCGATATGATGACCGACATCGCATATTCGATGAAGGACTGTTTTACCTCGCTCTCCATCGCTATGTCGTCGATCTTCTGATTTTCAAAGCGTATGTCTTTCTGCTGTTCGTCCACTTTTTCTGAACCTCTCTGCTGTATTTTTTCGTTTTGTTTTTATTTTTTATATTTTAGTGACCCTCACCGAACCGAGAGAGTCTTCGATCTCTTCCCTTGTCGGCATGATGCTGCCTTCGAGCCCTATCTTCGCGACGGATGCCGCCGAGGCAAAGGCAAGCGAGTCCGCCATTTCCTCTCCGAGGAGGAACCGCTTGTATATGAAGGCGGCAAGGTAAGAGTCCCCCGCGCCCGAGAATCCGACGATCTTCCTCGGCTCGACCTCTATCCGGTATGCTCCCTCGCCCCCGAAATAGACCGAACCGTCCGAGTCAAGCGTGCAAAGCACCGCCGTCCCGTACTTTTCATAAATTTTTCCACAGGAGTCGAGGGCATCTTTCCACATTTTCGGAGGGTCGTATCCGAGCGCCGAAAGCTCCGCGCGGTTGGGCTTTATGAGAGCCGGTTTTTCCTTTATAAACCTTGAAAGTCCGGCGCCCGAGGTGTCAAGCACGAGCGTCGCCCGCGAATCCTTCAACATAGTTGCAAACGCTTTTTCCACAGGGTTTTCCACACCGTGTGGAAAACTTCCGCACAGCGATATTATGTCAAAATCGCCCGAAATGAGCGCATCGGCAAGGCTTTTCAGCTCGTTTTCTGTCAAAGGCCCGCCGTTTTCGTTGAATTCCGTCCCCACGCCGTCCGAATCAATGACCTTTATGTTGAGCCTTACGCCGCACTTTGTCGGAAAGTAATGTGAGGAGATCCCCGCCGCGTCGGTAAAGCTCTCGCAAAGCGCACCGAACGAACCTCCCGTGAAGGAGAAATATTCGGGCGAGATGCCGAGGTTTTTCAGAAGGAGCGCCTGATTCGCGCCCTTTGAGCCCTGATTCATCAGCGTGTGCGTCGAACGGTTGTGCCCGCCCATCGCGGCAGGCTTGTCAAGGTAAATGATCCGGTCAACACCCGGATTAAGCGTAACGATTGCAATTTTTTTCATATATTTTTTCATCCTTTGCGGAAGGTGACGGGGGACGGGACGAGAGACGCAGGAAACTTTCTTAGAAGAAAGTTTCCCACACCCTTCAAAGAATTTGTTGACGGGTTATAGGAGTTTGACCGCTTAACCTAAAGACAAAATCGCCGATAGGTCGTTTACTTTTTGAAAAGCCTTACTTCTATTGTGAAATGAACACTTTAATACGGCTCCCTTGTGTATTCATTGCCGCTTGCGTAAATTCTTCACTTGTTTTACAGGTCGTAAGCCTGTTTTAGATTTGCGTAAGATGTTATGTCGGTGTACTTTACCTTTAGATTAAACGCTTTAACCTCTTGTCTCGGGCAGAATTTCAGCGCGTGCGCTGAAATTCCGGTGGGTTTTTGGAAAGGTCCGATAAAAGGCTGCTTGCAGACTTTTGAGGAGCTTTTCCAAAAAGACACCTTAGTTTTGCCGTAGGCAAAATGCCGCGAGACAAGGCATTACTTCCATAGCCTTTCAGCAAGTTCTTTGAAAGGGTGCGGGAAAACTTTCTCGAAAGAAAGTTTTCCTGCGTCTCCCGTCGTATCCACCATGCCTCATTCAACCGCAGAATAGCATCCGTTTTTCACGAAGACGGTGTTTTCCGCCTTGACCGAGAGGTCGCATCCGGTCATAATGACCTGCTTGCCCTTTATTTCATTCACGAGGTAGGATTTTCGCTTTGCGTCAAGTTCCGACAGCACATCGTCGAGCAGGAAAACCGGATATTCTCCTATGTCCCTGCGGCAAAGCTCACCCTCGGCGAGCTTCATCGCCAGAGCGAGCGAGCGCTGCTGCCCCTGCGAGGCAAAGTCTCGCGCCGACCTGCCGTTAAGGTCTATCTTTATATCGTCCTTGTGCGCGCCCCAGAGCGTCGAACCCGCCGCGATCTCGCGCTCGGTGTTCGATGTCAGGAGCCTCATATACTCTTTTTCGGTAGCCTCGATGTCTGAAAACGCCTCGGCTTCCTGCTTTGCCGACCCCGAAAAGGTCACGCAGGGCGTCTCTCCGCCGCCGGTCATCTCGCTGAAAAAGCGCCCGATGTGTTCGCTTGCGGCTCTCACATAGTCGTACCTGAATTTTCCGATCAGCGCGGACTCGTGCGCGATCCCCTCCGACCACACGCCGACCGTGGCGTCGAAGGTCTTTCTGTCCTTTTCGGCGTCCTTAAGCAGCTTGTTCCGTTGCTTTAACAGCTTGTTGAACCTTGAAAGCGACTGAAGATATACCGGCCTTGACTGGCAGAGCGCCATGTCGAGCCACGCGCGCCGCTCACTGGGACCGCTCTTTATCAGCGACAGGTGTTCGGGGCAGAATATAACGGCTCTCACCGCGCCCACGATGTCGGACATCTTGTATATCTTTACGCCGTTCTGCTCGAAACGCCTCCGCTTGCCGCTGAATATCCCGACCGAGATGTTCTGATCCCTCAGCGAATCGGAAAAATCAAGTGAAATGTTCGCGCTGTCCTTTCCGAAGGCTATCATCTCCGTCTCGGTCGCGCCGCGGAAGCTCTTTCCGAGCGAGATGTATCCGACAGCCTCGAGAAGATTCGTCTTGCCCTGCGCGTTGTCGCCGACAAGGAGGTTCACGCCCGGCGAGAAGCTCACCTCGGCGTGTTCTATATTGCGGAAATTGTCTGCCCTAAGCTTTTTGCAGAGCATCAGTCCTTCATTCTCACCGGCAGGAGCATAAAGATGTCCTCGCTTCCCTCTTCCTCTTTCGCGGGCTGGATATTCATGCTCGTGAGAGGCGACGAGAGCGAAAGTCTTACCTTCTCACCCGGGCAGGAGCGAAGGCTGTCGAGCAGATAGCGGTTGTTGAAGGCTATGCAGATGTCGTTGCCCTCGTGCGCGATGTTAAGCTCGTCGTATGTGCTTCCGGCGGAGGAATTTGCCGAGATCTTCAGAAGGTCGCCGACAAATTCGAGCTTTACATGCGAGCGGACGCTACCGGCGATCCTCTCCTCGGTGACGAGCGCCGCACGCTCGAGCGCCGAGATAAGCTCCTCACGGTCGGTGACCGCGATTATTTTGTGATTCGTAAGGATTATTCTGTCGTAATCTATATACTCTCCCTCAATGAGCCTTGAGAAGAAGATTATATCGCCGAGTTCCATGATTATGTGCTTGCGCATCATGTAAATGCGGGTCGTCGCGTCCTCGTCGTCCGAGAGGAGCTTGTAAAGTTCGTTCACCGTCTTCACGGGGACGATGAAAGAGAAGCTGACGCGGCTTCCGTCCGAGTTGCGGTTTTCAAGCTCGGTCTCGGTCGAGCATTTTGCGAGCTTGAAGCTGTCGCAGGAGACGAGCATGAGGTTCTTGTCAACGATCCTGAAATAGCAGCCGTTGAGTACCTGCCTCTGATCGTTCACGCCGATAGCGTACATGGTCTTGCCTATCATTGAACGGAGCGACGCCTGCGGGATCTCGAATCCGAGCTGGCTCGTAAGCTCGGGAATGGTCGGGAAATCCTCGCCGCGCATGGCGTTCATCCTGTGCGAAGATTTGCCCGAACTAATGCAGGCGGACAGCTTGTCGTCGACCGTGAGCGTGACCTCCTCACCCTCCATCACGCGAAGGGTCTGAAGAAATTTCTGCGCATTGATTATATAGCTCCCGCCTTCAAGGACTTTAGCCTCGACATTCGTTCTCATACCCTTTTCAAGGTCGTAGGCAGTGAACACGCATTTGTCGGGAGCCGACGCCTCGATAAGAAATCCGTCGGAGGTGCTGACCGCCGACCTTCCGGTGGTTGCGCTCATAAGAGGCGCGAGCGATGCCGCAGCCTTCTGCCTGCTGAATACTATTTTCATATTAACCTCCCTGCCGCTTTGGCGGCATTTGTCTTTTATGTCTTTTGTTTTTTTGAAGCCAAGGTAATGTCCGACTCGCGCCGAAGTTTTCAACACCCGGACTTTTTCTCTCCGGAAGAAGATTTTTTCTTTCTCCGCGCGCGTAGAAGCATAGAATGTATAGAATGTATAAAGTAGAATTAAGTAATAGATCCTGTGGAAAATGTTGAAAACCCGAAAGCCCCGATAAAACCTCACTTTTTCGCCTGTCATAGTGTTGGAAGGTCTGTTGAAAGGCTTGCGAAAACGGGTTGGACTTTTGTTGATAAGTCGGACAGCTCTTTTTCGGTCATTTTCGTCCCTCACCTCGCAGGAAGAGTTTTCCTTGCTGTCTCAACACCTTTTCCACGCCCGGCAGTGCCGGGAGCCGATCCTCGCGGTTCATTCAGCGAAGGGTAAAATCTTCACCCGGAGCGATAATTTTTATTTATGTGGGGAGACGAGGGGACGACGGGTGATGCGGGGGCTTTCTTGGAAGAAAGCCCCCAACCCCAAAAGAACTTGAACAAATGGTTTGTAGGGGAGGATATCATCCTCCCGAAAACAATGCTTTTACGGGAGACGCGGGAAACTTTCTTAGAAGAAAGTTTCCCGAACCCTTCAAAGAATTTGTTGACGGGTTATAGGAGTAATGTCTTATATGGTTAAGGAATATGGCAGTAATGCCTTGTCTCGCGGCATTTTGCCTACGGCAAAACTATGGTGTCTTTTTGAGGAAGCTCCTCAAAAGTCTGCGAGCAGCCTTTTCTCGGAGCTTCTCAAAAACCCACCGGAATTTTCCCCCGCGGGGGAAAATTCTGTCCCGAGACAAGAGGCTTGACCGTTTGACCTAAAGTCAAAATTCTCCGATAGGGCGAACGCGCCGTTAAATCAACGCTCACCGACAGGTTGAACGAACCGTTACAATGATCCCTGACAGGACGAACATAAAGCGAAATGCTCCCCGTTTACCCTCCGTGCGGCGAAGCCGCGCTTCATAGGGCGGAAGCCCTGCTTCATTTTTCATGCACCGCAGGTGCGCTTCATTCTTACCCACGGTAGGGGCGTTCCATCGGGCGCCCGGCAGGTTGTACCCGCACCCGATCCTCGCGGGCAGGCGGCGCCTGCACCCGATTCTCGCGGTTTATGCACCGAAAGATGAAATCTTCACCCGGAGATGATGCTTTTTGGAAGGGCAAACGCCCTATAAAATGAAGATACGATTTATGCGGACAAGAGGCTTCCTCCGGGAGGAAGCTGGCGCCGAAGGCGACTGAAAGAGAGTGCGGTATGAAGGGGTTACGATTGCAAACGGTATGTTTGCCTGTGCAAAGATATTATGCCGCCGGCTCCTTAAATCCGCAACGCAGTTGCGGAAAAGCTCACCTCCCGGAGGGAGCCTCGTCTTAGGCGGTCATTTCACAATAGAAGTGAGGCTTTTCAAAAGGCAAACGACCTATAAATGGGCGGTACCTTAAAGATTTAAGGTTCGTGCAAATTGTTGCCTTGCCGGTGCGCATCGGTTTAACGGTGCGTTCGCCCTGTCGGTGTACTTTGCCTTTAGGTCAAACGGTTTTCACCCTTGTCTCGGGACAGAATTTTCCCCCGCGGGGGAAAATTCCGGTGGGTTTTTGGGGAAGCTCTGAAAAAAGGCTGCTTGCAGACTTTTGAGGAGCTTTTCCAAAAATACACCATAGTTTTGCCGCAGGCAAAATGCCGCGAGACAAAGCATTATTTCCGTAACCCTTGAGCAAATTCTTTGAAGGGTTCGGGAAACTTTCTTCTAAGAAAGTTTCCCGTGTTCCCCGTTCTCCCGTAGTCCCCCGTCGTATCCCCGTCCCGGGTCAATCTCCGTCGGAGCCTGTGATCTCCTTCTTGAGGTTTTTTATCTCGAGCGCGAAGAGCGGGTCGGTGACTATCTTCTTCTCGACGAAATCGACCGAAGAGATGACAGTTGAGTAGTGCCTGTTGAATATCTTTCCGATGTTCTGGAGCGACATATCGGTGATGCTTCTGATAAGGTAATTGCAGATGTGGCGCGCCTGCGCGATCTCCTTGTTGCGCTTCTGACCGACTATGTCCTCGCGCTTGATGCCGTATTTTTTCGTTACGGCGGCGAAGATCCGGTCGACCGTGACGCTTGTCGGCTCCGCACCTCCGAGAAGCTCGGAGATGCAGCTTTCCGCAGTCTCTATGGATATTTCCCTTCCCGAAAGGAAGCTCAGCGCGGCGAGCTTCTTTATCGCGCCCTCGATCTGCCTGATGTTTGAACGGAGATTTTCGGCAAGGTATGTAAGCACCTCATCCGAGATGACGATGCCTACCTGCTCCGCCTTCTTCTTGATTATCGCCGTGCGAAGCTCAAGGTCAGGCGGCTGGATGTCGGCGATAAGTCCCCATTCAAAACGCGTCTTCAGCCTGTCTTCAAGCGTCTTTATCTCGCGCGGGGGCCTGTCCGAGGTGAGGATTATCTGCTTGTGTTCCTCGTAGAGCGAGTTGAAGGTGTGGAAGAATTCCTCCTGAGTCGATACCTTGCCGGCGATGAACTGAATGTCGTCGATAAGCAGCATATCGCAGCTCCGGTACTTGTTGCGGAATTCCTTCATTTCCTGTCTTGCAAGGCTCTCTATCATCTGATTCGTGAAATCCTCGCCCTTGATGTAGATGATGCTGACATCGGGTTTCTTTTTCTTGACCTCATTCGTGATCGCGTAGAGCAGGTGCGTCTTTCCGAGACCCGAGGGACCGTAGATGAAGAGAGGATTGTAGTCCCTTGCCGGATACTGCGCGACGGCGGTACAGGCGGCGTGGGCGAATTTATTCGAGTTTCCGACAATGAAGTTGTCGAAGGTATACTCAAAATTGTATGGCGGCAGCGTCCCGCCTATGGGGTGATTGTTCGGCTTCACATCGCCGCGGCGGTTTGCTTCATTCATTTTGCCGAGACCCTCAAGGCGGCTCATCAGCGTCATAGAATCAAGATGTTCGCCGATGAAGCGAAGGTCGACCGTGATCTCCGTCCCGAAAAGCTCGGAGAAGTGGTGGGCTATGAGCTGATCGTAGCGGTTGTTTTTGATTATCGTGTATTTAAGCTCGGATTTCATCGTGAGAACGGCAACATTGTTCTCAAGGGATTCGATCCTGACATCGCCGAACCATAGGTTTACCGACGATTCGGGCATATCTTCTTTAAGGGTCCCCCTGACAAGATCCCATATCTTGTCGAGGTCTTCACTGTAAGGCATATTGTCGTCCTTTCGATTTTGCGTTATCTTATATAAATATACAGCCAAAATAATAATTACAAGTCATTATATCATATATATATATATAATACAATGAGATAAAAATATAATTTACATAAATATTACACCTATATAAGAATCCATTTATTTTTCTTTTTGCGGTTGACGAAGATGAAGGGAAAAAGCATCAAACGACCTTGGGCTGAAAAATTGGGCATTGTGCTGAAAATTTTCTTTTTGAAAAATTCCGAGGAAAAGTTTTCCACATATTTTTTGCCTTAAAGCCCTCAAAAAAGGCTTGTAAAATAAGGTTTTGCACAGTTTCCACAGACTTTTCCACATATCAATGCCGAAAGCCCCGATTTTTCCTCTTTGTCGAAATATACAATTTTTTTGTGAAAACAGGCAAAAAACAGCGATGCAGGGTGCAGGCGCCGCCTGCACCCCTTAATCGCGGTTTATACACCGAATGGCGAAGTCTTCACCCGGAAATAATGTTTTTCAGAGGAAAAAACGGGAGGATAATATCCTCCCCTACAATTAAAAATGGAATTCGCCGCCTGCGGGCGGCGACCAAAGGCTCTGCCTTTGGATTCCGCAAGCCTTTGAAAAGGCTTGACCTAAACTTTAAAAAGGCAAAAAGTGAAGACCACACTTTTCGGTGGGCATCCGTTTAATGGTGCGTGCGACCTGTAAGTGAGCGCAACTTTAAGGTCAAACGGTCAAAATCCTTGTCTCGGGACAGAAATTTCCCCCGCGGGGGAAATTTCCGGTGTATTTTGCCCGAGGACGAAGAGGGGATGCTTGCATACCCTTGAGTCCTCAGCAAAATACACCATAGTTTTGCCGCAGGCAAAATGCCGCGAGACAAATCATTACTTCCATAACCCTCCAACAAGTTCTTTGAGGGGCGTGGGGGACTTTCTCGAAAGAAAGTCCCCCACATTCTTCGTATTCCCGCATCTCTCGTTTGTCAGCCCGTTACCTGCTCTGCGACAAGTTTTGCTACCTCGTCAACATCACCCGAGGCGTCGATTATCTTCACATTGTCCTCCGGAAGTGAGGCAAAAACCTCAAGGTAGCGTCGTCTCACCGTCTCGAGGGTCTGCTCCTTCTCAAATACCTCCGTGACCGCGCGGTCGGAGGCTATCCTCTTTGCCGCCGTCTTCGCGTCAAGGTCAAGAAAAATGCATATGTCGGGCTTCCGTATCTCCGGACAGTTGAGATTCATATCCGCGACCCAGCGGTAATTTGTCTGGCTGCCCTGATAGGCGAGCGAGGAATAATAATACCTGTCGCAGATGACATCGTAGCCGTCGCTCGTGAGCTTCTCTATACCGTTCACCGGACAGACATTGTGATTTATCCTGTCAAGCAGAAAGAGCGCCGCAAGCTCGCCCGGCGAACGCTTTCTCGCGCCGCAGAGCGCATCACGCAGAAGTCCCCCGCTGACCGATGTCGTAGGCTCGGCGGTTATATGCACCTTCCTGCCCGCTTTTTTCAGATGCTCGGCAAGGAGCCTTATCTGTGTCGTTTTTCCCGAGCCGTCGATGCCCTCAAAAACTATGAATCTTCCCTTTTCTCCCATATAATGTCCTCCCGGCAGTAGTCGGGGCAACCGTGAAGGTTGCCCCTTTTTTGCCTGTTTCTTTTTTTCAGTAGGGTCTCGTTCCGTCTATCTCGGGATTTCCCGCGACGACCTTCAGCGCGTCGGCGAATATCTTCGCGGCGCGGGTGCGGAGAAGGTAGAACTGCCCATCTCCGTTAGAGGTGATGAATGTTCTCGTCGGTGAATAGTTATGCATACGGTAGGTATAAACATTCCCGTCGAGCGTTGCCGTGACCTTAAGGAAGTAATCGCAGTCGTCGCCCTTGTCGATATACGCTTTCATCTGCTCTTCGGTGAGCATCGCGCCGCCGATCGAGTCGGCTATGTCCGCTCTGCCCTCGTAGGAGGTGTAGAAGAGCGTCTGATAGAACTTTCCGAACGCCCTGATAAACCTGTTTCCTTCGGGTTCTGCGGTCGTGCTGCTGTTGTACGACTGATATTCGTAATTCTTCACATCAAGGATGTTTCCGTCGGTGTCGAGAGTTTTTATGCAAAGCGAGACTATATCGGAATTCATCGAGGATATCGAATTGCGGAATTTCTCTATCGCCTGCTCCTCAACCGTCGTGAAGGTCGGCTTTTCTTCGTTTTTGACATACTTTGCGACGAAGTTATCGACCGTCTCCTCGCTGAACACCTCGACGCCCTCGTTGAGGTCGCCCTGCTTCATCTGGACCGAGATCTTTCCGCTCGCCACATTGTATATGAAGCGAAGCTCGTAGACCTTCTCCTCGATAAGCCCGTACCGGTCGGCTTCGGCGCGGAGCGAATGTTTTACCGTGATCTCGCCGTTCTTGTTGCCGACGACCTTCGGGGAACTCTTGAGGTAGGTCTTCAGCGCTTCCCTCTCGGTCTCGGAGAGCGAGGCAAGGAAGCTGTCACCGCCGTTCAGATACCTGCAGTAATTGCGCACGGTGTTGAGGTTTATGCTCAGGGTATTGATAGTCTCTCCGTTGCTGCCCGTCTTTTTCGTCGTATAGGTCAGCTCGATCGGGTTTGACGGGTCGGATTCCTGCGTAATCTTGTATTTTACATTGATATTGAGTATGAGCTGCTTGCTCCCGTCGGGATTCAGCTTCAAGGTGGTATCGTAGGTAGCCTTTGTTATGCTCATCGAGCTTATCATAGCCTTCTGATAGAAGCTGAAAGCCGTCGAATTCGCTATCGTGAGCGACGGGGTCGGCTCGAAGATATATCTGACGCGCTTGCCGTTTTCGTCCCTGCCGGCTACCTCTACGCTCTTGCAATAGAGACTTCCGGGGACATAAACGCTCTTCTCCGTCCAGTCAAGGCGGTTCCATTCGAGCATCGTGAGGTACTGATCTCCGACTTCGACGACCTCCTGATAGAGGGGCGAGTAGACATAGTAGGAGTTGCTGTCGGTCCTCTCACTGACAAGGAAGTAGCAGGGGTAGATCGGATAGAGGTTTCCGTCGCCGCCGTAGACCGTCGCGTCGAAGTAGACCTTGTATGCAGGCTTGTCAAGCCCGTACTCGGACAGCATCGCGCGAAGGCTTATATTGTTCGCCACCTCGTGATCTATCGCCGCGACGAGTTTCTTCGTGTAGGAGTTATAGTCGGCGACATATTTGTCGGGATAGGCATAGTCCGTCATTGTCGGAAGCTCGACCTTGCCGATTATATCGGTGACAAGGCGCCTGACCTTGACATAGTTGACCTCGCTCGTCGTGTTGTAGGTATTATTCATAATAGAAACTATGTCATAGAGCTGACCGAGAGATTCGTCGACGCGGCTGCCGTCGATGCGGTAGCCGTTCATAACGCTTCCCGGAAGGGTCACATAGTAGGGCGTCGTCTGGTCTATCGTGTTCATACGCTCTGAGAGGAGCTTGTAGGTATATCCGACCACCTGCGTGAATCCGCCCTCGGCATCCTTATCGGCTTTCATCAGCGCGAAGTTATGCACCGTGAGGAAGGTCGTCAGAGTCGAGGGGTAGGTGAGCTGGGGATAAACGAGGTCCTTCGCCTCTCCCATGAGAAGCGCCGAACGCGAGACATTTATGTTCAGAGCGGTCGATACGCCGGGGTCGTCGGAGACCTTGTAGACGGCGTTGCGGTCGCCCTCTTCGGAATCGCTGTATCTCACATAGTAGCTTCCGCCGTCGGGGGTCTTGCTTCCGAAATAGAGCCTGTATGACTTTCCGTCGGTCGAGGTTATCTCGTAATAGGTATCGCAGTCGTCACCGAGTCCGTATTCGTCGAAGCGGATCCTGCCGTCCTCGCCGATGAGGGGCTTATAGCCCTCCTTGCCCGCGTTCTCGCGGTCGATAGACGCCATTACAGAGGTGCTGAACTTCTTCTGCGCGAGGGTATAGCCGGCGAAGCTGCACATTGATGCCGAGATGACCGGATTTACCGTCGCCTTGTCATAGCCCTCGATGTAGAAAAGGTCATTGAGTCCGTCTTTTTTTCCCGAGTCGTCGGCGGTGTCCTTGCCTATCACCCTGAATTCGGTGATGCTGCCGTCCTTGTTCTTATGGTGGATGAGGATCGACGCTGTGGCACCCTGATCGACGCGCGGGAAGATAAGGACTCTCACATTGTTGTCGGAGTATGTTCCGGTCTCGCCGACCTCGACGGATCCGTTATAGTCGACCTGCGCAAAGGATGAGATGGTCCCGCTGTCCGAGAGGCGCAGCATCGTGCCTATCTCGGTCTGGAAGATGAGTATGCTGTCTTCGGGAGGGGAGTCGGTATCTCCCTGTGCCACTACCTTGCCGTCCTCATTGATGTAATAGAAAGGAAGAGTCTCGTCCTTTTCATTGACTATAACGATCTTTCCGTTCTGCTTCATGCTCTGGTAGGTATAGCTGAAGGTCTCGCCCGCCGCGGTCTTGCGGCTCTCGGTGAAGGAATCGAGGTAGACCTTCCTTGAATTCAGATAATTCATCGTCACCCCGAGTACGACTCCGGTGATTATCGCGATCACTGCTATGATTATGAGTACCGTTACCTGAGTCCTGAAGCTCGATTTTTTCTTGCGCGGAGGTTGCTTTTTGCCTGCCGCAGTGGTTTTTTCGTTATTCATGAATACTTTCTCCTGACGAGTACGAAAATACCTGTGCCGACAGCCACTACGGAAGGAAGCACCGAAAGAAGCACCGTGTAGCGGTTGGCGTCAGCATCTGTCAGATCGGAGATGTCGGTATCCGCAAAGGGTTTGAAGAGGATATTTACCGGTACGACCTCGCGTCCCATGATGGTCATAGCCGACATGAGGACATCGCTGTTTCCGTAGACCGAGGAATTGAGGTACTTCGCCGTCGCAAACTCAAGCGAGCCGCAGGCAAGCACGAATGCATCCTGATCCGCCGATACGCCGTACTTGTTTTCCTGAACCGAATAGCGGCGGCGGGTTATCGTCATGAGCTTGAAGGGATTGTCCTCCGTTTCGGCGGGAGTGACTATCTTTATGCTCGCCTTGCCGTCGATCTGCTCTATTTCAAGCACACTTCCGGCGGCGGTCTTATACTGACCGTCCTCGTTCTTTGTGAGAGCCTTTCCGGTCTTGTCGACGATGGAAAGTCCGTCGTCCGAGAGGCGGTAGCGCGAACCGTTGTACTCGACTATCTCGCGCACGACGCGCGTGAAGGTGCCGGCGTTCTCGCTTTTTACCTTGATATTGCCCTTCTCGACGGCAAGCTCGGTGCCCGCCGCGGTGACAAAGTTTCCGCTGCCGTTCTTCTGCAGCTCCTTGCCCTCGCTGTCGACTATGGCGTTACCCGAGAGGCTGTATTCCTTCCCGTCGGTATCGGTATAGATTATCAGATATGTTCCGGCGGCACCTCCCGCAGCTCCCGCGGTGGCGACCGTCGTGCCGTTTGCGACAGCCGTTGCCGTCTTCGCGGCGGTGAAGACATCGAAGATGTCCTTCGTCAGACCGTTGCTGTAATAGGTCCCGTAGCGGAAGTCCTTCGTCTGGTCATCATCGTCGCCGTAGGTCGCAAGGCGGAAGTTCGGCGCGTAGGAGATCGAGGTGGTGTTCTCGAATATGACCGAAGGAGAATACCCCTGCTTGAGCAGTCCCGAGTAGATCGACGCTCCGACGCCGCCCGAGGTAATATAGTCCGCCTTGAGGGTATATCCGTTCGACGCGAGAGAGGACTGCGTGTCGCTTATCATATAATTGTAGATATTTCCGCCCTCGTCCTGCCAGCGGTCGAACTTTACTCCCCATGTGAGGAGGAATTCGTCGAGCGCGGGAAGCACCGGCGTGTTCGGACCCATGAAGACCATCATCGAGTTGTTCTTCTCGAGGAAGCGGTCGATGCGCTCGATCTCGTTTACGCCGTCGGTGCGGAAGTCCTTCCTCGGGTTGTAGATGACAAGGAGCCTTACATTCTCTATCGTTTCAAGCGGATTTTCCTTGTCGTCAAGGCGTCCGACGGTGACATTTCCGTCAAGGTCGGTCGCGCCCTCGATGGCTATCTTGTAGCCCGCGTCCGAGAGCAGCTCGAGAAGCGCCGTGTCGTAGTACGCCTCGCTGTGACCCGAGGTAATGTAGGCGACGGGCGATTCGGCAGCCGTTACGGCAAGGATCGCGCCGGCGATCTTCTTCTCGCCGTTATAAGCCCAGAGCTTCTTCTCGTCCTCCGAGTCCTTCACGAGCATATCGACAAGGTCATAGGCGCGGTATTCGGTGCCGCTCTCGACGATTATCGACTGCGAGTTTATCGTGTGACCTGTTTTCGTGAACCTCTGCACGGAGGAGGGGTTATACTCCCAGTTGAGGTAGTCTATCTTTATGCATGGGACAGCCTTCGCAAGGTCGAGGCAGGTATTATATACATACCTCATATAGGATGTCTGATCCTGAAGGTTGTCGGGGTCGTCGCAGAAGTGGATAGTGACCTCCACCTCGTCCTGATAGCCCTCGTCGCCTTTTTTGAGGTTGTTTTTCTCGTTGTATGCCTTTCTCTCGGCATTTACCCCGTTCTCACCGTAGATAGAGTTATAGATGAGGTCGCGACATTCATCCGAGAGGGTGAAGAGCGACTCGCTCGTCATATCTATATACCAGCGGTTGTTCGTCGCCAGCGCATAGAAGAGTACATTCACAAGCACGACCGCCGCTACGATCACCGCGGTAAGCCCTATTGAAAGCCCGCCGTAGCGCAGCTTTTTTCCGGATATTTTAAGTTTCATCGTTTATCTCCGTTTTCTCAAGACTTGGTTTTCGGGATCACGCCCATCTCCTGCGGTCATAGACCCTTATGGTCAGGAAGATGAACACGCCCGCGATCGAGAAGTAATAAAGCACTGCCGTGAAGTCGAATATGCCGTATCCGAAGTTTGAAAAGCGGCTGAGTATCGAGACCCAGTCAAGCACGAAGCGGACCGCGTAGACGCTGATTATCTGATGTCCTTCGCCGTCGGTCGCGCTGTTTACAAGGCCTATCACGACGGTGAGAAGGATGACGCCTATCGTCGTTATCGCCGCGGCGAGCTGATCCTCGAAGAAGGCGGAGATGAACATTCCGATGGCGATGAACGCCGCGCCTATGAGGATTATTCCGATGTAGCTTCCGACGATCTGTCCGGTCACGGGACCGATATGGATCGACGAGTAGGACTGTCCGGCTCTCTCGGCAAAGGCTATCGAGTAGAGCGGGATGAGGTTGAGCAGCGACACGGCGAGCGCGCAGAGGAAGACGGTGAACGCCGCGAAGAACTTTCCGAAGACCATTCCGGTTATCGTCACCGGAGAGGTGAGCAGGAGCTGCTCGGTGCGCATTTTCCTCTCTTCCGAGAAGAGCTTCATAGTCAGAAGAGGGATCAGCACGATGTAGGCGAAGATCATTATCTGGAAGAACGACGAGGTGTCGTAGCTCTTGCTCTTCAGAGTCGTGAAGCAGAAGATCAGCGCCGATGCCGCAAGGTAGACCGTTACGAAGACATACCCGAGCGGGTTTATGAAGTAGGACTTCAGTTCCTTTTTGTATATAGCCGTCATGTATCAAAGGCTCCTTTCGGACGCGTCAGGAGTTTTCGTCGGACTGCCCGTCCGACTTTTTTTCCTGTGCGGTTTTTTCGATCATTTCCTGCGCCACGCTCTCTTCGAGTGAGGTGCGGGTGTTCTTTCTGACCCGTTTCTTCGAGTCGTACTTTGTCCTTGCCTCGGCGTTCTGGTTGACTATCGAGATGAATATATCCTCGATGCTCATACCGACAGCCTCAAGTCCGATCATAGCCCAGCCCTTCTCGGCGAGCGAGAAGAAGAGCGACTTTCTTATGTCGATGCCCGGCGCGCTCTCTATGGCGTAGGTGTAAGCCTCTCCGTCGCGCTCGGCAAGGCACTCGGCGTAGACTATGCCGGGTCTTGACTTGAGCAGCGCGAGGACCTCACGCTGAGGTCCGCAGACCTTGAGCGTGAAGCGCCTGTTGTTCTGAACGGCGCGGTTTATGTTCTCGGTCTTTTCGTCGGCGACGATCTTGCCCTTGTCGATGATTATGATCCTGTCGCAGACCGCCTGCACTTCCTGAAGGATGTGAGTCGAGAGGATGACCGTGTGGTCGCGGCCGAGAGTCCTTATGAGGTTCCTTATCTCGATGACCTGCTTCGGGTCAAGGCCGACCGTCGGCTCGTCGAAGATCATGACATCGGGGTTGCCGACGAGCGCCTGCGCGATGCCGACTCTCTGGCGGTAGCCCTTCGAGAGGTTCTTGATGAGCCTCTTCGATACATCGGAGATCTTCACGATCTCGCAGATCTCCTCAAGGTGCCTGACCTTGTTCATCGTGCATTTCTTGAGGTCGTATCCGAAGCTGAGGTATTCCTCAACAGTCATGTCAAGGTAAAGCGGAGGCTGCTCGGGCAGATAGCCTATCCGCCGCTTCGCCCCGAGAGGGTCGTCAAGGACATTTATGTCGTCTACATAGACATTTCCGGATGTCGAGGAAAGATACCCCGAGATGACATTCATCGTCGTGGACTTGCCGGCACCGTTCTGACCGAGAAAGCCGACGACCTCGCCCTTCCCTATCTCAAAACTGATGTCGTCCACAGCGCAGATGCCGCCATAGTTCTTCACAAGATGGTCGATTCTGATCATTTTCCGATCGATCCTTTCTTTTTATGTATTGGATGCATTTCAAAAGACTGATAAAATCTTCAAAGGTATATAGGGCCGCCTTGACCGAATACACAAAGTTATTCTATCATACAATTATTATATTTATATGAACACCACAAAATAAGCTGAAATTTTCACATTCACCATGGAAACGGGGGACGCGACGAGGGATACGGGAGATGCGGGGGCTTTCTTCCAAGAAAGTCCCCGCGTCTCTCTCGTTTCCCGTGTCCCCCGTCGTCTCCTGCAACAAAAAAGGAAACCTTCTCCGAAAGAAGGTTTCCCCGAGTTCCTCGTATCCTTCATATCTCTCGCCGGTACAGGTTCAATCCGCCGGGTCGCTCCCGACTGCCTGCTCCTCTTCAAGGATCGCAGGTGCGGGTATCTTTTCGGTGTCGGAAGGCATTTCCGGCGCCTTTTCTTCTTTTTCCGGCGCTTTTTTTGTCGGCGCCATATGCTTTTTCCTTGCGCGGAGCTTTATTATCAGGTATATCGCGTAGCCCACGACCGCCACGGCAAGCACCGCGCCGTTGAGGATCATGATCTGCTTTATCGTCTCCTCGCCGCCGCTTATATTCGAGGCTATCATGCTTCCCGAAATGGTCGAGGTTATTATCGACGGGATCCTTGCCGCCGTGGTCAGAAGCAGGTACCTCGGAAGGCTCATATCGGTGAGGCTTATCACATATGTGAGCGGGTCACGAGGCGTTCCCGGCATAAGGAAAAGAAAAAAAACAAGGAAATCGCGGCTCTTGCTGTTCGCAAGGATGGCGTTCGACTCTATCCTTTTCTTCGGAAAGATCGCATAGATCAGCGACTTTCCGTAGAGGTTGCCGAGAAGGATGACGATGCAGCTTCCGAGCGTCGACCCGATAAGGCAGAAAAGAAGTCCTCCCCACGCACCGAAGAGGAGTCCGGCGACCTGCTCGATCAGCTCCCCGGGAATGAAGGCTATGACGACCTGTATCACGCAGAAGAACATCATGATAAGTCCCGCAAGCACAGGGTACCTGTCCTTAAGCTCAAGGATCGTCTTGCCCATATTATCGCCGGTGCCGAGCGCCTGACGGATGCCCGCGTAGACGAGAACGGCAATGACTATGCCGATGACAATGACCGCGCAGACGATCTTTATTGCTTTTATTCTGGCGATCGTCGCCTCGTCACGGTGTCTCTCCAATCCGTCTCACCTCCGTCTCAGGAATCATTTTGACATAACCAAAACATTATATCACAACTTCCGGAAAAGCGCAAGGCTTATTATGTCGACAATATTTTTTGACCCTCGACCGAGACGAAATCTTCATTATCAATGCGTGGAACGGGGGATACGGGAGACACGGAAAACTTTCTTAAAAGAAAGTTTATCCTCACCGCAGGTGAGGAAATGCACCCTTTCAAAGAACTTGAAAAAGGGTTTTGTAGGGGAGGATATTATCCTCCCGTTTTTGTCGGTGAAGAAAGTTTTCACCCGATACGGTAATTATTATTTTGTGCGGGCGCCCGATGGGACGCCCCTACCGTGGGTGAAAATGAAGCGCACCTTTGGTGCATGAAAAATGAAGCAGGGCTTCGCCCTATGAAGCGCGGCTTCGCCGCACGGAGGATAAACGGGGAGCATTTCGCTTTATGTTCGCCCTATCAGTGGGCGTTGATTTAACTGTACGTTCTACCTGTAAGTGGGCGCAACCTTAAAAATGTTCGCCCTGTCGGTGTACTTCACCTTTAGGTCAAACGGTCAAAACCTTGTCTCGGGACAGAATTTTCCCCCGCGGGGGAAAATTCCGGTGGATTTTGCCCGAGGACGAGGAGGGGATGCTTGCATACCCTTGAGTCCTCGGCAAAATCCACCTTAGTTTTGCCGCAGGCAAAATGCCGCGAGACAAGCCATAACTTCCATAGCCTTTCAGAAAAGTTCTTTGGGGGTTGGGGACTTTCTTTCAAGAAAGTCCCCGCGTCTCCCGTATCTCTCGTTTCTCTGCACAAAGGTATTATTAGCGGGAGGATAATATCCTCCCCTACAAACCCTCAAGCAAGTTCTTTGGTGGGCATTTCCTCACCTGCGGTGAGGATAGGCTTTCTTCCAAGAAAGCCCCCGCATCCTCCGCATCCTTCGCTTCCCTCGTCGCGTCTTCCGTATCTCCGGTGTCACTTTTTTTGCTGCCTGCACCAGATCGACATAACGAGGCGGTGCGGCAGGAGCTTTGTGAGCCTGACCTGTGCGCGGACAGAGGCGCTGCAGACCGAGACATCCTTGCCTTTTTTCATATCGCGGAGGGCGCGGTCGACGACCTGCTCCGCCGTGACATACTTATTATAGTAGGTTATCGTATCGTCGGTCGCGGCGCGGTCGAAGAAGTTCGTCCTTACCCAGCCGGGGCAGACGGCAAGGACTCTTATCTTGTCCTTTTCAAGTTCCTTTCCGAGCGCGCGGGAGAAGCTGAGTACGAAAGCCTTAGACGCGGCGTAGACCCCGATGTAGGGGACGGGCTGGAAGGCGGACAGCGAGCCTATCTCGTATATCCGCGAGCCTGCCTTCATGTACGGCAGGGTCAGGTAGGTCATCGAGACGAGCGCCTTGTCGTTGAGGTCGATCATCTCGAGCTGATCCTCGAGCGAGATGTCGGTGAACTTTCCGAACCGCCCGAAGCCGCCCGCGTTGACAAGCACGGCGACATTCGGCTTTACCTCTTCAAGCAGAGCCTTGTATGTGTCAAGGCTCTCTTTTTTCGTAAGGTCAAGCGGGATCGCGCGGACCTTTGCTTTGACCTCACCCGCAAGGGCTTCAAGCCGTTCGCGGCGGCGCGCGATGACCCAAAGCTCGTCAAAGCTCTCCTCGCGGTCGAGCCTTAATGCAAACTCGCGTCCCATTCCCGACGACGCGCCGGTTATAACTGCAATTTTCATTTATCTCTTATCCTTCCTGCGAAGTATCGGCATTGCCTTAAGCCATTATACCATCCCGCGCCGAGGGTGTCAAGTCGGCATCTTGACAGTCCCGCCGAAAGACGCTATAATAATTATATACGGTCGACGGAGGATGATATGAGAAGGCTCTGGAGTTTTAATGACATCGGAAAATATGTCGGTCCCGACTGGCGGAGCGGGCTTCGGATGCACTTTGAGAGCGGGATCGACCCTGAAGTGATCCGCGCCGCGAAGCAGTATGCCGGCTGGCTCAGAGAAAATTACACATTTCCCGTCCGCGTAAATGTTTACTTCAAAAATAAGGACAGGATCATAAATTCTGCCGGAGAGCGCGTTTGCGGAACATTCCTCGGGCCTTTTTCGTTTGAGGAGGAGCCTTATATAAGGCTCGCCGCCGGAGATTATCCGGACCTTTGCGCAAAATACGGAAAGGATGACTCGCTTGCATCCTACCTTTTAGCTTTGACACACGAGCTTTCGCACTATTTTCAGTGGATCAGATTCCATGAAAATTGGAACGACGACGAATGGTACGAAAAGCACGCGGCGGGATCCGAACGGCAGGCGTGCTATTATGCCCGCGAAATAGTCAGAGACTACGCCGATATATACGAACATCCGTAAAAAAGCATTGAAAAGGAGCATTTCATGAAGCCCATCGCCCACATTCATACAGATTTTCCGACAAAGTTCGGGCTTCCGAGGCAGAGCGGGCTTGTCGACGGGCTTTGCGGGCTGATCCGATTCGAGAAGGAATACCGCGACCCGAGCGCCTTCCGCGGGATAGAGGACTTTTCGCACCTCTGGCTCATCTGGGAATTCTCGCTCTCGGCGCGAGAGGGCTTTTCGCCGACGGTCAGACCTCCGAGGCTCGGAGGCAACACCCGTGTGGGCGTTTTCGCTTCGCGCTCGCCCTTCCGCCCGAATCCGATCGGGCTTTCCTGCGTGAGGCTCCTGCGCGTTTCCTTCGACGAAAAGGGACCCGCGCTCCTCGTCTCGGGCATTGATATGGCGGACAACACCCCGATCCTTGATATAAAGCCCTACATCCCACTGTCCGACTGCCGCACCGACGCGACAGGAGGCTACACCGAGGTCACAAAGGCGCAAAAGCCCCTCGAGGTCGACTTCCCGAAGGAGCTTCTCAGCCTTCTTCCGCAGGATCGGCAGGGCGCGATAATCGAGGTCCTTGCCTCCGATCCCCGACCCGCCGTCGAGCGCGGTGACCCCGAAAGGTCGTTCTGGCTGCCCTTCTGCGGCTACGATATAAAATTTCGGGTCGCGTGCGGCAGGCTCACGGTCGAGGAGCTGATTCCTCTTGTCACCGACAGATAGGTGACGGGGAAACGGGGGACTCAGGAAAACTTTCTTTCGA
Organism: uncultured Eubacteriales bacterium; assembly: GCA_934378145.1. Taxonomy (GTDB): domain Bacteria; phylum Bacillota; class Clostridia; order Oscillospirales; family CAG-272; genus RGIG3994. The sequence goes on from CAKXXW010000025.1 coordinate 23,260, forward strand.
GAAAGTTTATCCTCACCGCAGGTGAGGAAATGCACCCTTTCAAAGAACTTGCCGGAAGGTTACGGAAGTAGCGCCTTG
>CAKXXW010000026.1 GCA_934378145.1 uncultured Eubacteriales bacterium
ACGATCCGTTGTTTTCAGGCTTAGTTTACTTGAGTTTCGATCTCTTCATTTGCTTTTATTCGGTTTTCAATGGACACTTAATTGAAGGTACACTTTATGTGTACCTTCTTTTTTGTTTAATTGCAACAATATGGAACTTGACTTTTCACTCGATATGTGGTAAGATTAAGCTAATTATAAATTGTCGGAAACCGGAGAAGTGTATGAAAAAAATCATAAAATTTGCCGCTCTTGCGGTGTTTTTGGTGGGGCTGTCGCTGATCTGCTCCTGCTCTGTGCTTGAAGATGATACAGAATATGCGAAGGTCTCTTCTGGCAATGTTTCATCTGACGGTTTTGTTTACGATCTTTACGAGAACGGGACGGTACATATTACGGGATGGAAAAATCCCGACCTTAATCTTATTATTCCGGATGAGATCGAAGGCAAGCAGGTTACCGCGATAGATGATTCGGCATTTGCCGGAGAAGACGGGATAATGTATCTTAAGCTCGGTAAAAACATCAAAAAGATCGGCGCTATGGCTTTTTCGGACTGTACATTCCTTCTGAGGATCGACGGAGGTGAATCGGTCCGCAGGGTCGGAGATTCGGCGTTTTCTTCCTGTCTTGCGCTTTCGGAGATCAACGGAATGCCTTCCGTATCGGAGATCGGAGATTCGGCATTTTTCCTGTGTCAGTCGCTGTCGCATATAAGCTTTTTTGACAGCGCGAAAAATATAGGTGTCCAGGCGTTTTACGGATGCGGCTCTCTGACATCTGTCAGGCTGTCGGGGAATGTTTCATCGGTCGGCGAGAACGCCTTTGCCAATTGCGAGGCTATCCATACGGTCGATCTCGGCGGACTTGCCGAAATACCCAACGGAATGTTTGAGAAATGCACATCCCTCACCGCTGTCGATATAGGCGGAAAGGTCGCCAAAATAGGCAGAAACGCTTTCAGAGGCTGTTACTCCCTCGCGGATGTCAAGATAAGCGGCAAGGTCGGCGATATAGGTCGTTCGGCGTTTGACGAGACCGAATGGATCGCGGCGCAGACCGACGAATTCGTTATTGTCGGTAACGGCGTCCTTCTTAAATACACGGGAAATGCGGCGAATGTGAAGATCCCCGACAATGTAAAACTTATTTCCGATGCCTTCTGTGGCTCGACTACGCTCAGAAGCGTTACCGTCGGAAGCTCGACCGAGAGAATCGGTGAGTATGCTTTTTCGGGGTGCAAGGAGCTTACGAATGTGATCCTCAGCGGCAGGATCTCCGAGGTGGGCGAAAATTCTTTTTCGGGATGCTCGGGGCTTACGAGAGTTTATTTTTCATCTTCGCTCAAAAATATCGGCAAGGGTGCGTTCAGAGGCTGCCCGTCCGCTATCGGAGTGAATTATCAGGGCAACAGCAAGGATTGGTCGCGTGTTTCGATCGCCGCCGGAAACGATGTGATCGCCGCGGCGTCGGTCAGCTTCGGGCAGAAGCCCTGACGCGGAAGCCTTCGGAAAGGGGTACATACTATGAAAAAAATAATTGCTGTTTTGCTTACTGCTGTGATCCTGACATCGTGCAGTGCGTTCCTTTCGGGCTGTACGGCGAAGGAGAGCTTCAGCCTTCCCACCCGTTCGCGTACAGAGGACCCCGACAAGAGCTTCGCGGGCTACGATTACGGACTTTACGATGACGGGACGGCTATAATTACGCGATATACGGGTTCGGAGCGCGAACTGAGGATACCCGATTCGCTTGACGGTCACACGGTCGTGACGATAGGCGACAGTGCCTTTGCCGAGAACACCTCTATCACAAAGATCAGCCTTAACGAGAGCCTTGAGATGATCGGAAGCTATGCTTTTTACGGTTGCAGCGCGCTCACCGATGTTTCGTTCGGAAATTCGCTGTGGCACATAGGTGTCGGTGCGTTTGAGAATACACCGTGGTTTTCTTCAAGGACAGAGGAATTTGTCATCGTCGGCAACGGGGTCCTTCTGAAATACCGCGGAAATGCCCATCGGGTAGTAATTCCCGATAATGTTAAGCACATAGCCTACGCATTCAGTATGAACGAAGAACTCATATATGCCGAGATGGGGGACAGTGTCCTCACGGTAGGCGACAGCGCGTTTTCGTTCTGTCCGAAGCTTCGGGAGGTAAAGCTCGGCAACAATGTTCAGAGTATCGGCAACAGTGCTTTTGAGAATTGCGAGTTGCTTGTTCGTGTAAATATACCCGACAGCGTTCGTAAGATAGACAACGGCGCGTTCAATTTCTGCATTTTCCTCAATGATGTCCATATGGGCAATTCGGTCACCGAGATCGGGGATTCGGCGTTCAACGACTGTCAGAGACTTAAGGTCGTGCATATGCCCGCGTCGGTGAAGAAGATAGGCGGGAGCGCGTTTTCAAATTGCTATTCGCTCTGCCTTGTGTATTACGGAGGAAGTGAAGCGGGCTTCAACTCAATTGAGATGGACGGCAGTTCAAATTTTCGACTGAAAGACGCAAAGAAGATATTTTCTGAAGTCGGAGGTAATTGATGAAGGAAAACAAAAGATCCGCGAAGCTCCTGCCGATAGCACTTTCGCTTATCTGGTCGGTGGCGGTATCGGTACTTTTCATTCTGATGTACGGAAGTACAAAGTATCTGCCGTTGGAGCTTGCCGCGCTTGTGCTGATGATGCCGGCGCTGATGAATGTGTCTTTGCTCTTCGCTCTGCTGAACTACGATGCGGTAAAGATCCCCGTGCCTTCCGTCAAGAAGGAGAGCAAGCTCTTCTTCCGGATCCTGCAGACGATAGCTAAGGGCTTTATGACAGCCGTCCGCGCTGTCGCGGGATTCATAGTAAAGGTCAGAGTATGGCTTTCCGTACTGCTGTTCCTTGCATCGGCGGTCTCTTTACATATCGTGTTCTGGAGCGTGTTCGGGAGGACGACCTCGACATACAGGATAAGCTATGTCACGCCCGTGATAATCGCGGCGGTGTTCGTGACCTTCGTCATACTCGAAAAATGGTGCGCACACTCCGCGGGGGAGGGCAATACGGCAGCCGACAGGATCCTGAAGAATATAAGATCCTATCTGTCGGTATCAAGATTTCTGCTGATACTTGCGGCTGTGGCGACAGTCCTTAAGCTGCTCGGCTTCTTTGAGCTTCAGAAATATCTCGTGTACGCCTGCGCGGTAGTGTTCTGCTATGAGACGCTCTTCACGGTCGTGTCTCTCACGGTAAGGCTTATAAAGCGCGAACTGACGACCTCGCCCGATATTTCGGTGCCGACGCCGTTTGCCATCGGAGGGCGGGATCTCGGTGTTATCGCCTACCTTGAAAACAGCACGGGTATCACGATGCGCTCGCTCTGGAGCATAAAGCTCGTGAAGCGGCTCATGCCCTTCGCGGTCATCGGAGGCGCACTGCTCATCTGGTTCTGCACGGGTATCGTGCAGGTCGAGCCGTATCAGAAGGCTGCCGTCTACCGCTTCGGAAGGCTTCGGAGCGATATGCTTGAGCCGGGGATACATCTGACGCTTCCGTGGCCCTTTGACAGGACGGAGGTATATAATACCGAGCAGGTGAGCAAGCTGACCGTCGGTTATGTCTCGTCCGAGAATACCGACAATGTCTGGACGAGCAGTCACGGCTCGAAGGAATACCGTCTGCTCCTCGGGGGAGGGAACGAGCTTGTCTCGATAAATCTCCGTATAGAATACAAGATAGGTGACCTTCGTGCCTATCTGAAAAACAGCGGAAGCCCCGAAAAGATCCTTGAAGCGAAGGCATACGAGCTTGCCACGGACAAGATAATCGTGACCGACCTGAACTCGCTGCTCGCGATAGACAGGAGCGAATTTTCGGAGACCTTCAAAAAAGAGCTTGACGAGAAGATCAATGGATATGACACGGGACTTACCGTTGTGAGCATAGTCCTTGAGAGCATCCATCCGCCGGTCGAGATCGCCTCGGTCTATCAGGAGCTGATAGGAGCGCAGATCGACGCCGATAAGCTGATACTCAATGCCGAGGCACAGGCGGCTGTAAAGATCGCCGAGGCTGAAAAGCAGCGCGATTCGGAGATAATTGCGGCGAAGACCGACAGCCTCACAAAGAAGGCGAACGCGAACGCCTCGGTAGCCGAATTTATGGCGGGCGTTGCCGCCGACAGTAAATATTCCGACGCTTACAGGTATTACAAATATATGAAAGCAATAAGTGAAGCCTACGGCGGAGCGCGGCTCGTTATCGTCGGAAAGGGTATCGACAGTTCGAATATCTACTTTGTGCCGAGCGGCACTTTCAGCGGACAAGACGGGCAGTAAACGAAAGGATAGGTCGGAAATGAATAACGAAAATACGATAAAAAACAATACGGGAAAGGCTAAGTCCTCGGTGTCATTCAGGATACTCAAGATAGTGATCGCCGCGGTCCTTCTCGTTGTGCTTGTCTACTTCGGATTTACCTGCGAGGTCAGGGAGGGAAGCTGTGCCGTGATCCTTCGCTTCGGAGCCGTAAGGCGTGAGATAACCGAAGCCGGACTCTACCTCAAGCTCCCGTGGCCGTTTGAGACTGTTGTGACCTATGATAACAGGCTCCAATACCTTGAGTCGGATTACCTTGAGACTACGACAAAGGACAAGAGAAATGTAATAATCCAGTCCTTCGCCATCTGGTCGGTCAGCGATCCCGTGCGCTATCACAACAGCGTTGCGTCGCAGGGAATGACCGAGTCGTTTATAAAGGATCAGATATTCAGTGCTACGAACAGCGTTATGGGTGCATACGATCTCAGCTCGCTCGTTTCCCTCGATAAGGAAACTGTAAAGACCGAGCAGATCCAGAAGGAGATAGCCGAGAGAGTCAAGGCTGTCTGCAAGAGCGAATACGGTATCGAGATCAATGAGATAAGCATCCTTCGCATCTCGCTTCCCGACGCGAACCTTGCGAGCGTATTCGAGCAGATGAAGGCGGACAGACAGAAGGATATCGACACCATCCTCGCAAACGCGAAGCGCGACGCGAACAAGATCACGGCGGATGCCGACGCGAAATCAGCCGAGATAATCTCCGAGGGCGTGCTTGAAGCGGCGGCGATAAAGGCTCAGACCGAGACCGAGGTCGCCGAGATATACGCGAAGGCGCAGGCAGCGAATCTTGACCTTTACCGCTTCTTAAAGAACCTTGACACGGTCGTGGCATCGGTGAACGGTGACTCGGTGCTGATAGTGAAGACCGACGAATATCCCTTCAGCGTCCTTACGCAGTACGGCAATTATCTCACCGACGAGGGTGATGAGACGGTGATAAAGGACCTCAGCTACATTCTTTCGCAGCTTCCGGAGGCCGACCGCAAGGCGCTTATCGACAGCATCTATGCGCTTATAAACGCCGCGGGCAATAAGGGAGGGGAATGAAGATGAAGAAGGCAAAACGCTCTCTTTTTTCGGACATTCTCGGCTCTGTGACAAAGTACTTCGTGATCCTTGTGGTCATAGTCCTGGTCGTGATAGCCTTTTCGGGTCTGCGTGTGATAAAGAGCGGTGAGGTCGCCGTGGTACTCAGATTCGGCAGGCTCGTGGGGAATACCTATGAGGAACAGGTGCATCAGCCGGGGCTTCTCTTCGCCTTCCCATATATAATAGATGAGGTCGTGATAGTCCCGACCGGAAATGTTATAGAGCAGAAGGTCATGACTCACTATACGAACGGTGAGATGACGACCCTTCACAACAACGGCTATCTCATTACCGGGGATCAGAACATTGCGATGGTGAGCGCCTCTGTCAAGTATATGATAAGCGACCCGGTCAGCTATGCGCTCAATGTGAAGGACGCGAGCGCTCTGATAAATGCCTTTGTAAGCTCGGCTATGGTGAACAGTGCGGCTTCGACGGGCGTTGACGAGCTTCTCACGAGCGGCAAAGACGAATTTGCGAAGGCTGTGCTGAACGAGGCGCAGACAAAGCTCTCTGCAGTCGATTCCGGAATCACGGTCGGAGCAATTGAGCTTACGAGCGTGAGTATGCCGAACGAGGTGCGTGAGGTCTACGATATGGTAAACTCCGCAACGGTCCAGGCTGCGACGCTCCTTGAGCAGGCGCGTCAATATGAGGCTAAGGTGATACCGCAGGCTGAGGCTGATGCGGCGACCCTTGTGAGTGACGCAAAGAAGAAATACAGCGAGTCGGTCTCGGCGGCTAACCTTGATCTTACCGAATTCTACGGTACGGTGAAGGAATATGAGGAAAATCCCGATGCCGTAAAGACACGCATATACACCGAAAAGGTCACGGCGGCGATCGGGAAGATAGGAAAGATCCGTGTCGTCAAGGACGGGGAAACGAAGATCTTCCTGCCTACGGGTGGAAAATGATGATCTTACATGAAAACGAAAGGGCGGTGAGGCTTTTTGGAGAATATTGATAATATGGCGGGCAACAGCCTTGAGGCTCTGTCACGCGAAAACCTTACCGAAAAGGGCAAGAAAAAACTCGCCCGTGAGATAGTCAGCGGTGCTGTCTCGATAGTGTGCCTTGCTGTCGGTCTTATCTTCTCGGTCATATTCCCGTCGAACAGGTATGTTCCGGCGCTTCTTTACACGGCGGGCTTCCTTATAGAGGGAATTCCCGTATTTATCGCGGCGATAAAGGGCATATTCACGCGGAATCTGACGAATGCCATGGAGATCCTTGTCGCAATAGCGATAATCGCCTGCTTTTTCTCGAATCAGCTCATCCTTGCCGTGCTGATACCTCTGATACTCAATATCGTTCATTTCCTTGAGGAACGGAGCATCATGGGCGGTAGGGATGTGATCGACGGACTCAAGAAGATGCAGCAGAACACCGCAGTGCTTCTCGGAGACGACGGAAGTGAGACTTCTGTCGACGCGAAGACCCTCAAAAAAGGTCAGAAAATAGTGATCCGTCCCGGATCCGGTGTCCCGATCGACGGAATAGTCGTTTCGGGAGAGAGCCATATCGACCAGACCTCCATGACCGGAGAACCCGAACCTTTCCATGCGAGGAAAGGCGACAGGGTCTACGCCGGTACCGTCAATCTTGACGGAAGGCTTGTCGTCGAGGTCGATAAGGAATACATAGACACCTCGTTTTCGAAGATCCTCGGATTGCTCGAAAAGTCCGAAAGGATCGCCATTCCCGAATCAAGGCTTATTGACAGATTCATGGCATACTACATCCCCTTCGTACTTGCCATAGCGGCGGGAGTCGCACTCGTGACCTCCGATGTGTCGAAGGCGATCGCAATCCTTGTCGTATCCTGCCCGTGCGGTCAGATGCTCGTGAACTCGGCACCGATGATAGCGGCGCTTTCGGTCGCAACGAAGAAGGGAATACTGATAAAAAACTCGAAATTCATCGAAGAGCTGACCGAGATCGACACTGTGGTCTTTGATAAGACGGGAACCGTCACGGAAGGCAGACTTTCTCTGACCGATATCCTTCCCGCCGACGGCGTGACGCGCGAGGAGCTGCTTTCCGCGGCGCTTTCGGTGGCATTTGCATCGGCGCACCCGGTCTCCCGCGCAGTTGCCGAAGCCGCGGGGCAGACCGAATACGACAAAAGTCTTAAGGTCACGGAGCGAGCCGGAATGGGAATGGAAGGCACTTCGGATGACGGAAGCGTTACCGTGAGATTCGGAAAAGCCGATTGGATAGCCGGATGCGGGTGCGGTATCCCCGAGGGCTTTGCCGACGGGATAACGGGGACTGTCAGTGCCGTTGAGAAAAACGGAAGGTTCCTCGGATTCCTCGGATTCAGTGATACTATCCGCCAGGGTTCGACCGAATGTATGACGGGACTTCGCGAGACCGGAGTGGAGAAGACCGTGATGCTTACCGGCGACCGCAAAGCTCCTGCGGAGCGGATCGGCGAGGCACTCGGGATAGATGAGGTTTATTCTCAGCTCCTTCCCGAAGAGAAGCTGGCGAAGCTGAGCGAGCTTCAGACAGAGCACAGCGTTCTTGCCGTCGGTGACGGAATAAACGACGCGCTGGCTCTGCGTGAGGCGGATGTCGGTATTGCGATGGGAGCGATGGGCTCCGACCTTGCCATTCAGTCGGCTGACATTGCGCTGATGAACAACAACCTTGAGAACATTCCTTTTGCCGTAAAGCTTGCGAAATACACGAGGAAGATAATTTATCAGAATCTTGCGCTTTCGATAGGCATCAGTGCCGTGATGATAGCGCTGTCGGCGTTCGGCGTGATAAGTGCGCTTGCCGGCACGGTGCTTCACAACTGCGGTGCCTTTGCGGTTCTGCTCAACAGCTCGAGGATAATCAAGAAGAAATACTGAAATGAAGACCTCACCCGGCAGGCGCTTTTTTGCGGCTTACCTTTGGGTGAGGTCTTCACTTTTAGCTTTTTTGAAGTTTTTCGCCCGCCTTTTTCTAAAAAGGCGGCACGGATCCAACGCCGTGGGGCGTTGGTCGCCGCCCGTAGGCGGCGAAACTCCTCTTACCGCGTTTCTTTTTGCAAAGCTTTTTCTTTGCGCGTCCTCCTTGCAAAGAAAAAGCGTCTATGTTTTTTGGAGGAAAATCGTCCTGTAAAAAATTAACCGATTTCTTTGGGAAACAGGTCGTTCACCCTTGGAAATTTAATGGCGCTTTTTCTTTTGCCTATAGCAGGCACAAAAGAAAAAGCTAAGCAAAAAGAAAATGCCGTTGAGGGAAATTTCGCCCTCTTCGGAGGGCGACCAAAGGCTCTGCCTTTGGATTCCGCAAGCCTCCCGAAAGGCTTGACCTAAACTTCAAAAAGACTGTAAATGAAGACCTCACCCGAAAACAATGCCCGAAAAAGAGCGTTGTCAGGGGTGAGGTCTTTTTTATTAAACTATAAGAAAGTTCGTTCCAGCAAGCGAATCGTCGGCGTCGGGTGAAGAGTATTTCAGCCCGTTCGCCGCGGCAAGCTCTGCGGGGTCCGTCGAATAGCGCTTCGCAATGTCCCAAAGCGTCTCTCCCGGCGCGGCGTAGGCTACCGTCCACGCGGCTCTGCGGTTTGCACTCTTCTCTCCGAATTCAGCTGATGTGACTGCCTTTATTTCCGCCTCGCCGAAAACCGCGACCTCCGCTGCAATATCCGCCGAAAGCGCGATGTTCTCGCCTTCGGTCTTCGCACGGCAGGTCATAACCGTGAGACGCGCAGAATATCCGCTCGGCTCCTCATTGCCCGTGCCGACCTCGGCAGAGAAGATCTGCTCGGCTTCACGGCAGGTATATTCGTCGCCCGCACCGAAGAGGATATTGTATCTGCACTTCACATCGAGAAGATATTTTCCGTTTTCAAATCTCATGCCGGTCGGTTGAGCGTCGCACACGCAGTCAAGGATCTTCGCACCCTCGGGAAGTCCGTCAAATACAGCCGAGCCGTCGTGGCTGAATTCGGTATTCGTGCAGAGAATGAGGTACGGGACCTTGAATGTATCGAATTCGGGCGAGGTCGTCTGCTCTGTCGAATAAATGTCGCAGGTGAGCTTCACGGGGGCATTTTTGCGGGCGTAACATTCGATGCAGAGAGTCGCACGGCAGACCAGCGAGCCTTCGGCTTCGTCGCTCGTAACGCCGTTCACATAGGCGTATCCCGAGAGGCACCAGCCCTCACCGTCAAGGTCAAGCTCAACGGGCGCTTCAAAGGCGACTCTGCTTTCGGAGGCGACTGTCTCGCCCTCGGGAGATGTGCAGAGCAGTGTGAACACGACGGTTCCGCGGCAGACGGCTCCCATGTCGGATGGCAGGCAGGAATTGACGGCGGCAGAGGCGCGGACGCCTATGACCTTAGCTCCTGCTTCGGTCGGGAAGACGGTTTCGGCTTCGGTCGAGTCGTTCATGCCCTTCTCGGTGACAAGGGTCACATATGTTTTGTCGAGCTTTTTGATGCTTTCGTCCGAGGTGCAGCCGCGAAGCTCGGCCTGAGTATTTCTCTCACCCGTGACACGGATGTGATGGCGAAGCCGGCTTTTTACGCTGAGCTTTCTCGGTGCCGTGACTTTTCCGGTCACGCTTTCGGCGCATACCGAGTGTTCCGCGTGCAGTCCCGCACCGCGGTCGAGCGGAAGATCGGGAGAGACGGGAGCCGTGACCTCATAAGAGGACGAAAGGTTCGCCGTCGCGGGCTTTCCGTCGCCGCCGACATACAGAACGCTCCAATCGGCGTTTCCGGCGAATTCGGCATCGGTGCTTCCTGTGTAGCCGGAGGGGCATGAAAACGAGGGAGTTACCCTCAGAAGGCGTCGTATCTCGGGAAGATAATCGGGGAGCGTAAAGTCCTCCGCTATCTCCGAATTGACATCCGAATCGTACACGGAGGTTCCCGCACCGTTCTCGGTAGGCGCAAAGATGATCTCGTCAGTTACGGCAATGCCGCCGTTCGGTTTATTCATAGTATTTATCTCCTTTTTCTGATTTCCGATAAATTCTATGCACCGACGGCGGCATATATGTATTCTGTTTTGCACGGAGAAGGCTCTCCGGCACTTTTTTCAGAGTGCCGAAGCCCTTTCTTTCACATTTTCAAACTTTTCCTTGTAGCAATCTATCGCGTTCTGTATCGTTCTGATGGCATAATTGCGGTCGGAGAGTGCCTGAACATCCGTCTCCTTGTTTTCAAGCTGCTTGTAAACGGCGAAGAAGTGCATTATTTCGTCGAAAATATGCGGCGGGATCTCATTGAGGTCCTTGATGGAGTTATAGTTCGGGTCGGAGAAGGGGATCGCTATGATCTTGTCGTCGAGCTTTCCGCCGTCGATCATACGCATATTGCCTATCGGATAGACTCTTATAAGTGTCATGGGGTGTATCGGGACCGAGCAGATGACGAGAACATCGAGGGGGTCGCCGTCGTCGGCATAGGTCCGCGGTATGAAGCCGTAATTCTGGGGATAATGTGTCGCTGTGTAAAGGATCCTGTCGAGCTTGAGTATTCCCGTATCCTTGTCAAGTTCGTATTTGCAGTTGCTGCCCTTCGGGATCTCGATAAGGGTCTCAAAATCCTCGGGAGTGATGCGCTTGGGCGAGATATCATGCCAGATGTTCATACTTGTGTCTCCTTGAACTTATTTTAATGGATTTATTTTACGAAATCAAATTCAAAATCATAGATATTAACGGTGCAGCCGTCGGTGCAGCCCTTCTTTTCGAGAAGGTCGATGACCCCCGCCTTCTGGATAACTCTCTGGAAGAAGGCGAGCGATTCGTAATCGTCAAGGTTGACCTGCCCCATAAGGTTAACGAGCCATTCGCCCTCGACATAGAAGGTATCGTTTTCGCGGCGGACGGTCGTGACCCTGCCTTCGTCCGAGCGGGCATATTCGTCCTCGGGCGAATATTCGCTTTCATAGATCGTGAGGGGAGGGAGGAGCTTGAGGCGCTCCGATACAAGGTGAACGAGCCTGTCAAGTCCTTCTCCGGTCGCCGCCGAAACATATATAAGCTCCCAGCCGTTCCCGTCGATGAAATCCTCAAAAGATGTAAGATCCGCATCGGGCGGAAGCATATCGGTCTTGTTTGCGACTATTATCTGCGGACGGGAGGCAAGCTCCTCGCTGTATTTTTTCAGCTCGGTGTTGATCTTAACGATGTCGTCGACGGGATTGCGTCCTTCGATGCCCGAGACATCGACGACATGGAGCAGCAGCCTGCAACGGTCGATGTGGCGAAGGAAGGCATGCCCGAGTCCCGCGCCGTCGGCGGCTCCCTCGATAAGTCCCGGGATATCTGCGGCGACGAAGCCCGATTCATCACCGGTCTTGACGACTCCGAGATTCGGGGAGAGGGTCGTGAAATGGTAGTCGGCTATTTTCGGACGGGCGGAGGATATGCGCGAAAGTATCGAGGATTTTCCGACATTCGGAAATCCTATGAGTCCGACATCGGCGAGCATCTTAAGCTCGAGCTGAAGCTCCTTTGCCTCACCCGCCGAACCTTGCTTTGCGAACATAGGCACCTGCCGCGTCGGTGTCGCAAAATGACGGTTGCCCCAGCCTCCGCGACCTCCGCGGCAGCAGATGAAGGGCTGATCGTCCGACATATCCTTGATTATTTTGCCCGTTTCGGCGTCTTTTATGAGCGTTCCGGCGGGGACCTTTATTATGAGATCCTGACCGTTTGCACCGTGGAATTTCGCGCCGGCACCGGGAAGACCGTTAGCAGCGACAAATTTTCTCTTGTAGCGGAAGGCGAGGAGGGTATTGCTACCCGGGTCGACGATGAAGACTATATTGCCTCCGCGACCGCCGTCGCCTCCGTCGGGACCGCCGTGGCTGACATACTTTTCACGCCTGAACGATACGGCACCGTTGCCGCCGTCGCCTGCTTTGACGGATATTTTGACTATATCTATAAACACTTGATATTTCCTGCCTTTTAAGAATTTTTACACTCCGTCGTCGCCCTTCATACGGATTATGAGCTTTATCGGTGTTCCGTTGAAGCCGAAGGTCTTGCGCAGACAGTTCTCGATATATCTCTGATATGAGAAATGGAAAAGCTCTGCGTTGTTGCAGAAGATGACGAAGGTCGGAGGGGCTACCGCCGTTTGCGTCATATAATAGATCTTCAGCCTCTTGCCCTTGTCTGTCGGCGGCTGGGTGCGTGTCGTTGCCTCGTTGAGCATATCGTTGAGCATTCCCGTCGTGATGCGAAGCACCGACTGACCGTAGACATAATTTATGTGTTCAAAGAGGTTATTTATTCTCTGTCCCGTTTTTGCCGATACGAATATTATCGGAGCGTAGGGCATATATGCGAGAGCCACGCGGATCTTATCGGTGAATTCCTTTACGGTCGAGTTGTCCTTTTCGATGGTGTCCCACTTGTTGACGACGATGATAGAGGGCTTTCCCGCCTCGTGTGCGATGCCCGCGATCTTTTCGTCCTGCTCTGTGATGCCGGTAGAGGCGTCGATCATAATGAGGCAGACATCGGCGCGTTCGACCGCCGTATGTGCGCGGAGGACGCTGTATTTTTCGATGACATCCCTGACCTTTGCCTGACGGCGGATGCCCGCAGTGTCGATGAAGGTGTAGCTTCCGTACTGATTTACAAGGAAGGTATCTATCGCGTCGCGCGTCGTTCCGGCAATATCAGAGACAATGAGCCTGTTCTCTCCGAGCATACGGTTTATTATCGAGGATTTTCCGGCGTTCGGCTTGCCTATGACGGCGACCTTTATGCCCGCGTCGGAATCGTCGTTTTCCTTTTCCTCCGGTAGAAGGGCGACTATCTCGTCAAGAAGGTCACCCGTGCCGCTTCCGTGGAGCGATGACACGGCGACGGGGTCGCGGTCAAAGCCAAGCTCGAAGAATTCGTAGAATTCAAAGGGCGCTCCGCCGACGCGGTCGCATTTGTTGACGCAGAGGACGAGAGGCTTGCCCGATCTTTTGAGCATTACGGCAATGTCGCGGTCGTCGGCGACAAGCCCCGCCCTGACATCGGTCATGAAGACTATGACATCGGCGGTCTCGATCGCGATCTCCGCCTGCAGCTTCATCTGCGAGAGAATAATATCGTCGGTCTTCGGCTCGATGCCTCCCGTGTCGATCACGATGAAGCTCCTGCCGCACCATTCCGCCTCGCCGTAGATGCGGTCGCGGGTGACACCCGGCGTGTCCTCTACTATCGAACGGCGTTCGCCGATTATTTTATTGAAAAGCGTACTTTTGCCGACATTCGGACGGCCGACTATGGCAACTATGGGTTTTGACATTTTGTTTTTCCTTTCTCAGAGTTGTCCGGTGAGATTCAGAAGGAAGTTTCCTCCGTCCTCACCCGAGGGCTTTATGCTTACGCCGAGGCGCGCTTCGAGTTCTTTCAGGCTCATGTCGTCAAGGAATACATCGTCTCCCGCGCGAAGCGCATTCGCGGGGATAAGAAGCTCGTCGCCGAGATCCTTTCCTTCAAGCTGAGCGGCGATGTCCTGCCCCGTGAGAAGTCCCGAGACCGTCACCGTTTCGCCGTAAAAACAGTTTATTATCTTATATACATTTATCTCAAGCCCGGGGATGTCAAGCTCTCCGCATAGCCTTGAGATCATTTCGTATGCCGCCGCGCCGGTCGCGACCGAGACCTTTCTCGGCAGCTTTATTTCATCTGGTTCAAGGAAGGCAAGCTCGGCGTGAAAATCCGATTCAAATGACCTGAGCATACCGACGCCGTTTTCTATCTGACCGTAATCCTCGTAGTAATCCTCATCAGGTATCGGAAGTCCGGCGAGCAGGTAGAATTCGTCCGAGCAGAAGAATATCCTTGAGCCGAGCTTCTGTCGGCACTTTTCGCCGAGGGCATTGACCTGACCTATGACAGCCGCGGCTTCTTCGGGAGAGAAGCCCCTGAGAGGGTAAAGTCCTTCTCGGTGCCGCGTCAGTCCGGCGGGGACTACCGAAACGCCCGTCAGCTGAGGTGTGTATTTCAGCAGATCGTGCATCGTGCGGTCGAGCGAGGCACCGTCGTTTATCCCGCGGCAGAGGACTATCTGGCAGTTAAGCTCAAGTCCCGCTTCGGCAAATCGGTCAAGGTAAGAGAGTACCTTTCCGGCACGCTTGTTTTTCATCATTTCGCACCGAAGCTCAGGGTCGGTCGTGTGGACCGAGATGCGGACGGGCGAGATGTGCATTTTTATTATCCTCTCGACATCCTTGTCGAAGATGTTCGTGAGCGTTATATAGTTACCGTGGAGGAAGGACAGGCGCGAGTCGTCGTCCTTGAAGTAGATAGTCTCCCTCATCCCGGGCGGGTTCTGATCTATGAAGCAGAAGATGCACTTGTTTGCGCAGCAGCGCTTCTTGTCCATGAGAGGCGTGTCGAATTCAAGCCCTATATCGTCGAATCCGTCGCCGTGGATCCTTGCAGTGAAGGGAACACCTTCGCGCGTAAGCCCGAGGATCACCTCTCTGTCGGCAAGCCAGAAGCGGTAGTCAAGGACATCGTTTATCTCATTCCCGTTGATCGAAACGAGCGTGTCGCCGGCAACTATTCCGGCTTTTTCGGCAGCCGAGCCGCTGTCGACAGACTTTATTATGACCGTAAGCGCCGCCTCCTTTCCATAGTATTATATTATTATACCATATAAGCCTGTTTATGTCAATCACACAGGCAAACTAAAAACCGCCGCGAAGCGGCGGTTTTTGACTTAATTCTCTCTCGGAGCGTCTATATCGTCGAATTTCACCGGAGTGCCGAGCCTGTCGGACTCGAATGCTGCCTCCATTATCTTCATCGAGCGTCTGAGCTGATCGTGAGTGATGAGCTGAGTCTCCTTGCCGTCGATGGCGCGGCAGACATTGCGGTAGAAGTCGTGGACATCGGTGACGGGGCGTTCGATGATCTTTTCCTCGGTCGTCTTCGCGTCTCTCGGTGCCATGGTCTTTGTAAGTCCCGCGGCGGTGACTACCGGAACGACATTTTCTTCGTTCCATTCGGTGCAGAGGACTTCACGGCAGGGCGCGTGCCAATCCTGGATGACTGCCGCACCCGAGGTCCCGACCATGTAGAATCTCGCAAGGCTGACAAAGTGGTTGGTGCCGACCTCGATCCTAGCGGTCACTCCGCGCTCAAAGTAAAGGTCGAGCTTGAAGCCGTCGTCGACTTCGGCATTCGTTATGTGATCGCAGCGGCAGTAAACGCCGGTGATCTTTCTGTCGTATATGATACCGACCATCTGGTCGATGAGGTGGATGCCCCAGTCAAGGATCATTCCGCCGCCGTGTACTTCCTGACCTCTCCAGTCGCCGGGGATGCCGCGCGAACCCTGGACTCTCGATTCGACGGTGAAGACCTGTCCAAGCTCGCCCTTCCTGTAGAGGTCGCGCATGATGACATAATCCGCGTCCCAACGGCGGTTCTGATGAGTGGTGAAGAGCTTTCCGTATTTTTTCGACGCGGCTATCATTTCCTCAAGGTCGGAAGAATTCAGCGTGACCGGCTTTTCGGAAATTACATTCTTGCCGGCTTTTATAGCCTCTATCGCAAGGGGCTTGTGGCAATCGTTCGGCGTCGCTATCGTGACAAGCTCGACGCTCTTGTCGTTAAGTAATTCCTCAAGAGAGGAGTAGGCGTGGATGCCCTTCGATTCGGCAAGCTCGCGCCTTGATTCCTTTATATCCCAGATACCGGCAAGCTCAACGCAATCGCTGGCGGCAAAGTGGCGTGTGTGCCAGCCGCCCATGCCGCCGTAACCTATTACCGCAACTCTTTTTTTGTTTTCAGACATAATTACCTCCGTAAAGCCGCAATTGCGAATATTCTTCGCCGGACGGCTCATTTCTCCCATATTATAAAGCATACCGTCACTTTTTTCAAGAAGAAATCGCACTTTTTCCGAAAAAATTCTTGTGCAATTAACGATTATACTATATAATAGAGGTACATTACACGATGGAGGGCAATATGCCTAACGAAAGACAGAAGAAGATCAGGAATTTTTCGATAATAGCACATATCGACCACGGAAAGTCGACCCTTGCCGACAGACTGCTTGAGGCGACCGATACCGTGGCAAAGCGCGATATGGAGGAACAGCTGCTTGACAACATGGACCTTGAGCGCGAGAGAGGTATCACCATCAAGGCGCGTGCGGTAAGGCTCAGATATGTTGACCCGTCGGGAGAGGATTATATCTTCAACCTCATCGACACACCGGGACATGTTGACTTCAACTATGAGGTCTCGCGTTCGCTGAACGCCTGTGAGGGTGCGCTCCTTGTCGTCGACGCGACGCAGGGGATCGAGGCGCAGACCCTCGCAAACGCCTATCTTGCCGCCGACGCGGGGCTTGAGATACTTCCGGTCATAAATAAGATAGACCTTCCGTCCGCCGATGTCGAGGGCGTCAGAAACGAGATAGAGGATGTCATAGGTATCCCCGCAGAGGGCTGTCCGGCGATCTCGGCAAAGCAGGGACTCAATATCGCCGATGTCCTTGAGGATGTGGCGAAAAATGTTCCCGCGCCGGGAGGCGACGAGGAGGCTCCGCTGAAGGCGCTCATATTCGACTCCTATTACGACAGCTATCTCGGCGTCGTGGTCTATGTGAGGATTATAGACGGGAGCGTGGCGTCGGGCGACAAAATAATGATGATGAGCAACGGGCAGACCTATGATGTCGTCGATGTCGGTTATATGGAGCCTTTCGGGCTGTCGAAGGCTGACAGGATCTACGCCGGAGAGGTCGGATATATCACCGCGAGCATCAAGAGTGTCGGCGATACACGGGTCGGCGATACCGTGACCCTTGCGAATCGCAGGGCGGACAAGGCGCTGCCGGGCTTCAAGCAGGCAAAGCCCATGGTCTACGCCGGTATCTATCCCGCCGACGGAGCGAGGTACGGCGATCTTCGCGATGCACTTGAAAAACTGCTTCTGAACGATGCGGCGCTCGTTTTCGAGCCGGAGACTTCGATAGCTCTCGGCTTCGGATTCAGGTGCGGCTTCCTCGGACTTCTCCATATGGAGATAATCGAAGAGAGGCTGGAGAGAGAGTTCAACCTTGACCTTATCACGACGGCGCCGAGTGTTATCTATGAGGTCAAAATGCGCAACGGCGAGCTTCGTAAGATCGACAACCCGTCGAATTTCCCGTCGCCCGATGAGATAGAGTATGCCGCCGAGCCGATAGTCGAGGCGCATATAATCACTCCGGTGGACTATGTGGGCGGACTTATGGATATATGCCAGGAGCGCCGCGGGACATTTGTCGATATGAAATACCTTGACAAGACGAGGGTCGACCTTCACTACGAGCTTCCGCTGAACGAGATAATCTATGACTTTTTCGATGCGCTGAAGAGCCGTTCGCGCGGATACGCATCGCTTGATTACGAGATAAAGGAATATCGTCCGTCGAAGCTCCAGAAGCTCGACTTCCTTCTCAACGGGGAGCAGGTCGACGCACTTTCGTTTATAGTTCACGAGGACAAGGCATACGCCCGCGCCAGAAGGATCGCCGAGCGGCTCAAGGATAACATCCCGCGCCAGCTCTTCGAGATCCCGATACAGGCGGCGGTCGGCGGAAGGATCATTGCCCGCGAGACGGTCAAGGCTATGCGCAAGGATGTTCTTGCGAAGTGCTACGGCGGCGACATCACGAGGAAGAAGAAGCTGCTTGAGAAGCAGAAGGAGGGCAAGAAGAAGATGCGCCAGCTCGGCAGTGTTCAGATCTCGCCCGAGGCATTTATGGCGGTACTCAAGCTCGACTCCTCGGATCAGTAATTTTTATACAATTAAAGGTGAAGACCTCACCCGGAGACAATGCCTGAAAAAAGGTGTTGCCACGGGCGAGGTCTTCACTTTTAGCCTTTTTGAAAGTTTAGGTCAAGCCTTTTGCGGGTGCGACCCGCAGCGTTGAATCGCGGCTTATTCACCGAAAGGTGAGGTCTTCACCCGAAGCGTTTTTGAAAGTTTAGGTCAAGCCTTTTCAAAGGCTTGCGGAATCCAAAGGCAGAGCCTTTGGTCGCCCTCCGCAGAGGGCGAAACTCCCCTCAACGGCATTTTCTTTTTGCTTAGCTTTTTCTTTTGTGCCTGCTACAGGCAAAAGAAAAAGCGCCAAACGATTTCCGAGGGTAAACGACCTGTTTGCCAAATAAGCCGGTTAATTTTTTACAGGACGATTTTCCTTCCGAAAACATAGACGCTTTTTCTTTGCAAGGAGGACGCGCAAAGAAAAAGCTTTGCAAAAAGAAACGCGGTAAAGGAGCTTTCGCCGCCTGCGACGCGGCGACGGGGGACGCGGGGCGCTGCCCCTGCACCCTGCAAGCCTTTGAAAAGGCTTGATCCAAACTTCAAAAAGGTTTCGGGTGAAGCCTCCTTCGGTGATGCTATGTTTTCATCTTTTCGGCGAGCTTTTCAAGAGCGCTTTTCTCGATCCGGCTGACATACGAACGCGAAATGTTCAGCATTGCCGCGACCTCGCGCTGAGTGAGAGGCTTCCTTCCGTTCAGCCCGTAGCGCAGCTCTATTATCCGCCTTTCCCGCTCGGAAAGAGTCGTGTAGACAAGCCTTACCGCCCGCCGCGAGAGTGTCATCCTGTCTATATCCTCGTCGGAGGTGTCCTCCGCGGCGATGACATCTATGTAGGTCAGCGGGTTTCCGTCGCGGTCGACATCTATCGTCTCGTTTATCGAGACCTCGTTCGAGAGCTTCTTCTGCGAGCGCAGATACATAAGTATCTCATTCTGTATGCACTTCGCCGCGTAGGTCGCAAAACGCACTCCCGCCGCCGTTTTGTAGGTGTCGACCGCCTTTGTAAGACCTATCGAGCCTATTGAGATAAGGTCTTCCTGATTTCTCACGCTTGAGTAGTATTTCCTCACGATATGTGACACAAGGCGAAGGTTGTGAAGGATCAGCTCCTGCCGCGCGTCCTCGTCGCCGAGCGCCTTTTTGCGGAAACATTCGGCTTCTCTCTCCTTCGTGAGCGGAGGAGGGAAGCTCATCGGCGTTCCGATGCCGAGGATCAGGTGCGAGAGCCTTGAAAATACCGATAAAATATAAGCAAGCAAAAAACCACCCCCGCCGTACTTTCTTCACCGATATGGTCGGTGTCAGGGAAAGTATATGCGGCGGGGGATACGCTTTTGCCTGTCCTCAGTCAAAAGCCGCGGGCGTGGTCTTTATCGCGCGGCGGGGCGAGTTCATATAAGAGGCGACCTCGTCACGCCATGCCTTGTAGTGGGCGGTCTCCTTGTGAGCTTTTGCGCCTTCTTCGTCGGCATAGACCTCGAAGAGTACGAACTGCGTCGGGTCAGAATCGTCCTGAAGAATATCGAAGCGGACATTTTTAGGTTCTTTTCTCGAGCAATCGTGATTTTTTACGCTCGCCGCACGGAACGCCTCGACGCAATCGGGCTTCACATCGACGAATACAAGGGTTGCTGTCATTATGTTTTCCTCCGTTAATTCAATGAAAATTCCGCAATCATTATAGCTCCTGACGCGCTCTCTGTCAATTGTTTCTGAAAACTTCGTGATAATTACTTGAAATCATCACACAGTTAAGTTATAATAATTCTATTATAATAAGTTACAGGACGGAAAAATGACCGATAAGATTATTGATACTCTTGAATGTCCGCTCTGCGGCAGCGCTTTTTCACTGACCGAAAACGGAAAAAGCCTTGTGTGCGAAGGGGCGCGGCACCATTGCTGGGACATAGCCTCGGGCGGGTTTGTGAACTTCTGCGGCTCGCGCGGAGGGGACTCAAAGGAAGCCGTCGCGGCACGAAGGGATTTTTTGTCTCTCGGGTGCTACAAACCGCTCGCCGACAGGATCGCAGGGATACTCGGTACGCTTGCACCCGAAGAGCCGGTCTGTGACGCCGGATGCGGTGAAGGCTACTATTCCGAGGCGATAGCTCGCGGCGGCCACAGCGTTTTCGGCTTCGATCTGTCGCGTCCGGCGGTATCTGCGGCTGCAAAACGAAGACTGCCTGACTCTTTCTTCTCGGTCGCGGGCATAAACGGGATGCCGGTGCGCGGGGGCAGCTTCGGCGGACTTGTGAACGTCTTCGCTCCCTGCTTTGAGGACGAATTTTCGCGCGTGCTGAAGACGGGAGGGATAATGATCCTTGCCGGAGCGGGTGCGAGGCACCTTTACGAGCTGAAGGCTGCGATATATGACGAGCCGAACGAGAACACGGTGCGTGCCGACCTTCCGACGCGCCTCACATTTCTCGGGAGAGAAGAGCTGACTTACCGTTTTTCGCTTGAGCGGCAGGAGGACATCCGTGCGCTTTTTGCCATGACGCCCTATTATTACCGCACATCGTTTTCGGATGCGGGAAGGCTCGCCTCCTATGACCGGCTCGATGTGACGGCGGACTTTGAAATTTATATATACAGGAAAGATTGAAAGGCACCTAAGATGAAATTCTCACTTTGTATTCCGATGTATAATGAGACCTCGGTCATCGAGGCAACGGCAAGGACTCTCAGCGACTATATGCAGAAAAATTTTGACGATTACGAGATAATTTTTTCGGATGACGGAAGCCGTGACGGGAGTGCAGAACTTGTGCGCTCGCTCGGACTGCAGAATGTCCGCGTCGTCGGGTATGAGCAGAACCGAGGGAAGGGCTGTGCCGTCCGCACGGGAATACTTGCCGCGACGGGCGATGTTGTTATGTTTACCGATGCCGACCTTGCCTACGGGACGGGGGTCATACGCGAGGTAGCCGATATTTTCGCGAATAAGCCGACCGATGTTGTGATAGGCTCGCGAAATCTTCATCCCGACGGGTACGAGGGCTATACCTTCATCAGAAAGATCGCGTCGAAGGCTTATATAAAGATCCTCTGTATCGTCGGCGGACTTAAGCTCTCCGACTCGCAGACGGGCTGCAAGGCTTTCTCGGCAAAGGCGGCGAAGGACATTTTCAGCCGGTGCGAGACCGATGGCTTTGCTTTTGACTTTGAGGTCATCCTCTGGGCGCAGAAGCTCGGCTACCGCTTCACCGAGCTGCCTGTAAAGATAATAAATCATCGCGAATCGAAGGTCAGGGTGCTTCGTGACGCATTCAGAATGCTCCGCGACCTTCGCAAAATAAAGAAACGGGTAAAAAAGGCGGAAGTCTGAGTTTTCCGCAAGAAGGAGATAAAATTGCTTTACTTAAACAATATCGTAAAGAAATACGAGACGGCGGGTTCGACGGTCGAGGCGCTCAAGGGCATCAGCGTCGGCTTCCGCAACAGCGAATTCGTGGCGATACTCGGTCCCTCCGGGTGCGGTAAGACCACGCTGCTCAACATTATCGGCGGACTTGACCGCTACACCTCCGGCGATCTTGTTATAAACGGCAGGTCGACGAAGGAATACCGTGACGCCGATTGGGATTCTTACAGGAACCATTCGATAGGCTTCGTCTTTCAGTCCTACAACCTTATCCCGCACCAGAGCGTGCTTGCGAATGTCGAGCTGGCGCTCACTCTCTCGGGCGTCGGAAGGGAAGAGCGCCGCCGCCGCGCGGCTGATGCGCTGAAAGCCGTCGGACTCGGCGACCAGCTCCACAAGAAGCCGGGGCAGATGTCGGGCGGTCAGATGCAGAGGGTTGCGATAGCC
>CAKXXW010000027.1 GCA_934378145.1 uncultured Eubacteriales bacterium
TCTCGCGGCATTTTGCCTGCGGCAAAACTTTGGCGGATTTTTGCCGAGGACTCAAGGGTATGCAAGCATCCCCTTTTCGCCTCGGGCATTGAATTTCAGCGCGTGCGCTGAAATTCAATGCCCGAGACAAGAGGCTTGACCGTTTGACCTTAAGGCAAAATTCACCGACAGGCGAACGCACCGTTAAACCGATGCTCACCGAATGGTGAGGTCTTCACCCGAAGCCTTTATCAAGTTTAGGTCAAGCCTTTTTAAAGGCTTGCGGGGTGTGGGGCGGCGCCCCGCGGTTCCCCCGTCGCCCTCCGCAGAGGGCGAAAGCTCCCTTACCGCGTTTCTTTTTGCTGATTATTTTTTATCAGGCATTTGTTTCGGGTGATGATTTGACCCTTCGGTGAATAATCCGCGAGGGTCGAAAGCGGACTTGTCCGCCTTTGCGCGTTCTACCTGCAAAAAAAAAGCGCCGAACGATTCCCGAGGGTGAACGACCTATAAGAAAAACATTTCCCCAAACCCGTAGGGGAGGATATTATCCTCCCCTACAATCCCTTGAGCAAGTTCTTTGGGGCGCAGGGGACTTTCTTCCAAGAAAGTCCCCGCGTCTCCCGTATTTTCCGTTTCCCCTTAATCATTCTCGCAGATGCGGATGAGGGTGACGGTTATGTCGTCCTCGCTGCCTTCGGCGCGTGCGCGCGTGACGATCTTTTGTGCCATCGCGCCGAGATCGTCCTCCCACTCGGTGTTCAGCATACCGAGCAGCCACACGCACTCGTCGCGGTTCTGCGTCACGCCGTCGCTCATCATTATCACGACATCGCCGACCTCGGCGTCGAAGCCTATCCTCTCGCAGTCTGGACGGTCGATTATCCCGACCGGCACCGTTTTGGCGCGGAGGCGGAAGCAGTTGTTTCCTCTCTTTATATATGTCGGTGCCGCGCCGCTCTTTGTCACATACATCGCGCCGGTCAGAAGGTCAAATTCAAAAAGGTCGACCGTTGCCGAACATTCGTGCCTTGCGCTACCGTCGCGCTCGCTCATGAAGCTGTTGAGCAGCCTCAGCGAGGTCTCGCTCCGGTTGCCGGCTGCAAGCATCTTCTCAAGGAACATCGAGCAGATCCGCGAGGTGAACGCCGCCTCTTTGCCCGAGCCCATTCCGTCGCTGATGAGCGAATAGCACCTGTCGCCCTGACCCTCAAAGCTCACCGCGGTGTCGCCGCAGAACCTCTCGGGCCCGTTTTCGACCGCGTTCAGCGACAGGCTCTTTTCCTCGACCGAGAACCGCCTCGCGGCGCTGACCGTCATATCCGTCTTGCCGTCCGAGGGCGTCAGCACGGGCTCGCCCATCGGCACCCCGAGAGTTTCACCGAGCTTTTCTCTCAGCTCGCGGACGCTTATCTTCGCCCTCGAGGCGTCAAGTCCCTTTATCGCGACCGATTTGCGCCGCCCGCCGTAGACTATCACGCCGTCGCAGCCGAAGCGGAGCTTTTTCAGCATCGCGGAGACCTCCTCCGCCGAGCTTTCGTCGATTATATAATCGGCTCTGCCCGAATCGAGAGCCTCGGAGAGTATCCTTGACATCCCGTCGTAATCGAGCGCGAAGACCCCCGTCCGGTCGCACATCAGCGCGTGTTCGGTGAGCTTTGCGCAGCTCTCGTTGATCTCGGTTATCATCTGTGGCATCGCGGCACATCTTGAGCGAAGGTATTCCGGCACCGCGCCCGCCTCGACCCTTGCCTTCATATGAAGGTCGGCGGCAAGGCGGTCGATAATCTCGAGCGTCGAGCCGTACTCTACCCCGCGGCAGACCTCGTTCTTCGGGCAGACCGAGCAGTATTTGAGAAAGACCCCGTCGCACATCCGGCGAAGGTCGAGTATCTCGGGGCGCCTTCTCCGGTCGCTGAGGTTGTAGAAGGTCTCGGCAAGCTCGGCAAAGGTCGACGAGAGCCTCTGCACGCACGCCTCGTCCGAGTCGTTTATCATCTCGCATAGCTTTATCTCAAGTGCCGCGCGGTCGTCCTGCTTTGCCTTTATCAGCTCGGGCTTTCCGGTGATGAGCGAGAGCCTGTCCGCCGCGCCGAAGACCATCGCGCCGCAGAGCAGAGCGGGCAGGAGCTGCGAGAGCGCAGTCATTCCGTTGACATAGACTCCCCAGATCATCCCGACGATGCACCCTGCGGTCGCCGCCGCGAGGGAGGAGATGTTCCAGAGGACGCCCGCTGCCGCAGCCTCGAGCAGGAAGAGCGGGGCATAGGTCGGCTCGAATGCAAGCCCGAGGGCAAGTCCGCCGATACAGCCGAAGAGTATCCCTTTCCGCCTTCCGATGCAAAGCGTCGCGAAGAAGGCGCCGAACGCTCCGACATAGACCCCGAAGAGGGTCACATTCCTGACCGAGAAGCAGACCGCGGCGAGCAGGGAAAGTATCCCGAGATCGCGCAGCCGAGTGTTCTTTCCGCTCTCGCCGAAATAGAGTGAGAAAAGGAAGGTCGCGCCCGGTGCCGCCACGAGCGAGAAGAAAAGCCCGAAGAGGTCGTAATACCTAAATCCCCCGTAGATCAGGGGATAGATCGAAAGGCAGAACGCCCCGATGCATGACGACGCCATCCGAAGGTAGGTCTTCTCCGCGAAGAGAGAAAAATAGACCCGCCTGACCTTGAGCGCCAGTGTCTTGGCTTCCGAATCTCTGCGGAGCCTTCCCGCAGTGTCGGCTTCGGACCCGGCAGCCGCTTTGCCCCCGGATCCCGCCGCGCGGCTTATGAAGACCCTCACCGCGGCGAGCGCCGTGTAGGTCACGATGCATACCGGAACGGGGATCCCGGTCGACGGTGCCGAGATATACAGCCCCGCGAGGATGAAGGGCAGGTGCCTGTCCGCCGCGCAGAGCAGCGCGATACCGAGCGGGAATGTCCCGAAAAAGAGTCCGCATTTCCCGAAAAACATCGCGGCAAGGCAGAAAGCCACTCCTCCGATGTAACCGACAAGGCGTTCGTTCGCGTCGACCTTTTCGCCCCCGAGAACCGAGAAAAATTCCCTTATACCGGCTCGCCGTTCTGTATTTTGCATCCGGTGTTCTTTATTTTCCTGCATTTTTTCAGCTTCCTTTCCCGTAAAGATAACCTTACGGGACCATTATAACCAATTTCTGTAAATTTATGTGTCGAACCGTGCTGTAAAATACTGTAAGTTATAAGGAGAGCAGGGAACTTCCTGTCATATCGTGCAGAAAGCGCGCGAAAAAGGAGCTGTAAAATTTATACAGCTCCTTTTATGTGTTTTTTCTTCTGTCAGCCTCCGAAGGTGTCGTCGGAGGGATCGTCGGGTGCGAATATCCGCTCGTATTCTGCAAGGATGTCGGCATACTCGGGGTTCGTTTTTACAGCCTCGAGCGCCACCTCGTCGCCGAGAAGGGCATAGTCGCGGGCATCGCTGCGGGTGCGCTTCTTCGATGCGAACCTGCCGTGGGCTGCTCTCACAGCCATGAAGATGTCGAGGGCGGTGACGCATGCCACGCAGAGAGCGCCGAGAGCGGTGAATATGATCGGTGCGATGACTGTCCAGATCAGGAGGGTCCCCGCGACCGTGCAGAGCGCGAGAGCTGCCGCAAGGGCGATCTTTATCTTCAGCGCAAAGCGACAGTGTTCACCGATGAACCTTGACTTTTTGCCGACGGTGAACCATACTATCGCAAGGGTGATAAAGCCGAGCAGTTCGGCAAGCATCGCGCACGCGCGGTTGCCGGACGAGGTGTCGCTTGCCGTGTAGACCGGGATATTTGCCATTTTGAACATAGGAGTCTCCTTCGGATAATAAATACCGGAAAGCCTTCGCATTGCCGGAAAAAGGGCAGGGAGGTCTTTTTTTGTTACTCTATATTATATCACCCGAAGGGACGGCAGTCAACACTTTTTTGTCCTCTTTTGCGCCGGGCGCGGATCAGAAGGGCTTTCTGCGCTTTATCAGAGCGAAGCCTATGCCGGAGAGCAGTACGCCGGAAAGCGCGCCGACAAGCGACACACCGGCACAGCTTCCGCTCGTTTTTCCGCCGTCCGAGCCGTCATCGGAGGAGGGAAGACTTCCCGCAATATGAGTGCTGCCGTCGGTGAGCGTCACGATTATGTTTCCGTCCTTGTCGACTGTCACAGAGGAAACGCCGATGCCGTCTTTGCCGTCTTTTCCGTCAACTCCGTCCTTTCCGTCGCGACCGTCGGTGCCGTTTGCGCCGTCCTTGCCGTTTATACCGTCTTTACCGTCGGTTCCGGCATCGCCTTTGTCACCCTTGTCGCCTTTTTCGCCTTTCTCGCCGGTCGCCTTCACTCCGAGGGAAGCCCATGTATAACCCGCGTCGTAGGATACCTCCCACTCGTTGTTTTCGGCGTTTATGCGGAGCCTCGGCACGGGGACTCCTTCTACCCGCTTCGCTTTTATCGAAACGGCGTCAAGCACAGGTCCGTCAAAGTAAAACGGCGTGTCTCCGTCGATCGAGGCGCGGCAGTTGTCGATTTTGCCGCCCGTCATGGTGAACGAGCCTTCCGCACGCACACCTGCGCCATAGTAGGAAGAGTAGCATCCGACGATATTGCCGCCCTTCATTTTTTAACAATTAATGTTCATTCACATTATCGTTATATCACAGCCGAAGGGAAAAAGCAACAGACAAACTGTTTTTCATATGCAATAACAGCCGAACACATTCCGCGAAAAATAAAAATCTGCCGGTAAAGTCATAAAAGCCTCCAAAAAAATGTTGACAAAGGCAAAAGTGTGTGATATAATAACTCGGCAGGTTGAAAAAATCCCTTCCGTAAGCGAAGGCGCAAGGCCTGTATAAATGCGGGAAGACGCAGGGGCTTTCGGAGCCGAGGCGTCGAGGTATCGGGAGTCGAAAGAGTGAAGTTTTTGAACTTCAAAGGAGCCGTAGCCGCCGCAAGTGCCAAACTGAATATACGGAGAAGTCGCCTAGCTTGGTCGAGGGCGCACGATTGGAAATCGTGTAACCGGCAAAACGGTTCGAGGGTTCGAATCCCTCCTGCTCCGCCACGAAAAAAGACGCACATTGTGCGTCTTTTTTCGTGGCGGAGAAGGAGCAAAGAGTCGCACCCCGTAAGTTGCGAAGTGAGCGCGGCGGGAAAGAAAGGCAAGCGTGAAGGCGAGGTGCGGACAGCCTCGTCCAACCCTGCCGCAACTACTGCGCGGAAAAGTTTCTTCGGAACTTTTCCGTGCCGAATCCCCTCCGCCCCAAAGGAGCGCCGTGCGCTCCTTTTTTCGTGGCGGAGAAGGAGCAAAGAGTCGCACCCCGTAAGTTGCGAAGCGTGCGCGGCGGGAAAGAAAGGCAAGCGTGCAGGAAAGGTGCGGACAGCCTCACCCGACCCTGCCGTAACTACTGCGCGGAAAAGTTTCTTCGGAACTTTTCCGTGCCGAATCCCCTTCATCGGAAAAGATACGGAGCGCAAAAGTGCCTTTTCAGGCGCAATCCCGTTTTTTGCTTGAATTCGGCGGCTGCATAGTGTATAATAAATGCAGGCATGAGCTTTGCTTTAGTTGAGGAGTGGATTATGAAAAAGAAGCCGATACCTGTCATGTGCGTGATTCTTTTATTTTGCCTGTTTTCTCTTTCGGCGTGCGGTGAGGACAAGAGCTATCTGTCGAATGTGGATGAGTACATTCCTGATTACAAAAGTGCCGTCTGCAATATAATGAAAGGTCGGGACATTGAGCTTCATATTGAATCCTCCGTGAGCAACTCAAGGGAAGAAATCGCCGACATATTCGATGTCCTGCAAAATGATTATTCCCGGCTCAACAGTGTGTTCGGTCTGAACACAAAGATTTCCTGTTATGTTATTTCCGATGAATCTTTTTTGGGTGACGAAAAGGCGGCATATCAGAATAACGCCTTACTCTGCACTCGGAATTCAATAAATAACGGAAGCTATCGAAGGCTTTTGACCGCGGCTTATATACGGTCGACAGAGATCTGGAAACAATACGGCGCGGATGCCTATGCTTTCGGCAACG
Organism: uncultured Eubacteriales bacterium; assembly: GCA_934378145.1. Taxonomy (GTDB): domain Bacteria; phylum Bacillota; class Clostridia; order Oscillospirales; family CAG-272; genus RGIG3994. The sequence goes on from CAKXXW010000027.1 coordinate 6,010, forward strand.
AATACAGCAACAATGCACTTAAGAAATATTATGAATCCGGCAATGATCTTGAATTGACTCTTTTCCCGGCGTATTTTATAAAAGCTTTTTCGGATAATCCGGATATTGCGATCTGTACTGCGTATTCCTTCGGCGATTTTGTAATCGGGAAATACGGGTTTGAAAAATTTATGGCTGCGGATTCAACGGAGTACCGAAAAGAATATCTGAACTGTTTGGGCATAGCTCGGGCGTTTGAGATCCCTTATGATCTGTCTTGGCTTGACGGTGCGGAATACAGTCGGGATTTTTTGTCCTATTCTCTCGTTATCAAAACCGCGAACCGTACTTATTACCTCGATCCAATCCCGGCAGAGCGGGACACCGCAAGTTTTGACACTCCGGAAAGAGTGTTGTATCATCTGTCAGCGGGCAATGCCGAATGCAATAAGATCCTGAATTATATCAGAGAAAATGCTCCCGCAAGCTATCCCTTTGTAAGCGAAAAATACTCCGGCAGGCTTGAATATTATATTTCCGGCAGGGAAATCAAAACATGCAGCGATGCAGATAACCGCAGAATATATTTGCTTGACCCGAGCGAATATGTTCACGAAACGATTCACGCCGTTACTCTGCAAAGCAATCCCTCGGAGGAGGCGTGGATAGGTGAGGGCGTTGCCGAGTATCTGTCGCGGTATGTTTCAAGGCATATTTCCGACATAAACAATCGCTTTTATTTATCCTTTACCGATAAGTCTGTGACGGGGAACATTTCGGTTTTCGCCGAAGAGGTCAATGCGCTTTATAAAAGCAGGGGCGGCAGCTTTGAAAGTATGTCGGATTTTGACTTCGCGCTGCTTGAAGAGTGTATAGGAGAGACCACATTAAAAAACAATGCGTACAAATCGCAGATCGAATTTCCATATGCGACGACCCCGATATATAAGACATATTCCGTCATCGGCAAGGACGGAAATACTCTGACATATCCCGAGGCTTACGCTTTTACAAACTATCTTATAGGAAAATATGGCTTTGACAAGGTGCTTGAATGTTGCATAAATTACGATTTGGAAGGCACTTTCGGTGCGGGATATTCCGACTTGAACGACGGGTTCCTGAAAAGCCTTTCGCCTTAAAATGTTTACGGCAAAAAAAGACGCACATCGTGCGTCTTTTTTATATCTGTTATCCGTCTCCGCGAGGGAAAAGTTTCCGCTTTCCCTTTACTTTTTCACTATCACGAGCGAGTCGAAGACGGGGCGGATGAGGTTCTCGGTCGGGCGCTGGAGGTCTGCCGGAGCGTTCATCATTCTGAGCGCGCCGTCGTTCCTCACGATGAAGGTCGACGAGCCTCCGCCGTCAAGGTTTATCGCCCTCGTCGCGCCTGCCTCCTTCATAAGTCCGGCAAGCTCGGTGAGCGAGGCTCCGTTCGACCATTCGGGGCGCCTTCCGTCGACGACGGTGAAGAGCATCTTTCCGTCACCGCGTATGCCGACCGCCGTTCTCGGGTGGCAGATGTCGCCGAATGGCTCGAGCGGAGCGGTATCGTTTATCATCCCGTCGGAGAGGATTATCTGCCCGCCTCCGACAGCCTCCGAAAGGTTTTCTGCGGGTGTCTCGTCAAGCGTCGAGATGACCGCCTTGCCCTCCTTCGTTATCCCGAAAAAGGGATTTTTCGAGTCGGGATTTGCGACAGTCCTTCCGCGGCTGACGCAGAGCCCCGAGGGATGGCAGTCGCCGAACATATCGAAAAAGTCGGCGTTCACGGCTCCGAGAACGGTAAAGCCCTCGGACGCGAAGCACTCGGCTTCCTCCATAACGGTCTGGATCTCGCCTGCCCTGAATTCAAGGTTCCTGTTAGGCGTTCCGGCAAAGACCGAGACTTTTTCGGGGTCGGCGCATATCGTCCAGACGCGCACGGGCAGTCCGCCGCCCGTGGTGTAGACTCCGTTCGACCAGCGGACGCCATCGGCAACGCTGCCTCCGGTGAGCGAGGACAGCTTAAGCCCCCTGTCGGTGCGCGAGATCGCCTCGGCAAGAGGTATCTCAGCCGAAGGGTCGAAGTCAGCCTTCACTTTTATCTCTTCGCCCGGGGCGGAGAAGAACCCGGTCGCCGTCTTCGCGCGGTTTTTAAGGGTCAGAAGGAATCCGCCCGCGCGTTCAAACTCGCTTGCGGGGAAGGCGAACATATGCGTGCGGAAATCGAAAGGCTCGCGCGAATTTCTCATATCGGGATAGTTTTTCCCGCAAAGCTCCGCCGAGGCATCGGTGCGTTCCTTCACGCGGACGCAGGCGCAGAGAAGGTCTCCGCGGCGGAGGTATTCCGTTTTTACGATAATGCTGTTTTCCATAGATCTTACCAAAACTTTTCGGGCAGCAGCTCGACCCGGAGAACGGCATCGGCGCCGTTACAGCCGAGGTAGAACTCGTTCCCGAGCCTGAACATATTCTCCGGCTCGCTCGGTGCGCCGAGAAGCGGAAGCTCGCCGTAATAGTTGCCTTCGTAATCCTGCACGACTATGTAATGGACGGAGGAGCCTCCGACATACCTCACATCGTAGATGTACTTTTCGTCGCAGCAGAGTCCCTGCGTCGTGTACTGCTTGCTCGGGCAGTCGATAAATCCGGTCTTCTCGAAATTCTCGTCGGTGAGGGTGAAGAAGTAATTCGTGCCGAGCAGGTAGCTGTTGCTCCACGGCAGGTAATCGAGCGCGCGGATCGCGGTCTTTATCTTGAAGGAGTCGAGAAGCTCGAGCGATTCGGGATCGACCGTGCAGACGCCGAGGTAGCCGTCGTCCTTTATGCAGGTCGAGATAACGAGCCTCTTATTTTTGGAGTCGTAGGTTATGTCGTTCGTGTGGAAGGTCGGGAGAGGCTTTGACTTTTTCACGAGCTTCCATGTTGCTATCTCGTATTTGTAGATGACAGCCTCGGTGTTCGCCTTGTTTATCATTCCGTAGTAGGCGTATGTGCCGTCGGTGCCGCCGCCCTGCATCGTGACAAAGCCGTCGTCGTTCGGGACCTGGTTTATGACTCTTTCGCAGGCGGAAAAGCAGAGGGATATGCCGTCCTTTTTTGCCTGCGCGATGTCGGGGAAGTATGCTTCGCTCTCGTCGGAGATGAAGGTGTAGCCTTTCTCGAAGGAAAGTTCGCCCTTTCCGTCCTCTCCTGTCATGCCCTCAAAGAAGCGGAGAAGCCCCATATAGGTCGAGTAGGTGTCGCTGCCGATGACGGCGACTTTCGGACTCGAGACGGATATACCGTAGCGTGTGCCGCCCGCATCGGTGAGCATCTCACGGAGCCTTATGCTCTCCTCGCGCGTCGTGTCGCCGATGAGAAGCTCCTTCGCCTCGGGGTCGACCGTTTCATTGTAGGTTATATAGTCGTCGCCGATCTGTACCTTGCCGCCCGTGCGCTTTGCAAGCTCGGTGCGGAACTCGGCGCAGAGGCGCTTTATGCTGTCGGTGGCTTTCGAACTGCGCACGACCTTGTAGTCGCATACGCCGTCCTTTGAGATGACGACCTTTTCGGGGGCTTTTACCTCCTCGGTCTGCGAGGTGCTGCCGGAGGTGCTTTTCGGGTCCTCCGTCGTGCTTTCCCCGCCGTTTCCGGCGACGGTGCAGGATGTTATGAGCATAACGGGGCAGAGCAGGGTAAGGGTCAGGATCTTTGCGAATGATCTCATTGCGGTGTCCTCCTTTTAAGGTTTTTCGTGTGCGGTTTTATCCGAATTCTTTTTCATATTCATTATAAGCTCGAAGGCGCAGTTTGCGTCAAGCCCCGCCGCCTCGTACACGGGTATGTCGGCGTTCCGGACGGCGAAGTTGTCGTCGAGCGCGAGGATGGCGTATTCCTTTCCCCCGAGCATCCTGCGCCGCCTCATCTCGTCCGAGAGCAGCATTCCCATGCCGCCGCTGCGGATCTCCTCCTCGTAGAAGAGAAGGTACCTTGTTTTCCCGCCGAGCAGAGCATATACCGCCTTCGCCGTGTCGGAATAGGGCTTCGGCTTCTCGAGCAGCAGGGTGCCGCAGGTGATCCCCGCCTTTGCGAGGAGCGCTTCGGCTTTCAGCGCCTCGGTGACTATCCGCCCGTCGGTGATGATGACAGCCTCGGGCGATCCTTCCGCCGTAAAGTCCGCCCGTGCAAGGCGGAGAGAGAAGTCCCCGTCGGGGTAAAAGCGTGAGATGACCCCGCCGTATTCCCCGGCGTGCGGGTACCTCACGGCGCAGGGCTTGCCGGAGTCGAGCGCGTCGTCAAGGCAGGCGCGAAGGCTCCCGAAGGTCAGCGGTGTATAAATATTCATTCCGGGGATCTCCGAAAGGAAGGCGACATCGAAAATGCCGTGGTGTGTCGCACCGTCGGCGGCATTTATCCCCGCACGGTCGACGCAAAGGGTGACGGGAAGGTTCTGAAGGGCTATATCGTGGATTATGTTGTCGTAGCCGCGCTGGAGGAAGGTCGAGTAGATCGCCGCTACCGGCTTCATTCCCGCGGCGGCAAGTCCGGCGGCGAAGGTCAGCGCGTGTTCCTCGGCGATGCCGACATCGAAGAACCTCTCGGGGAATTCCGCGGCAAAGCCCGAAAGCCCCGTTCCGTCAGCCATCGCCGCGGTTATCGCGCAGATGCGCCTGTCGTCCTTCGCCTTTTCGCAGAGGTATTTTCCCATCGTTTGCGAAAAGTCGCTCTCGGGGACGCTTTTGTTTTCGGGAGATACCCCGTGGTAATGTCCCGGGTCGGATTCGGCGGGCTTGAAGCCCTTGCCCTTCGTCGTTTTTATGTGTATGACGGCGCTTCTTCCGGTGCTTTTCGCCTCGGCGATGAGCCTCTCCATCGCCGCGCGGTCGTGACCGTCGACGGGACCGAGGTAGTAAAGCCCGAGGTCCTCGAAATAGTTGCTCCCGTACATAAGGTTTTTGAGCGCCTTTTTCGCGTCGCGTATGCGGCAAAAGAGCCAGTCGCCGATGAGAGGGATCCTCTTTACGAAGTTCCTCGTGGCTTTTTTCGTGCGGAGGTATCGGCTTCCGGCGCGGATCCGCGTGAGGTTGTTTGCGAACCTTCCGATATTGCGTGAGATCGACATCTCGTTCTCGTTTATGACGATGATGAGGCGAAGGTCGTTGTCGCAGTTGTTCAGCGCCTCGTGGATCATACCTCCGGTGAAGGCGCCGTCGCCTATCACCGCGACCGTGTAGGCATCCGAGCCCGAGAGGCGGTCGGCTTCGGCAAATCCGAGAGCCGCCGAGAGCGAGGTCGAGCTGTGTCCGGCTCCGAAGCAGTCGTATTCGCTCTCGTCGCGCTTTGTGAAGCCCGAGAGACCTCCGCCCTGCCGCAGGGTGGGGAAGCGGTCGCGCCTGCCGGTGACGAGCTTGTGTACATAGCTCTGATGCCCGACATCGAAGATTATACGGTCGTGCGGCGTGTCGAGCGCCCGATGAAGGGCTAAGGTCAGCTCGACGACACCGAGATTCGAGGCAAGGTGTCCGCCGGTCCGGCTGACATTTTCGACAAGGTATGCGCGTATCTCCGCGGCAAGGGTGTCAAGCTCGGCGTCGGAAAGGCTCCGGAGATCGGCGGGTGAATCTATTCTGTTGAGTATTCCGTATTCAGCCGTAATAAAGACCTCCCTTCGCACGGTCGTTAATGCTTTAATTATATCACATCCCCCTCTTTTTGTGAAGCGGAAAGCGAAAATTCACAAATGCCCCGGCGCGAAAATGCGAAAGATAAATTTGGGGCTTGATTTTTCCCGGAAAAGAGTGTATAATATAATATCCAACTCAAATAATTATGCGAAAGGCGGTCAGACAATGGCAAATAACCCTTATATCGACTCTGACGAGCGTACCAACGCCGACCATGCTCGGAGCGATATCTCGCAATATATGGCAAAACGGACAAAGAAAAAGCACAAGAAAAATTATGATATAAGATATGTCTGCGTCAACGGCAAATACAGGAAGCTCAAGGTCCCCCATGACACCGAGATAGAGGTACCCGTCGACGCCCCTTCGCTCGCCCTTCTCAAGGAGAAGATCAAGCAGGAGAGGACAGACCAGAAGATCAGGATCAAAATTCAGAAGGCATCCGAGAAAGCCGAGTTCGAGATAAGAAAGGCGAAGCTCAAGGAAAAGCGCAGCCGGTACAAATATCACATCGGCGACCGCAAGGAGGGCAGAAGGCTCCGCACCACGACGGGAATGCTCCGCGCGATGCCCTATGTTATGCCTCAGCGCTGTGACGCCCTGAATACCTACGCCGACAGCTTCGACATCACCGAGACCGAGAAGTTCTGCCGCGAGAAGATAAAGGCGGGGATGAAGAATTTCAGCATCCTTCATATCCTGCTCTCGGCATATGTCCGCGTCGTGTCGCAGCGTCCGGGCATCAACCGCTTCGTCAGCGGGCGCGAGATATACTCGCGTCATTCGATAGATGTCACGATGACGGTCAAGAAGACCATGTCGATCGAATCTCCCGACACCTGCATCAAGGTATTCTTTGAGCCTACCGATACGATAGACGATATTTACGAGAAGTTCAACCGTGTCGTGGAGAAGAGCATAGGCGAAAGCGACGATACGGGCTTTGACTCGCTTATGGGAGTGCTTCAGAAGGCGCCGAGATTTGCCCTGAGGTTCTTTGTGTGGCTGCTCAACACGCTTGATTATCACGGCAAGATGCCGCTGTCGCTGCTCGACCTCTCGCCCTTCCACGGTTCGATGATAATTACGAGCATGGGATCGCTCGGAATAAAGCCGATCTACCATCACATATACAATTTCGGAAACCTTCCGGTCTTTCTGTCATACGGTATGAAGCGCACGGTGACGGTGCTTGACGCCGACGGTAAGCCCGATAGGCGCAAGTATCTTGACTTCAAGGCGGTCACCGACGAGAGGATCTGCGACGGATATTATTACGCCTCGGCGTTCAAGCTGATGAAGAAGCTCGTCGAGCATCCGGAGGCGCTCGACTATCCCCCCGAGAAGGTCTACGAGGACATTCCCTGACAATAGTGAATGTCTTCCCGGCAGGATGATAAGACACGACGGGGGAACGGGAGACGGACGGGGGGTACGGGAGACGCGGGGACTTTCTTGAAAGAAAGTCCCCAACCCCCAAAGAACTTTTCTGAACGGCTATGGGAGTAAAGATTTGTCCCGCGGCATTTTGCCTGCGGCAAAACTTTGGTGTCTTTTTGAGAAAGCTCCTCAAAAGTCTGCAAGCAGCCTTTTATCAGAGCTTCTCAAAAACCCACCGGAATTTCACCTCTGCGAGGCGAAATTCTGCCCGAGACAAGGTGGTAGACCGTTTGACCTTAAAGTTGCGCTTACTTACAAGGCAAACATTAACGCAAATTTTACGCAGACTTACGACCTGTAAAAGGTAAAAAGTCAATGACACCTCATCCACCGCGTCAGCGGGGGATGAGGTGTCAATACATTTTCACAGACAATCAATCTGTAAAAAGGCAAAGAATCTAATCTCCACGGTAGGGGCGTCCCATCCGGCGCCCGCCCGGCCTACAATTAAATGAAGCGTTTGCTCCGCAAATATGAAGCGGCAACTGCGTTGCGTCTGAAATGAGGTGTCAGTGCCCTTTTACAGGTGTTCACCATCGAAAATTTAATGGCGCTTTTTCTTTTGCCTATAAAAGGCACAAAAGAAAAAGCTAAGCAAAAAGAAAATGCCGTTGAAAGTATTTCGCCCTCTGCGGAGGGCGACGAGGAATGCGGGGCGCCGCCCCACACCCTGCAAGCCTTTGAAAAGGCTTGACCCAAACTTGATAAACGCTTCGGGTGAAGACTTCTCGTTCTGTGAGCGTTCGGTTTAACGGTGCGTGCGCCCTGTCGGTGAATTTTGTCTTTAGGTTAAACGGTCTAAACCCTTGTCTCGGGACAGAATTTTCCCCCGCGGGGGAAAATTCCGGTGGGTTTTGCCCGAGGACGAGGAGGGGATGCTTGCATACCCTTGAGTCCTCGGCAAAAATCCACCATAGTTTTGCCGTAGGCAAAATGCCGCGAGACAAGTCATTACTGCCATATCATTTAACCGTGAAATAAGGCATTACTCCTATAATCCGCAAACAAGTTCTTTGGGGGTGTGGGGGACTTTCTCGAAAGAAAGTCCCCCACATTCTTCGTATTCCCGCGCCTTATTCGCTTACCTCTTCAAAACCCTTTGCGGGGTCGTCCGAGCGCCGGAAGAGTTTTATTATGCTTCCGTCTTCCTTCTCGGGCGTGCGATACTCGTGCGATATGTAATATCTCCCGTCGCCGAAGGCGTAAAGCCCCGTCTGTCCCTTCGGGAAGTTACAGCCGTAAAGCCCTGTCTTTTCGTCGAAGGCACCCTCCTTTTTCAGCGTCAGGTGCAAGCCCTTCCTGCCGTAGGCGATGTAGTCCTCGTAGGGCTTGGCGCCGCCGTCAATGACGAACATCGGGTAATTCGGGTAACATTCCTTCTTTCCCGTGTAGACCGAGGCGAGCCAATCGCCCGTGAAGGCGTCATACTCAAGATTCTGTATCCCCCAATTCGTGTTTCCCGTGAAGAGGAAATACACCCTGTCGGAGTCAACGCCCGAATGGTGAGGTTTAAGCTGCGTCAGGGGCTGCGCGTATTTGTCGAATTCGCGCCAATCGTACTGCATTATGACATTGCAGTCATTGTCGTCGCGGTCGGTGTCGCCGTAGATGCCGCAGGCGACCATGAGCATCGTCGGGCTGTCTTTCGCCTCGCCGAAGACGCGTCCGATGCCCGTGCCGTCGATGCCGCTGCAGGCAAATTCGTGCTGCTTTCCGTCCGGCAGGGACGCCGAATACATACGCACGACCTCGGGCAGGTAGACCGCCTTCATGATCCCGTCGGTCTCGGCATTCATATCGGGGCGGGTGATCCTGTCAACATCGAAGATAGCTATATAGAAGGAATCCTCCTCGGCGATCTCGTTGCCGATGCGCTTCATGATGCCCTTGCCGATAGAGTCGTGCTTAAGTTCGAGCGAGGCGTAGAGCCTTCCGTCCTCGTCGTTGAAGTCTATGCAGCCGAGGTGTCCCATAAGCCCGCCGACCCAGCCGACGACGCTGCCGTCGAGCCTTGCCTTTACGAGTACGGTCGTGAAGGCATAGTATATGTATTCGTGCTTTGTGTCAAGGGCTATACCCTGAATGTGACCGGTCTTCCGGAGTCCCGCGTCGATCTTGCACGGGATGAGAGTTTCATTCATACCATTACTTCCTTTTTTTATATATTGGATTTGCCGACATTATACCACAGACCCGGATCTTTTTCAATCGTTTGACAAACAAAAAAGAAGGTGATATAATAATAAAAAAGGGAAGGTGCAGCTTTTGAACACTCTGGAATACAATAGGAATATACCGGTCGTATCGGAGTACGATACGGTCGTGATAGGCTCGGGTCCCGCGGGGATCTGCGCCGCCGTCGCCTCGGCACGGGGAGGGGCAAGGACCCTGCTCGTTGAGAGGCTCGGCGCGATAGGCGGGAACCTCACGCTCGGCGAGATCTGCCCGATCCTCGGCTCGGTCTCGAAGGGGACTATGGCAGATGAGGTGAAGGCTCTGCTCGCGGAGGGGCACGACGCCCCCGAGCATATAACTCACAACGGGGTCGAGTTCGGGATCGACGCGACCGAGGCAAAGGAGAAGCTCACGGCTTTCGTGGCTTCGGCGGGAGTAACTTTCCTGCCCCTGACCGCTTTCATTGATACAATGAAGGAAGGCGACCGCGTGACGGGAGTCATCCTCTCGGCGCAGTCGGGACTTTTCGCCGTCGTATCGAAGGTCGTCATCGACGCAACGGGCGACGGAGCTGTCGCCGCCGCGGCGGGAGCCGAATATTCGGTAGGACGCGACGACGGGAGCGTTCAGCCCTGCTCGCTCGAATTCACTCTTGACGGGGTTGACGAGAGTATCGCCATCACCGCGTGGGGAGGGAGCGATCCCGTGAAGATCCCCGGGACCGACAAGGAATACCGCGTTCTCTGCCGCGAGAAGTGCGAGGAAGGCGAGCTTCCCGCCAATGTGACGATAGTGAGACTCCACAGAACGCTCCATGCGGGCGAGAGAACGGTCAACGCGACCCAGCACAACGGACTTGACCCGCTCGACCCCTTCTCGGTCGGAAGAGCCGAGGTCGACCTCCGCGGGCAGATAGGGAAGTGTGTTGAATTCCTCAGAAAGTATATCCCGGGGTATGAGAACTGCCGCCTCAAAAGCTCGGCGAGCTACCCGGGCGTCCGGGAATCGCGGCGTATCACCGGCGACGACACCGTCTGCGATGCCGATGTGGAGGAAGGGAGAAAGAGACCCGATGCGGTGGTGCACGATGCGTGGTTCCTCATAGACATACATAACCCGAAGGGCGGAGGGCAGGCCGAGGGGCACGCCCACGACGCGAAGCCCTACGATATACCTTACGGGAGCCTGCTCGTTCGGGGGCTTGAGGGCATCCTCACCTGCGGCAGGTGCATCTCGGGAACTCACCGCGCGCACGCCTCGTACAGGGTCATGACGGTCTGTATGGCGACGGGTGAGGCTGCCGGCACCGCCGCGGCGCTTGCCGTGAAGGCGGGAATTACGCCGAGACAGCTCGGCGCGGAGCCTGTAATATCGTCACTTGTCACAAAAGGAGTGTGCCTGAAATAGTAACAATCAACGAAAGCGACCAAACCCCATTGACAAGAGGAAGCGGATGTATTATAATTGTCATACCCAAAATTTTATTCAAGAGGAGTAATTCATGAAAAAGAATGCTTTAAGAATCCTCGTCTTCGTTCTCGCAGTCCTTATGGTACTGCCCTTTATCGCGTCCTGCACACAGAACGGCGATAAAGGCAACGGAACGACAACGGCGGACAACAACAACACGAAGGATCCGAACGGCAGCGTTACCGACGATCCGAACATCCCGAAGGATGTCGACGAGAACGGCTATAAGCTCGACGGACTCGACAAGTACAACCTCAACTACAATGACGATACGGTAAACATCCTCAACTGGAAGGCTGAGCATACCGAGTTCTTTGTTGAGCAGGGCAACTCGGGCGACAAGGTCGCGGACGCCATTTTCGACCGTAACGAAATGGTCTCGCAGAGACTCGGCGTTTCCCTCAACTTTGAAGAGATCGCCGGTAACAACAGCAACATAAAAAAATTCGTTGAGCAGGCCGAATCCGCAAAGGCCACCGGCGATTACGACATTATAGCTACATACAGCCGTACCGCCGCTACCTGCAGCACCAAGGGACTTCTGAAGGACCTCAACTCGATCGAAACGAGCTACATTGACTATACTATGCCGTGGTATCCGCAGAACCTTATAGATACCATGACCATCGGCGACGCCCTCTACTTCATCTCGGGCGATATGTCGACGAATACCATCTACATGATGTACACCATCTATGCGAACAAGACTCTCATGGCGACAAGTGACGCTATCAGCGGAGAGAATCTCTACTCGCTCGTCAAGAACAACGAGTGGACGATAGATAAGCTCACATGGTTCTGCGAACAGTTCGGCACCGGCAACGGCGGCAAGTTCAACAGCACCGATGTCGAGAACGGAGAATACGCATTCAGCGGTATATACTACGGACTCGATGCCTTCTATGTAGGCTCGAACCTTGCGACCCTCGTCCCCGATGACGATAATATGATAGTCCTTTCGAAGGACTTCACCAGCTCGAAGGCGAACACCCTTGCCGAGAAGATCACGGCTATCGTCACCAACCCGAACTGCTTCGTTTACTCGAGCGACAGTACCCCGAAGTATTACTATGCGTTCCAGCAGGGCAGAGTTCTCTTCCATCAGGACAGAGCGCGCTTTGCCGAGAGATACCTCATCACCGAGAACTTCGCCGATGAGTACACTGTACTTCCCACTCCCCTTTACGACGCAGCGCAGGGAAAGAAGACCGGTTACATAACCACCATGGCGAACCCCTTCACCCTCTACGGCATCACCATGAACTGCGACTCGGCTTCCGAGATGACCGCGGTCCTTGAGTGCTGGGCAAGCGAAGGCTACAGAAAGACCACTCCCGCTCTCTTCGAGTCGACCTTCAAGGGCAGATATGTTGCCAACGATAACGACCGCGAGATGTGGAATATAATCAGAGAGGGCGTTAAGTTCGACCTCGGAAGAATTTATCACAAGGATGTTCTCGGCGGCTACCCGACCGAAATATTCAGCAACGCGATCTGCAAGCAGGACAAATGGGCTATCACCAGTCGCAACGAGGCTGACCTTCTCCAGAAAAACATCGAGAAGCTCGTAAAGACCTACAAGGATATTCAGGCCAAATCGTAATCACAGCCCTTAAATGGGCATAAAAGCAAGTGTGGCGTTCCCCCCGCGAACAGCCACACTTGCCGTCTATATGATGAAAAATACCGAAAGGAAGGCATTTTCAATGAAAAAGATCGTATCAGCGATACTTCTCGCGGCAATGGTGCTGGCGATGATCCCCGCGGCGTTTATCGGAGTATTCGCCGCAGAGCGCACCGAGCTTGACCTTAAGTGGAATGACGGTTATATCGGTTGCCACACGAACGCCAAAAAGAATATGGAAGTCCCGGGCGGCGGAGGCGGAGGTTGGCAGTACACCGATGTCTTTACCGTGCCGAAGGCGGGAACGAAGATAGTTTTCGACCTTGAGAAGTCATCTTACCCGACGAACGCGGTCTATGTCTTTTCGTCGTGGAAGAAGGACGGCGACAAGTGGGTCATCGACCTTGACGGCGCGAATGTCGCCGGAATGGCGTCGTATGAATTCATCGGTCAGAAGAACGGACATTACGAGTTCGTCACCGACCGCGACAATCAGAACATAAGGCTCTGCACGAAGAAGGGGACCTTCAAGGTCTATGCCGAGGAGACGACCGACAAGAGTACGCTTCAGCAGCTCAAAGATCTGGAATTCACTGCGACCTTCGCCGAGAACGGAAAGGTCGAGGGGATAAAGTGGTTCTGCGGCTACGCCAGCTCGGCGACGAACACGAACGGCTCGGCGAAGGAGGCAAAGTATTTTTCCGCCGATTACGCCGTATCGAACCTCATCCGTGTTCCGAAGGCAGGAACGAAGATAACCTACACGATAAGCAGCAACCCGAACGCGAACTACAATGCATTCACGGTATATAAGCTCGACGGAAGCCACTATACCTACGATTTCGGCTATGCCGCAACCGACAGTCTCGTCCGCTCGGGCAATACCTTCACCTACATCACGGCAAACGATAACGAGGTGATAAGGCTCTCGTGCAAGCCTGCCGTCGGCTATACCACGGTCTTCCTTGACACGGCACCCGTAGAGGTGAAGTGGGAGGCTACGACAGAGAAGCCGACCGCAGGGACGAAGCAGGAGACGGTCTGGCCCGATCCCGACCTTCTGAGCCTTGTCACGGGCGCCTCGCTCATCGGCGAGAAGCTCGACCTCAAGTGGGAGACGGGTTATGTCGGCTCGCAGTATCAGGACAATAAGTCGAAGAGACTCACCTTCGTCTCGCAGGGCTCGAGTGCCGTGTATTACACCTCGGCGGTCTTCACCGTGCCGAAAGCCGGAACGACTATCTACTTCTTCGACCAGAATTTCACCGATCACGACGGCGGAAAGTATTCCTCGACGAGCGCGCTGACCGTTTCTCATTGGAAGCAGATACACGGCGCATGGGAATTTGACAGCTCGAAGGAGTACCTGACGGGCTGCGAGGTCTATCAGCTCGACCTTACCGAAAAATACCGCGCGTATGCCTACACGACTACCGAGAAGAACGAGAAGATCAGACTCTGCCTCCGCTATGCCCCGATGTACTCGGGCGAGGATGCGAAGATCCCGCCGGTCTACCTTGTGACACCCTCCGACCTCTCGGTAAAGGGTAACGACAATGCCGGACTCACCGCGGGGAGCTACACCGACGCCTCGGGCGCGAAGGTCGAATTTTCGTATTATCTGCCTTACGGAAGCGGCAAGGCAGAGAAGCAGTACGCCCTTGTTTTCGACACCTCCGCCGACTCTGCGGTGGCGAAGGAGCTTGCCTCCCGCCGTGTGAAGAACGCGATAGTCATCGCGTATCCGTCGGAGGATATGGCGCTCGCCGGCAGACTGCTTGACAATGCCGTGAAGGTCCTTCCCGTGAAGGTAAGGGATCTGCTCTTCGTCGGCGGAGACGCGATTGCGTCCCATGCGGCGAAGTTTGAGAATATCAGACTCTGCAAGGCTCTTCTCTACACGGGAAGCGGAAAAGCTCCCGCGACGAGCTATGCAAAGGTCAAGGCTCTCGGCGACTTTGAGAACACCGCGAAGGCTGCCGAATGGGTCATCGACAATTACAGCAATTATTACAGCCTTCTCGAGGGGCTGAAGCTCTACGCTATCGGCGACAGCTACTTCGGCGGCTCGGGACTCGGTCAGCACCAGACATGGGTGAACCTCCTCGGCTACAAGTACGGAATGAACTTCCATAACTACGGCATCGGAGGCAACCAGGTCGCGCTCATCACGAAGAATCCCGATTCAAACTCGCCCTCGATGTGCGTGAGATACACCGAGCTTCCGACCGACGGTGATATTTACATCATCGAAGGCGGCAGGAACGACCGCCACCACAGCGTTCCCTTCGGCGATCCCGACAGCACCGACATCACGACATACAGCGGCGCGCTGAACAAGATAATCAGCTACATCACGGAGAAGAATCCGAACGCCTTCATCGTCCTTGTGACCCCTTGGAGCCACAAGAGCGAGGGCAAGGGCAACTACATCGGCACGAACGACGACTACGCCGACGCGATGAAGAAGGTCGCGGAGAAATACAAGACCGACCGCATAGTCTGTCTCTACGCCGCCGACACCGAATGGACGGGGATAAATATGAGCGACGCCTCGTGCCGTGCGAATTATTGCCTCACCTCGAGCGATGTGAGCCACCTGAACGCGAACGGAATGTATATGGTCGAGCCGAAATTCGAGCAGTTCATCGCCGAAAAGTACGCGAAGTACAAGGGCGTCGACATTGTTGACGAGGCGAAGGATGCCGAGAAGTTCCTGAAAGCAGCCGAGCCGGAGAACCCGGGATCGGATGAGACGCCCGCCGAAACGACGACCGGAACTCCGGGAACGCAGGGCGGCGAAAGCTCGTCGTGCAGCTGCGCCTCGGGTATGCTCACGGCACTTGCCGTCGCCGTCTGCGCGCTGGTCAGCCTCTCTGTCGCCGTCATCAGGAAGGTCAGATAAGCCTGCGCACATGGCAGGATGACTGCAAGATAACAGCAGGGGACATCACATTAAGATACAGTAAGATAATTTTTCGGGGAAACCTTCTTTCGGAGAAGGTTTCCCCGAACCCTTTCTAAGAACTTGAAAAAGGGTTATGGAAGTAGCGCCTTGTCTCGCGGCATTTTGCCTGTGGCAAAACTTTGGTGGATTTTGCCGAGGACTCAAGGGTATGCAAGCATCCCCTCCTCGTCCTCGGGCAAAACCCACCGGAATTTCAGCGCACGCGCTGAAATTCTGCCCGAGACAAGAGGTTAAAGCGTTTTACCTAAGGGCAAAATTCACTGACAGGGCGAATCTTTTACGCAGACTTTAC
>CAKXXW010000028.1 GCA_934378145.1 uncultured Eubacteriales bacterium
ATCTATGACAAAGTGGTTTCCGCACTCAAAGCAAACGGTAAGGAAGTATTTGAAGACGCGGGCGTGATGCCGAATCCCACGGCGGACAAGCTCCGCGAGGGCGTTGCACGGGCAAGGGATGCGAAAGCTGACCTGATCCTTGCCGTCGGCGGGGGCTCGGTCTGCGACTACGCAAAGGCTGTCTCGGTCTCTGTCCGCTGCGACGAGGACCCGTGGGACAAGTATTATGACCGCTTCGAGGATGTCTCTTGCGAGATCGTTCCGGTCGGGTGCGTGCTGACCATGGTCGGAACCGGCAGCGAAATGAACGGCGGCTCGGTCATCACCAACACCGAAAAGAAGCTGAAGATAGGTCATGTCTTCGGCGAGGCTGTCTATCCGAGGTTTTCGATACTGAATCCCGAATTCACCTTTACGGTGCCGCATTATCAGATGATCTCGGGTATTTACGACATTATGTCGCACATTCTCGAGCAGTATTTCTCGGGCGTGGACGACAACACGAGCGATTATATCTCGGAGGGACTTCTCCGCTCGCTGATTCACGCAGCGGAAATTGCAGCGGTCAACCCCACCGACTATGAAGCGAGAAGCAACATCATGTGGACGGCGACATGGGCGCTCAATACCCTGATTGCCAAGGGCAAGACCGAGGATTGGATGGTACATATGCTCGGGCAGGCGGTCGGCGCCTATACAAATGCCACGCACGGTATGACGCTCTCGGCGGTTTCGATGCCGTATTACCGTCATATCCTCCCCTACGGCACTGCGAAATTTGCGCGCTATGCCGTGAATGTCTGGGGAGTTGACCCGAACGGCAAGACCGAACGCGAGGTCGCCGAAGAGGGTATTTGCCGTATGGAAAGCTGGATGAAAAAGCTCGGACTTGTGATGAACCTTACCGACCTCGGCGTTACGCCCGATATGATCGACGGCATCGCCTCCGCGACCTTCGTGATGAACGGCGGCTACAAGGTGCTGACCTCCGACGAGATAAAAGAGATCCTCAAAGCGAGCCTCTGATCTGAAAAGCCGTTTTGCCTTGACATCGGAGCGGTGCTGTGCTATAATTATCTTATACCCCTAACGGTATGGAGGTAATGAAATGAAACAGTGTATGGATTCCGAGAACCTGCACCGCAGGCTCAAAAAGATCATAGGACAGATCCAGGCGATCGACAGAATGATCGACGAGGACATCCCCTGCGAGGACATTCTCTCGCAAATCAACGCGGCAAGGTCGGCGCTCAACGGTTGCGGCAAGGTCGTGCTTGAGGGACACATCAGTCATTGCGTCCGCGACGGTATCGAACACGGCGACGCGGACAAGACCATCGAGAGCTTCACGAAGGCAGTCGAGCGTTTTGCCAATATGCAATAATTTTGTTTTGAAAAAAGACAGCTTTTTGGCTGTCTTTTTCTTTTTCCATATTGACAGCTGATACCCATGGGGGTATAATATACACATACCCCCTATGGTATTAAAGGAGCTTCACACATGAAGAGGTTTATGAAGAAGCTGGAGCATCTGCTGTCGCTCGGCGGGATCAAAAAGGATATTATTCTGCTTGCGATTTCGGGTGTCGCTGTCGTATGCAGTCTCTTGAAATTTCAGCCGTTTCCTTTTGATATGGCATGGATCGCGATCATTTTCTGCGGTCTGCCTATCATTCTGGAGGCGATCATCGGGCTTGTCACAGCCTTTGACATCAAGGCGGATGTGCTTGTGTCGCTTGCACTGATCGCGTCGGTCTGCATCGGCGAGGGTTTCGCGGCGGGTGAGGTCGCGGTCATCATGCAGCTCGGCTCGCTGCTTGAGGAGCTGACCGTGGCACGCGCCCGTGCCGGAATCGAAAAGCTGGTGCATCTGACTCCGCAGACCGCGCGGGTTCTGCGTGACGGCAAAGAAGAGATCATCCCCGCAGAGCGGGTCAAAGTCGGCGACCGTATCCGCGTGTTGCCCGGCGAGAGCGTTCCGGTCGACGGGGTGATCGTGTCGGGGCAGACATCTGTCAATCAGACGGTCATGACGGGTGAATCACTGCCGGTTGACAAAACGGTCGGCGACACGGTGTCCGGCGGTACGGTCAATCAGTTCGGCGCCTTTGAAATGGAGGCGACCAAGGTCGGCAAGGACAGTTCCATTCAGCGGATGATCCGCCTTGTGCAGTCGGCTGACGCGGGCAAAGCCAAAATTGTTGGTATTGCCGACAGATGGGCAACACGGATAGTGGTGATCGCACTCACCGCCGCGGGGCTGACATGGCTCATCACGGGTCAGATAATCCGAGCAGTCACTATCCTCGTCGTTTTCTGCCCCTGCGCACTTGTGTTGGCGACACCGACGGCAATCATGGCTGCCATCGGAAATGCCACGAAGCACGGCTTTCTTGTCCGCGAGGGCGACGCGCTGGAGCGGTTGTCGAAAGCGAAAGTCATTGCGTTCGACAAGACAGGCACACTGACCTACGGGATGCCGGAGGTCGTCGCGACGGAAAGTGTTTCGGCATCATTTGACAAGAACGAGATTTACCGCCTTGCGGCATCGTCAGAGCAGTTCTCGGAGCATCCGCTCGGAAAAGCGATCGTTAGCTGTTACGGGAAAACCGGAGAAACACTGTCTGAAGCAACCGATTTCCGAATGATCACCGGACGCGGTGTCTGCGCTGCGGTGGACGGCAAAACCGTCCTTGCGGGGAATCCCGAGCTGCTTTCCGAGTATGGTATAGCTATGGTACCGCCGAAGGACGCGGAAGATCATCTGAGCCGCGGCTGCACGGTCACTTATGTGGCAGTAGACGGTCAGTTTGCGGGATACATCGCGCTTTCCGATACCCTGCGAAAAGAAAGCGCTGCCACTGTCGATTCGCTTACCCGCCTCGGTGTACAGCCCGTGCTTCTCACAGGCGATAATGAAAACGCCGCAAAAGCTATTGCCGATAAGCTTCACATCGGTGAGGTGCGGGCAAATTGCCTGCCCGAGGACAAGCTGAAATACATCGGCGAATATCAGGGAAAAAACCTGCCCGTTTGTATGATAGGCGACGGCGTGAACGATGCCCCCGCGCTCAAAAAAGCCGATGTCGGCATCGCGATGGGCGGCGTCGGCAGTGACATTGCCGTCGATGCGGCGGATATTGCGCTTGTGGACGATGAAGTGAAGGAACTTCCGCACCTTATCGCGCTTTCAAAACGGATGATGACCACGATAAAGCTCAATATGGCCTTTTCTATGACGCTCAACTTCATCGCCATTGCGCTTGCCATCATCGGCACGCTGAATCCCGTCGTCGGTGCGCTCGTACATAACGCAGGCTCGGTGCTTGTTATCGAAAATTCGGCAATTTTATTGAAATGGAGAAAAAAATAATGGTTTTCAAGATCATCGGAATCATCATCGGACTTGTAGTTCTCGGCACGGGTATTTATTATCTGGTAAAAGAGAAGCACGACCCCGAATCGAAAAAGATCTACACCGTTGTCAGCGCTGTCGGCGGTATCATCGCCCTGGTGTGCGCGCTGCTTCTGATTTTCTGAATCAATATTCAGACCGCCGCTTTTTAAGGCTCTTTACATTTTCCGAAATTCGTGATATACTGTATCCGGTAATGATTTATCGGGCATCATAACCGGAGGGAATTATGGAAAACAGATTGCTGAAATACTTTCTTGTCGCGGCGCAGGAGGGGAAAGCCGACATCCTGTTCTACTGTGATGTTGACCGAAATTCAAAGTGATTGAAAAGCAAAGGCATTTGTGATATAATAAAGTCATCGTCGATCGGTGTCAGCGGGAGGATCAAGGATATGAATGACTGTATATTCTGCAAGATAGTGTCGGGTGAGATCCCGAGTATGAAAGTATACGAGGATGACTCAACGCTTGCGTTTATGGATATATCCGATGAGGTCGACGGTCACATTTTGGTCATTCCCAAAGAGCATTGCCGGAATGTACTTGACTGTGACGAAGGAGCTTTATACGCTGTCGCGAAAACCGTAAAGACGGTTTCAAAACATCTGACCGATAATTGCGGATATGAAGGTGTCAATTTACTGAATGCGAGCGATGAGAGCGCGGGACAGTCTGTGCCTCATTTTCATATTCACATAATTCCGAGAAAGAGCGGCGACAATATCGACGCATGGCCGAATTTTACCGGAGCGAAGGAAGACATCCGAGAGGTTTTTGAAAAAATACGAATGTGAAAAAATTCGGATTATATAGCGAAAACAACATCCGCCCGACTTTTACAGTCGGGCGGATGCCGCTTTTATTTTATCCGTCAGGATGCCCTGTCGAATTGGCTGTTGTAAAGATCGGCGTAGAAGCCGCCGCGCGCCATCAGCGCATCGTGCGTTCCGCTCTCGATCACATCGCCGTCGCGCATGACAAGGATCAGGTCGGCGTTTTTGATCGTAGAGAGGCGGTGTGCGATCACGAAGCTGGTGCGCCCTTTCGTGAGTTCATCCATGGCGCGCTGGATCAGGATCTCCGTTCGGGTATCGACCGAAGAAGTGGCTTCATCAAGGATGAGCATCGGCGCATTCTGCAACATGGCGCGTGCGATCGTGAGAAGCTGCTTTTGGCCGGCGGAGATGCTTGCACTTTCCGACAGAACGGTGTCAAAACCCTGCGGCAGCGTGTGAACGAATTTGTCCAGTCCGCAGGCTCGGCAGACCTTTTCAAGCTGTTCGTCGGTGATACCCTCCATGTTGTAGACGAGGTTTTCTCTGACCGTTCCCTCAAAGAGCCATGTGTCCTGCAGGACCATGCTGAACAGCTTGTGTACATTCTCACGACTCATTTCGGAGATCGGGATGCCGTCAATTTTAATGGTACCGCTGTTTATCTCGAAGAATCGCATCAGCAGATTGACCATCGTTGTCTTTCCTGCACCGGTCGGGCCGACGATAGCGACCTTCTGACCGGGATGCACCTCGGCGGAAAAATCCTTGATGATTATCTTATCGGGCGTATCGGGATAGCTGAAGCGGACATGCTCAAAGCTGACCGTGCCGTGAACATCGGTAAGGGCAATCGTTTTTTCGCTCTCATCGGGCATTTCTTCGCTTTCAAGGAAGTCGAAAATGCGGTGTGCGGAGGCGGAGGCTGTCTGCATATTTGTCATGCCCTGTGCCATCTGGGTCAGCGGGGAGGTGAACAGGCGTACATAGAGGATGAAGGAAACTATCACGCCGAACTCGATCGTGCCGTTCATGGCAAGTATCGAGCCGAAAACGCAGACGGCGACATAGGCGATGTTGCCGATGATGTTCATCAGCGGCTGCATCATACCCGAGAGGAACTGTGACTTCCAGTTCGCGTCGTAGACTGCAGAGTTGAGCTTACCAAACTTTTCGCAGACCTTGTGCCCGGCGCGACTGATCCGCACGACCTCGTGTCCCGAGTACATTTCCTCGACATAGCCGTTAAGCTCTCCGAGACTCTTCTGCCGTGCCGCGAAGAAACGCTGTGACCTCGACATGATAAGGATCGTCAGGAACATACCGATGATCGTCACGCCGACCGAAATGAGGGCAAGTCGCCATTCGGTGATAAACATCATGATAAGGCAGCCGACAAACTGCGTCGCGGCGCTGATGATCGTCGGCATACTGTTCGTCAGTCCCTGCTGCAAGGTGGACACATCGTTTGTGATACGGCTGAGGATGTCGCCCTGCGAGGTTGTGTTGAAATATTTTTGCGGTACCTTGTTTATCTTATCGGACAGCTCACCGCGCATACGGTAGGACATTTTAAGGGTGACGACAGCCATCGTGTAGTGCTGAACGAAGCTGAAGACCGCGCTGAGTATATAGATGACCGCAAGAAAAATACCGATCCTTGCGATCGCCGCAAGGTCGATGCTGCCGGTAAGACCGTCCGACATCAGTGTGGCGATCCGACCGATCTTGTCGGGGCCAATTATAGTAAGAACGGCGCTGAGAGCCGCAAGGATCAGCGCGATTATGATCGCACCCATGCTTGAACGCAGATAGCCTGTTATTCTCGGAATGGCGGAACGGATGCCTTTTTTATTGTCTTTTTTCTTCATTTCTCATCCCTCCTTATGCAAGCTCCGATGCGCTGAGCTGTGATGTGGCGATCTCACGGTAGACCTCGCAGTTCTGCATCAGTTCTTCGTGTGTCCCCGTCCCGACCATCTCTCCGCGGTCGAGAACGATGATCTTGTCCGCGTGGCGGATCGTGCTGATTCGCTGGGCAACGATGATCTTCGTCGTGCCGTGAAGCTGTTCGTTCAGCCCCTCGCGCAGCTTTGCGTCGGTCCGGTAGTCGAGAGCCGAAAACGAATCGTCGAAAATAAGGATCTCGGGCTTTCGTGCCAGCGCTCTGGCGATGGAAAGGCGCTGCTTCTGACCTCCCGAGACATTGCGCCCGAGCTGAGCGATGCCGTGTTCCGTTCCCTCCGGCAGCTTATCGACGAATTCCTGAGCCTGCGAAAGGCTGATGGCATCTTTCAGGTTATCCCCGTCCTTGTCGGCGGCACTTTCGCCGAACAGAACATTGTCGCGTATCGTTCCGGAGAACAGAACGGCTTTCTGCGTGACATATCCGAGTTTATCGTACAGTGCGTCAAAGGTATAGTTTTTGACATTCACGCCGTCGACCAGCACTTCGCCCTCCGTTGCGTCATAGAAACGCGGGATGAGGCTTATCAGCGTTGTCTTGCCGCTTCCGGTCGCGCCGATGATCGCAAGGGTCTCGCCTTTGTTCAGCTTGAAATCAATATTGGTCAGCTCATCCTCCGATGCGTGGGGATAGCGGAAGGAAACATTGCGGAACTCGACCGTGCCGGTTTCCCTTCCGTCTTTGACGCTGCCCTCGATGATCGATGCATTGCGGTCCAGCACCTCGTTGATACGCTCGGCGGATACCTGCGCCTGCGGCAGGAGCATAAATATCATCGCCAGCATCATAAACGACATCACGATATAGGTCGCATAGGTGCTGAATACAAGCACCTCGCTGAACATCGTCAGCCGCGCTCCCATATCGGTGACGGAGATATTGCTGACAAGCGCCGCACCGAGCCAATAGATCGCCAAAGCCAGCCCGTTCATACCGAGCGTCATTGTCGGCTGCATGAGCGCAAAGAGCTTCTGATTCTTCATCTGCAGATCCATCATGCCGCGGCTCGGACCGTCAAACTTTTCGTTCTGAAAATCTTCGGCATTGAAGGCGTGTACGACATTGATGCCGGTGAGATTTTCGCGGGCGACCTTGTTGATCTTATCCGTCATCTTCTGCACAAGGCGGAAGCGGGGAAGGCAGGAACTCATTATCAGAAGCACCGTAGCGAAAAGCACGACAACGAAGGCGGCGGTCACTGCGGAAAGCTCCCAGCTTTTGCCGAGGATCTTGATGATAGCCCAGACCGCCATAATGGGTGCTTTGATCATCATTTGCAGTCCCATTGCAACGATCATCTGGATCTGCGTTATGTCGTTTGTCGTTCTCGTTATAAGGCTCGGAACGGAAAAGTCCTGCATTTCCTCGCTGCCGATGTCCATGACATGACGAAACAGCTTGTCCCGAACGGCAAAGCTGAAGCCCGACGCTGTCTTTGCGGCAAGGAAGCCGCAGGCAATCGCCAGCGCCGCACTCGCCACAGTGCAGCCGAGCATTTTAAGCCCTACATTAACAATATCCGCCGTTGTGCCTGAGGTCTTTATCAGAACGGTCAGCTCGGTCATATAGTCCGGCAGGCGCAGGTCGAAATATACCTGCACCACAACAAGCACAAGGCAGAGCAGCGCCATCAGTTTTTCCTTTCGGCGCATATTTTTCAGAAGTTTTACCATATTTATCTCCTATTCCTGCGAGGAAATCCCGCTCTTGCGGATCTCATCAATATTGTTGCCCATCACCGACAGGCAATTGCGGAATACCTCAATATCTTCGTCCGACAGTCCGGCAAGCAGCTTTTGCGCAAAGCAGAGCTGAAGCCCGCGCCCCTTTTCGATGATGCCGTCTGCCGCCTCCGTGCAGACGAGCCGTGTTTTTCTCCGGTCACCGGGGACAGCCTGCCGCAGAAGCAGTCCCTCATTGACAAGTCTGTCGATATGCACGGATACGATCCCGGATTTCAGTCCGCGGCATCGGCAGATATCTCCCGCTGTGCCGTTTTCCGGATTGTTTGCGATGAACATAAGGATGTCGACAGCCATCGGCGGCAGTCCCGTGTCCTTGCAGATAGGCTGAAGCACTGTGTGGTAAGCCTCGATAAACCTGTTCGCGCTGTTGAACATCTTCGATGCCGTAAAGTTCAGGTCATTCATGTTGATCCTCCAATCATAGAAACTCTAATATTAGAACATCCATTATTATATCAAGTCCGGTGACGAATGTCAATAGATTTCTGAAAAAATTCCTGAGGTTCTCTTTGATAAATGCGTTTTCTTGATCCTTGTAAAATTTTCTTACTCAATGTCCTTCAGTCATTGGTATCTGCATTTTACGCAACCGATCGTTGCTCGACAATGATGATATTTTATGATACAATATTGATGACAGATAAATAAGGCGGGAGAAAAAGATGTTTGATACCATGAAGTTCGGTAAAGCGCTTTCAACACTTCGGAAGAGAGCAGATATGACACAAAACGAAGTGGCGGACAGACTCAATATGTCTCGTCAGGCGATCTCAAAATATGAGAGGGGCGAGAGCTTTCCCGATATATCGGTACTTGTTATGATCGCGGAGCTTTTTGACATTACTCTTGATGAGCTTATAGGCTACGGGGATCCAACAAAGGGTGAATCCTCCATCCTTCAAAATGCGGCAAGGGGAGATTCCGTCATTGTTGCTGAAAATATCGCGGATGTGGTAAATCTTGCGCCGCTTCTGAGACCGAGCGTTTTAGCAAAGCTGTCGCAACAATTTGAAAAGCAGGGGATCGATATTTCGGACATCATTACTCTTGCCGAGTATCTTAATGATGACTCGGTCGTCAGGCTGATAGAAAATGCGACCTTTGATGATATCAATGATGAGCTTCTTGCAAAATTCATACCAATGCTCAACCACGACTCAAAAGAAGTGATCTTTCGGAAAATCCTGGACGGTGAAACGGATTGGCATTTTATAAAGGTGCTTTTGCCGTATTCGGATCATATTACGACGCAGATCGAAGCGGCAGTGGTGGAAGGAGCTTTGCCCCGTGAAGCTCTTGACATTTTAAGCAGATACCGTTGGGACGGAGACGGGTATAAAGAAAAGCAGACCTGAACAAAGGAGACTTTTATGTTAAAACGGAGCATGGGTAAATTCAGGCAAAATATTCTGAAGACGCTGAAGAATTTCGGGTTTATCATAAATATGCTTTGGAAGACCTCACCGTTGTGTTGTACAGTTATAATGATGATCGAAACAATCACCTCACTTATTCCTCTTGCCTATGTTTATATAAGCAAAAAAATCATCGATTCTGTTTTGCTCGGATATACGGATAAAGCCGTCGGGACACTTGTTTTATGGTGCGCATTGCTTGTAATAATAAATATTTCAGGTAAAGTGCTGGCAAACATAAAAACGATAATATGCACCAGGTCGGGAGCAGAAATAAACAAGCGCATAAATGAACTGATCATCCAAAAATGCATGGAATTCGATGTTTCGTTTTATGACGATAAGGAGTCGTATATGACAATACAGGAGGCTTATCAGACGCTGGGGCGCGGATGGGAAAATATGATAGGTTCCGTGTTTTCCATTTTCGGGCAACTAATGACCGTTGTAAGCTTGGCGTCGACCTTGCTTATCGCAAATACCGGATTAGGTCTTTTGTTGCTCATTTCCTTGATCCCTTTTCTGATTTTTGAGGTCAGGTCAAGAAAAGCCCGTCACAATTTTCAGAAAAGTCAGATACCCGAAAACAAGAAGACGGGATATCTGAGCGGAATACTGACGGGACGCGGCTTTGCCAAAGAAGTCAGGCTGTTCGGGTACGGTAAAGCTCTGAAAGAAGAGTTTTCGAGGATATTTGACAGGAAAATAGACGATCAGACGCGCTTGTTGAAAAAAGATTATACGATCCGGGCGGTGCTTGTAACTATCGTTATGATAATTTTGGGATGCATAAATGTATTTTTTGCCTTTCTCGCCTTGAGAGGTGACATAACCGTCGGTGATTTTCAGCTTTATTACGGCAGTGCCACGGCACTTAATACCAATATAAGCGGAATGTTTATTATGATCGCAAATTATTTCGAGTATGATCTGTATTCGGATATTCTCGGCAATTTTCTTAAGCTGAGACCGAAGCTGTTGCTTGACGAGGGAGCCGAGCTTCATCTTGACAGCGCACCGAAGATAGAATTCAAAAATCTTTGCTTCCGATACCCGAATGCTGACAGATATGCCGTGTCGAATGTTTCGCTTACCATAGGCCCAGGTGAAAGCGTTGCCTTGGTCGGATATAACGGAGCGGGGAAGTCAACGCTTGCAAAGCTCCTGTTGAGATTATATCCTCAGACATCCGGAGAAATATATGTCAATGACAGCAGAATAGAGCGGTATTCTCCCAACAGTATATATAAAAATTACAGCGCGGTTTTTCAGGATTTTTGCAGATACGGCTTTACTGTGGGAGAGAATATTTCGATCTCCGACATGGATAAAAGATCCGACAAAGAAATGATCGAAAATGCTGCGAAAGCGGGCGAGGCTTATGATCTCTTGTCACGCCTCGGAAGCGATACATATATCACAAAAAATTATGACAGCTCCGGTATCGCGGATCTGTCGGGAGGGGAATGGCAGAGAATTGCGATAGCGAGAGGCGTATTCAGAAACTCGTATCTGATCGTATTGGACGAACCGACCTCGGCGCTTGACCCGAAAGCCGAGTATTTACTGTATCAAAAATTTCTGGAGATCATGCGGGGGAAAACAGTTCTTTTGGTTACACACAGGTTGTCGAGCGCCCGCCTGACAGACAAAATAATGTACATGGAAAACGGTACGATATCCGAAGTCGGAACTCACGAAGAGCTTATGGATCTGAACGGGAAATATGCTGCGCTGTTTCGTATGCAGTCGGAAAATTATCGGGACAGTGACCGGGAATGTATGAAAATATCTGCAGATCCCCGCTTCGTCGTTCCGGCACAATAAACAACAGCCGCTTGATTCTTTCCGAATCAAGCGGCTGTTGTTATGTTCATTGAAAAATGGAAGTAATGTTTATATCAAGCGGCAGCAGGACCGCCCCTTTTGCCTATCGGGCAAAAGAAAAGTTTGAAACCGAGTATGGCGTGAGCGGGATGGTTAAAGAACGCAAAGCACGATACAAGAATTCGCACACAAGGAATAATATTGCGGGCGCTTGTTTGTGTATTACTGCCATGCTCCCTCTTTTTATCGGAGAAATGATCGACGCTGATAACGCTATGCTCGTGATGATCATGCTTTCGCTCTCATTCATCATTGCGGGCATAGGTGTGATCTGCTTTATAAAGACGGGCATTATATGGGCGAGCTATGAAAAGCTTTTGCAGGAGGGCGAATATTCTATAGAGAATAAGGGGAAAAAGTCCTTTTCATCTGCTGTATATACGGCATATTGGATAATTGCAACGGCGATATATTTGGGATGTAGCTTCTCCTTAAATAATTGGTCACGGAGTTGGGTGATCTGGGTCGTTGCGGGAGTAACATTTCCCGCTGTCGTTGCGATCACCAATGCATTTGAGAAAAAGTCATAACCACCGACCGTAAAATTATGAAACGCGTTACCGTAATGCGATCAGGTCAGCAACAAAAAGCCCCCGACGGATGTCGGGGGCTTTTTCTATATGGTTCAGAGATCCCACTCTCCGAGGTCTTCGTCCTCCGGAAGGGCAGGGGATGCCGTTATGATGTCGGAGCTTTCAAAGCTGATTATCGCAATCATCGGTGATTCGTAAATTTCTTTCATTTGTTTTACCTCCGTTTTTGTCACTTCAGACTTGAGAAGTACGCCTTTGCGCTGTCGGCGTAGGTCAGGGTCGCCTCAAGAAGCGCCTTGAAGTTTGCATCGCTTGAAGTTTTGAGGCGGTTCTCGGCGTAGGTATCGAGGCTGTATGTGACCGTTTCGCTGATCGCCTCGCCGTCCTTAACAAGCGTAAGCTCGAGCTTCGTGCGGAACTCCGACGCCTTCAGTCCGTCAAAGTAGGCGGTGAAGCCCTTCACATCGTCCCTGTACACGAAGTCCTTGCCGTCGATGAGCTTCTCGACCGTTTTGCCCTCGATGTCGATGTAGCGGATCCTCAGCGACACTCCGGTGAGGTCGCTGTCCTTTTCGAAGTCCGTCGCCATGAGCAGGGTGATGCGGTTGCCGAAGAGAATGTTCTTGCCCTTGATCGAGGCGGGGAAGGCGGCGGTGCTTTCGCCGCTTCCGGCTGTCTGAGCCAGAATAAGATCCTGCGCCGAGGTCGCCTTCTGCTCTTCGCTGAGGTCGGCGTTGACGAGCGCGTCGGTCTTATAACCGAAGTAGACCTGCGCTGCCGCGCCGTAGTTGAGCAGGTCGACGAGGAGCTTTTTGAACTCGGTACTTGTTGAGTTCGCAAGGCGCTCCGTAGCGTAAGCCTTGAGGCTGTATTCGTCGACCTGACCGCTGTAATTTACGCCGTCGAGGGTGAATTCGAGCGTTGCCGTCAGTGTGTCGCCCATTTCCTTCGCGGCGACGCCGGTGTAGATGAAGCAGTAGTAGGTCTCGCCGTCTATCACGCGCTCGGTGGGAAGAAGGACCTTTGCCGCGCCGTTTTCTTTCGTCACGACAAGGCGGATGTCGGTGCAGCCGTCAAGGCTCGACTTAAGGATCGCGTAAAGCATCGACAGGTCGTTTCCGAAGGAACAGTTGTGGATAACTTTGAAGCGCTCGGCAGTGACCGCCTCAAAAGTGCCGGATTCCATAAGCATACCGCAGACCGTGCAATGCTTGTATCCCCAGCCTGCATTTCCGTTGATCGGGGCTGTGTCAATGATCCAATCGGATTTCGTGTGGTTCTGATGTTGGACCCCGCATACTGTGCATGTGCTGTCTTCTCCCCAAGTATGCGCCGCGGGGCCCGAGATTATTTTGCCGCAGATGCACCTTTCCGTATGTGTATCATCGCCGTCCGACTGGAACCGGGCATACGCATGATTATTGGGGTCAAGCTCACCGTATTCCTCGCCGCAGTTTTCACACCGTGCCTTTTTTATGCATGATGCTATGCCGCCGTAATGCTCGGTACAGCCGTATTTGCAGACTTTGCATACGCCTTTTTCATCGAAATCGTGCGGCTCGGTTTCCACATTGTCGCAACAGCTCCAATGCGCTTCGTGGCCGGTTTCGGTTTTCACATAATACTTAGACCACGGATATTCGTGGTTGTGCGGATCTTTTTCACCGACATACTCTTCGCAGGTGGAACACATTGACGGGTATTGGCAGGTTGCTGCTCTTGTAATATCGTGTCCCTTGGCGGGGAGGACAGCACCTTTCGTGATTGTTCCATGGCATTCGTAGCAGCAAAGGTTGCCGGTGTAGCCTTCATCGGTGCAGGTCGGGGCCTTTTCGTCACGCAGATATGTTCCGTACCACAGGTCATGGTTGTTCGGGTCTATTTCACCGTATATGATGCCGCAGGTGTGGCATTTTGCCTTTTCATGGCAGTTTGCGGGCGTGTGCAGCGAGTGGTTACAGACACAGCCGCAGACCGTGCATACGCCGTTGTTCCACTTGTGATATTCGTAAGGATATTTCGGCTTGCCGCAGCAGCTCCATTTGCTATGGTGTCCCGCGTCGTCGCCCCAATCCTCTTCATTCCATACATCCGTCGCGTCTTCGGGATGCGTTTCGGGATCGAGGTCTCCGTAAGGCTCGCCGCAAAGATCGCAGATCGCATGGTCGATACAGGTAGCCTTGCCGCCTGTATGTGAGAGCGGTTTGCCCGTTGTGGCACTGCAGCCCTCGCGTTTGCAGGTAGCGGGCGCGGAGCAGGTAGCTTCTGCCCAATCGTGACCGAATTCCTGACATGTGGTGAGAACGATCAGCTCATGATCTGCCGAATTATCGAGATTGCCACCGTCCTTGCCGCCGTGCCACAGAAGACAACGGAATCTGGTGCCGCTCAGATCGACTGTGGGTTTTTTCACCGTCAGCGTCGCTTTGATGCAGTATTCTTTGCCGTCGGATGCAGTTGCCATCGTAAAGCTTTCGGAGAACAGCTTTTGCAACTCTTCGCTTTCGGAAAGCACGGTATAGGTTGTCTTTCCGGGAAGAAATACCACCCAGTAAACCTCGAGATCCGCGAGCGGATTGCCGAGCCAAATGTCCACATCGAATTTTACTTCGCCGCTGTCTTTTCCTACGGAAATGGTTTTTTTTGTATGGTCGAACTGCGTCGGGAATTTTACTATGGGTTTTATCTCATCCGTGATGACCTCGCTGTATTCATTGCTTATGACACAGCGATAGACATAATCCTTTGTTGCGGGATCATATTCCCGTAATCTTGTTGTGATGGTGTAGGTCGGGGAATTTCCGCCGATGTTTTCAAAGGGTGCATTGGGGTTTTCCGCGGTTCGCTTGGCTATCTGCCACTGATAGTTTGTCGCGTTGCGCGCCGTTACGCTTAATGTAAGCGACTCATGGAATCCGCCGAGTGCTTTTTGGGACCACAGATCCAATATGGGAGATGTATCGAGATCATCGATTTTCACGGTCTTGTTTGTCACCGTTATGGGAATATAAGCCACAACAATGTCACTATGCTGTGCCTGCATCATAGCCATTGCTTCGCAACGGATGATCCAGCCGTCCATATCTTCCGTGATTTTCAGCCGGAGCGGTTGCGAGCTATCATCGTCAAATCTGATGCTGCTGTAGCCGCTGAAGTAAGTGAAGGTTTCGCCACCATCATCGCTGTAAGACCATCTGTAACGGACTTTGGTTTTGCCTTCGGGATTCGGATAGTCCTTGATCATGCGTATGGTTTCGGTTTTTCCTTCCGCAAAGTTGCCGTCCGCCGCAAGGTTGAAAGTCAGGACATACAATGTGGTGGTAAAAGTATCGAGCAGCTCATCGTCATTCAGACTGCGTATCTCGCAGCGGAAAACGCGGTTGCATTCTTCTGCTTTTATATTGCTGTGCGTATATGTGCCGTTCCATACGCGGTTTGGCTCATTCCATGTCTGTTCGGGATTTTCTATTACTGTCCAATTCAGACCGTCATCACTGTATGACCATACGAGACGGTAGTTCTCTGCACGCTCATATTTGCTTAAAAAAGGCTGGAAGGATACCGACTGTCCCACAGCGGCAACATAGGCCGAGCGCCAGTGAGTCTTGACATTGGCTTTTTCGGTGAGTTCGTAATTATTCTCGTAAGTCCGGAGCGAATACGAATTTCCGTCCGCATCGGACGCGCGTACAAAATCGAGTTTTTCGTTGTCACCTCGCCATATATAGAGCTTGCCGTCTATCGGATAGACGCCGACGCTGCCGTATTCGCGCCCCTTCAATGCGATGAGGTCTATTGAAACAAATTCCTTTTCGGAAGAGATCGTATATTTAAAGCCGTACACATTCTTGCCGTCGGAGTTCGTTGCGTATCTGTCATCGTTTTTACTTACATTGATGCTTCCGCCGTCGACTATAATTTCGGTTTTTTCGCTTACCTTGCCGACGACCGTACCGCCGATAAAGGTTACTTTGCCGTTGCCGAGAACATTCAGGTCTTTCAGGATTCCGTCGCCGCCGATGGTAAGCTCCGTGCCGTACGCCAGCGTGACGGGAGCTGCCGCTGTGCAGGTTTTGCCGCCGACAAGATTCAGCGCGACTTTTCCTTTTTCCACTAAAAGCGACGAAAGTTTTTCGGATGAAACTTTCAGGTTGAGGCTTCCGCCCTTTACCACGATTTCCGGAGCGTCGGCACCTTCGACATATGTATCAACGGTATGGTCGCCGGAAAGAACATGGATCTTCAGCATGGAATTTTTATCCATGATGTCATTTGCGTTGATGATGCCGCTGTTCGGATAGGTTTCGATTTTCTTGAAATCCGACCAGTATGACCACTGTTTTACCCCGTTCTGCTCGCGGAGGTAAACGCCTTCTCTTGCATAGGCATTCTGTTCGACAAACACATCAAAGTCTTCAAAGCCTTCCGGGCGATAGCCCTCGGCGGATGTGGTGAAGTACAGAGAAGATGCTACTGTGGTCTTCTTGGTTTTCAGTACATAATCGGAATCGGATCCGTCGGGATTCTTCATCTGAACACCGGCGCGGATTGTTCCCGGTCCATTGAAGATGAGTTCCATATTTCCCGGCGCAATATAGTCAATTGCCAGACTTTTTTTGTAATTATCGCGCGTGAGATTTTTGACATATGCCTCTACTATGCCGCCGTTGTTGATCAGTACTTTCGGCGTCATAATGCCGTAGCAGACATAATATCTGTCCCGCGCTTCTTTGCCGCCGGAAATGCAGACCGCTTCGACCTTTCCGCCGCTTACATCGAGCTGACTGCAAAAGAGTGCGCTGACTTCGGTTTTGGTCGTATTCTCGTGCCGTTCCGCCTCCGCATACAGGTATGAATTGCCGTAAACCCTGACTTTGCCGGCGACTATGGCACTGCTGCGATCGTTTATGCCGGCGTGACCGGTGTATGCCTTCAGAATGCTGTTGTTGTACAGCGTCAGTCCCGTGGTATATATTGCGCCGTTATAACCGTGCGCATATATGCCCCTGAAGCCGTTACTGCTGTATATGTTCGACTCATGATCGACCGACATGCCGTTTACACGAATTGCTTGCGCGTTTCCGTAAACCATCAGCGGTGCCGAACCTGTGACAGTGATATTGCCGAGGCTGTAAATGCCGTAATAGATATTCGAGAGATGGTTCGGATTATCGGAATAGATCGGATCTCCGATCACATTTTCCTTGCTGCCTTCCGAGCGGATGGTCAGGTGCACCTTGGCGCCGGCATAAATAATTGCATAGTAGTTGGAATGTTCGCCTTTTTCGACAAATTTTCCTCCCGCCCCAAGTCCTGCACCGTCCAGCGTCAGCGTATAGGTCGTGGGGTCGAATGACCAGCCGTCGCCCGAAAGATTGTCGCTTGTGATCTGTTGTCCCTGAATATAAATGTCATAGCTCGCCGACAGCGCCACCGTTCGCAGTGCGAACAGAAGCGTGGCTGCCACGACAACAAGAAAGACCGCTGACAGGATCAGAATCAACCGTTTTTTCATTTCGTTTCCTCCAGGTTATTTTTGTATTTTTGAACAAACATGATGATGCTCTGTTTAAGTACCTCAAGCTGACTTTTGAGGTAGTACTCATCCTCGAACATAGCGTAGTGGACGCTCGCGCGGATGAGTATGAAGATAAGCGGCGTCAGCACCTCGCACGGGATGCCGAGTTTCGGCTCGAGTTGCCTTGCGTATTCGGTATAGCGCTCGTTGACACCCTCGAAAAATTTCTTCCCGTATTCTATGTATTTCGGGTGGGTGTAGATCTGATACATCAGGCGGTACTTTTTTCCGTGCTGCCTTGCCGTCCAGTAGGGTATCTCGTCGATGAAGCGCATGACATCGTTCGCGTCGGTCGGCGCCTTTTTCATAAAGTCGTCCTCGACCTTTGTCATACAGTAGGCTGTCGACTCGATGATGAGGTCGTCAAGGCTCTTGAAATAGCAGTAAAGGTTGCCCGTGGTGCAGTTGCAGGCGCTCGCAAGTGCCTTTATACCCGTCCCGGTAAGCCCGTTCTCGGCGTAGCACTCAAAGCACTTTGCCATAATTTCTTCCTTTTTTATATTATGCTGTTGCTCGGTTACTTTCATATATTCACTCCGATCAATACTGAATGTTTATTTATTATTAGTATAGCATACCGACAGGAAAAAAGCAACAGTAAAAATCGCTTTTCCGAAAAATTATGATTTCTCACAAAAGCCCTGACTCTTTTCCTGCGCAATATCACATTTTGGTTTAACGGATCACCGCAGTTGGATCTGACTATGGGTTGAAACAACCGATCAACTGCATTGCAAGTGGGTCCGGAGCAGAGAAGGAGTTCACTGTATTCTGACAGCCGTCATACCTTCAAAACAAAATGACTTTTGTGAAAATCAAGAAGTCCTTCGTTGCGCATTTTCCCGAGTTCCAGCGACAGACCGCTGCGCTCGACTGCAAGATAATCCGCAAGCTGCTGCCTTGAAAAGGGAATGTCAAATTCATATTTTCCGAGGCGCTGTGCTTCGGCGGAAAGGTAGGACATGATCTTTCCGCGAGTGGTACGCTGTCCCATATGCGTGAGTTTTTCGCTGAAGCGCAGATTTTTCTCGGCAAGCTCGCCGAGGAGGTTTCGGATCATTCGGTTGTGGTGTGCGCAGGCGGAGGGACATACATTCAGAACACGCTTTACATTCAGAAACATCACAACGACAGGCGTTTCCGCGACAACGCTCACATTCAGCGCCGAATCGGGTGCGCAGGCAAATGCCGCGGCAAAGGTCTGTCCCGCTCCCGCTTTGGAAAGGATATTGCGGTTTCCCCAAATATCCTCCTGTATTATCAGAACGCTTCCCGACAGCACAAACCCGATGGATCCCGCCTTATCGCCTGCGCGTAAAATAAATGTATCCTTTGGGTAGCTTTCTTTTCTTGTGCCGAGGCAGGAAAGCATCGCCGTAAGCTCATTTTCGGAAATGCCCGAAAAAAGCCGCGAAGCACGGATCACAGGCAAAAAATTTTTCATAAAAAACCTCTTTCGTTGAAAATTCAACCGACTTGTTGATTTCATTATACTATAATATAGGCAGAAAAGCAAGGAGGATCCGTTATGAAAAGAAGAATTATTGAGATCGATCAGGATAAATGCAACGGCTGCGGCGCCTGTGCCGCTGCCTGTCACGAGGGCGCCATCGCCATGGTTGACGGAAAGGCGCAGCTTACACGGGATGATTACTGCGACGGTTTTGGCGACTGCCTGCCCGCCTGTCCCACCGGAGCGATCTCCTTTACGGAACGCGAGGCTGCCGCCTATGACGAAGCGGCGGTGCTGGCAAATAAGCAGAAGAAGATGCAGCAGGAGGGCATTCACCTTCACAGCGGCTGTCCCGGAATGCGGATGAAAACGATCCGGCACACCGAGTCGTCGGATGCCTGGTCCGCTCCCGTCACGGTGCAGAGCCGTCTTTCACAGTGGCCGGTGCAGATCAGGCTCGTTCCCGCGAATGCACCTTACTTTGACGGTGCAAAGCTGCTCATCGCCGCCGACTGCACGGCATACGCCTACGCTGCATTCCATGAGCGATTCATAAAGGGCCACATTACGCTCGTCGGCTGTCCTAAACTTGACGGCGTGGACTACTCCGAGAAGCTCACCGAGATCATCCGCGATAATGATATCAGGAGCGTGACCGTCGTGCGCATGGAGGTCCCCTGCTGCGGCGGACTGGAACACGCGGCAAAAAACGCATTGCAGAAGAGCGGTAAGTTCATCCCGTGGCAGGTCGTGACCGTTTCCACAGACGGAAGAATACTTGATTAAACGAAAGAATGTGAGGATCTCAGGATGGATCAAAAAATGTTTTGTTTTCAGTGCGAACAGACGGCGGGTTGCTCCGGTTGTAAGGGAAAGGCGGGAGTATGCGGCGGACAATGCTCCGGATGTGAACGAGGGTACATGGCGTCTGATGATCGAGGGACTGTTCACCACCGTTACAAATGTAAACTTCAATGAAAAGACCCTTCGTGAACTGATCGATCGGGTACACTGCGAAAATGCGCGTCTCGTTCCCGATTGTGCCGTCTGTGCTTCTGCGTGCGGACGAACCGATGACTACGATATGGAAAAGCTCTGGAGCGCGCAGGAGGATATCCGCAGTCTCAAATCCCTCATTCTTTTCGGCGTGCGAGGTATGGCTGCTTATGCGCATCACGCCATGGTGCTGGGCTATACCGACGAGGAGGTTAATCATTTCTTTGCCAAGGCACTTTTTGTTATCGGTGAGGATTTGGGCATGGATGAGTTGCTGCCTATCGTGATGGAGGTCGGTGAAAAGAACCTCAAGTGCATGGCACTTCTGGATAAAGCCAACACAGAAACTTACGGAACGCCCACGCCCGTTATTACGACTGCTGACGATGTTTATGTTGACGAATATTGCGGAAATTACAGGGAGAGGTTGCATCGTCGGCATAATGAACGCAGACGGCTGTAAAGTCGTCAGCTATACAAGGAACATAAAGAAAAATTTTGTCATTCTGTATTACTGAAACAGCCATTGAAAAATAAAATAAAAAAGTCGGGAAATGTTGTCACAAATCCCGACTTTTGTTGTTATATAGAGTGATAGAGAATGTAATGTTGAGTGATGCTTAATGAAAGTTATAGCGTAAGCAATTCGGGACGCTGACAAGGCTTATTCCCGATTTGCATTATGAAGGGTGTGGAAGACTATTGGACATTTTCTTCCCAAAGCGCGGGCTTTGCCGGAACCGGTGCGATAAATCACGCAACGGGAAATCTTGTATTTTCGGTTTCTGCTCTTACTTCGGCCGATGCACTTATGCCGTATACTCCTTCGCTGATATATAATTCGGCGCTGGCGGGAAAAGGCTATGTGTATCCGAACGCACAGGTGTCCTATACGGCAACCGCTGCTCCGTTCGGTTTCAAGCAGAACATTCGCAAAGCTCAGCGCTACCCCGTCCGGTGCGATATCGGGGTGGTATCTGAAGGATATAGCCGACAGGACCGGTAATAAGCTCGTGTTCGGTTTTGATGCTGGTCAAAGGGCGACTTCGGTCTCCCTTGTCCCGAAGGGATGACGGCTATCGAGCAATTGAGGATAGCCTACGATACATTCGGAAACACAAAGGAGATAAAGGCTGGGACAAATAAACTCGTCAGCTACGACTACAACGCGGGTAACGGCAAACTGAATACCCTGACCTACGGGAACGGACTGAAGGTAAAATATGTTTACGATGAGCTTGACAGAATCTCCGAGATATGTCATAATAATAACAACGGAGG
>CAKXXW010000029.1 GCA_934378145.1 uncultured Eubacteriales bacterium
TGAAGACCTCGCCCTTCGGTGAATAAACCGCGATCCACCGCCGCGGGTCGTACCCGCAAAAGGCTTGACCTAAACTTTCAAAAAATCAAATTTCCTTCCCGCAGAATCTTTTCCACATCGGAATGGCAATGAGGCAGAAGACAAAACCTATCGCCGGAATTATGAACCATGTGAAAGCTCTCAATGCCTGTGATTCTATCAGCGTGATGCCGTAAATGTAGACCGAACAGCCTATGTAGGCGCAGGCGTTCGTGATCCCCGACACGGTCGACACCTTACCGTACCGCGAGAATCTTCCCGGCAGGTACGCGATAAGGCAGAGATTCACTCCGTGCATCGACGCCGTTATCATCGCCGCACATATCACCGTCAGGATCGGCGGCAGCGACGGCACGAAAACTATCACCGACGCAAACAGCGCCCCTATCCCGAACATGACCGCACCGCCGAGCGCCTCGCTCTTGAGGAATTTCGCATATATTATGTTTATAAGGAACAGGCAGGCTATGCTCGACGCCGGTATCGCCATGTTCCAGAGTATCGCACTGCTCGACGGAAGGTTGTATACATCCCTCACATAGTTCGGCAGCCACGCCGTAATTCCCTCCTTCAATGCTCCCTGAAGGATTATCCCGACGACAAGCAGCATAAAGCCCGAGGTCAGGAAGGCATAAGAAAGCCTGCCCTGCTTTTCCGCGGCGGACTTTTCGTCGGGCTTCGCGGGCGCGGGGGCTTCTTTTTCGATCTTCGGGGCTTTTTTACTGAAATAAAGGAACCCGAGCATCCACAGCGTCAGCACGACTGCGCAAAGCACGGCGGCGAAGTTAAACACCGCGTGCCAATCCCCGACCCGACCTATAAAGAACGCCGAGAGCAGGTAAAGCACTATATTTCCCACATGTGCCGCGATCGAGACGGCGAGCGTCGAGCCGCCGAAATACTTTCTCGGCAGGTGCTCCGACACTATCTTGACAAGAGGAGGCCAGAACATCGACTGTATGAGTCCGTGACACGCCCAAAGCACTGCGACCGCCGCAGGCGAGCCTATGATAAACGGCAAAATAAGATTGCACGCCTCGGCTCCCGCGATGCCGATGCAGACAAGGTATTCGGCTCTCACCCGATCGCCGAGGACTCCGCTGAGCAGTTGCCCGCAACCGTAAAAGATGAAGAGCATCATGCAGATAAGTCCGGCGTCACCGTCGGTTATAAGCCCTACCGAAGGACTTGTAAGCTCCGACACGCAGACCGTGAAGGTGTACCTTGACACATAGCTTGTAAAATAGGCGAGCGAGCAAAGTCCCGCAAGGAAGACCGCCGCGCCTCTCTCTGTGAATTTTTTCGTTTTACCTATCATTTCTTTCTCCGAAGGGACAATACTTTTTTCGACTCGATAAGTATATCACCCTTTTGTCCCGCCGTCAACAGTCGGCGGAAATAAAAATTCAGCTTACGAACACTTTGCCGACTTGTATTGATCGCCGCCGTATGATATAATAATATTATGACACCACCGCGCAATTATTATGAAGAAAGGCAGGGACTGCGCTTTGGAATTCACCGTCGGAGCCGACGGAGAAGGACTGCTTCTCCGCACATATCTGCGCCGCTTAAAGCTCTCCTCAAGGCTGATCTCGCACCTAAAAGCCGTCGAACGCGGGATCGAGGTCAACGGCGAGAGCTGCACCGTGCGCAGGATCCTTCACCCGGGCGACAGGGTATGCCTTCGCTATGAGGATCTCGAGCAGGGCGTATCGGCGACGCCTTCGCCTCTCCCCGTTGAGGTACTTTACGAGGACAGGGACATAGTTGCCGTAAACAAGCCGTCTCAGATGCCGACCCACCCCTCGCACGGGCATCACGACGACACTCTCGCAAACGCCCTTGCGTACAGGTACGAGGGAACGCCCTTTGTCTTCCGCCCGATAAACCGTCTCGACCGCAACACGAGCGGGATAGTCCTTGTCGCGCGCAACACCCGTGCGGCGTCGATACTTTCGGACGAGCTTCAGGGCGGAGGATTCGAAAAGACCTACATCGCAGTCTGCGACGGGGAATTTTCGGGCGCCGGAAGGATAATCAGGGCGCTCCGACGCACGAAGGAGAGCATCATCGTCCGCGAGACATGCGGGGAGGATGATGAAGGTGCGAGCCACGCCGAGACGGGATACCGCGTGCTTGCCTCCGCCGGCGGGAAAAGCCTCGTGCGGCTCTTTCCCTATACCGGAAGGACGCATCAGCTCCGCGTACACCTTGCCTCGATAGGTCATCCGATAACCGGAGACGACCTCTACGGAGAGCCGTCCGACCTGATCCCGCGTCAGGCGCTCCACGCGCAAAGGCTCAGCTTTACCCTTATCGGCGGAGAGAGGATAACTCTTGACGCCCCGCTTCCCGGCGATATTCTCGACCTCTGCCGTGCCTGCGGGCTTGACGCGGCAGAAGCGACCCGATAAAGGCACCACCGCGCAATTCCGATGGTGCCTAAAAAGAAAGGAGACACACAATGGACGAAGAAAGAACCGAACTGACCTCCGAAGAAACCGAAAAAGATCCGAATACCCCCGCCGAAGAAACCGAAAACGGCGCGGAAAACGAAAAGAAAAAAGCTCCCGCGGATAAAAAGGCAAGAAAAGAGCCTTACTTCGGCTGGGGCTGGAGGATCCTCTACACGGCGGGAGCGCTCAGCCTTATCGTTTATCTCATCGCCGTGCTGAACGAGAATTTCGCAAACTTCATGAGCCGCTACTTCGGCGCACCGATAAGGACGGTACTTGCAAATATCTCGGGAGTCGTTCCCTTCTCGCTCGCCGAGCTTGTGATTATACTTCTGATCCCCGCCTTCGTCGTGATAATCGTCGTGGCAAACAAGTATTACTCGGGGACATGGCGGCGCATCCTTGTCTTTTCGGGCAAGATACTCTCTGTCGCTGTCGTCCTTATTATGATATACACCCTCGGCTTCGGCACGGGATACCACACCTCGACCCTTGACAAAAGGCTCGGGATGGAGAAGAACCCCGTCTCGACCGAGGAGCTTCGCGACACGGCAAGGAAGCTCACCGAGCTTGTCAACGCCGAGGCGGCGAATCAGACCTACGGCGAGGACGGCTTCTCGGATATGCCCTACTCCTTCAGCGCGATGAACAACAAGCTCCTTGTCGCCTACGACGGCATCTACGAAAAGTACAGCTTCATCCAACCTATGAACAGCCGCCTGAAACCCGTCATGCTCAGCGAGCTGATGTCATACACACACATCACCGGAGTTTACAGCTACTTTACGGGCGAGGCGAACCTCAATGTTGCCTTCCCCGACTACACCCTGCCCTTCACCGCCGCGCACGAACTTGCCCACCAGCGGGGGATCGCGCGGGAGGATGAGGCGAACTTCGTCGCCTTCCTCGTCTGCTCATCGTCGGAGGACAGCTATATCCGCTATTCGGCATACCTTATGATGCTCGAATATGTCACGAACGCCTACTACCGCGCCGTTGCGGGCTACAAGGCTTACGATTTCGCGGCGTTCCGCGAGCTTATGGAGAACGATCCGACGGTCTCGGCGGCGCTCTCGGCTTACGAAAAGGCAAACGGCGTGACCCTCTCGAAATACGCGGAACTTAAAGAAGCACTTGATTCCGATGAAGCCCTCAACACCGCGGTGAGGAGCTGTGAAAAGACAGCAGAGGCAATAGACTTCTACAACAAGCGCGTCGTTGCCGTCAACGATTACAACGCGACCTTCGATATGAGGTGCGAGCAGGTCAACGGAGAGGAGCGCGCCTACAACGAATTTTTCAAAAAGTACGAGCATAATGTCGTCGCCTCGGTCTCCGGAGCCGTCAACGATACCTACCTCAAGCTCCAGGGCACCCCCGGCTCGGCAAGCTACGGAATGGTCGTCGACCTCGCCGTGGCGTACTACAAAAACCGATAAAATTGAAAAGATCAGCCGCCGGAAATTCCGGCGGCTGCGTTTTTATATTGCTTTCTTTTTCTTCTTCATAATAAGAAGACATACGATCATCATAAGCGGAAACACCGTCGCAGCGAGTATCCCCGCGCGGAAGTCGTCTCCGGCAGCTCCCGAAACAAGCCCCGCGAGAGTCGGACCGCTCGTGCAGCCTACATCTCCGGCAAGGGCAAGGAGCGCAAACATCGCGGTCCCGCCTCCGGGGAGCCTTGCCGATGCCAGACTGTATGTCCCGGGCCACATGATCCCGACCGCAAAGCCGCTCACGGCGCACCCGAGCAGCCCTACGACCGGATCCGGCACGAAAACTATGCAACAGTATGAGATAACGCAGAGTACGGTACTCAGCATCATAAACCTCTTCATATTGAGCTTATGCCCGAATCCCCCGTATATGAGCCTTGACACACCCATAAGGAAGGCAAACGCCATCGGTCCCGCAAGGTCTCCGACAGCCTTGCTCACGCCGAGCCCGCGCTCGGCAAAGCTCGACGCCCATTGGCTGACCGCCTGCTCGCTCGCACCCGAGGCGAGCATCATGACAAGGAACACATAGAAGATCTTCGATGAGAAAAGCTCCCGTATGCTCATTCCCTTCTCTCCGTCGCCGTTCAGCGTGCAGAGCGGCGAAACGCCGAAGAGTATCATATTCGCGATCGCAATGATCGCAAATATCACAGAGAGTATCCTGAAGCTTCCGATACCGAAGAGCGCAAAAAAGCCGGTAGAGACAAGGGTCACGCCGACCTGCCCCCAGCAATAGAAGGAATGAAGGATGCTCATCTGCTTTTCCTTGTTCTCGGCGGGACACGCCTCGATTATCGGGCTTATCACTACCTCAAGAAGTCCCCCGCCGATAGCGTAGGTAACGACCGATATAAGTATCCCTATGTACGGGTCGGGCAGAATGTCGGGAAGGAAGGCGAGCATCAGAAGTCCCGCCGCCGAAAAGCCGTGCGCGATATATGCCGACGCGCGGAAGCCTATCCTGTCGACAAGTACCGTCGAAGCAAGGTCAACGCAGAGCTGAACGCCGAAATTCAGCGTCACGAGCAGCGTGATCTTCGTCAGAGGTATGCCGTATGCGTCGCTGAAATGCACGAAAAGCAACGGCGCAAAATTATTCACTATCGCCTGCACGATATAACCGAGATAGCAGGCGAGCCTTGTTCTTCTGTAATCCGGAGTCATTTTTTTCCTTTCAATACGGCTGAAATTCCCGACTATTATACCACTCAGCGTGGATTTTTGCAAGGCTGTTGCCTTTCTTTAGCCGCGGTCGGTAAAAAGCCTTTCCATATTCATCCTCTTCTGCTCGATCGTCGAGTGAACATATTTGTCAAGGGTTATCTTCACGCTCGCGTGACCGAGGATCTCGCTGAGGCTCTTCACATCGACGCCCGCCTCGATGCAACGGGTGGCAAAGGTGTGACGCAGCGCATGAAAGTTCGCGTCGCGGATTCCGCTGAGCTTCACATACTTCTTGAACCTGTACTGCATCATCCGCGGCTCGGCAAAGCGCGTACCCTTGCCCGTGAGAAGATAGGTGTTTCCGTGCGAACGGAAATCCTCTAAAATATTTGCCACGAAGGCGGGGATAGGGATGAGCCTTCTTGCCGCGGAACTCTTCGGAGTGGTTGTCACTATGTGGGTCCTTCTCTCCCCGGGGAGAAGCTCGCCGCTTTTCTGGAGCCGCTGCATCGTACTGCTGACGCTGACGATCCCCTCGTCCACCGACACATCCTTCCACCGCAGGGCGCAAAGCTCGCCGAGCCTTATCCCCGTGTAAAGCGCCAGAAGCATCCCCGCCTTCGCTCTGTCGGTATCCTCCTTCAGCACAGAGACAAAGGCATGCTCCTCATAACGGCTGAGGACCCGCATCTCGCGGTTCTCTTTTTTTATCACGAGGTGTTCAAGGTTGCACCTCGGATCTATCCCGTGTGATGCCGAATATCTGAAGCTCTCTCTCACTACCATCATAATATCCGAAACGGTCTTCGGCGAAAGCCCGCCGACACCGTTCAGCTTTCCCTCGCGCAGAAGTCCCGACACAAATTCCTCCACGCAGGCGGTCCCGAGACGCGACACCAGGATATTACCGAGGTGAGGCTTTATATGCTTGTTCACATGATTCATATATCGGATGTAGGTCGATTCCTTTACCCTCGGTCTGATGAATTCGAGCCACTCGTCAAGGCAGTCGCCGTAATTCCCCTTCTCGGGCGGGGCGGGCGGCTTTTCCTTCGGCGTGCTGTAGCTCAGCAGTCTGAGTACCGCCGCGCGTGCTTCCTCGTACGATTCGGCACAGATATATCCGTAGTCGGGCAACGCGCCCTCGTCATATACGATGGCATATTTTACCTCCCATCTGCCGTCGCTCCTCAGGTGAATGTTGTCTGTTCTGATCTGAAATTCCATCTTTTCTCTCCTTATATATTTTCCGTCCCCCGCCGGAAAAGACTTCCGCACGGGTCGTTGCAGAAAATATAGCATTTTTTGCATTTCTTTTCAACACACACCGCGCGTCGCCGGTGGCGACGCGCGGTCAAAATGCAAAAAGAAGAGAAAACTCTCTATATATTTAATGAAGGAAGCCGCCTCAGTCGCAGTGGGGCTTCGGCGTTTCCTTTCCGCTGTTCGTTTTCCTGTACTCTGTCGGAAGGACCCCGCATATCTCGCGGAATGCCTCAGAGAAGCGGCTCTGGCTCGTGTATCCGACCTCGCGTGCGATCTCGGATATGTCCTTCTGCGTTCCCGTGAGCAGAAGCTGCGCCGCCTCGACCCTGTGCTGCTTCATATGAAGGGCTATGCTCGTACCGTAGACATCCTTGAAGGCTCTTTTCAGCGTCGTGGTGTTCACAAGGAACTCGCGCGAGAGCGTTTCTATCGTCATCCTCTCGGAAAGATGCTCGGTGAGGTAGCGATGCACCGCGCGCGCGATCTCCTCGGGCGTCGTTTCCTCCGACGGGAGAGTTTCGGGGCAGGCGACCTCCATGACCCTTTCGACGACCTTGTG
Organism: uncultured Eubacteriales bacterium; assembly: GCA_934378145.1. Taxonomy (GTDB): domain Bacteria; phylum Bacillota; class Clostridia; order Oscillospirales; family CAG-272; genus RGIG3994. The sequence continues at coordinate 6,990 of CAKXXW010000029.1, forward strand.
GAGCAGCTCGGTAAGGTCGCTGTCGGAGGCGCGGTAGTAGACCTCCTTCCCCACCCTGCGGCTGACGATAAGCCGACTGTCGGACAGAACTCGAAGATGGTGCGACACCGCCGGACTTGACATATCGAGGAGCGCGGCGATGTTTATCACACACTGCTCGCTGTGGCAAAGGAGCCAGAAAAGCCTCACCCGCATTGGATCTCCGAGCCTTCTGAACACCTCGGACGCCGCGTCGAAGCGGTCGGCACAGGCAAGCTCGCGGCGTATCTCGGAAAGGTTCTTGCCCTCTCCGTGGTCGTGCGGAAGCATGAAATCATTCATCTGTCTTTTCCTCCCTTTTCTCTTTTTCGGAAATACCGCTCTCCGTTTCGGAAACTTGAGCGGCAAAAGGCTTGACTTCGCGCCTTTTTTACATTATACTACGCTTGAAACGATTAAGCAAGTGTTTAATGATGAAAAGGAGAAAATGCTATGAAAAAGATCTACTCGATCGAAGTCGACTGCGCGAACTGCGCGAACCTTATGGAAGAAGCCGCAAACAAGACAGAGGGCGTTGCATCTGCCGCAGTCAACTTCATGACCCAGAAAATGACGGTCGAATTCGCCGAGGGCGAGGATGAAAAGAAAGTAATGAAGAAGGTACTCAAAGCCTGTCGCCGAGTCGAACCCGACTGCGAGATAGAATTCTGAAACATCCTTCGGGAGAGACATTATGAAAAAAAAGCAAAAGATAATGCTCGTGCGCATCGCGGTGACTTCCGCCGCGCTGATCGCCCTGCATTTTATCCCCGTCACGGGGATACCGAGACTGCTCCTTTATATCGCAGTCTACATCCTCATCGGCTACGACATACTGAAAAAGGCGGGCTGGGGAATAATCCACGGCAGAGCCTTTGACGAAAACTTCCTTATGGCTGTCGCAACGGTCGGAGCCTTCGGGCTTGCCATCTGGGAAAAGAGCGGAGAGTACACCGAGGGCATCGCCGTTATGCTCTTTTATCAGATTGGAGAGTTCTTCCAGAACATCGCCGTCGGAAAGAGCCGCAAGAGCATCACCTCGCTCATGGACATCCGCCCCGACTACGCGAATATCGAGCGCGACGGGACCCTTGTTCAGGTCAGCCCCGATGAGGTCGCGGTCGGAAGCATCATCACCGTCCAGCCGGGCGAGAAGGTGCCGCTTGACGGTACGGTCGTCGAGGGCGAATCGAGCCTCAATACCTGCGCCCTCACGGGCGAGAGCATGCCTCGCGATGTCAGGGTCGGCGACTCTGTGATCAGCGGTTGCATCAATATGAGCGGCGTGCTTAAGATCAGGACAGACAAGGAATTCGGCGAATCCACGGTGTCGAAGATCCTTGACCTTGTCGAGAATGCCAGCTCGAGAAAATCAAAGTCCGAGGCGTTCATCTCGCGCTTTGCAAAGATCTACACCCCCGCAGTCTGCGGAGCGGCTCTGCTGCTCGCCCTTGCGGGTCCCGGAATACGCTTCGCGCTCGGCATGGCGCCCGAATGGGATGTGTGGCTCTACCGCGCACTGACATTCCTCGTCGTGAGCTGCCCCTGCGCACTCGTCATCAGCATACCGCTCAGCTTCTTCGCCGGTATCGGCGGTGCGAGCCGCGACGGTATCCTTATAAAAGGCTCGAATTACCTTGAGCTGCTCTCGAAGACAAAATATGTCGTCTTCGACAAGACAGGAACCCTCACCGAGGGAGTCTTTGAGGTCACGGGAGTACATCACAACAGCCTCATCCGTGAAAGGCTGCTCGAATACGCCGCACACGCCGAATGTGCCTCCTCTCACCCGATCAGCAAGAGCTTACAGAAGGCTTACGGAAAGCCGCTCGACCGCTCGCGCGTGACCGACATCGAGGAGATCAGCGGCCACGGAATAAAGGCTACCGTCGACGGGCATAAGGTCGCGGTCGGCAACGCCAAGCTCATGAGGCTTATCGGAGTCGAACCCATCGAATGTCACAGCGTCGGCACGGTCATCCATGTCGCGGTCGACGGCGAATACGCCGGTCACATCGTCATTTCGGATATTGTGAAGCCGACATCGAAGGCGGCGATCGAGGCTCTCGGCCGCACCGGAGTAAAAAAGACCGTTATGCTCACGGGTGACGCAAAGGCAGTCGCCGAGAAGGTCGCCGGCGAACTTGGAGTCAACGAGGTACGCAGTGAGCTGCTTCCCGCCGACAAGGTAAACGAGGTCGAAAAGCTGCTCGGTGAGAAGAAGAAGGGCGAAGTGCTCGCCTTCGTCGGGGACGGCATAAACGACGCGCCGGTGCTCACGAGAGCCGATATAGGCATTGCCATGGGAGCCATGGGCAGTGATGCGGCGATCGAAGCCGCCGACATAGTCCTTATGGACGATGATCCGATGAGGATCTCAACGGCTATCGGGATCTCGCGCAAGTGCCTTCGCATCGTGAAAGAAAACATCGTCTTCTCTCTCATCGTGAAGTTTGCCTGCCTTGCATTGGCGGCGCTCGGCAAAGCCAACATGTGGGTAGCTATCTTCGCCGATGTAGGCGTTATGATAATCGCCGTTCTCAACGCGATCCGCGCATTAAGGTATAAAGTAAAATAAGTATAAAATCCCGCAGGTACGCCTGCGGGTTTTTGTTTTTAGTGAGGTCTTCACTTTTTATCTTTTTGAAGTTTAGGTCAAGCCTTTCGGGAGGCTTGCGGTTTCCAAAGGCAGAGCCTTTGGTCGCCCTCTGCGGGCGGCGACGGGGGATGCGGGGCTCTGCCCCTGCACCCTGCAAGCCTTTGAAAAGGCTTGACCTAAACTTTCACAAACGCTTCGGGTGACGACTTCACTTTTCAGTGAATAAACCGCGATTCAACGCTGCGGGTCGCACCCGCAAAAGGCTTGACCTAAACTTTCACAAACGCTTCGGGTGAAGACCTCTCCCTTACCGGCACCTTAATTAAAAGGCACAAACGCGATATGTGCCGGGCTTTCCGCTCTCCGAGGTGCCTATGAGAAAATCTTTCGCCATGATAGTCTCCGGAAGGCTCGCACCCCTGATCCTCTCGTAGACCTTTCGCACCTTCTCCGCGTCGTCGTCCATATAAAGCGTCGAATGATACTTGTAATCCCTGTCGTATTCGTGAAGCGGTACGCCGTATTTCTCCTCTAAAACCCTATTAAGCCCGTCATGAAGCGCGTCAAGCTCGCGGCTCCGCTTTATCGCCACCCATGTGATGACCCCGCAGTATTCTATCCCCGCGACACTCATCGGAAAGGCTCCCGTTCCGCGGTAGATCTCCTTGATATCGGCAATTACTTCCCCGACCCTTGCGTCGGGTACCTCAAACGAGATCTTCAACGATACATGAAGCGGTAGGGCTACCCCCTGCGGCACACAGCCGGCCTCTTCCATTGCCCTTTTTGCCAGCTCCCCGATCCCGCGGAGTTGACTGTCAACATCTATTCCTGTCCAGATATACAAGATCTCACCCTTCCCTCGTAAAGCCGATGAATTCCCTTCCGCGGAAGGTCAGGCTGCCGCGGTCGCCCTCCTGCAACAGTCCGAAATCGCGTCCCGAAAGGTGAAGCTCGATCCTGTCGCCGCTCTGCACCTGAAAGGTCACGAAGTAAACGGTGCTGCCTATCCCCATGTTGCGGCGGCGGTAAAGGTCTGTGCGCTTTGAAAGCACTGTTGCGGGAACTGTCAGCTTCGGCTGGCTGTCGTTTTTCTTCTGCTCCGACACCGTTCGTACGATCATAAATATAATCAGACCGATGGTTGCTGTAAATGTAAGGAAGAAAAGCACCATCATCACCGCCATAAACGGTATCATAAAGTTCGAAAATCCAATCACATCATCCATATCGGATATCTCCTTTCATTGCGGAAAAGCTCACTCCGTCACATCGACGGCGAGCTCTTCGTCAAGCTCAAAAAATTTGCAGGGGTAAATGAAGTTTATATCGGGGTCGCTCTGAAGGCTCACATAGTAAAATTTATTTCCGGCGACCGAGGTAAAGAGCTTCCGGATCCTCAGTCGTTTTTCTTCCACACCGCCGAGCCGTGTACCTTTCCGACGGCAGCTCTTGTCTCGTCATCGAGCATAAAGAGCGAAAATTCGTGCGAAGGATAGGTGTCGAGGAAGTTAAATATCTTCTCCATCGTGCTGTCGATCCTCTCTTCGGAGGTATCCTTCACAAAATCTATCACGAAAACGCTCGTGCCGCGCTTATCCGAAAGTATCTTCTTTACAAGGTATATCGTCCCGATCGAGCCTTCGCCGGCGTTGACCATAAATTCAAGCATCGGCGGAAGCTCCTCTCCGAGTATATCATCCTTTTCGAGCCTGTCACGCACGGTGAGCGAACACGCCTCGTCGGTCACAGCCCGCCTGTCCATGATCTCCCCCGACCTTGCGCGGTAATCCTCAAGCTGCTCTTTGAGTCCGCATTCGCAGCAGTAGGTACCTATCTTTTCAAGTCCCGCCACCGCATAGTTGTCGTTTATCTCTATCGCTTCCCATATACAGTCGATGCCGCGGTCGTCGTACCGGTCGAGAAGGACATCTCCCATAATGTAAAGGGCATGGGCGGTCGCATCGCGGTTTTCGGCTGTCTCGGTTATCTCACGGCAAAGCTCAAGCTGCTCGTCATACCTGCCGAGCATACCGAGCGCGTCGATCACCGGACGCATCTCCTCGGCAACTATCGGCTTACCCGCCGCGATCCATTCGTCGACTATCCTGTTATTTTCGGTAAAGTATTGCTTACGGTTCGCCTCGTAGTTCTCGGCAAGGAATTTGTGCGCCTGCGCGTTTCCGTATTCGAGCGCCTTGTCGCAATCCTTGCGGTAAGGCGTTCCCGCGTCGTCGGGAAGCGAATATTTCACATCCCCGAGCTTTACTCCGACAGCCTCGACCCTCTCGCGGACTATCGGGTGTGAGGATATGCGGGGAGGCAGCTCGCGCTCCATAAGCTCAAACCAGAAGCCGTTCATCTCGGCGTAAGCGTTCTTGAATCCCCCGATGATCCAGGATTCGGGATCCTCGCGCGCCTGCTCGGGGTCAAAGCAGTTATCATCTGTCCATGTCCGGTTCGCCCTCATGTATTTTTCGGTCATATTCAGCTTGACGAGCGCCGAGGCAAACGTCTCAGCCTGCCCCGGGACGCTCGCGATCACCGAATCGGCACCTGCCTCGATAAACTTTGACGCGGTGAACTGATAGATGACATACTCAAAGCAGAAGACATCTACGGGGAGCCTGTAAGGTGCCGCACACAAGCCGAAAAGTCCCGAATCGTCAAGCGACAGGAAGTTTATTATCCCCCGCGGAAGGTTCTTCGGAGTGTACTTGCGGCTCATATGGGCAAATTCATGGAGAAGCACCGTGTAAAGCTCTTCCTCGGTCATTATCGCAAGCAGTCGGTCGCCGAGCTGTATCGAATATATGTTGCCGCGCGCATTCGCTATGCCGCAGTTGTCGTCGCCGAGTATTATTATGCGGATCTCACCGCTGAGCCCGACGGTCTTCATCGCCCTTTCCGCAAGCGAGTACAGCACGGGGTAATCATCCGGCTTTGAATATTCCGACCAGTCGAATCCCGAGTCAAAAAGGGTCGCAAAGATCCTGAAAAGAAGCCCGATATAAATATATACCGTTATGATGACAAAGACGGTTATCCATTCGCTGTCCTCGCTTCCCGTCGCAACGGCAAAACCCGCCGCAAAGGTTAGCGCCGCCGCTACCAGAGCAAGGAAGACCATATAGACTATCGACAGGGCGGCAATGCGCGAGAGCTTTTTGCCTACGGCATCAAGGTCGCCCTCGGCGTCCGCTTTCTTCTCCATCAGAACGCTTCCGACCTCGTCGTGTTTCATCTTATCCCTGCGGCGACTCCTCACCGCGGCGGTGACGGTGCTGACGACGGAAAGGATCACGATCAGTGCAGCGCACACTGCCATAGCGGCGACGGCGGCATTATGCCCGCCCGCGGCGGCTTTTCCCGCAGACATACCTCCGACAAATATCAGGACCGCTACGAGCATCGAAAGTATCACCGCAAGAACAACGGATAATGACTGCTTTTTATTCATGGCTTCGGTTAATGACCGCGCCCTTCCCCCATAATAGGCACGGCAAAAAAGTCCTTTCGTTATAATAAAAGGAATGAATTCCGCGCGAGCGGGAGCGGAAAGGCAAAGGGGCAACGACCGCAAAGGCTCTTTTTTTCGGCATAGACTTCATTCTTCTTTTTTATTATACCATAAGTGCACCGCCTTTTCAATAGCCACACGCCTCGGCAAATAAAAAAACAGTCCGAGAATATCTCGGACTGTTTTTTTATTTCGTGCAGCAGAAGTAGACCATCGACCCGTCAACATGAAGGTCAATGTCTCTGTACATACGATTCAGGATATTCCTAAGCTGTTCTTCCGTCGGAAACGGCGGAGTAAACCAGCCTTTCGCAGAAAGAATATTTTTTACGAGCCAATCGGTGATACCTGACTTACCTTTTATATAAAAGCACGCGATAAATTTGCCTCCGGGCTTCAGCACCCGCCATGTTTCCCTAAATGCCTTTTTCTTATCGGGGAAAGCATGGAATCCGTTCATGGACAGCACGATATCAAAGGTGTTACTCTCCATCGGCAACTTGCCCACATCCCCGCGGACACAGGATATGTTTGCTCTCTTCCGGAGCCTTTTCTTCGCCTGCTCTATCATATCCTCACTGTAATCAAGACAGGTTATCCGAGCCTTCGGCAACGATTTCCATTTTCTTTCGGTAAACACGGCTGTCCCGACCGGCACATCAAGGATCGTGCCGTCGAAATCATCCGGTATATAGGAAAGAACCTTATGCGCGATCTTCTTGTCGTCCGTTCCGCTCCAAAAAATTTTTATATACAGCCTGCTGAAGAAATTCCCCTGCGTGAGGACATCATCGTATATGTTTTTTGACGATTGATAAGCCTTTTTTATTTTATCTGCCATACAGCTTCTCCGTTAGCTCACGATTTATCTTTGCGATATTATATCATAAGCCGTGCTAAAAATCAACCTCACAGGTTATCGGACGCCGCCCTTTTCGTAAGCCCTCTTTGCCGGCTGGTAAAAAAAGAATTCGTCGGAAAAATGTGAAAAAAGTACTTGACAAGCCGCGGGGCGTGTGGTATACTGTTGCCATTCAGTTAGCCTGTGCTAACCAAAGCGCCGTATAAGCAAAGATCCGGCAAGTCATTGTCGGATCGTTTTTAAGGCATGCGGTTAGCGTTTGCTAACCTAAATTTGATTCAGAGGTATAAAAAATGAGCAGACTTGCTGTTATTTGTGCGCCGGACAGCTCGGCGCTTAAGACAATGACGGAAAAGATCACCGTCGGGGCTGCTTCGGTCGGTGCCGAGGCAGATGTTTTCGACGCGACGGCAGACCCTTCGGTACTCGCGGGATACGATGCCGCGGCGTTCGGATTTTCGGGCGGTTTTGAAAGATCGGGGCTTCTCGCGGTATTTTCACGCTGCCTTTCAAGGCTCAAAGGCAAAAAAACGGCTTTTTTCGGGGATTTTGAAGAAAACGACGAATTTTCCGAAAGCCTTATCCGCGTAGGCAAAGCCGCAAAATGCGTGATGCTTCCCACCGCCCTCACGGAGGATGAGGCGGAAGCGCTCGGCAGATCGCTGGTACATAAAAAAGAGAGCCGTCCCGATCTTGCGGGTAGAGTACCGATCATCTTCTCAACGATCACGGGAAATGCCTACAAGCTCGCGGTCGCGGCGGCGGAGGCGGTGCCCGATCATGTCGGGCCCTACAACATCCGCTACATCACGGATGAGGTGATAGATAAATTCGATACCTTTGTCCTTTCCTATTGGTGCAATCACGGAACGGCGGACGACGACACGATCGACCTGATAGCCCGGATGCACGGAAAGAAGCTCATCGTCATCGGCTCGCTCGGAGTCGCCGTCGACACGGCGCACGCCGCAAAGGTATGCGAAAATGTCACAGCGCTCGCGTCGGATCACAACACCCTGCTCGGGCATTATCTCTGCCGCGGAAGCATAGACCTTCACCGCACTTTCGCCCGTACACGGATCCCCGAGGGACAGAAGGGTCATCTCTCCATGGAACGCTTTGAAAAGCAAAAGCAGTCGCTCGGTCATCCGAATGCAGAGGAGCTTGAAGGCGCGCGTGCGGCAGTCGCGGAGTTTCTGAAAAAAGCATGAAAGCAAAAACAGTCCCGGGATCTCCCGTATCGCAAAAGGGCGCTCCGACCGACGGGGCTTCCGCAAAGAGAAAAGCATCACGGATCGCGATCATCGCGGTATTCGCCGTGACCTCTGTCCTGTCCGTTCTCGTATGCACGGGCATCGGCAGCGTGAAGATCGCGATTCCCGATGTCATAAAGGCTCTCTTTGTCAATGACGACAGCATGGCGCGCCTGCTCGTATGGAATCTCAGGTTCCCCCGCGTGCTTGTCGGCGGACTCGTCGGCATATGCCTTTCGCTTTCGGGTTGCATACTTCAGGGGGTCATGCGCAATACGATGGCGTCCCCCTCAACTATCGGCGTGACGGGCGGTGCGAGCTTTGTCGGATACCTTACGCTCGTCGTTTTTCCCTCTTATGCGTACCTGCTTCCGATAGGCTCGATCATAGGAGCATTCGTCACCACGATGCTCATATATGCGCTGGCATATCAGAAAGGTGTTTCGCCGGTAAAAATGATACTGTCGGGCATGGCGGTCTCGGCTCTGTTCGGAGCATTCAACGATATAATCAAGACCTTTTTCGCCGAATCTCTCGGAAATGCCTCGGGATTCCTCGTAGGCGGACTCAACGGTGTGGGCTGGGAGAGCTTCCGTATGATCCTTCCCTACGCCGCAGTCGGGATCTTCATATGCGCCTTCCTGCCGTCGAGGATGAATATACTCATGCTCGGTGACGAAACGGCAAATGCCCTCGGACTTCGCACTGAGGTCTTCCGGTTCTTCCTGATCGCGGTATCCTCGCTCCTTGCGGGCGCGGCGATCTCGGTCGCGGGGCTTATCAGCTTTGTCGGTCTTGTCGTACCGCACATCGCAAGGCTCCTTGTCGGGTCGGATTACAAATACCTCTTCCCCGCCTCGGCGCTTCTCGGTTTCTCCCTCGTGAGCATATGCGACACGGTGGGAAGAGTCATCCTGCCGCCCGGAGAGGTACCCGTCAGCATCATCCTTTCCTTCATCGGCGCGCCGTTCTTCCTGTATCTTTTGCGCACGCGGGAAGGCAAGAGGGGGTGAGCGTATGTATTTCGGATTCCGCAACATTACCGTCGGCTACGGCAAAAAGGAAGTCCTTCACGGGCTGTCGCTCGAAATATGTCGGGGCAAGGTGGTAACGCTCATAGGTCAGAACGGGTGCGGAAAATCGACCCTGCTCAAGACGGTTTCAAAGGCGGTGACTCCGCGGTCGGGCGAGGTCGTATATCTCGACAAAAAGCTGTCCGCATACCCGCCGAAGCAGCTCGCACAGAAGATCGCCTATCTTTCGCAGGTACATGAATCCCCGCCGGACATAGATGTGCGCACGCTGGTCTCTTACGGAAGGTTTCCGTATTCGCGCTTCGGACGCGGCATGACCGCCGACGACGGAGCCATCATCGACCGCGCGCTCTCGCTTACGGGGCTCACGCATCTGAAGGACCGCATCCTCGCCACCCTTTCGGGCGGTGAAAGGCAACGCGCATGGATCGCCATGACAATTGCGCAGGAGCCGGAGATACTTATACTCGATGAGCCGACAACATACCTTGATGTCAGCTATCAGGTGGAGGTGCTGGAGCTTGTGCGGCGTCTTAACCGCGAACTCGGCATCACTATAGTAATGGTCTTACACGATATAAACCTTGCCGCACGCTACTCGGATCACCTTGCGGCAATACGCAACGGCGTACTTTTTGCAATGGGGACACCCGATGAAATGGTGACCGAGAAAAATCTTCGCGACATTTTCGAGATCGAAGCCGCGGTCTACCGCGACCCGATACACGGATGTCCGTACTTCATCCCGCAAAGGACCACCTTTGATATAAAATGAATTCCAAAAACACGGAGGAAAAACAAATGAAAAAACTGTTAGCCATGATTCTCTGCCTCTGCCTTCTAGCAGGAGCGCTTGCCGCCTGCACCGGCACAAATCCCGACACACCCGACAATACATCCGGCTCCGACGATTCCGGTACCACTACGGGCGAGAACACCGAGACCCCGCCCGATGACAACGACGACAACGACAAAAACGAAGCACTGAAAGCCGCCTTCAAAGAGAAATTCCTCGCGGAGGCAAACGAAGTTACCGTAAACGAAGATTCCGTCACCTTCAAGGATGCGACATCCACCGACGGTTCCACTATAACGATAAAGAAGAATCCCGCGAAAGTCGTAAACCTCTATGCCAGCTTCACGACTCTCTGGTATGAAGCGGGCGGATCCGTTATCGGATGCATCGGCGGCGATTCGTCGCAGGCTCTCTATACCGAATATATCGGCAGAGACATCACGACCGATGCGGGTATGACAGTGGTCGCCACCTCGTCCTCCGGCAAAAAGTGGAACACCGAGACGATCGTTGCCCTGAAACCCGACCTTATCATCTGCTCCACCGCTATGAGCGGCTACTCCACCATTGAAAGCCCCGCAAAGGCGGCAGGCATCCCCGTCATCGCCGTCAGCTACGACGATTTCTCGGATTATCTGAAATGGTTCAAGGTATTCTGCAACCTTTCGGGCAAAGCAGAGCTTTGGGACAGTATAGCGATGAAGGCTCTCGATGATGTCGTGGAAGTCCTTTGCGAGATCCCCGATGAAAACGCGCCACGCGTATTCAGCATGTTCGCCAACGCCAGCAAACTTGAAGCCAACACCTCCTCCACCGTCGTCGGCGGAATGGTAACGGCTATGAAAGCCGTAAATATCGTTGATGACTGGCAGAACACCGAAGGTGCCGACCGTCTGACGATCAACCTTGAGACCGTATTTGCGGCAAACCCCGATATCATAATAATCCAGTGCCATGCCGGTACCGATGCTGCGAAAAAGCAGGTCGAGGAGACCTACGGTGACAATGCCGTATGGAATTCTCTGAATGCCGTAAAGAACGGAAAGGTATTCTATCTCGAGAAGACTCTCTTCCACAACAAGCCCAACAGCCGCTTTGCCGAGGCTTATCAGAAACTGGCTGAGATCCTCTATCCCGATACCGCCTTCTCGTTCAAGAGCGGGAACTGATGTTTTCAAGCCGCTATAAAAGCCATCACGACGCCTCGCGCGATCTCAAAAAGCGCTATACCTCCGACACGGGCGGGGAGGAATATCTCCCCGCCGTGCTCGGGGGCAAGCCCGACAGCCGGCGCGTGATATATCTTCATGTGCCGTTCTGCAATAAGATATGCTCATTCTGCCCCTTTCACCGCCCCGACGAGCTTGACCGGCGTGAATATCACAGATACCTTATTGAAGAGATGCACAAAATACAAGGCTACCCGTACATGAAGGCTCCCATCGACGCTGTAAACTTCGGCGGAGGCACACCTACCTCACTTTCTCCCGCACAGATGAAAGAAGTGCTTTCGGAGCTTAAAAACAGCTTTTCGATCGCACCGGGGGCGGAGATCAGCGTGGAGACCTCGGCAACGGGGCTTTCGGACGGGATGATCGAAGTCCTCTCGGAGGGCGGAGTGAACCGACTGTCGGTCGGTATACAGACCTTTGACGACGGTGCGAGAAAGCTGCTCGGCAGGCGCGGAAGCGGAGAATTTGCCGCCTCGCGCGTGGCTGCAGCGATAAAAGCAGGGATACGGAACACGAGCGTAGACCTCATCTACAATTATCCCGCGGAAACCGACGCGCAGCTTGCAAACGACCTTGAGATAATATCGCAGCTCGACACAGCCGGAATATCGTTTTATTCGCTGATGCTCCATGAAAAGACCCCGCTGTACCGCCGGCTCGACGAAAAGACAAAAGCCGATATGCTCGATATGCGGCGCGAAAAAGAGCTTTTCGATATGATCTTCGACAAGCTTGAGCCGCACGGCTACAAAATGCTCGAGCTGACAAAGCTCGTAAAGGACAGCCGCGACCGCTACGACTATATGGAGATCCGTCACGGCGGCGGAAGCTGCATCGCGCTCGGCCACGGCGCGGGCGGAAATATCGAAAATTATTTTTACCACAATTCGCACACCGTACCGGATATTTCGGAGGAGATACGCGTATGCTCGCGGGGCAGAGTCCTCCGCCCCGAATATCGCGCACTTGACTCGCTGATCTATGCCATGCAGAAAGGCAGCGTAAGCCTTGATGCATTCTCACAGCGGATCGGCATAGATCTTATTTCCCTTTTCGGCGAAAAGCTCTCAGCCTTTGCCGATGCGGGATATCTGAATACGGACGGAGACAGGGTCACCCTTACCCGCGACGGAGTATTTTTCGGAAATAATATCATTTCCGAGATGATCGGCATGATCGCCGACAGGTAAATTCACAAAAAAAGGAAGTGACGGCATGAAACTGCATGCTTCGGGAGAAGATTATCTGGAAGCTATACTTATTATCGAAAAAAGGCAGGGAACGGCACGCTCGGTCGATGTTGCCGAACAGCTCGGCGTGAGCAAGCCGAGCGTCAGCCGCGCCGTTTCGCTTCTTAAAGAAGGAGGCTTCCTCCGCATCGAAAACAAATACCTGTATCTGACCGATGTGGGTCGTGAGATCGCGGAAAAGATATATGAAAGGCACTGCTTTTTCAAGCACAGGCTGGTAAATGCCGGCGTAGATGAAAAGACCGCCGAAAAGGAAGCCTGCCTGCTCGAACACAGCCTCTCCGACGAGAGCTTTGAAAAAATAAAAAAGGCATCCCTCGGAGACAGCGAAGAGGGATGAAAAGCCTCGGATCCGGGTGATAGCATCGGCATCAGGTTAATGTACCGCGAGTACGGGGGCAGGCACTGCCTGCGGCGAATGCGGACCGGATCCCGCGCGCAGGCGCGCGGGGCGCGGGCGATGAAGGGAGAGGCGCCTCCAAAGCAAAAGAGCATCCCGATGGGATGCTCTTTTGCTTTGGCTACAGGCTCCTTAAAAGATATTTTTATACTGCACTGAATTTTTTGCTTGCCAGCTTTACAGTTCCTCTTTTTCTATCATCACTTAACCTCCAAACGACAATGAAGCTCATAGAGCGCCGTGCGGTTTGAATCCCATTTCAGCTTCTTGGTTGCTTCATCATAAGTCAGCCAAACACACTCCGTATGTTCGGGGGACAATTTTATATCTTCTTTGCACTCAAAACCGAACGTGTATTCGGGAATTACATAAGTATCCTTGTCCCAATGCCGACGATGTTTTTCGGATATCACTGTAGCAGGAATATAAGATAGACTTTTCAGTTCCATCCACTTACCTGACTGCACTCCGCCTTCTTCCAAGGCTTCTCTTTTTGCGGATTGCAAAGGCGTTTCATTATCTTCGCCGCCTCCGGCTATAAATTGCCATTGATCGAAATCGGCACGATGAAAAACACAATAGAAAGGAGCGCCATCAATCATTCGATAGGGTATGGCAAGTATTTGAAATGCTGCTCTCATTTTTCACCTCATAAATCCGGCTCTTCATATATTATTTTATCATATATTCTGTTCAAAGTCAACTTCATCGGTCCGATTCCGCGTGGAAGGTCGAAACCGGGGAAAAATATCTTTTTATTTTTACATTTTTGAGAGCATGAAAAAAGCCCGAAATTCCTGATGGAATCGGGCTTTTTGCCTCAAATATCTTTTAAGAGGCTTATACTTGGAGGCGCCTCCAACAGAAAAGGACACCCGTTGGGTGTCCTTTTCAAAGCAAAATTCCCGGAATTTCCCCTTCGGTGAATATTCGCGCACCCTTCGCCTTGCAAGCGAGCCACATACAGAAAAGCCTTGGCTCCGGGTGAGGGTCATCGGCATCAGGTTAATGTACCGCGAGTACGGGGGCAGGCACTGCC
>CAKXXW010000030.1 GCA_934378145.1 uncultured Eubacteriales bacterium
GCAAAGCTCCTACCCTGCCGTTTCCGCGGTCAAAAGGATGAATATCCTCGAATTCAAGGTGAAAGCGTTCGACTCTGCTCCATATCGGAATGCTTTTATCGTATACAAGCTCCGATGACAGAAGCTCGCGAAGCCTTCTTTCAATATATTCGGGTTTTGCAGGCTCTTTCGGACATGCCGGAAGCATCACACGCTTTTCCCGATACTTACCACCGCCGTCATACATATCGGTCATAATGATCGCGTGGATCTTTTTTATAAATTCTTCGGTCAGAGGAGTGCCTTCCTTTGCCGTCGAAAAGACAAGCTCGGTGGCACGCCTCAGCGCATACATTTCCTCAACAAGATCCGGATCCGCGGATCCGATATCAAGACCGCGGATCAGCCGCCGCATCTTTCCTCTCTGAACCACACTTCCGGATAACACCAGATAATTACAGGTGATCTCGTCGATAATGCGTTTTTCAAGACATTTGATGATGAAAGGTTCAGGCTCCCGACAGCTTTTGAACTCCTTTAATTTTTTCTCAAGCTCAAGAGTGCTTTTTAATTTGTAGTCACGGTCGGCACACTTCCTTGCCCAATTTTCGGGTCTGAAATGTCCGGAAGAACCGCTGTCTTTTTTAACTTCTTTAACTTTTTTATCTTTTTTAGCTTCTTTTTTATCTGCTTCATTTTCTTCGTCGTCTTCATCTTCGTCGGACAGAGTCAGATCCACGACAGTCTTGCGAGTTCGTCTTCCCATTATTATACGACCTTGTATCCTGCCTTAGTGATAGCCTTTTTTATCTCGCGGTCGGAAAGCTCCGCACTGAGCTTAAGCACCGCAGTACCCGAGGTATGACTCGCCTCGGCACTTATGACCTGCGGAAATGCCTCAAGGGCTTCTTTTACACTTTTCTCGCAATGTCCGCACATCATTCCTTCTATCCTGACGGTTTTTGAGCTCGTTTCGGAAGGAGCTGACTGGCTTTGAACGGATGCATCGGCTGCCGGACGCGAATTTTTTTCGGCTTTGTAGATACGGCAGAAATTGAGCCGCAGGGCATTCGTAACAACGCAGAAGCTCGAAAGGCTCATTGCCGCCGCTCCGAACATAGGATTCAGGGTAAGACCGAGAGCGACAAAGCATCCCGCAGCGATCGGAATACCTATTGTATTATAAATGAATGCCCAGAAAAGGTTTTCGCGGATGTTTGTAAGTGTAGAACGGCTGAGCTTTATCGCGGCAGGCACATCGGCAAGACTGCTCTTCATAAGCACGACATCAGCCGCGTCGATCGCAATATCGGCTCCCACGCCTATTGCAATACCTATATCCGCGCGGACGAGCGCCGGAGCGTCATTTATGCCGTCTCCGACCATAGCGACCTTTCCGCTCGCCTGCAAACGCCTGATAGCGGCTTCCTTGCCGTCGGGAAGGACACCGGCTATGACCTCATCAACGCCTGCCTGCTTTCCGATAGCCTTCGCCGTGCGTTCATTGTCACCGGTAAGCATAACTACCTTTATGCCCATATTGCGAAGCCTTGCGATCGCCGCGGGACTATCCGACTTTATCGTATCCGCCACGGCTATGATACCAGCAAGTCTGCCGTCGCAGGAGAAAAGCAAAGGCGTCTTTCCGCTTTCAGCGAGCGACTCGGCTATCTCTCGCATATTATTTCCGACATCGGCTTTTTCCGATATGAACGACAGGCTTCCGCCGAAAAGCGTCTTGCCGTCAAGCCTTCCGGTAACTCCGTTCCCGGGAAGCGCCGAAAAATCCGAGACCTCTTTTACAGGTACAGTCCAATTTTCGGAATAGCGGACGACCGCCTTTGCGAGAGGGTGTTCGCTCTTGCCTTCAAGGGATACGGCAAGTGAAAGAAGCTCCGTTTCGCTGAATCCGTCGGCGGGAATGATGTCGGTCACTTCGGGTTCGCCGCGGGTTATCGTTCCGGTCTTGTCAAGTACGACCGTCTTTACTCTTCCGGTCTCCTCAAGGGACGCGGCGGTCTTGAAAAGTATCCCGTTTTTCGCACCGACACCGTTGCCTACCATTATTGCGACCGGTGTAGCAAGCCCAAGGGCGCAGGGGCAGCTTATCACAAGCACCGAAATGCTCCTTGCCAGCGCATAGCTGAACTCTTTGCCGATAAGGAGCCACACGACAAGCGTCACAAGCGAAATACCCATTACAACAGGTACGAAAACGCCCGAAACACGGTCGGCGATCTTTGCGATCGGAGCCTTCGTTGCCGCGGCGTCACTGACTGTTTTGATTATCTGAGAGAGGGTCGTATCCTCACCGACGCGCGTAGCCTCACAGCGGAGGAAGCCCGATTGATTCACCGTCGCAGCAGAGACTCTGTCGCCTACTGCTTTATCTACCGGAATACTCTCGCCGGTCAGCGCCGATTCGTTGACAGCGCTGTTGCCTTCTGTCACGACTCCGTCGACCGGAATGTTTTCACCCGGGCGAACTACGAAAATATCGCCTTTTTTTACCTGCTCGATAGGAACGGTAACTTCCTTCCCGTCGACCACGACCGTTGCGGTCTTCGGAGCGAGCTTCATAAGCCCCTTCAGGGCATCGGTGGTCTTGCCCTTTGACCTTGCTTCAAGCATCTTACCGACCGTGATAAGCGTAACGATCATCGCCGCGGATTCAAAGTAGAATTCGTGCATATAGGTCATAACGGCTTCGCTGTCGCCCCTGAGCTGTGCATCGGTCATAAGGAAAAGTGCTATAACGCTCCACACGAACGATGCCATGGAGCCGAGCGCCACAAGCGTATCCATATTCGGAGAGCGATGTAAAAGACTCGTAAAGCCGTTTGTAAAGAACTTCTGATTGATTATCATAACGATAGCCGCAAGGATCATCTGAATAAGACCCATAGCGATATGGTTTCCTTCGAGCCACAAAGGAAGCGGCCATCCCCACATCATATGCCCCATCGAAATATACATGAGGATCACAAGGAATCCGACCGAGGCGATAAGGCGGTGAAGGAGCTTCGGCGTCTCTCTGTCGCGCAGAGGATCATCTGCCGCCGCGGTCGTCGTACTGCTTTGCGGTGCGCCCTTCAGCGACGCGCCATAGCCCGCTTTTTCGACCGCAGAGATTATTGCCGAATCGCTGGCACTGCCCTCGACTCCCATTGAATTTGTCAGAAGGCTGACCGAGCATGAGGTCACGCCCTCGACCTTTGAAACTGCTTTTTCAACGCGGGCGCTGCAAGCCGCGCAGCTCATTCCCGTTATGTTAAACTGTTTCATTCTGTTTATTTTGCCTTTCTTTTTGCGTCCCCGACGCGGGTACAATAGGTTATATTTATTATAATAACCTTCAGAGAAAATTATAGCATCGTCATGGAATAAAAGTCAATATATCATATCCAAAAAAATTATCCTTTTCAAAAAAGCCTTTATGGAATTATTCAACAAAATGGCCCGCCACGAGATGCGTGGCGGGCAAATTTATTTATTTCAGGGATCTGTTCAGGAACAATCGCGTTTTTTCGCTTTGAGCGTTACCGAAAAGTTCTTCCGGACTGCCCTGTTCCTCTATTATGCCGTCGGCAATATAAATGATCCTGTCCGAGACATTTTTGGCAAATTCCATCTCGTGAGTGACTATTATCATCGTCATGTCACCGTTTTTCAGGCTTTTTATGACATTCAGCACCTCACCGGTCAGCTCGGGGTCGAGCGCACTCGTCGGCTCGTCAAAACACAGGATATCGGGATGAAGCGCAAGCGCACGGGCGATCGCCACCCTCTGCTGCTGACCGCCGGAAAGCTCGGACGGATAGCTCTTCACCTTGTCGGCAAGCCCGATCCGCTCAAGCAGAGCGAGCGCCGAGCCTTCGATCTCTGCCTTTATCTTAGCCTTGTTCTCCTTATAATCGGGGCGGCTTTTCGCCATCAGCTTCGGTGCAAGACAGATATTATCGAAAACATTGTATTGCGGGAAAAGATTGAACTGCTGAAATACAAGTCCGAAATGAAGCCGACGGAGCCTCAGCTCTTTCTCCGACAGCTTTCCTTCATCGGCGTCAAAGACCGTTTCTCCTCCGACGCGTATACTCCCGCGGTCGGGGATCTCAAGCAGGTTGAGGCATCGGAGCAGCGTGGTCTTTCCTCCGCCCGATGAGCCGATGATGCTGACGACATCTCCCTTTTCCACCGAAAAGCTGATGCCTTTTATTACCTCGGTCTTGCCGAAGTCCTTATAAATATTCTTTACTTCAAGAAACGACACGGCCAAACCTCTCAGATCTTATAATAATCGAGCTTTTTCTCGACGCGATTCAAAATAAGCGTTACGATACCGTTGAAGAGCAGGAAAAATACCGCGGTCGACAAAAAGGGCCAGATATTTCCCTTGGCAAGAAATCTCTTCGAGGTCATGATTATCTCGGCAACCGAAATAATGTTGGCAAGCGAGGTATCCTTTATGAGTGTGATTATTTCATTTCCCATAGGCGGCACGATACGCTTTACCACCTGCATCAGAACGACCCTGAAAAATACCTGTTTCCCCGTCATTCCGAGTACAGCGCCGGCTTCGTACTGACCGCGCGGGATACTTTCGATCCCTCCGCGGAATATCTCCGA
Organism: uncultured Eubacteriales bacterium; assembly: GCA_934378145.1. Classification (GTDB taxonomy): domain Bacteria; phylum Bacillota; class Clostridia; order Oscillospirales; family CAG-272; genus RGIG3994. Next base: position 4,606 of record CAKXXW010000030.1, read on the forward strand.
AAAATAGCAGGCGTAGTTGATGACAAAAGCAATTATCGCTGCGGTAACGCGGTCAAAGGTCTGACCGAAAAGGATACTTGGCAAGAAAAACACCGCGATGAGCTGAAGCATCAGCGGCGTTCCCCTTATGACCCAAACGACGGTTTTGAAAATCCATGCGAGCGGCTTTATTTTTGACCGTGTTCCAAACATTATAAGCAGCCCGAGCGGCACAGCACCGACAAGGGTCGTAAAGAATATCAGAACATTCAGGAGAAATCCCGAAGTGAGCGACTGGATTATTTCCGACATTTTACTTTATAAGCTGTTCTTTTATCTTGTACTTTTCAGCCAGCTCGTCGAGCTTTCCGTTCTTTTTCAGCTCTTCGATCGCCGCGTTGACCTTTGCAGTGAAGTCGCTGTCCTTTCTGAATGCGATCCCGTATTCTTCTTCGCCGAAAGCAAAGTTCTTGTCGACCGCAAGACCGTCAAACGAGGTTCCATCTCCTATCATACCGAGAGCTGTTATATAGTCGATAATGCAGGCGTCGGCGGTTCCGGCGGCGACCTCTACGACCGCGTCCTTCATGGAATTCACAGCCGTATAGCTTGCGCTTTTGAAGAGATCATTCGTCTTCGCAACCTCTTCGCCCGCGGATTCCATCTCAGCGACTATCTTTACATCCTTGAATGAAGCCGCATCGGAATAGCTTCCGACCTTGTCCTTTTTCATAACGAGGACCTGCTTGTTTCTCATATAAGCGGTCGAGATCGACATTGAATCCTTTCTGTCGGGAGTTATCGTAAGTCCGTTCCATATACAGTCGATGGTCTTGCCCTTAAGTTCGATCTCCTTGGTTTCCCAATTTATCTCCTGGAATTTCGGGGTAACACCGATGATCTTGCAGACCTCTTTTGCGAACTCGGTCTCAAAGCCGATCAGTTCGCCGTTTTCCATATAGTTCATAGGCTCAAAGTAGGTTATACCGATCACAAGAGTTCCCTTTTTCTCTATGTATTCGGCATCGGATGCGGCACCGTTTGCGCACGATACGAGCGGCAGTGCGATGACCACAGCCAAAAGAAGTACAGCAATTAATTTTTTCATTTGAATTTCCTCCGGAAACACTTTATTACTTTACTCAGCTAAAGCGATGATATGATACCACTATAAAAGCCTTTTGTCAATAGCCTTACGAAAAATTCCCGAAATTTATTCTTTTTGTTATATATGACTTACAAGTCGCCTCTCAAAATATCAATAATGCACAAAGGGCTTCCGAAAGTCGGAAGCCCGGAGTTTATTTTTTCTTTTTAAGCTCTATTGCATCTAAGAGCATCTGCTCCATTTTGACCATACAGGACTCAAACGAAAACTGCGTCGCGTAACCGAGATAGTTCTCTTCACACACCTTGCGCTCATCCGGATTTTCTATCCAGAAATCTATCTTGTCGGCAAGGTCCTGCGGATCATTGCACCTGAAAAGATTATTTTCGCCGAGCGCAAAGTTCCGCGTCGCACTCCTCGGAGAATTGCTTATCACCGGTATGCGCCCACAGGATATGGCTTCAAGGCAGGCAATAGCCTCTATTTCTATCTCCGCGGGGTGAACATAGAGGTCGGAATAGTTTATTACCTTCACCATCTCGTCACGGCTGAAGAATTTCATTACCGGCTCGCGACCTATCTTGTGGATCGCGTGTTCCCGTATCTCACTTTCAAGAGGTCCGCAGCCGGCGTATATCGGCACGATCTCGTCGCGGTGCTTTGAAAGTGCGATCGCATCGGTCAGGACATCGTGGCGCTTTTCCCTACTGTACCTTCCGGTAAAGAGTATCACGAATTTCCCCTTAAGTTCATCGGGCTTTTCCGCCGGACAGCGTCTGAAATCCCCGCTGACTCCGTTCGAAATTATATAGTGATTTGTCGGACCCGTGCAACTTTCAAAGGTATCGCAGATGAATTTGCTCGGATAATGGATGCAGTCGCACCTGTCAAAAAACCTGTGTCGCAGGATCTTATAGGTCACAAGATTTGCCTTCTTACTGTCCTTGAGGTGAATATGGCTCGTGATATTTTCAGCCTGGCAATGAAAGCTCGCCGTTATCGGAAGTCCCTTCTCTATCGCCAGCTTCTGTGCCGATATTCCGAGAGAGAACGGCAAAAGGATATGCACGACATCGGCATCCGCCATTGCCACGCGAAGAATATCCTCGTCCGCCTTTCCGAGTGAGACTCCGTTTTTGGCTACATATTTATTGAATACGCCGAAATTATATCTCGGAGTAATGAAGTAGTCCTCGCGTCCCGATTTATCGACATCGGGACAAACGACCTTTACACGATGTCCTCTGTCTCTCATACTGTTTATAAGGTTGAAAGCCGCCATCGAAGTCCCGTTATTCGGCAATCCAAGCACATCGCATACAACAGTTATATTCATTTTGCTTCCCTGTTCTGTTTTTTTATTATCTTGCCCATTCCGGCACCGTAATTTTCGGTCAGGTCGCAAAATGCTCCTTCGCATGAAGCGTCGGAGCATCTTGCCTTTAGAGATTCAGGTCAACTCAGAGACCTCGCTTTACATATGAGGTGTGCAGGATCTCGTGAGCCTTGTGGCTGTTGGGTTCACCGAAGAATTCGGCGTAGATCTGCTTTATCTGCGGATTCTCGTGAGACTTTCTGTATTTCAGCTTATTCGCGTCGGCGTTGTAAAGAACCGCTGCGCGGAGTCCCTGAAGATCTGTATTATTGCGGACATAAGCGGGCTGGGTCGGCTGACCGCCGCCGTTTACGCATCCGCCCGGGCAGCACATAATCTCGACGAACTGTGCCTCGATCTCGCCCGATTTGATCTTGTTGAGAAGCTCCTTCGCGTTCTTTGTTCCGCTGGCAACGGCGACCTTGACGGTCAGACCGCCGAGATCGTAGGTTGCGAGTTTGATAGCTTCGTTACCGCGGACCTCGCCGAATTCGACTTTCTTGAGTTCCTTGCCGGTAAGCACCTCGGCAGCCGTGCGGAGAGCAGCCTCCATAACACCGCCGGTAGCGCCGAAGATAGCGCCCGCGCCCGAGCCGATGCTGAAGGGATTATCGAATTCCTCGTCCTCAAGGGATCTGAAGTCGATACCCGCCTTCTCTATCATTCTGCCAAGCTCACGGGTGGTGATGGCAACATCGACATCGGGGATGCCTTCGCCCGCCGCGCTCTGATGGTCACGCTTGACCTCAAACTTCTTCGCCGTGCAGGGGATCGCCGAGACAAAGTAGATGTCCTTCGGATCGAGTCCGTTCTTTTCGGCAAAGTAGGTCTTCATGACCGCGCCGAACATCTGCTGAGGCGACTTGCAGGTGGAAAGATTATCGGTGAATTCCGGGAAGTAATGCTCGCAGTACTTGATCCATCCGGGCGAGCAGGAAGTGATGAGCGGAAGATTCTTGTTCTCCTTGATCCTTCCGATAAGCTCATAACCCTCTTCCATAATGGTGAGGTCGGCAGTGAAGTTCATATCGAACACACCGTCAAAGCCGAGTCTCTTGATAGCGGCAACCATCTTGCCCTCGACATCTGTTCCGGGAGCGTATCCGAAGCATTCGCCGATCGTCGCACGGACGGAGGGCGCGGTGCAGATATAGACCTTCTTATCGGGATCGGCAAGAGCCGCGAAGACCTCTGCCGTCTGATCCTTCTCTTGGAGCGCGCCGGTCGGGCAGGCAACGATGCACTGTCCGCAGTTGACGCAGGCAGTATCGGCAAGCTTCATCTCAAAAGCACAGCCGATCTCGGTATCGAATCCGCGGTTATTGGCTCCGATGACACCGATATCCTGCATGGTCTTGCAGGCGGCCACGCAACGGCGGCAAAGTATGCACTTCGAGTTGTCACGTATTATAGCCTCGGAGGAATAATCGGTATGAGTTTCCGTCTTCACGCCGCCGAATCTGCTGCTCGAAACGCCGTAATCACGGCAGAGCTTCTGAAGCTCGCAGGTAGTCGAACGGATGCAGGAGAGGCAATCCTGATTGTGATTCGAGAGAAGCAGTTCAAGGTTGAGCTTTCTCGATTCGGTGATCTTCGGCGTATCGGTCTTGATGACCATTCCGTTTGAAACGGGGTAAACACAAGCCGTGACCATTCTGAAGGGCCTTCCGCCCTCCGAGACTTCGACGACGCACATACGGCATGCGCCGATCTCGTTTATATCCTTAAGGTAGCAAAGAGTCGGGATGTTGATGTTTGCGGCTTTTGCGGCTTCGAGTACCGTAATGCCCGCGGCAACTTCATATTCTTTGCCGTTTATTGTAACTGTAATGTTATCCATTATCCTGAACTCTCCTTTCTTATTCTTTGACGATCGCCTTGAAGGCACAACCGCTCATACATGCACCGCACTTGATGCACTTCTGCTGATCTATTGTATGGAGCTGCTTGACGGCACCGCTGATAGCGTTGACCGGGCAGTTCCTCGCGCACTTCGTGCATCCGCGGCACTTATCCTCAAGGATCTTGTATCTGACAAGTCTCTTGCAGACATGAGCCGGACACTTCTTATCAACGATATGAGCGATATACTCGTCGCGGAAATATTTGAGAGTGGAGAGAACGGGGTTAGGAGCCGTCTGACCGAGACCGCAGAGCGAGTTGGTCTTTATATACATCGCGAGCTGTTCCATCTTGTCGAGGTCCTCAAGCTCACCGTTACCCGAGATGACCTTATCGAGCAACTCGAGAAGTCTTCTCGTACCGATACGGCACGCCGTACATTTACCGCAGGATTCATCGACCGTAAATTCGAGGAAGAACTTTGCGATGTCGACCATGCAGTTGTCCTCGTCCATAACTATCATACCGCCCGAACCGATGATCGAGCCGATAGCCGCAAGGCTCTCGTAATCAACGGGAGTATCGATAAGGCTCGCGGGGATGCATCCGCCGGAAGGTCCGCCGGTCTGGACAGCCTTGAGCTGCTTGCCGTTCGGGACTCCGCCGCCGATGTCATAAATGATCTCACGGAGAGAGGTACCCATCGGGATCTCTATAAGTCCGGTATTTGTGATCTTGCCGCCGAGAGCGAAGACCTTCGTTCCCTTTGACTTTTCGCTTCCCATAGAGGCGAACCACTGTGCGCCCTTCAGGATGATCTGCGGAATGTTCGCATATGTCTCTACATTGTTGAGGATAGTCGGCTGACCGAAGAGTCCCTTGACTGCCGGGAAAGGCGGGCGGGGACGCGGCTCGCCGCGCTTGCCCTCGATAGATGTCATAAGAGCCGTCTCTTCGCCGCAGACGAAGGCGCCGGCACCGAAGCGGAGCTGGATATCGAAATCAAATCCGGTTCCGAATATATCCTTGCCGAGAAGTCCGAGTTCGTGAGCCTGCTTGATGGCAACCTCGAGGCGGTGGATAGCTATCGGGTATTCGGCGCGGACATAAATGTAACCCTGATCCGAACCGATGGCGTATCCGGCAATAGCCATAGCCTCGAGAACTGCATGCGGGTCGCCCTCAAGTATGGATCTGTCCATGAACGCGCCGGGGTCGCCCTCGTCGGCATTGCAGCAGACATACTTCTGAACCTTGCCGCGGTTGCCCGAGGCAAATTTCCACTTAAGACCCGTCGGGAATCCGGCACCGCCGCGTCCGCGGAGTCCGGAATCGAGCATTGTCTGGATGACTTCATCGGGGGTCATTTCGGTAAGTACCTTACCGAGCGCACGGTAACCGTCAAGCGCTATGTATTCATTGATGTCTTCTGGGTTTATAACGCCGCAGTTACGGAGCGCAACGCGGTGCTGTCTCTTATAGAACTGTGTTTCCGAAAGAGAGGTCGGGATGTGGTGATCTCCGCTCTTTTCGTGATATTCGAGTCTTGCGACCGGGCGCCCCTTGAGAAGATGTTCCTCAACTATCTCGGCAACATCCTCGGGCTTTATCATGCTGTAAAATGTTCCGTCGGGGTAAACGATAATAACGGGACCGAGTGCGCAAAGTCCGAAGCATCCGGTCGTTACTACCTTTATTTCATCGGTAAGTCCCTTCGCTTCAAGCTCCCTCTCAAGCGCTTCCCTTACCGCCATGCTGCCGGAAGAGGTACAACCCGTTCCTCCGCAGATCAGGACATGTGAGCGTATCATAATGCTTTATTTCCTCCTTGACCTTAGTCCTTGTAATTTCCGATCGTGTACTGCTCGACGACCTTGCCGCCTTTAAGGTGCTGTTCGACGACCTCGGCAGCCTTTTCGGCTGTCATTTTAACATAAGTAACCTTGTCTTTGCCTTCCTCAAGGACTTCGACAACGGGTTCAAGGCTGCAATCGCCCATGCACCCGCTCTGGAAAACGGTCACCTTATCGGTAAGACCGGCTTCGTTTACTTTCTCAACAAAGGCGGAAAGCACCGGACGGGCGCCCGCCGCGATACCGCAGGTCGCCATTCCGACGACGACGCGGATCTGACACGAATTCTCGCGGAGAGATACTTTGTCCTTCATCTTTTCTCTGATTGCCGCAAGTTCCGCTAATGATTTCATAGCTTTTATCCTCCGAAATATTATTCATTATTGTATTGTTGCCTGAGGTATCCCGCGATCCATTCAAGTATTTCGGGTTCTCCGAGTGAGATCCCCTCGCCGAGTACCTCACGCATTTCGGATGTATCGAGAGATACATCCAGCTCCGGTGTTTTGTGACGGAATACATAGCTGATATCGGGATGTCCCTGGATCAGCGCGCAAAGCGTTGCCGCCATGTCTCCGACCGGAGTGAAGTCTATACTGTCGGTGCAGAATGTTGCCTTTACCTCTGTCCCGTGAGAAACGGGATCGTTTTCGCGCGTTTTCGATACGACGGTCAACTCCCCGCCCGCCTGCTCTGCCGCGAGCTTCAGAAGCGGGATACCCATGCCAACCTTCCTCGTGGTACGGGTAGTATAAAAGGGATCGGTGACTTTTCCGAGCGCATTTTCATCTATTCCGTGACCGTTGTCACGGATCGAAAGCGTAAGAAGACCGGATCCGTCCTCTGTCAGTTCTATGTATATCAGATTGGCGCCCGCATCTATCGAATTCTGCGCTATGTCAAGGACATTCAGCGACAGTTCCTTCATATAAAGCTCAGTCTCTGTATTTTGCGAGGATAGTCTTTACATCGTCGGTCTTAAGTCTTCCGTAGACCTCACCGTTGACGGTAAGTACGGGAGCAAGTCCGCATGCGCCGATACATCTTGTGGCATCAAGAGAATATCTGCCGTCCTTTGTCGTGCTTCCGACGGGAAGTCCGAGCTGATTTGACAGCTCGTCGAGTATATCACCCGAACCCTTGACATAGCACGCCGTGCCGAGACATACCGAGATCGCTACCTGACCCGTGGGGTTGAGCTTGAACTGTGAATAGAAGGTAGTGATACCGTAGATCTCCTCTATCGGTGTGCCGGTCTCTCTTGCGATGATGCGCTGTACTTCTACCGGCAGATATCCGTAAATATCCTGTGCCTGCTGAAGTATCGGCATCATCGAACCCTTGACTCCCTTGTGTTCGGCAATTACGGCAAGAAGCTTTTCTTCCTGCTCTTTAGTGCCGTGAAACTCGACAGTCGTCAGATTCTTTTTCATCTTTTCAAATTCCTCCTGCATATGATATGATATTTCAATAATAATGAAAATCAGAAAAATTGCCCACCGTAGTGGGTTACTGGCTGGCAGATCGTTTTATCCGCATATAAGTTATATTATATAACAAATGAGTTCGTTTGTCTACTGTTTTTTGGAAATTTCCGTATTTTTCTTTATTTTAGGGAGCCGAATTCAGCCTCCGATCAGCTTGCCGATCCCGACCGAGGTCTCAAATGCAGGCTTTTCGCTTCTCAGCACATTGATATTGTGTTCCTCGGCAAGCGCGGCAATGCTCTGCGGCAAAGCCTCCCCATCTGCGATCACTATTGCGCTAACTTCAGCAAGCGTCGCAACGGCAACTATATTGCTGTTCGTCATTACAGTCACCCAGATATTTCCTCTCGAGGCTCTCGCCATGACCCAGCTCAGAAGGTCTCCGGCATATCCTCCGGTCACTTCTGCCTCGGGACACGGCATAGTCACGGTCTCGTAACCGAGCTTTCCGGCAATTTCTTTTATATTCATACAAGACCCTCTCTTTTATTCTGAATGTAATTATACTACATTTTCGTCAATTTGTCCAGCATTTTCTCGCATTAAATAAGTTTTTTTGTCATCAAAAGCGTACGGGATGCCGATAAAATATCGGCATCCCGTAAATCTTCTTTTCAGATCAACTTATTTTTTATCGGTTCCCCAGCTTGCGACCTGGGCATTCATGGAAGCTCCTTTGGGTCCCGCCATTCCGTGCAGCGCCGCAGCCTCGTACTGTCTCCACTGAGTCCAGAACTGCTGACCGAAGAGCGTGCCTTCGTCATTCCATTCATCTCTCAGTTCAAACATTCTCTCGCGAAGAGAAGCCACGATCTTTTCCGAGCCGTCAAGCCCGAACAGGTTGTTCTTCTCCCACGGATCATTCCGAAGGTCAAAAAGCTGTGACAGTTTCAGATCCTCGGTGCGGTACTCGATAAGTTTATACCCATCACGGATTATACCGCGAAGGCGAGACTGGAATGCAAGGTAAAGCTCTTCCCTGCCGCCCTCGGGCGTATCCGAAAATCTGCCCGCAAAGCTCATTCCCTCGACCGACGCAGGGATCCCGACTCCGCAAATCTCGCAGAGAGTCGGGTAAATGTCAAGAAGGTAGACAAGGCTGTCGTCAGTTTTGTCGGCGGGGATACCGGGACCCGATATGAGAAGCGGGACCTTTATGCTGTGTTCATAGAGGTTCTGCTTTCCCATAAGCCCGTGCTGACCTATGGCAAGTCCGTTGTCTCCGCACATAACTATGATCGTATCGTCAAGCATACCGCGGGCTTCAAGTGCTTCCATGACCCTTCCGATGCAATCGTCGATGTGGCTTATCATCGCATAGTAATCGGCGATGTGCTGCTTTATTTTTTCGGGTCTTCTCGGATAAGCCTCGGTGTTCTCGTCCCTGCCCTTGGCTGCCCAGCCGTAGTAGACCGCCGGCATCTCGGCATAGTTTTCGGGAAGGCTTATCTTCTCGGGATCGTACATATTGCGGTATTTTTCTGGCATCGTGCGCGGATCGTGAGGCGCGAGGAAGGACAGATACATAAAGAAAGGCTTATCATCGGTGTATCCGTTGATATACTCGGTAGCCGATTCGGTGAAAAGCTCGGTCGAATGTACTCCTGCATGAATATGCTCGGCGCGCACCTTCACGGGCTGTTCGTTCGCCGTGAAATTCGGAGTGAAGTTTATTTCCTTATCGTATTTGCCGTCATCCTTATAGTCGTTTACCGGCACATTCCAATGATCCCACATGCCGCCGAAAAAGATGTTGGCACCGCCGTCGAAGGATCTTGCGTAGCTCTCGACACCGTTGTGCCATTTTCCGATACCGCAGGTGTGATAGCCGGAATTTTTCAGGCATTCTCCGAGCGTGGTATCGCAGGCCGGGATATTCTTGCCGCACTCCTCAAGGTGAAAGAGCGTCTTGCCGGAATTTATCATAGCCCGGCTCGGCATACACACGGCAGACGCCGTTCCGCCCGGGATATGCGCGTTCGTGAAGGACATTCCGCGGTGAACGAGTCTGTCAAGATTCGGCGTATTTATCTCGTCATTCCCGAGCGCGTGTATCGTTCCGTAGCGCTGATCGTCGGTCAGCAAAAAAAGGATATTCGGGCGTTTCACAGTCTTATTTTTACTCATTTCTTTTCTCCGCTGTATTCGGTATCGACCGTGTAATCGGCGTTTTTGCCCATCGAGATCACGGTAAGTCCGTAATCGGACACCTTGTAGACCTTTATTCCGCGGCGGGCAAATTTTTCCTCGAGCTTTGTGCAGACTACATCGTCGCAGGGCGAATACATTATCTTCGGCTGTACTGCATCGAGCCACACATCGGAATTCGATGTAAAGCAGCCGTGGTGGTTACACTTCATAATATCGGATTTCATTTTTTCGCCGTACCTTGCGACAAGAGTCCTCTCGTGCTTTGCAAAGAGGTCGCCCGCCGTAAGGAAGGTCGAATCTCCATAGACAAAGTGCATGGCGATCGAGACATTGTTTACATCCTTGTCTTCAAGGCTATCGGGATCGAGCGCCGCTGCATCGGGATTGTAGAAGGTAATATCGACGCCTCCGATATTCATTTTATCTCCCGCACGCACATCGCGGTGCATTTCGGTTCCGTGTTCGCTGAGGTACTTTGAAAATTTCCCCTCCGCGATCTTATATTCAAACCCGGAATAAAGGTATTTTCCAATACCGCCGCCGGTAGTTTCGCAGAAATATTCGGATACGACCTTCCAGCTTCCGAGATGGTCGGCATGCGGATGAGACAGCACAAAGTAATCTAGCTTACGGAGTCCGACAGCCTTTATGAAATCCATCATATGTCCGCCCGAGGAAGGCACGCCGCAGTCGATCAGCATCGTTTCTCCGTCGGGGAAAATTATCAGAGTAGTGTCTCCGGATTTCTCCTTAACTCCCGGGACCGTAAGATCCGGAGAAGCTATGTAAAGTCTTCCGTCGCCGCCGTCCGCTACGACCTTCGCAAGCTTTTCCGTCATTTTAAGGTATTTTTTGCTGAGCGGATTAAATTTTATCTCGGCATTCACTATCGGCGCATTTCCGAGTGAGGACATACTGATCCTGACATTATCCTTCCATTCTCTCGCAGTACCGTTGTAGCTGACATCGGTCAGCGCGTCGCAGGTCCTGAACGCCTTGAAATCTATCGCTCTCAGCGTTGAGGGAAAAGCCACCGAGGTCAGTGCCGTACACTTCTCAAAGCACTTGGGACCAATGACCTCGGTACCCTCGTTGAGGGTCAGCGAGACGAGCTTCGGACACATATCGAAATCGCATGCACCGCAATATATGACAGAACCGGCGATCGTAACTCTCTCAAGCTCCGAAAAGCCGCGGAAGGCATAGTTGCCTATTGAAGTGACACCCTCACCGATAACTATATCCGTCACCGTGTCGCGGTAAGGATAAAACGGAGCCTCTGTATTCTCGATCCAATCGGTCATCTCTCCATTGCCGCTGACGGTAAGAATAACTCTGTCCCCGTCTTTTTCAACGGTAAAGCCGACCTCGGCACCGCATTTGCCCTCTCCGAGCAGCTCTTTCTTTTTTTGTTCCATATAGCTACCACCTTAACATAATATGATTCTATTATACTATACTTTTTCCTCGATTTCAATATTATTGAAGAAAAAAAGGATGCGGAAGATCCGCATCCTTTCGGAAATATGCAAATTATCTCTTCGAGAACTGGCTTGCGCGACGCGCGGCTTTGAGGCCGTACTTCTTTCTTTCCTTCATTCTCGGGTCACGGGTGAGAAGTCCTGCAGCCTTGAGAGCCGGACGGTAATTTTCATCCGCCTGAAGAAGTGCGCGGGCGAGTCCGTGACGGATGGCACCCGCCTGACCCGAAACACCGCCGCCCTTGACGGTCGAGATGATGTCGAACTTGCCGACGGTCCCGGTCACTGTGAAGGGCTGGTTGACGATGAGCTTGAGGGTCTCAAGTCCGAAATAATCGTCTATATCTCTGCCGTTGATCTTAACGGCACCGCTGCCCGGAACTATGCGTACGCGGGCGATGGATTTCTTTCTTCTGCCTGTTCCGTAGAAATAAGGCACTGCGCTTTCGTACATTTCTATATCCTCCCCTTATTTTCAGAACTCGTAAGCTTCGGGCTTCTGAGCCGCCTGCTTGTGTGCATCGCCGGCATAGACCTTAAGGCGTGTGAGAGACTTTCTGCCGAGGGTGTTCTTCGGGAGCATACCCTTGACCGCAAGTTCCATAGCCATCTCGGGGCGCTCAGCCATCAGCGTTTTATACTGAACGGCCTTGAGTCCGCCGATATATCCGGAATGACGGTAATAATACTTCTGCTCGAGCTTCTTGCCCGTGAGAAGCGCTTTGTCGGCATTGATGATGATAACGAACTCGCCGCAATCGACACCGGGAGTATACTCGGGACGATGCTTGCCGCGCAGAATGTTTGCGGCGGCAACGGCGGTCTTGCCCATCGGCTTGCCGGCAGCGTCGAGAACATACCATTTGCGTTCTACTTCGTTGACTTTTGCCATGTAAGTGGACATGATTTTTCCTCCGTATAAGTGTTTGTTTTTTCAAGCCCGGTCATTATACCACATACCCCATGCCTTGTCAAGCACTTTTTCAAAAAAATCCCGATTTTTTTAATTTAGCCCGTGCAAAGCTCGTTTTTCCTCGTTAAATCGCCCGTTTTCCGCCCTAATCCTCGGTCGTCGGGAACGAAAAATATATTCATATCGGCGTTCTCTTACGCATATCGTATAGCAAAGCGGAACGATTCCGCGCAAAAAACGGGACAGATGAAAGGAATAACGGTATGCAAAACAGATATATGCCCGAGGGCGGACTCTCGGGAACTGCGGAAAACCGCGAATACATATCCTCGGATCAGGGACTTGAGAGGGCTATGCAGCTCGGAAAGATCCTTGAATCCACCGCACTGCTGTGCGACGGCAATATGGACCTTCACATAGACCTTCGCGGAGCGAGGGGCGTTATCGAAAGATCGGAGGTATGCTACGACCCTTCCGGTGCGCCGGTAAAAGACATAGCCATAATCACACGGGTCGGAAAGCCCGTATGCTTCAAGGTGATCGGAACCGGGGAAGACCGTTACGGGCGCTATTACCGTCTGTCGCGACGCGAGGCTCAGATCGAATGTATGCGGAATTACCTTGACGATCTCATCCCGGGCGATGTGATATCGGCGAAGGTCACGCACCTTGAGCCCTTCGGTGCCTTTGTCGACATAGGCTGCGGAATATCCTCCCTGCTCTCAGTCGACTGCATCTCGGTATCAAGGATAGCACACCCGAGAGACAGACTCTTCTGCGGTATGCCGATACGCTGTGTCGTGAGATCGGTCGACGAAGCTTCGCGGCGCATCTATGTCTCGATGCGCGAGCTTCTCGGCACATGGGAGGAGAACGCCTCGGCATTTGAGGCGGGACAGACCGTGGCGGGCATTGTACGAAGCGTAGAAAATTACGGGGTGTTCGTAGAGCTTACGCCGAATCTTGCAGGGCTTGCCGAGCTGAAGGACCGCTCCGCGGGTATAGTTGCCGGAAAGACCGCGGCTGTCTACATAAAGAATATAATCCCGGACCGGATGAAGGTAAAGCTCGCGATAATCGACACCTGTGCCGAACCAGCGGCACCTGCGAGGGAGCTTAAATACTTTATCGGTGAAAATGTTCTTCACATCGACCGCTGGCGCTACTCTCCGCCCGAGGCGTCAAAAGTCATCGAAAGTATATTCTGAGAAAAAATACCGGAAGCGTACAGCTTCCGGTATTTTTGCTTCATTCAAACTCGCGCATATCTTCAAAGTAAAGATTCGTGCGTATTATCGAGTAATAGCCCTTACCGGGATAGTCGGCAAGTATTCCGAGCCTCTCCTTCATCGCCGTGACGAGCATCTCGGGATTCAGTGAGCCTTCCCCGCCCTTCAGAACGGTCTTCACGATGAGCTTTCCCTCGCTGAACTCCGCGCTGACGCTCTTTATCAGTGCGGTAATATCCACTTCCTTGTCGCCCGATTTCGTATGCTTTTTCATCATCAGGGGGGACGAGGTAAGAAGCTCTTCGGTTTTTTTTGCGGTGTATGCCGAAAGTCCGTTGCAGTCGACCGTGATCTCATAACCGACATAGGCGATCTCGGAAAATTTCGTCGAGGGGATATAGACTCTGCTGACCTTAAGCTCGTCGGTCACCTGCGAGTTTATCCTCTCCTCTATCTCTTTGAGAGTGATCCTGCGGTCGATACGGATGTCAAGGTATTCGCAGAAGCTCTGCACTCCTATCGGAAGCGGCATGGCAAATACCATCTTCGGATGAGGATTGAAGCCCTGCGTGAACCACACCGGCACGCCCGAGCGGGCAAGCACACGGCTCATGACTCTCTGAAGGTCAAGGTGAGAGATAAATTGGAGCTTTCCGGTCTTCCTGAACCTGATACGGATATTCTTAGCCTCCGGCAGCGGCTCCATAAGGTTTTTGTCAAACGCCGATCTTACGACAGTCTGTTCTTCGATCCCGGACACCATGAGCGTTCACCTCCCAGCTTATTTGCACCGCAGCCCGAGCAATGCTCCCTGCAGTTTTTTGTGGTAATGCCCGCGTATGCCTTCTCTCTCTCGGAAGCAAGGAACTCGCGGCTGACTCCGCAGTCGATGACCTCCCACGGGAATACCTCGTCGTTGCCGAAACGCCTGTTGGCGTAAAACGCCGGATCAAGGCCCGCACGGTCAAATGCTTCGAGCCATTTTTCATAGCTGAACATTTCCGTCCATGCGTCAAACCTCAGTCCGAGTGCAAAGGCTTCGTCAAGGACGCGCGACATCCTTCTGTCGCCGCGAGCGAGCGCAGCCTCTATCCGCGAGCCTGTCGCGTCGTGATGATTGTACTTGATCTTTCTGTCGGTTATCCTGTGATAAAGATGATCCTGCTTTGCGTCAAGCTCTTCGAGGGTCGCCTGCGGCTCCCATTGGAAGGGCGTGAACGGCTTCGGAATAAAGCAGGCGGCGCTTATCGTGACCTGCGGCGCGCGTTTTGCCCTTCCCGGCGTGTGATAGAAGCAGTTTATGACCTTTTCGGCAAGCTCGGCGATCCCGTCTATATCCTCGTCGGTCTCTGTCGGAAGTCCCTGCATAAAGTAAAGCTTTACGGTACTCTTCCCGCCCGCGAAGGCTATCCCCGCCGCGCGGAGAAGGTCCTCCTCGGTAACATTCTTATTTATTACATCGCGCAGTCTCTGCGTTCCCGCCTCGGGTGCAAAGGTCAGTGACGCCGATCGGACGCTCTCGACCTTCTCCATAAGCTCCTGCGAGAAGCTGTCAAGCCTCAGCGACGGTAATGAAAGGCTCACCATATTCTGCGGCGTCCATTCGAGCAGACCGTTGCAAAGTTCGCGGAGCCTTGAATAATCGCTTATCGAGAGCGAGGTCATCGAGATCTCGTCATATCCGCTCGATTCATAGAGGCATTTTGCGTTCCGGCAAAGCACATCAGGCGATTTTTCACGCACGGGACGGTAGACCATTCCCGCCTGACAGAACCGGCAGCCGCGGATACATCCGCGATAGACCTCAAGGACTATACGGTCGTGGACCGTCTCGATATAAGGCATCAGAGGATATGTCGGGTAATATACGCTGTCAAGGTCCGTGATTATGCGCTTTCTGACGCGTGGCGGGACATCGTCATATTTCGGAGTGTAGGACTTCACCGTACCGTCGGGATTGTACTCGACATCGTAAAGCGATGGGACATAAGTACCCGGGATGCTTCTCGCCGCCTCGTGCAGGAAAGCCGAACGGGTATAGCTTCCGTCTTCTTTCATCCTTATATAGAGCCTTGTCAGCTCGGGAAGGTGTTCTTCTCCTTCTCCTATCGAAAAGCAATCAAAAAAGTCGGCAAGCGGCTCGGGATTGTAGGCACATGGGCCTCCGCCGACGATTATAGGACTGTCCTCTCCCCTTTCCGAGGTATGAAGAGGGATCCCTGCAAGGTCGAGCATATTCAGAACATTCGTATAGCAAAGCTCATACTGAAGCGTGAACGCGACAAAGTCAAAGTCCTTTATCGGATCTCCGCTCTCGTGCGCGGTCAGCGGAAGACCGTATTCGCGCATCTTCTCCTCCATATCCACCCACGGAGCATAGACGCGCTCACACCACACATTATCCTCACGGTTAAGGCAACCGTAAAGTATCCTCACCCCGAGGTTCGACATCCCTATTTCATATGTATCGGGAAAGCAGAAGGCAAAGCGGGCTTTGACCTTCTCCTTATCCTTTATCACCTGACCGTACTCTCCGCCGGCATATCTGCCGGGTTTCGAAACGGTCTTCAGTATGCTCTCAAATCTTTCGTTCATTCGTTTTTTCCTTAATGGTTATTTTCTTACGGTAAACCGGAAGGCAAACATTCCGGGGATAAGGCAGACAAGCTGTGTCAGAGCCGCAGCCGCGGGAAGTATCGCAGCGTCCGGAACGGTAAAGGTCAGAGTAGCTACGATAAGCACCGCAACGATCGACTGCACCGTACGGACACGGGTCATATTCCGGTCAAGCCTTCTGAACTTCCTTCCCTTTATCAACGGGAGCGCAAGCGCACCGGCATTGCCGCGGGCAACTATCTGCGTGACGCAACTCTCACCCGACATATCCTTGGC
>CAKXXW010000031.1 GCA_934378145.1 uncultured Eubacteriales bacterium
ATTCCGGTGGGTTTTTGGGGAAGCTCTGAAAAAAGGCTGCTTGCAGACTTTTGAGGAGCTTTCTCAAAAAGACACCATAGTTTTGCCGTAGGCAAAATGCCGCGAGACAAGGCATTATTCCTGTAACCCGCCAAAAAGTTCTTTGAAGGGTTCGGGAAACTTTCTTCTAAGAAAGTTTCCCGCGTCCCCCGTCGTCTCCCGTGTCTCCTACAAGATCTTCTTTTCAAGCTCATCCGCTGTGTCGGCAAGGTCATATGCTCCGTTTGCAAGGAGAAACTCTCTGTCACGAAAGCCCCATGTGACGCTTATACAATGCGTTCCCGAATTCTTCGCCGTCATTATATCGACATCCGAATCGCCGATATAGACCGTCTCATCCGGAGTTGCCGAGAGGCTTCTCATCACCTCAAGCACCGAATCGGGCGCCGGCTTGCGCCTTATATTTTCCCTCTCGCCCACGGCAATATCAAAAAGTCCCTCAAAATACCTCCGGCAAAGCTCCTTCACGGCAAAGTCCGCCTTGTTCGACACGACCGCGGTTTTTATCCCCGCCGCGCGAAGGTCGCAAAGCAGCCTTTTTATCCCGTCATACGCCCGCGTCGTGTCGGCGCAATGAAGCGCGTAATGCGCTCTGAACGCCTCAAAGACCCCGTCAACAGTCTCCGCCGCCGTATTCTCGGGCACGGCGCGTTCGATAAGGAGCCTTATCCCGTTTCCGACAAAGCGCCGCACCTCGTCAACGCTCCTCGCGGGCAGTCCGTACTCCCCGAGCGCAAAATTCGTCGAGGCGGCAAGGTCGCCGAGTGTATCAAGCACCGTTCCGTCAAGGTCGAACACCGCAAGGCTGTATTTATGCTTCATAATAATCTCTCTTTCTGACATTTTTGCAACCTCCGTGCTTGTCCTTGACATTCACGGCGGTATAATATATAATTACCTTATAAAATTTCCCGATCGGAGAAAAAGCCATGGATATGAAAAAGAAAAACGCTGTTATGTACTTCTCTGTCGCCGCTGTCTGCCTTCTGCTCTTCGTCGCGCTTACGGTCTGCCTTCTCTTCGTTGACAGGAAAGAAACCTCTCCGACGGGCACGGTCGTCGGCTTTGCCTCGATAAATTCGGCGGTATTCAACCTTACGGGGGCGAACTACACGCTGTACGATCTGACAGAGATCCTCGGCTACCTTGCCATCGCGGTCGCCGCGGGGCTTGCCGTACTCGGACTCGTTCAGCTCATCCGCAGGAGGAGCCTGCTTAGGGTCGACCGCGAGCTTCTCTGCATGGCTGTACTCTTTGTCGTCGTCATCGCGGTCTACTTTGCCTTCGAGCATATGGTAATAAACCTCCGTCCGGTGCTGATGCCCGGCGAAACGGTCCCCGAGCCTTCCTACCCGTCAACCCACACGATGCTGAGCGTATGCATCCTCGTCCCCGCCTCCGCCTATTTCGGGAAGCACATAAAGCTGCCGGCGATAAGGATCCCGGCGGTCGTCATCTGCCTTGCCGTCGCCTCGGTCACGGTCGTGTGCCGCCTGCTTTCGGGCGCGCACTGGTTCACCGACATCATCGGCGGTCTTCTGATCTCCGGCACGCTCGTTTCCGCCTATTTCGGCATGACATATATCCTCTCGAAGAACTGAGAGATCACGCCGTCCTCTCCCTCGCCCGCGAGCTTCTTTGAGCAGAGGCTCAGGACATATTCCCTGTTCCCGATAATTATCATCCTCGTCAGGAAGGTCAGCGCCGAAAGCTCCTTTCCCGTCGGTTCGGTCTCTTCCATACCAAGACCGGTATATTTGCAGTACGCCTCCATGCGCGTCCAGACAGTGGCGAAAGCCTCCTCTGTCCCGCCGCCGAGGGCGTACTCTTTTTTTTCTCTTTCCGAGAAGAAGCGTTCGGCTACCCTGTCCCTGTCGACTCCCACGGGGATGCGCTCGATGTCGATGCCGACCCTTCTTCCGTCGCCGAGGGCGCAGACAGCAATGCCCGAGGTGTGCGAGATATTGAAATCGAGCCACGGATAATTTCTGAAGCTCGGCCTTCCGAAATGATCCTTTTTTATAAACTCGATAAAGTCCGTCTTCCCCGCCGACCGAAGCAGGCAGAGCAGAAGATAATATCCCGAGAGGCTCTCTGCCTCTCTTTTTTTATTGCCCCCCTCGTAAAACAGGGGACAATGCGCCGCCCGAAGCTCCGAACGGATAAAATCTATCTTTTCGTCCTCCGAGGGCACGGTCATAAACGCCGCCGAGATCTTCCTCATTGCCTGCCTCCTTCAAAGTGTATGGCATTATTATACCACAGCGGCGGGCAATTTGCAAAAAAATTTGCTCATATGGCACCTCGCGGCACCGACCGGCACTGTAAGGGCGACCTTAAAATGATAAAATCGCTCTGCACTCACGGGCAAGTGCATTATTCGGAATACCTGAAAGGAAGGTGATGCGGTGTGCAGTAATTTTGACGCGGCGTGTCGGGACGGGACCATACGGGAGCTTGCCGAGAGATATGTCCTTGATTGCCGCAAAAAGGACGCGGGAGCGAAGAATTGCCGGGTACCGAACCTTGCCGGCTTCTTCCGCTACTGCGGCTTTGAGGGCGGCGATCTCTCGCGCCTGTCATCCGAATACCCCGAAATATACAGCTCCCTTTGCATGATCTTTGAGGACGAGGCACTGAATTCGTCGCTTTCTCCGACAGTGCTTTCGGTCTACCTCAAGAAGCGGCTCGGATACAATGCCGAGGACGGCACGGCAAAGCAGTCGGTATGCGACGGCGGACAGCTTCGCCTCGTCTTCGAACACGACATAACCGAGGACGGGATGTAAATGGAATGTATCCATATTTCGGGTGTCCCGAGCAAACGGCAGAAGGAATTCTTCTCCTCAAGGGCGAAATTCACGGCTTACGGCGGCGCGAGAGGCGGCGGCAAGTCGTGGGCGCTCAGGAGAAAGCTCACAGGCCTCTGCCTCAATTATCCCGGCATCTCCTGCCTGCTTCTGCGGCGTTCTCTGCCCGAGCTTAAGGCAAACCACCTCTCGCAGTTTCTCTGTGAGTATCAGGGGATACTCACATGGTCGGAGGGGGAGCGGAGGCTCTCGTTCCCGAACGGGAGCCGCATCGAATTCGGCTTCTGCTCCTCTCATCGCGACACCCTTCGCTACCAGGGTCAGGAATACGACATCATAGCCATCGACGAGGCAACGCAACTGAGCGAATATCAGTTTTCTGTTTTCAAGGCCTGTCTGCGGGGCGTGAATGTCTTCCCGAAAAGGGTCTACCTTACCTGCAACCCCGGCGGCATCGGTCACGCGTGGGTAAAGCGGCTCTTCATCGACCGCATATTCCGAGAAGGCGAGGATCCCTCCGACTACCGTTTCATTCCCGCAAAGGTCTACGACAACGCGGCGCTGATGAAGTCCTGCCCCGAATACGCCCTCCAGCTCGAGAGCCTCTCACCGCGCCTTCGCGATGCGTGGCTGCTCGGGCGCTGGGATGTGTTCGAGGGTCAGTTCTTCCCCGAGTTCGATCCGGCGCGTCACATATGCAAGGCAACTGCCATCCCCGAGATCACGCGGCGCTTCATTGCATTTGACTACGGCTTCGATATGCTCGCGGCGCTCCTTGCCGGGACCGACAAAGGCGGGAACCTCTATATCATCTCGGAATACTGCTCGCCCGGGCTTACGCTGTCGGCGGCGGCGGAGAAGGTCGCCTCTCTCGCCGAAGGGCAGCGCTGCTTCTGCGCGATAGCCTCCCCCGACCTCTGGAACCGGAGGCAGGACAGCGGAAAGAGCGGATTCGAGATAATGCAGAAGACCGAAGGTATGCCCCCGATGACTCCCGCCGACGACCGGCGCGTCCCCGGATGGAGAATGCTCCGCGAATACCTTGCCGGCGGGGGCGATCGCCCGAAGCTCTTCATCTCCGAGAGGTGTACAGAGCTTATCCGGTGCCTGCCCGCGCTCCTCTGCGATCCCGAAAGACCCGAGGACGCCTCGGGCGAGCCTCACTCGGTGACTCACGCGCCCGAGGCTCTGCGGTACGCCGTCATGAGCCGGCAATCGGCGGAAGCTCCGCCTTCCCGCACGGAGGATTTCGTCTTTCCGCGCAGAAAGCGCACCTGCGGGAACTACTTTATCTGACGAAAGGAGTTCGTTATGAAACAGAAAATCTATTCGGAAGGAACCGGAAAGATCTCCTTCCGGGGCTTCCCCGGCATCGACCTCCGCTATCCCCTTGACAGAAGCCGCGGCGCCGCCGTGGCCGACAACTTCAGGATAGGAAAGGACGGCTCGCTCACCGGACGCTGCGGCTTCGGCAAAAAGGCATCGTTCACGGGAAATGTCGACGGCTTCGCCGATCTCGACTCGGGCATCTATATGTGTTCGGACGACCGTATCTTCAAAATAGACCGAGCAACGGGAGAGATAAGCGGGGGCGAGGCAAAAGTCCTCTCGAACACGGGCGGCAGGGTCGGCTTTTTCGAGCTTGACGGTCAGGTCTATGTCGCCGACGGCGCGAGCGTAAAGGTCTACAGAAGCGGGGCGACGACGAAGCTTTCCGATATGAACGGCTACGCGCCGCTCGTCGGAAAGCTCTGGGATCCCGACAAGGGCGGAGAGCGGTATGAGTCCGAAAACCTTGCCTCGAACAGGGTACGGATAACCTACAATGTAACGACCGCCGCGAATATGCTCTACACCGGCGGCTTTGCCCCGACCTCGATAGACCTGATAGAGCATGACGGCGAGGAGATCGACACCTCAGCCATCTCATTCAATGAAGATTCCGGCACCATTGAGGGACCCGACGGATGTTTCCCGGTCGGGATCATCTTGGTATGGATGACTATCCGCCAAAAGCCGCAGAACAGCTCTTTTTCGACCGTGAGGAGCTTCGCAAAGGCAAGCGCAAAGGGCGTCGACATGATCTTCGCCTACGGAGCCGCGGGCTACAACGGCACGGCATATCCCTACATCTTCAGTTCAAGACCGGTAAGCGACGAGGACATGGAGGCGACCGAGCGTGCCTACGGGAACGCCGACAGGATCTACTTCCCCGCGTCGGGAAGATTCCTCGCAAACACGGGGATATACCCCGTCACGGGCATATGCCCCTTTGACGACAGGGTACTTATCTTCTCCGAGTACGGCTCGCTCGCCTTCCCCTTCCCGTTTGAGGGTGAGCCTTTCCCCGTGCAGGTCTCGCCCTTCGCGGGATGTGCGAACGCCTATTCCTTTGCAAGGCTCGGCGGCTCGGTCGTCTCGGTGTCAAAGAGCGGTCTGTTCCTTCACACCCCGGACCGCGAGTCCTTCGACCTCTTTACGGTAAAGCGCCTCTCCGAGCCTCTCGGAAGCGGGAATATCTTTCCGGACAGCGCCGGAATGTCGCTCTATTTCTCAAAGCTGACCGACGAGATCTTCATCGTCGGCGGAGGCTTCCAGACGGGAAAAACTCCGGTATATTCGGTCGGGAGCGGATGCTTTTACACCTACTCGGGCTTCACTCCGATATTTATGCTGGGATGTGCCGGAGAGAACTGCTTTTTCGACGGGACACGCTTCTGCGGCTTCTCGGAGAGCCGGAGCTACGACACGGCGCAGAGTTCGACAGCCCCAGCAGAGATCAGAAAAGAATACCGCTCCTGCCTCATCCCGATCGCCGATCCCGGAAAGGTGCGGCGCCCGTCAAGGATAGGTCTCACCGCCGCGCTCGATGACAGCACGGCGACCCTGAAGCTCCTTGACGCCGCGGGCAAGACCGTAAGCTCCCACACCCTGACCGGCGTGCAGAATGTTCCCTATGTCTCCTTCTCGGTAAGACCCGCAAGGAAAAGAGGCTCCTTCTTCGCCGTCTCTCTGACGAGCGAATCGGGGACTTCGGCAAGGATATTCGACCTTATGCTTGAGGCAGGAGAATGAGAAAGGAAAAATATATGGAAAAACCTTACACGCTCGCATGGCGGCAGTTTGAGGCGGGGAGAGAATACAAACGCCGCATAGGGCTTTACGAAACGGTACGCCGCAACGAAAGATACTACCGCGGCGATCAGTGGTACGGGACCTCTTTTCCCGACCTTCCCCGCCCTGTTTTCAACATCATAAAAAGGATCGTCGACTACCTTGTATGCACGGTCGCCTCGGGCGATTTTTCGATAAGCTATGCCGACGATTACCTTCCCTTCGCCGAGAGCCGCGCCCTGCGCGAGACGGTCGACCACGCGATAGATGTGCTGAACCGCCACGCCGCCTACCGCTGGGACAGAGAGAGGCTCGAAGCTCTCGTCTGCGACTGCCTGCTCGATGCGGCGCTCTCGGGCGACGGAATATTCTACTGCTATTGGGATCCCTCGGCGCGGACAGGCACAGCCTACACCGGCGACATCGTCACCGGAAGGGTCGACAATGTGAACTTCTTCGTCGCCGATGTCAACCGCGCGGATATTCAGTCGCAGGAATACATAATCCTCTCGGGAAGAGCGGATGTCTCCTCTCTCCGCCGCGAGGCAAAGCGCGCGGGAGTTTCTGCGGAAGAGCGGAAAAACATCGTCGCCGACAGCGACACCTCCTCGGGCGGGGGCGACTACTCGGCACAGGAGCTTGACTTCGACGACGGGAAGGCTACCTATATCATAAAATTCTACCGCGAGGACGGCTATGTCCACTTTGAAAAGTCGGTGAAGAACTGCCTTATCCGCCACGCCGTGACCCCGATGAAGCTCTACCCCGTAGCCTACTTCAACTGGATCCCGACAAAGGACAGTTTCCACGGGACCTCTCCCGTGACGGCGCTCATCCCGAATCAGAAGTACATAAACCTTGCCTACGCCATGGTCATGAAGCATATGTCCGACACGGCGTTCTCCAAGGTCGTCTACGACAAGAGCAGGATCCCCGAATGGACCAACGAGGTCGGCGAGGCTATCGCCGCCGTCGGAGGCGGAAACATCTCCGATGCCGTTTCGGTCCTCGGGGTCGGGCAGATGCAGGACGGCTACCTTGAGCTTATCGAGAGCGCCGTCTCCGAGACGAAGGAGCTGAGCGGCGCGACGAAGACCGCCCTCGGTGACGCCGACCCGACGAACACCAGCGCGATCATAGCCATGCAGGAATCGGCGCGCCTTCCCCTCTCGAGGGTCAGAGCATCTCTCTCCCGCTGTCTTTCCGAACTTGCAGCGATATGGGCTGATATGCTCCTTGCCTTCTTCCCCGACGAGCGCCCGCTCCTCTGCCGCGGCTCCGACGGACAAAACACCGTCGAGACCGCCGTATTCAGCCGCATAAGCTCCTCCGACATCACGGCGAAGGTCGAGGTCGGCAAAGAGGAAGGCTCGGCACTCATCACGACGCAGAGCATCCTTGACAAGCTCCTTGCAAGCGACAAAATAGATGCCGAGACCTATGTCGCGCTTCTCCCGCCCGGTATCCTTCACGGCAGGAGCGACATCCTTGAGGCTCTCAGAAAACGCAGAAAAGAAAGGAAAGGCACCGATGGAAACTGAAAACATCACCGAAACCGGACAGGTCGCCGAAGATATGACCGCGGACTTTCCGGCAGAACCTTTTCCGACAGAAGAAGAGACAGATACAGAGGCTGCCGAGCCTGCCGCAGACCCCTCACCCGATGCCGGAGCGGAGGAAGCTGCGGTCACGCCCTCTCCCGAGCCTTCCCCGAAAAGCGCCCCCGTCAGCCTTGTCGATGAATTCAGGCGGCTCGAGCGCATAAACGAGGAATACTCGAGCTTCAGATCTCTCTTCCCCGATATGAAACTCTCCGAGCTGCCCGATGAGGTCGAAAAAAGCATCAGCGCGGGCGTTCCGCTCGACGCCGCCTGCGCCCTTCACAGGGTACGGCGCGAAGCTGCCGAAAAGAAAGCCTCCGCAGTCAACGAAAGCAACAAAAAACTCTCCTCAGGCGCCGTCAGAAGCTCCGCGGTAAACTACCTTACGATCGAAGAGATCGGCGCCATGTCACAGGGCGAGGTAAGAAAGAACCTCGGCTTTATCTTAAGATCCCTTGAAAAACAAAACAAAAACCGAAAGGAATAATTTATTATGGCTATTTCAAATTTTCTTCCCACAGTATGGAGCGAGACCCTCTACGAAGCACTTGACAAAAAGTATGTCGCCGTAAACAACTGCAACCGCGATTTCGACGGCGAGATAAAGGAAATGGGCAACACGGTCAAGATCTGCGGCGTCGGCAGCATAAACATCTTCGACTACACGAAGAACACCGATATGTCGGCGCAGGCACTCTCCGACACCGCCATCGAGCTTACCATCGACAGAGCCCGCGCCTTCAACTTCCAGATAGACGACATCGACCGCGCACAGTGTACCCCGAAGCTCATGCAGGCAGCCATGAAGGTCGCCGCGTCGGCTCTTGCAAACGATGCCGACTCCTATGTTTACGGTCTTTACACCGAGATCGCCACCAAGAGGACCATCACCACCGATGACACCACCGCGGCAAACATCATCGACTATATCATCAAGGGCAGAGAGAAGCTCTACGACGGCAATGTCGGCGACAACGAGGAGATCGTTATCGAGGTCTCGCCGAAGATCGCCTCGCTCATCCTCAAGGCGAAGGTCAGCCTCTCGAACGATGTGAAGGACTCGGCGCTCAGCGGCGGCGTCCTCGGCACGATTGCCGGATGCAAGATCTATGTCTCCGGCAATATCAAGACCGGAAGAGACACCACGACCAACACCACCTACCACAAATGCTTCATGAGAACTAAGCGCGCGATTGCCTTCGCCGATCAGCTCTCGGAGATCAACGCCTACCGCCCCGAGGCGAGATTCGCCGACGCCGTGAAGGGCCTTCACCTCTACGGTGCGCAGATAGTCTACGCCGACGAGCTGGTGCTTCTCAACCTCGGCATCAAGAACTGATAAAAGCTCCGGAGGCTTGATGCATGACCGTTAAGGACATCTACGATTCCGCTCTGCGCATTCTCGGCGAGCCGGCAAACGACGGGAGCGACGGCGACTACTCGGAGCGCACGCCCTACATCGTTGCCGCCTTCTGCTGTGACGCGGCGCAGGCGGACCGGGATTACCGTGAGACGCACGGACTCGGAACGCAGCCCGCATTCAGCGAGGTCTTCCTTGCCCTGAGCGCCGACTTCCCTCTCTCCTCAAGGTTCGTGCCCGCCGCGGCATACTACCTTGCCGCAACGCTCATCTTCGAGGAGGATGAAGAACGCTCGGACAACCTCTTCGCAAAGTATTGCGACTCGCTCTCGTCCGCCGTGACCGAGACTCCCTCGGTATCCCGGAAGATAAAAAATATGTACATCTGAAAAAAGCACCGCAGCCCGCGGGTTTTCCCGCGGGCTGCGGTGCTTTTATGTATCATTCGTCCTTGTTTTCGTCGTTGCTCCCGTCTTTTTCTTCACCGTCGGTGACATCGGGACCGTTCTCTTCTTCCTTCAGAATGGCGGCGAGCTTCTTTTCGCGCTTCAGCCTGAGTATCTGCAGCGTACAGACAAGCGTCGCTCCGACGAAGAAGCATACCCAGTCGAAATTTCCGAAACCCATCATCGGGTTCGGGGGCATACCCTCCGGCGTTGCCGCCGTCATGGGTGCCACGAGGATCGAAACGAGCGATCCGGCAAGCATTCCGACCGTGAAATAGACCGTCTGCTTCCTGAATTTCTTCAGACAGAAGTTTATCCCCTTTATCCCGAAGAAGCCTCCCACCGCAGCCCCGAGGCCGAGGCAGGTGAACGCGGGCAGCGAGCCTATTATGACCGGCATATCGAAGGCTATCAGCGAACGGAGGAACTTCATTATCGGATAGTAGACCCCGAAGGCGAGGAACACGGTCGACCCCGATACTCCCGGAAGGAGCAGTGCGACCGTCGAGAATATCCCCACCGCGAACATCTCGAAGAGAAGTCCGACCGTGACGGCTCTGAAATCTATCGAGGTATTGCTCTCGGCTGCCTTTATCGCCGAGGTCCACGACATTCCCGCGATTATTATGAAGCCTATGAACGCGAAGAACATATAGTAATACCTACCCTTGAGGCACTTCCGCTCGTCGAACACCGTAAAGGGTATCGAAAAGAGGATGAAGCCGAAAAAGAGTGAGCATATGCTGTATATATGCGAATCAAGGATCCTGTCCAGCACGAGGATCGAAATTACCATCCCGACCGCCCAGCCTCCGCCGACGCGAAGGATATAGACGAGTCCCTTAAGCCTTTTGCCCTTATGGAACACAAGGTCGCTGACAGCTTCTATCAGCTTATCGTAAAAGCCGAGGAGCAGTGCGATAGTTCCTCCGGAGACTCCCGGCACGCTGTTTGCCACAGCCATGAAGAAGCCGCCGACAAGGTCCCTTACAAGTTTCATAATGACCCCTTTTTCCGTATGTTTATTTCAGTATCGCCGAGACGATATTCACGACTCCGGCGACAGCCATGAAGCAGTAAACGACGCGGCGCAGAATATCGACGCGCAGTTTTTTGAAGATCAGCTTCCCGATAAATATTCCGGCGATCATTCCGACGGTCCCGAAGGCGGCAAGTATCAGGACATCCTTCGTGATGAAGCCGTTTATCGCCTTCACCGTCGTGCCGTAGACATTCGAGAGAAGAAAATACATCTGGATCGTCGCAAGGTACCTGTCCTTGTCATCCCCCTCCGACTGCATGAAGTATATGACGACGGGAGGACCTCCCATAGAGAATATACCGCCGAGTATGCCCGAAAAGCCCCCCGCCGCAAGTCCCGTGAAGGGGCTCGGCTTTATCTTTATCTTCGACGAGAAGAAGAACATATAGCCGCTGAGCAGTATCAGCGCCGCGCCGAGCATTATGAGCAGCACCCGGTTGTCGAGCTTCTTCATGAGCAGTATCGACGGCACCGAGATCACCGCAAAGCCTATGCAGGGGAAAAGAAGGTTCTTCCAATCGACCTTTTTCGCGTGCGAGAGCGCGACGATCAGCGTCGATGTGAAGGAGAGCAGTCCCGAGAGGGCATTCGCCTCCCCGTACACGGTGATGATGCGGGTCAGGAAGAGCATCGCAAAGATGCCGAAACCGAAGCCCGTGACCCTCTGTATCGTGCTTCCGACCGTTGCGACGAGGATGACTATAAATATTGCGGGAAGCAGGTCTATGTTCACTTTATCGCATCCTTTTCGATCCAGTTTATAAGTTCGTCAAGGTGCGTAAAGCCCGGGAACTCCGCCGCGTGGATCTTCTTTCTCTGCGCATTCGTGATGGTGAGTCCCGTTGCGTAGTCGAGCTGGCGGGGTTCGTACTCCTCGTTTTCCCTCTGGCGCGTCCAGTCGGTGTACTGCCATGTTGCCGCGCGCGCGTCGTCCCTCCACGGGCGTCTCTCCCAATAGTAGGCTCTGAACGGGTCGCGGTTTTCGTTCATCTTCTCGAGCAGCTCGTCGTGGAGCGCGTTGCGGGTCGCCTTGTACTCGGGATCGTTTATGAGGTTCTTACACTCATAGGGATCCTTGTCAAGGTCATAAAGCTCGTCGTCCGAGAGAAGGTTTATCACGAGCTTCATATTATCCTTTACGATACATCTCATGAGCTGAAGGCCGCCGTAAAAGTCGTGGTCAAGTTCAAAGCGTCCGAACTCGATAAGGAAGGATTCGTCCGCCGGTGCGTCAAGGTCCTTCGTGGTGCCGAGTATGCTTCCGCCCTCGAACTGACGCGGGATCGGAAGGCTGAAATACTCCATGATGGTCGGGCAGACATTGATGTGCGAGACGGGCTGGCGGGTGTAGACCTCTCCGCGCAGTCCCTCGGGATTCCTTATGATGAAGGGTATCCTTGCCACATCGTCATATGCCGCGGGACCCTTCGCAAAGAGGCAGTGACTGCCGAGAAGGTCGCCGTGGTCGGAGGTGTACATTATCATCGCGTCCTTCGGCGCGGCATCTGCGACCTTGCCTATGAGGCTGTCGACATAGGAATTGCAGCCGAAGAAATATTTCTGTTTGATCGTGAACTTTTCCCTGTCGGGGAAGGGCTTCTGCGCCGCCCAGACCTTCTGGTGTATCGGCTTGTCCTCAAGGGTATCGTAAACCGCCGGGCTCTTCGGGAACTCATAATCGGCGTACATCGAGGCATAAGGCTGCGGGCAGAGGAAGGGGCCGTGCGGCTCGTCAAACGAAACGACGAGGAAATAATCGTCGTCCTTATGCTTCTCCATATAGTCAAGGGCGCGCTGCATAACGCGGTAGCCGTAGGTGAAGGAGGGATCGAGGTCCTCAAAATCCATGGTCTGCGGCAGTCTTGACTTTATCCTGTCGTGATCGCTCGGAAGCTCCTCGATATAGCGGCGCATATCGTACCAGTAATCGGGATCCCAGCCGTCGGGGCATATGCCGTTGCCGAAATAATCGCAGCCGTCAAGGTGCCATTTGCCTATGTATGCGGTATTTATGCCGTTGTCGTGAAGGCGCTGACCTATCGTATGAACATTGTCACCGAGAGCCATGCTGTTCGCCCACGAGCCGTTCGACGAAGGATAAAGTCCCGTGAAGAGGCAGGAGCGCGCGGGTCCGCAGACCGGCTGTGCCGTGTAGGCTCTCTCATACCTCACGCCGTCCGCCGCAAGGCGGTCAAGGCAGGGGGTCTTCAGCCCCGTCTCGCGGTAGCAGTTCACCATATCCCATCTCTGGGTATCCGTCATTATAAATACAAGCTGTTTTTTCTTACTCATCTAATCACCTCTTTCCTATCTTTACGACTCTTTCCTATCTTTACGAGAGTTTCCTGCCCATAAGCACGCCCATGACCGACGCCATCATAAGTCCGCGCGTCCAGCCCGACGAGTCTCCGAGACAATGCAGTCCCTCTACATTCGTGTTGAAATCCTCATCCATCCTGATCCTGTTGCTGTAGAACTTCAGCTCGGGCGAATAGAGCAGCGTCTCGTAGGCGGCAAAGCCCGGGACTACCTGATCGACCGCTTCTATGAAGTTTATGATATTCGTCATCGTGCGGTAGGGTATCGCGGCGGTGATGTCGCCGGCAACCGCATCGGGCAGGGTCGGCTTGACATTCGACTGCGCAAGCTCCTTTGCCCATGTTCTCTTACCGTCAAGGATGTCTCCGTACCTCTGGACAAGGATATGTCCCGCGCCGAGCATATTCGACAGCTCGCCGATCTTCTGCGCGTAGGCTATCGGCTGATTGAAGGGCTGATTGAAGTTATGCGAGCAGAGGATCGCCACATTCGTGTTGCTCGACTTGAACTCCTTGTAGGAATGACCGTTGACGACGGCAAGGTCGTTGTCGTAGTTTTCCTGGCTCACAAAGCCGCCGGGGTTCTGACAGAATGTCCTCACCTTGTTCTTGAAGGGGCGGGGGTAGCCTATCAGCTTCGATTCGTAAAGCACCTTGTTGACGGTCTCCATGACCTCGTTGCGCACCTCGACTCTGACGCCTATATCGACCGTTCCCGGCTGATGCGCGATGTTGTAGGCGGCGCAGATCTTCTCGAGCCAGTCGGCGCCTCTTCTTCCCGCGGCGATGACCGTATTGTCGGCAAGGATCTCTGTCTCCTTCCCTCCGACATTCGCGACGATGCCGAGGCACTTGCCGTCCTTAAGGATTATATTGCTGCACTCGCAACCGAAGAGTATCTCGACGCCGTTGTTAAGGAGATACTGCTCGATGGCGTAGTAGATCTCGTGGTTCTTCTCGGTACCGAGGTGCCTTATCGGGCAATCGACAAGGCGCAGGCCCGCACGGATGGCGTTGCGGCGGATCTCCTTGACCTCCTCGTCGTTGTTGAGTCCCTCTATGTTCTCGTCGGCGCCGAATTCAAGGTAGATCTTGTCGGTGTAATCTATCGTCTGCTGAACGAGATCCTCTCCGACAAGGTTCGGAAGGTCGCCTCCGACCGATGCAGAGAGCGAGAGCTTTCCGTCCGAGAAAGCTCCGGCGCCCGAAAAGCCGGTCGTGATGTGGCAGTAGGGCTTGCAGTTCATGCAATGCCCGGTCTTCGCCTTCGGGCAGCTTCTGTTCTCGACCGCCTTGCCCTTCTCGACGATGAGGATCTTCTTCCTGCTCCCGCGGCGGAGCATCTCTATCGCGGTGAAGATCCCGGCGGGACCCGCACCGACTATCAGGGTATCGTACTTCATTTTTTTGCTGTTCCTATCCTTTTCTTTTTTATCCGATAATTCCGAGGCTGAGTTTGTAATCAAGTATTCTGAGTACCGATTCGTCGATGCGACGCTCGGTCAGCGTGCCGTCGGCGATCGCCGCACGGACGGCGGGGATCTGCGCCCCGTAGCTCGAGCAGCAGAGCAGATCGTTTCCGGCAAGGAGCGCCGCGACGGCAGCCTCGCTGCCTCCCGTGAACTGCGTTATGCCGCCCATATCGAGCGAATCGGTCACGATCACGCCCGAAAAGCCCATATCTTCGCGCAGGATCCTGTGTACCTCGGGCGAGAGAGAGGCGGGGCGCTCGCCGTCCATGCAGTCGACGATTATGTGCGCGACCATTACCATTCCCGCGCCGGCGCCGATGCCGCCGAGGAACGGCAGGTAGTCCGAACTCCCGAATTCTTCCCTTGTGCGCTTTGCGTCGCGCGCGATGCCGGTATGGGTGTCGACATTGTCCCCGTAGCCCGGGAAATGCTTGAGCGAGCAGCCCATCCGCATCCTTTTCATCATGCTGACGACGGCGGCGGCACAGTCGGCGGAGGTCTTCGCATCCTGACCGAAAGTCCTGTGATATATGTAATTTGTCCTGTCAAAGGACAGATCGCAGACCGGCGCGTAATTGAGGTTCACGCCGAGCGAGCGAAGGAATCTGCACTTGGCCTTTGTATCGGCGGCAAGCGCTTCAAGCCCTCCGCGGGAAAAGACCTCTGCGGGAGACTCGAAGGGCGTCTCGCGAAGGCTTTGGAATTTACTTGCGCGGACGACATTGCCGCCCTCCTCGTCGACGGCGATGAACATAGGCAGCTCGGACGCCGCCTGATAGCCGTCAATATCGTGCCTGACCTCTTCGGGGGACTTTCCCTGCCCCGTTTTGTCGTCGCCGAAGTCAACAGCGTAGAGGGTAAAGCCACCGAGATGATATTTTTTCACAGCCTCCGTTGCGCCCTCGCGGGGGCAGCGGACGATGAAGAGCTGACCTATTTTTTCGTCAAGAGTCATAGAGCCGAGTATCTGATATGCCCGGGAGTTCATTTTAGCACCTCCTGCCCGATTTTTTGCGTACTTTATTATTATAAATCAATTTTGAAAAAAAAGCAAGCCCCCGAACGGCGTCGAAAGACATAAATCAAGGAATATTAACTTTTAATTTGTTTGAAGCTTTTCGCCCGGCGGGCGGCGGGGGACGCGGGGCGCCGCCCCACACCCCGCAAGCCTTTGAAAAGGCTTGACCCAAACTTGATAAACGCTGCGGGTGAAGACTTCTCGTTCTGTGAGCGTTCGACCTGTAAGTGAGCGCAGCCTTAAGGTCAAACGGTCAAAATCCTTGTCTCGGGACAGAATTTCACCCCGCGGGGTGAAATTCCGGGGGATTTTGCCCGAGGATGAAAAGGGGATGCTTGCATCACCTTGAGTCCTCGGCAAAAATCCACCAAAGTTTTGCCGCAGGCAAAATGCCGCGAGACAAAGCATTACTTCCGTAACCCGCTGACAAGTTCTTTGAAGGGTTCGGGAAACTTTCTTTTAAGAAAGTTTCCCGTGTCCTTCGTCTCTCCCGTTCCCCCGTCGTATCCCGGCGGATCGTGCCCGCCCGCCTGTTGACAACGCGCGGAGAATATTGTATAATAAAGGGTAAACTATCGGCGGATGACCGCCAGGAAGGGACTTCCGTGCGCGGAGGTCATAAGAAAAATATGAAAATAGGCTTTGTATCTCTCGGCTGTCCGAAAAACCAGACAGATACCGAGGTAATGCTTCACGAACTTCTCGAGGCGGGCTATGAGATCGTCGCCGACGAGACCGAGGCTGACATCGCGATCGTCAACACCTGCGCCTTCATCGAAAGCGCAAAAAGAGAGTCGATCGACGCGATCCTTGACCTTGCATGGCTGAAGGAGCATAAGAATCTCAAATCAATAATCGTCGCCGGCTGCCTTGCCGAGCGCTACCGCGACGAGATATTCAGCGAAATGCCCGAGGTCGACGCGATAATCGGTGTCGGAAGCATACACAGCATCCTTGACGCCGTGCGCGCCTGCGAGAAAAAGCAGAACGCCCGATTCTCCTCCTACGAACCGAAGGAGCAGGTCTGCCTCGGCGGCGACCGTGTTCTCACCGGAAACGGCTTCTCGACCTATCTGAAGATCGCGGAGGGTTGCGACAACAGGTGCGCCTACTGCGCTATCCCGTCGATCCGCGGACGCTTCCGCAGCCGCACCATGGAGGATATAACAGCAGAGGCAAAGCAGCTCGACGCGCTCGGCGTGAAGGAGCTGAATGTGGTCGCGCAGGACATAACCCGCTACGGAACAGATCTCTACGGGAAGTACTCTCTCGCGCCTCTGCTGCATAAAATAACAGAGGAGACAAGTATCCCGTGGATAAGGCTCCTTTACTGCTACCCCGATAAGATAACAGACGAGCTTATCGCCGAGATACGCGACAACGACAGGATACTTAAATATGTCGACCTTCCGATCCAGCACATCTCGGATCATATGCTGAAGGCGATGAACCGCCACGGCGACGGCGCGCTTGTGCGGGACACCGTGAAGCGCCTTCGTGACGGGATCCCCGGGCTGACGCTCCGCACGACGCTCATCGTCGGCTTCCCCGGCGAGACAGAGGAGGATTTTCTCGAGCTTGCCGAATATGTGAAGGAAACAAGATTCGAGCGGCTCGGATGCTTCACCTACTCGCGTGAGGAAGGCACACCTGCCTATGATTTCCCCGATCAGATAGACGAGCAGGTCAAGAACGACCGCATGGATATAATCATGCGCGAGCAGCTTGCGATAAACGCCGAGAACAACGAGAAGCTGATAGGAAAGACCGTCCGCGTGCTTTGCGAGGATTGGGATCCCGTCGGTGAGATACACTACGGACGCTCGGCAGCCGACGCTCCCGAGATAGACGGCAAGGTCTACTTCACCTCGCCGGTCAGGGTCGCGCCCGGCTCGTTTGTCGATGTGAAGGTCAAAAAGGTACTTGATTACGATCTTGTCGGCTCTGCCGTAATGAAAAAAGCCTGAGGGCGGGAGGTCTGTATCTGAAAAATGGCAAAAAAGAAGCTGAATCTGCCGAATAAGCTCACCCTTTTCCGCTTTTTTATGGTGCCGGTGTTCATCCTTGCGATGTATTTTATCCCCGATTCGCATTGGGTGGTGCGCAACTGTGTCGGCGCCGGAATATTCCTCATATGCTCTCTCACCGACCTTTTCGACGGGAAGATAGCGAGGAAGTATAACCTTATCACCGATTTCGGAAAGTTTCTCGACCCTCTTGCCGATAAATTTATCGTTATCAGCGCGATGACGATGATATTCTACCTTGATTTTTACAGCCATCTGAGGTCCTATTTCGTCTTTGTGTTCATCGTAGTTATGCTGCGCGAGTTCGCGGTGACGGGTCTGAGGCTCGTGATAGCGAACAAGGGCGTGGTGCTTCCCGCCAAGCCGCTCGGGAAGATAAAGACCTCGCTTCAGATGACATTTATCATGACGGCGCTGCTCGAGCCGGTCATTTACCGGATATTCGGGATACTGCCGTATATTGAGGGGAACACGGAGTTTCTCGCGATGTTCCCGCCGCTGACACTGCTGACGATGGCGGGAGCCTTTGTCTTCACGCTCTGGTCCGGCATCGACTATTTCGTGTCCTGCGGAAGCTATATCGACCCGGAAAAGTAAACCCGGTACCGACGGGGGACGCGGGATTCAATTTCTTAAGCTAAAAGTGAAGACCTCACTCTGACGAAGCCTTTTTGAAGGCGTTGCTGCGGTGAGGTCTTCACTTTTAATTTTTTTGAAGTTTAGGTCAAGCCTTCGGAAAGGCAACTGGACTGTTATACTATAAGTAGAGTCGGCAAGCATTGATTTAACGGTGCGTTCGCCCTGTCGGTGAATTTTGCCCTTAGGTAAAACGCTTTAACCTCTTGTCTCGAGCATTGAATTTCAGCGCACGCGCTGAAATTCGGGGGATTTTGCCCGAGGATGAGGAGGGGATGCTTGCATACCCTCGAGTCCTCGGCAAAATACACCAAAGTTTTGCCGTAGGCAAAATGCCGCGAGGCAAGTCCCTGCTTCCATAACCTTTGAGCAAGTTCTTTGAAGGGTGTGGGAAACTTTCTTCTAAGAAAGTTTCCCACATCTCCCGTATCCTCCGTCGTATCCCCGCCTCTCCGCCTTACAGTCCCATGCAGTATGCGCCGAAGTCGTACGCGATCTTCGCGGCGTCCTTTCTCAGCGCGTCGGGCATATCGTTCATGAACTCCTCGGCTCCGAGGACAAAGTCGCCCCTGTATCCCGTCTCGCGGAGCGCGGGAACGAGCTTTTCCCACTTTATGCTCCCGATAAAGGGTATCAGGTGCGAGACTCTGACATTGCTCGCGTCGTAAACGCAGGTCGCGCGGATAAGGCTCCCTACACGCTTCAGCGCCGCGACCTCGTCGGAGAACATCTGATGCGCGTGACCGAAATCCCAGCACACGCCCGCGTCAATGCCGCCGAAAAGCCCGGAAAGCATGAAAAGGTCGTCGACCGAGGTGCCGAATGTCCTCCTCCAGAGCGCCATGTCAAGCTCATACATATTCTCAAAAACTACGCCTGTGCCGCCCGCCGCAGCCTTCTCCGCAAAGGGCAGATAAAAGTCCCTGTTCGTGTGCGCGATGACCTCCGCGTCGTATTCGGTGTTGACGCTGTCGTTCAGCGGGCGAAGGACAAGCTCCTTCACACCGAGCTTTGCGCAAGCCTCTGCTGTATGCAGGAGGGATTTTTCAAGCTCTGCTTTTTCCTCTTCCGACGGAAGGTGCCCCGCAGTGAAAAGAAAATCGTTGTAGGGTGCGCGCGCCTGCGACGCCTCAAGTCCGAGAGCGGCAAGCGTCTCGCCTATGCGGGAGACCTCAGCCTCCCAGCCTTCTCCCGTGAGCGCGTCGGCTCCCGAAAAGTCAAGTTCGACGACAGAGAAGCCCGCCTCGCGGCAGAGTTTCAGCCTTTCCTCATACGAAACGCGCGAGCCGTCGCGCCTGCGCGCAAAAAGTGAAGTCGATGTTCCGAGTCTCATTATCTTTATTTTCCTTTCATTATTATCTTATTCGGCAGCGTCGAGTTTAGCCTTGATGCTCTCCATATCGGCGAGCATTTCCTCGTTCTTGCGCGGATCGCGAAGGAGCGCCGCGGGGTGGTAGACCGCCGTCATGAGGAAGCCTCCCCGCTCGACCCATTCGCCGTGCTGCCTTGTGATCTTGTAGTCGGGCGAGATGAGCCTCATCGCCGCGATGCGCCCGAGGCAGACGATTATCTTCGGGCGGATAAGCCTCACCTGCCCGCGAAGGTAGTCGATGCAGGCATCCTCCTCCGCCGGAAGAGGGTCGCGGTTCTTCGGCGGGCGGCATTTCAGGATGTTCGCGATGTAGACATCCTCGCGCTTTATGTCGACGGCAAAGAGGAAGCGGTCAAGGAGCTGCCCCGCGCGCCCGACGAAGGGCGTGCCGGTCTTGTCCTCCTGCTCGCCCGGCGCCTCGCCGACGAACATAAGCCTTGCCTGCCGGTTCCCCGTCCCGAAGACGCAGTTCGTCCGCGTCGCCGAAAGCGGGCATTTTTCGCACCCGCGACAGGTGTTTTCAAGTTCTTCCCATGTCATTTCGTTCATTGTTTTATCCTTTGATTTTTTTGTATTTTGGGCGGCGAAAGATATTCACTCGATGCTGTGGGGACGCGACGGGGGACGCGGGGGATTACGGGAGATGCGGGAAACTTTCTTGAAAGAAAGGTTTCCCGTACCCTTCAAAGAACTTTGTCGGCGGGTTATAGGAGTAATGACTTGTCACGGGGCATTTTGCCTACGGCAAAACTTTGGTGTCTTTTTGAGAAAGCTCCTCAAAAGTCTGCGAGCAGCCTTTTATTGAAGCTTTCTCAAAAACCCACCGGAATTTCAGCGCGTGCGCTGAAATTCTGCCCGAGACAAGAGGTTAATGCGTTTGACCTTAAAGTTGCGCTTGTTTACAGGTCGTTTGCTTTAGAAAAATCATTACTTCCATCATAAGATGGCTGTTTTAATAGCCTTCCCCAGCGGGGATAAGGGACGACGCAACTGCGTTGTGTCTGAGATGAGGTGTCGTTGCCTTTTTGCCTTTTCTATAGGTCATTCGTCCTCGAAAATCGATTGGCGCTTTTTCTTTTGCCTATAAAAGGCACAAAAGGCGGACAAGTCCGCTTTCGACCCTCGCGGATTATTCACTGAAGAGTGTAATCATCACCCGAAGCAAATGTCTGATAAAAAATAATCAGCAAAAAGAAAATGCCGTTTAAGGAACTTTCGCCGCCTGCGGGCGACGACCAAAGGCTCTGCCTTTGGATTCCGCAAGCCTTTAAAAAGGCTTGACCTAAACTTGATAAACGCTACGGGTGATGATTTCTCGTTCTGTGAGCGTTCGGTTTAACAGTGCGTCCGACCTGTCGGTGAATTTTGCCTTTAGGTCAAACGGTTTCTGCCCTTGTCTCGGGACAGAATTTTCCCCCGCGGGGGAAAATTCCGGTGGGTTTTTGAGAAAGGTCTGAAGAAAGGC
>CAKXXW010000032.1 GCA_934378145.1 uncultured Eubacteriales bacterium
AGTTGGCTCATCTGCGAAAAAAAGCACCCGAATGGGTGCTTTTTTTGTTACTGTCGGGGCTTTTCCGGTCACATATTGCTCTTAAGCTGTTCGATATGGTCTTCAAGCTCGCTCTTTATGACCGAGACCTGCGGTCCGTAGACTATCTGCACACCGCTGCCGTGGCGGATGACGCCCGCCGCGCCGCTCTTTTTCAGAAGGTCGTCGGCGACAAGCCCGCTGTCATTGACCGTGACGCGGAGCCTTGTTGCGCAACTGTCAAGGTTTGCGATATTGTTCACACCGCCGAGTCCCTCGAGTATAAGCTCCGAGGTCGACGGTGCAGAAGCTGCCGTGCCCTCGTCGGTCTTTATCGGCGGCGCCATATTCGGCTCGGTCGGGATCGTCCCTCCGGCTTCCTCGGCGCGCTTCTTCGCCTCGACATCCGCGCGGTTATAGAGCCTCGTCTCGTCGTCGTCGCTCTCGCGTCCCGGCGTGACATAGCCGAACCTCTTTATCATGAATCTGAACACGACGAAATAGACGGCGAAATATGCCACTCCCACGACGGGGATCCAGAGCCAGTGGGTCTTCGCATTGCCCTGCAATATCCCGAAGAGCAGAAGGTCTATGATACCTCCCGAGAAGGTCATACCGACCCCGACCCCGAGGATATGCATGAGCATATAGGAAAGTCCCGCGAAGATACAATGCACCGCATACATCGCCGGCGCGACGAAGAGGAAGGTGAACTCGAGCGGCTCGGTGATCCCCGTTATCATAGCCGTCAATGCCGCCGAGAGCAAAAGTCCTCCGGCGACTTTCTTCTTCTCGGGTCTTGCACAGGTATACATCGCCAGCGCCGCGCCCGGAAGTCCGAAGATCATAAGCGGGAACTTACCGCTCATGAATCTCGTCGCCGAGACCGAGAACTCCTTCGTCGCGGACGAGGCAAGCTCGGCAAAGAAGATATTCTGCGCTCCCGAGACCATGACCCCGTCTATCATCATACTGCCCCCGAGTCCGGTCTGCCAGAACGGGAGGTAAAAGACATGATGCAGTCCGAAGGGTATCAGGAGCCTCTCTATAAACCCGTAGATGAGCGTTCCGACATACCCCGAGCTGAGGACAAGGTTCCCGAGCGCGTATATCGCATTCTGCAAAAAGGGCCAGACAAAATAAAGCACCACGCCGACGACTATATATACGAGAGTCGAGATTATCGGCACGAAGCGTGTCCCCCCGAAGAAGGATATGACATTCGGGAGCCTTATCTTATAGAACCTGTTATGCAGGAATGCGACACCGAGTCCGACTATGATGCCCCCGAAGACTCCTATCTCGAGCGACTGTATGCCGACGACATTCGCAAGTGCGCCCTCCTGCAGGGAGCCGTCGGTGAGCCTTCCGCTCAGCGTCAGCAGAGCATTTATCGTCTGATGCATGACGAAGAAGGCTATCGCCGCCGAAAGCGTCGCGGTCCCCTTCTCCGACTCCGCCATTCCGAGCGCCACGCCGAGTGCGAAGAGCAACGGAAGGTTATTGAATATGACCGAGCCGACATCCGACATAACGGTCAGTATAGCGTAGGGCACCGTGCCCTCTCCGAGGATGCCGACAAGCCCGTAAGCCTCCAGCATCGTCTGATTCGTGAGCGACTGCCCGATACCGAGAAGGAGTCCCGCTATCGGCAGAAGCGCGATCGGAAGCATAAAGGACCTTCCGACCCTCTGAAGCACCCCGAACGCCTTCGAGCTTCTCTTCTTCTTCGGCTCGCCGGCAGGGGCTGTCTTTGTTGCGTCCATTTTACTTTCTCCCCAAAATGTTTATTTTTTGTACTTAAGCACCGCGCTCGCGCCGCCCTTTACCTCTCCGAGGGAAAGCTCGAACGATTTGAGTTCCTCCGGATTCGACACAAGCACGGGTGTTATCGTCGGCAGTCCGCCGGCACGGATAAGGTCAAGGTCCGCCCTTGCGATAGGCTCGCCCGCCTTCACCCGATCGCCGGGTGCGACAAGGCTCGAAAAGCCCTTGCCCTTAAGTCCCACCGTATCGATACCGATATGGACAAGGATGTCAAGCCCGTCGTCCGAGCGGATCGAGTAGGCATGAAGAGTATCGGTCACCGACTCTACCTTCCCGTCGACGGGGCTGTAAAAGACCCCCGACGAAGGCTCCACGGCAAAGCCGTCGCCGAGCATCTTCCCCGAAAAGGCGGGGTCCGGCACATCGTCGAGCGGCAGAGCCATGCCGTCGGCGACCGCCAACAGCTTTTTCCTGTTTGAATTTCCGAACATTGCGTTATTCCTTTCTTTACCGGCAGCCGAGTATCTTCTCGCGCAGAGGCAGGACGGCGGGGGGCGAGACCGAAAGCTCGTCGATGCCCATCGCAACGAATCTCTCGGTCAGCGAGAGATCGGCGGCAAGCTCTCCGCACACTCCTATCCACTTTCCGTTTGCGTGTGCCGCCTCGGCGGCCTTTTCTATGAGCCTCATGACCGGCTCGAGATTATCCCTGCAAAGCTCCTCGAGCGCGGGGTTCTGACGGTCGGCGGCAAGGGTGTACTGTATCAGGTCATTCGTCCCGACCGAGAAGAAGTCGACCTCGCGCGCAAGCTCTTCGCTCATGACCGCCGAGGCGGGAGTCTCTATCATCACCCCGAGCCGTATATCCTCGTCAAAGTCAAGACATTCGTACCTGAGTTCGTTCCTGACCTCGACGAAGATGCGCTTTGCCTGCCTCACCTCGTCGACCGAGACTATCATCGGGAGCATTATAAGCACCTTTCCGAATGCCGACGCGCGGCATATCGCACGGAGCTGGGTCTTGAAGACCTCGGGGCGCGACAGGCAGAGCCTTATCGCCCTCATCCCGAGCGCCGGATTCTCTTCCTCCGGCAGGGCAAAATAGTCTGCCTTCTTGTCGGCTCCGATGTCAAGCGTCCTTATCACGACGGGACGCCCGTGCATCCCCGCGACAGCCTCACGGTAGGCGGCAAACTGCGTCTCCTCGTCGGGATAGTCGCTCGCCGAAAGGTAGAGAAATTCGCTGCGCATAAGTCCCACGCCCTCCGCGTCATTGCGGTATGCGACATCCGACTCCTCGGGCGAGCCGATGTTCGCATAGAGCTTGATCCTTCTTCCGCTCCGTGTGACCGTGGGCCTGCCGATAAGGCTCCTGAGCCTTGCCTCCTCGGCTTCCTTCTCCTTCACCTCTTCGGCGAAGCGGTCAAGAGCGTCGATCCCCGGGCTGATTATAAGCTCGCCGCGCTCCGCGTCGATTATCGCCGTCTCGCCGTCGTGCACCTCGTCGATCTTTCCCGTACCGATGAGCGCCGGAAGCCCCAGCGCCCGCGCAAGTATCGCCGTGT
The DNA here is from genome assembly GCA_934378145.1 of uncultured Eubacteriales bacterium. Lineage (GTDB taxonomy): Bacteria > Bacillota > Clostridia > Oscillospirales > CAG-272 > RGIG3994. The sequence goes on from CAKXXW010000032.1 coordinate 3,351, forward strand.
GCGAGTTCGACGAGCCGCCGAAAGTCACAAAGCCGAGCAGGTGCCGCCGGTCGAGCTTCACCGTCTCCCCGGGCGACAGGTCGTCCGACACGAGGATGAACGGCTCCTCTCCCATATCCGGCTCATACTCGCCGTTGCCCGTGAGGATCCGGCAGAGCCTCTCCGTGATGAACTTTATGTCCTGCGCCCTGCCGGCAAGGTAGTCGTCTCCAAGCTCCCTGAACATACCCGCGACAGCCTCGCCGGCGCGCCTCACAGCCTCCACGGCGCTCATCCCCTGCGAGATGAAATTCTCGGCGGCACCTTTGAATTCCTCGTCGTCAAGGAGCATCGAGTGTATGCGGAAGATCTCCGCCTCCTTCTCCCCGACGCTGTTTGCCGTATTCGTGTAAAGCTCCGAGAGCTGCTCCTGCGCCTTTTCGATTGCCGACGCGAGCCTTGAAAGCTCCTCCTCGGGCGAGAGCGGCGCTCCCGTGTCGCTCTCGCTTATTTCGCGGTGTTTGAGGAAGCGGAGCTTTCCCTTCGCCATACCGCCCGATATGCCCTGACCTTCTATCTTCAGGGGTTCGTGTGTTATCACCATTGCATCTCTCCGTTATCCGATAGTATCACGGCATACCCGCTTGAGGTCCTCCGCCGCGCTCTCCTCATCCTTCCCGCTGACCGAGAACTCAAGCACATCTCCGTGGCGTGCGCCGAGTCCCATCACCGCGATGAGCCGCTTGCCGTCGGCTACACTGCCGTTTTTCCTTATCGTCACCTCGGAGACATACCTCTTCGCGCATGTAACGATGGCTCCCGCCGGACGCGCGTGGACTCCGTTCGCATCTCCGACCGTAAATGAAAAGTTTATCATATCTATCTTACCTTTCGTCGGCGGGAATATTTTTCATCCCGCCCGCTGTATTATATTTTTCCGGCAAAAGCCGCCCGCATATTCATAAAGTGCAAAAAAATCGTCGCATCGCACTTTTATTCGCCGCGCACAGCTTCTGCGGGGCTTTTTTTGCTTGACAAACCGATAATTTTGTTGTATAATGACTTGATAGTATTTATGATGCGTTTTTGTACCGTCACGGATACTCAAATATTTGAAAAAAAGAAAAGGAGGTGCTGAATGGAACCCGTATTTGTTGTAATTATCGGCATTGCCGCGCTTCTCGTCGGTGCAGCCATCGGAGTCTTCTCCGGTATCGCTTACCGCAAGAAGGTCTCCGAAAAAGCGATCGGCTCGGCTGAGGAACAGGCGAAGAAGATCATCGCCGACGGCGAAAAGCAGGTCGAGACCATGAAGAAGGAAGCCCTTCTCGGAGCGAAGGAAGAGATCCTGCGCCAGAAGAACGACGCCGACCGCGAGATCAAGGATCGACGCAACGAGGTCGCAAGAATGGAACGCCGTCTCTCTCAGAAGGAAGAAAGCCTTGACAAAAAGACCGAACAGCTTGAAGCCAAGTCCGAACAGCTCGACCGGAGCATAAAGGACAACGAGCTGGCAAAAGCCGAGATCGACAAGGTGCTGAAACAGCATCTGAAAACGCTCGAGGAGATCTCCTCTATAAGCGTTGACGAAGCGAAGGATCAGCTCTTCAAGCGCGTCGAATCCGAGACAAAGTACGAGCTTGCCCAGCGCATGGTCGAGCTTGAGGAACAGTTCAAGGAGGAAGCCGACGCAAAAGCGAGAAACATCATAGCTCTCGCTATCCAGCGCTCCGCCGCCGATCAGGTCGTCGAATCCACTATCTCGGTCGTAAACCTTCCGAGCGAGGAAATGAAGGGCAGGATCATCGGACGCGAGGGACGAAACATTCAGAAGCTTGAAACTCTCACCGGAGTTGAGCTTATCATCGACGATACCCCCGAAGCGATCACTCTCTCGGGATTCGATCCCGTAAGGCGTGAGGTCGCCCGTATCGCTCTCGAAAAGCTCATCTCGGACGGAAGGATCCACCCCGCAAGGATCGAGGAAATGGTCGACAAGGCAACTCACGAGGTCGACGCCGCCATCAAACAGGCGGGCGAACGCGCAACCTTTGAGGTCGGAGTACACGGTATAAACTCCGAACTTGTAAAGCTGCTCGGCAGACTTCGTTACAGACAGAGCTACGGTCAGAATGTTCTTCAACATTCGGTCGAGGTCGCATTCCTTGCCGGTATCATGGCTGACGAGCTTGGAGTCGACAGTACTCTTGCCCGTCGCGCGGGACTCCTTCACGACATCGGAAAGGCATTTCCGCACGATGTCGAAGGCTCTCATGTCGAGATCGGCGTGAACGCCGCGAAGAAGTACAAGGAAAGCCGCGAGGTCATCCACGCTATCGAAGCACACCACAACGATGTAGAGCCGAGGACCATTATCGCCGTTCTGGTCCAGGCAGCCGACGCTATCTCGGCAGCAAGGCCCGGCGCACGCCGCGAGGATCTTGAAAACTACATCAAACGCCTTGAAAAGCTCGAAGAGATCGCTCTCGGCTTTGAGGGCGTCGAAAAGGCATTCGCCATTCAGGCGGGTCGCGAGATCCGCGTAATGGTAAAGCCCGAATCCGTAAACGACGAATCGATGAAGGTCATCGCACGGGAAATGGCACAGAAGATCAAGAGCGAGGTCAAGTACCCCGGTCAGATCAAGATCAATGTCATAAGGGAAAGCCGCGCGGTCGACTACGCAAAATAATTTTCCCGATTTCGGTATTCACAAGGCTCGTCTGACGACGGGATGATATAAAATAACATAAAGCTGAATTGATATCATCCGCGGTTTCACCGCGTTGTGTATAAGAAAATCCCCGACAGAACGAAATGCTCTGTCGGGGATTTTTTCTGCCTACCGAATCCGCTGCCGATAATATGCCTTTTTCATCGAAGGAAAAATCTCCACCGAAGCGGTGAATAGATTTGGGAATGTGCGGGCGCCCAGTGGGCGCCCCTACCGTGGGTAAAAATGAAGCGCACCTTCGGTGCATGAAAAATGAAGCAGGGCTTCGCCATATGAAGCGCGGCTTCGCCGCACGGAGAAAAAACGGAGTACACTTTGCTTAATGTTCGCCCTGTCGGTGTACTTCACTTTTAGGTTAAACGGTCAAAACCCTTGTCTCGGGACAGAATTTCACCCCGCGGGGTGAAATTCCGGTGGGTTTTTGAGAAGGTTCGATAAAAGGCTGCTTGCAGACTTTTGAGGAGCTTCCTCAAAAAGACACCAAAGTTTTGCCGTAGGCAAAATGCCGCGAGACAAGTCTTTACTCCTATAACCCTTGAGCAAGTTCTTTGAAAGGGGCGCGGGGGAAACTTTCTCGAAAGAAAGTTTCCCCCGCATCCTTCGTATCTCCCGTATCTCCTGCTCTTCTATTTCCCTGAGACAAGGAGCCTTGCGCTGCCGTTGCCGACATAGAGCATACCGCCCTGCGTGTCAAGGTTCTGCTCGCCCGCGTCGGTCTTCACTCTGATATTTCCCTTCACGGTGAGGGTTATGAGGTCGGCGTGCCCCGGGAGCAGGGTTATCTGCCCTGCCTTCGTCATGAGCGTCACCGAGGTCGCCTCAAAGCGCTTCGCCTGCGCGTCGGGAAATATGATCTCAAACGAAAAGGTCTTCATTTTGCGAGCCTTCTTGCCTTCTCGCGCGCGGCGTCGATATTGCCTACCATAAAGAAAGCCTCCTCCGGAAGGTCATCGCACTTGCCCTCGACTATCTCGGCAAAGCTCCGCACGGTGTCGGCGCGCGAAATAAACACGCCCTCGACCCCCGTGAAGGATTCGGCGACTCCCATCGGCTGCGAGAGGAAATTCCTGATCCTTCTCGCGCGGGCGACAGTCTTGCGGTCTTCCTCGGACAGTTCGCCTATGCCGAGGATCGCAATTATATCCTTAAGCTCATCGTATGTTCTCAGGCAGCGGCGGACGGCAAGCGCGACCTCGTAGTGCCTCTTTCCGACTATCTCGGGAGTAAGCATCGCCGAGTCCGACGCGAGCGGGTCTATCGCGGGGTAGATACCCTGCTCCGCCACGGCACGCGAAAGCACCGTCGTCGCGTCAAGGTGCGGGAAGATCGCCACAGCCGCCGGATCGGTCGGGTCATCGGCAGGAAGGTAGACCGCCTGCACCGAGGTTATCGAGCCGCGTCCGGTCTTGACTATCCTCTCCTCGAGCATACCGACCTCATCGGCGAGCGTCGGCTGGTAGCCCGCAACGCCCGGACGGCGCCCGAGAAGTGCCGAGACCTCGTTTCCCGCCTGAACATATCTGAATATATTGTCAATGAAGAGAAGAACATCCTTGCCCTCGTCGCGGAACTTCTCGGCAAGGGTCAGTCCGGTCAGCGCAACGCGAAGGCGCGAGCCGGGCGGCTCGTTCATCTGTCCGAAGACGAGCGCGGTGTTGAAAAGCGCACCCGACATCTTCATATCGAGGAGAAGGTCGCTTCCCTCCCTCGATCTCTCGCCGACGCCGGTAAATACCGAGCAGCCGCCCGAATAACGCGCGACATTCCTCGTCAGCTCCATAACGAGCATCGTCTTTCCGACTCCGGCTCCGCCGAAAAGTCCTATCTTCGCGCCCTTTGCGTAAGGCGTCAGAAGATCTATCGCTTTTATCCCGGTCTCAAAGAGGCTCACCGAGGCATCTATCTCGGTAAAAGCCGGGGGCGCGCGGTGGATCGGCAGGCGGGGCGCCTCTATCTCTTTCCCTCCGTCGGCGGGTCTGCCGAGGACATCCATCGCCCTTCCGAGTACCGCTCTGCCGACCGGCACCCTTATGCAGTCCCCCGTAAGAGTAACGCTGTCGCCTATCTTTATCCCGCCCGTCGGGTCAAGGGCAATACAGCGCACCGTGCTGTCGGGAAGCTGCATCGCTACCTCAAGCCCGACATCGTTGCAGTAAAGCAGCTCGTAAAGCTCGGGCGCGCGTCCCGAATACTTCACATCGGCGACCGGCCCGCTCACGCGGGTAATGACCGCTTCATTCATAAAAAGGTTTCACCTGCCTTTTTCAAAAATACCGCCGTAACAAAAAGCGCGGCGGCGAATATCATTATAAAGTAAAAACTATCCGATAAAAAGAGGTAATTATGGCTTATAAGATCTACATCGACCAAGGTCACAACCCCGTCAACCCGAACGCCGGAGCCGAGGGCAACGGCCTTCGCGAGCAGGACATAGTCTACCGCATAGGCGTGGAGCTTGGCGCACTTCTCGAGGGCAACGGAAACTTTGAGGTAAGGCTCTCGCGCCCGACCCCCGAGACCCAGCTCGGAAGCTCGAACACCTCGTCGCTCCGCGCACGCACCGACGCCGCAAACTCATGGGGCGCCGACTATTTTATCAGCCTTCACACGAATGCCTCGACGATAACCTCGGCGACGGGAAGCGAGGCTCTCGTCTACTCTTCCCCCTCCGCAGCCTCAAGGCTCGGCGAGGCTATCCTCATCGGGCTGAACGGCGCGACGGGACTGCGCAACCGCGGGGTATTTGAACGCCCGGGTCTTTATGTTCTCCGCAAAACGACGATGCCGGCGGTCCTTCTCGAGCTCGGATTCATCACGAATCCGAACGATGCCGCACTCATGAGCGGCGATCCGGAGGCTTTTGCCCGCGGGATCTACACCGGCATCCTCGAATACCTCAACCTCTGAACTTTTTCGCCTCCGAGACGAACGCCGAAAAGAGGTTCGCGGAATTTTTATCGTTTTTGTATATCATTTCGGGGTGCCACTGGACTCCCACGAAGAATCGCTCGCCGTTAAACTCCAGCGCCTCGCATATCCCCTCCGGCGAGAGCGCCGAAACGGTGAGTCCGTCCGCCGCGCGCTTCACCGCCTGATGGTGATAGCTGTTTATCTTTATCTCTCCGGAGGTGCCGAAGATCCCGGACAGGCGCGTACCTGCCTTTACCGAAGCGGTATGAGGCGCACCTTTGCCCTCCTGCCTGTGACCTTCGATATGCTGATAAAGGCTGCCTCCCATGGCAACATTCATAAGCTGTATCCCGCGGCAGATGCCGAGTATCGGCTTCCCCGTCTCAAAAAAGACCGGAAAAAGCGCAAGCTCGAAGCTGTCGCGCTCGGGGGTGATCTCTACCGAGTCAAAGGCGACCTCCTCCCCGTAATATTTCGGGTCAAGGTCGGCGCCGCCGGCAAAGATCAGTCCGTCGAGCATCGAGGCATACTCAGCGAGCCTCGCGCTGTCCTCGCTGTACGGCAAAAAGACAGGTATGCCGCCGGCATCTATGACCGCCTCGGCATAGTTCTGCCTCATCCTTATGAACCCGTCCTTCACCGACGGGGAAATACCGATCACAGGTCTCATTTTTTGTTTCTGATACGCCCGACGGCAACGACGAGCGCCTTTGAGACCGCGGTTCCTATGACAGCGCAGACTCCCGCCTCTATCAGTGCATTGACGGTGAGCAGCATAGTGATTATTCCGAGCAGCGAGGACTGACCGAAGAATGTCAGCACCTCGGGGTTGAAGCCGAAGCAGAGCGCGAACGCCGAAACGAAGAAGAGAGTATTGAATATCGGGCAGAGTATCGACGCGACGATACAGGTGCCGATGCTTCCCTTCTTATCGTATTTTGCCACAAGTTCGTATATAAGTCCGGTCAGAAGTCCGGTCAGCACTCTCGGTATCACGCAGACGACGAAGGTCAGGAAAGGATTTATCCCCATAAGGAAGACCCCGAGTGCGCTCATACCGAAGCACTGTATGAAGCTCGCGAGTCCGAAGACAGTGCCGAGGATAAGTCCGCCCTTCCATCCCATCATCACGGCTCCGACGGCAACGGGAACGGTCAGAAATGTTATCTCGACGACTCCTATCTTGAGGAATCCGAGCGGCGTGAACGCCATTATTATGATTATAGCCGTGAGCATAGCGGCTTCCACGAGGAAGAGCGTCCTCTCGCGTCTTTCTGCAACAGATTTTGCGGGCATAGGTTTTACCTCTTTTTATGATAATATTCAGTTAATTATACACCGAAAGCGGTGTGATTACAAGCAGCGGGGCGAAAATTTAACTTTTCGGACTTGAAAAAGGTACCTCCGGGTGATAAAATAAATGAAAATCACACGGAGGTCTATCCTTTATGTCAGCAAAATACAGTACAGGTGCGACGATATTCGGAATAATCGTCACGGTCTTTTCAGCCATGGCGAATCTCCTTCATCTGCCGTGGTTCATCTGGGTAGCGGCAGAGAAATACAGCGGAAGTATGAATATTTCACTCGCCGTTCTCTATCCGTGGATAATAGAATTTCTCTCGCTCCCCGTCCTGATCGCCGGAATAGTCTTCACCGTTCTGTCATTCAAGAGAAGGCCTGCGCTCGGTCTGTTCATCTCGGGTGCCGCGCTTACCCTTATACTCTTTTTGCAGACGGTGCTTCTGAATATCTTTCTTTTCTTCTGAAATTCTCAGACACCGAGCGCTGCGGCTCCGATTATACCGGCGTCGTTTCCGAGCGTCGCTATCCGAAGCTCTGTCTGCGCAACGATGCCTCCGCCGTACTGCTCCTGCTTAACAAGCGGAAGGAGCGCGTCAACGAGCGACTGACCCTCGTTGGATATTCCTCCGCCGAGAGAGATCACCTCGGGCTGGAATATATTCACGATGTTTGTCAGTCCGCAGGCAAGGTAGCCTATGTACATATCGACGATCTCTTTTCCAGCAGGATCTCCGAGTCTCATCGCATCGAATGCGGTGACGCCGGAGATCTTTCCTTTTTTGAGGATAAGGTCGCCGAGCACCGTCTTCCTTCCCTCTCTGTCACATTCGGCGAGCTTATCCTTCGTCATTGAGATGATAGCAGTCGCCGAGCTGTACGCCTCCCAGCATCCGCGCCTGCCGCACGAGCAGCGCTTTCCGCCGTATTCGATGACTATGTGACCAAGCTCGGCGCCCGCGCTGTTGAAGCCCGAGTAGATCTTGTCGTCTATGATTATGCCGCCTCCGACACCCGTGCCGAGGGTTATCATGACCGAGTTGTGTGTCCCCTTCGCAGCGCCTGCGACAGCCTCGCCCCATGCGGCGGCGTTCGCGTCGTTCTCTATGCGGACATCCTCGACTCCCGTCGCCTGCCTTATCATATCGGCTATCGGGAAGTTGCGGAAGGGGAGATTGCAGGAATACCTGACTATCCCCGTAGCGCTCTCGGCGATCCCCGGCGTCGCGATACCTATCGCCGCAACATCCGAGATCCCCATACCGTGCATATCGCAGAGCCTGCGGCAGAGGGAGGCAATATCCTCCGCTATCTCCTCCGACGAGCGCGAAGCTCCCGTGGGAACGCTTGCCTTTTCGGCTATGAGGAAGCCGTTTCTGTCGTCTACAAGTCCTCCGGCAATATTCGTACCGCCGAGATCTATACCTATTCTGTACATATGATCCTCCAAATGAACTGTTATCCGTAATATTATAACGCCTTCTTTCCCTCTTGTCAACAGAAGCCTTCACCGTGCACGCCTTTTTCACAGGAATTTCACTTGACATTCCGCCGCCGGGGTTGTATAATTATTATGAATCATTATAAAGAAAGGTGATAGCTATGAAAAAACTTATTTCCATCCTTCTTTGTATTTCTCTGATACTTATCCCCGTACTTATGACGGGTTGTACCGACAATGACAAGAAGGATGACAAGGTGTCCGACAGTTCTGCCGACAAACCGACAGACGATCCGGGCGACGAACCCTCCGATGTTCCCTCCGGCGATCCGGCGGGTACCCCGACCGATGAGCCGACAGAGGGGCCGGCAGGGGGGCCGACAGAGGGTCCCGATACCCCTGCAGAGAAACCGACAAAAGACGACCCCAAGTCCTATGTGAAGTTCACCGCCGGACTTGCCGACCTTTTCCTCCGTGCAAAGGAGATCACGGGCGACTACCGTGAAAAGATACTTACCGGAAACGAGAAGATCGACAGCGGAAAGTTCAATATCACGGCAAATGCGCTCTCGTTCGCCGGAAACGACTACCTCTCGGGCAACAAATACACGCTCGAAGGCGTCTTCGCACACGGCAAGACCTCCGGAACGATAGTCTCTGGCACCTTCAAGGGTAAGGAAGAAACAGGGCTTCAGCTCTTCGTCACGCCCGAAGGAAGCGTCTATGTGATGATCCCCTCGGTCGACAATGCCGTATATGTGAAACTCTTCGACCTTGATTCCCTTCCGATCGGCTCTGACGACGCGTCGGACGGAAGCGGTCAGATCGTGTTCCCCGACATCTCGGGCGAAAATATGACCGAAAAGCTCCCCGCAAGCGTTAAGAGCATCACCGAGGAAAAGGTCAGCGTGACTGTCCTCGGCACAAAACTCGACGGAGTCACAAAGCTGACGGTCACGGTCGACGCAAGTACTCTCGAGGACTTTGTCGCAAGCCTCCCCGACAGCGTCGGCGGACTTGTCGCAAACTACTTCCCCGAAGGGCTGCCCGAAAATACCGAGGCGACGATCACCCTCTTCGTGAAGGACGGTGCGACTGTCCTTGCCGAAGCAGCGGTCACTTCGACCGACAGCAGCTTTTCGCTCAGCCTTGCGGTCGTCGGCGAGACGGGCAAGGAAAACTACGGGCTGACCGTCATTTCCGATGACAAAGACGGCACGACGAAGGTAGATCTCACCGGTAAGCGCGAAAACACCGACACCCTGACAAAGGGATCGGTCGACCTTAAGATCGAAAGCACAAAGAAAGAGACTGGCACGACAGACGGGAGCGCCGACGATTCGGATATGATATCCTCCATGCTCGGCAACGGAAACACGAGCGTCGGGTTCTCCTACGAGAGAAAAACGACCGGAAACAAGACCGAGAGCCTTTACAAGGTGAAGCTCGGGATCGACATGGGCTTTACCACGATGACCCTCAATATCCCGCTGAACGCCGAAACGGTCAGAGGCGATAACGGCTCGGTGACACATACTCTGAGCATCGATACCGTGAAGGCGAACCTTCCGAAGGAGCTTCTCAACATTCAGCTTTCGGCGAGCTTCACGCTCGGCGAAGGGCTTGAAGGCGCCGGTGCCGTGATGCCGACCTTCACCGACGAGAACACCCTTGACCCGAGCGATCCCGACGACGCCGAGGCGCTCGCGGCATACGCCGAAAAATTTGAGACCCGGTGCAAGGAGCTTGCGGACTTCATCAAAAACTTTATCGGGTCCTCCGAGCCCGAAGAGCCCGAAGATCCCGCGGGAACCGATGATACGGGTGATCTAATAACCGAATAACCAAAAACTCACCCCTGACACAGACGGTGTCAGGGGTGAGGCTTTTTTTGTTTTAGGCGTGCCTTATGTTCTATCAGCTTCAATATCCGCGGGCGGTTGTACCTCTGTATCATTACAAACATCATATCGAACGCCGCCGCCAGCACCGAGGTAACGATAAATACCGGATAGGCGCCGAACCGGATCCCCGCAAGGATCGGCAGAAAGCTCAGCAGCGCTATCGTCTCGTGAACAAGCTCCGCCTGACATGTTGCCTGCGCTATCTCGTCCCATGTATGTATCCGCGGGTCAAACCTTTCGGGGTCGTAGGTGGGCATCTTTCCCTTCCATTTGCGCACCCGGAGCTTCCTGTACAGCTCTGTCTCAAGCCTCCCGACCCGATACCGCCTCCGGGTGCAGTCCGCCCGGTTCTTCATAACGATGCGGAACAAAAGCCCCACAAGCAGCCTCATCACGAAATGATAAGTGAAGGTGCCGGCTGTAATGGCGAGCGACAGAAATATTCCGTTTGAGGTCAACCTGTAAAGTACTGACAGAATGACCGTCCCCGCAAAAAGCAGGGCTGACGTGATATTTATTTTCTTTGCCATATTCGCCTCCGATCCTGCCGTATGAACTGTCTCAGCCCTCATTCGGCTCTCTGCCATCAGTAATTTCGTTTCAGCTTTTACACCGCCTCGACAATCACATCTCCGACCATATCTATGGAAGACACCAGATCGCCCTTCAGATATTGAATGACCGTGTCAACGCACGCGCTGATAAGAAAATATACCTGCACGGAGCGTTTTTCGCAATCGGACGAAAATCCCATCGTCGCCGTCGTAACCGCCATCCTTTTCGAAAAAATGTTTTTCAGCTTTGACGCAAAAACAGTCACATAGGAGGCATTGACGGCAAGGCGGTAATTCTCTTCATTCTCCCTGATAAACTCCAGGATCTTTCTGATATATTCGGAATAATCGGCGGGATCTTCTTTTTCGATCTCATCAAGCGTTGCCATTCAGCTTTGAGATCAGCTCATTTTCAAATTCTTCGGCTACGGCATAAATATCATCATAATGGTAGCAGAAGGTCGTCTTGGTGATGTCGGCACGCTCTGCAAGCTCATTGACCGTGATCTTGTTGATCGTCTTTTTCTCGGAGATCAGCTCGATAAAGGCTCTGCAGATCCATTTTTTCGTTCTTTCGGCATTTCTGTATTGTTTCATCTTTTCACTTTCCTTACGGTTTTGATACGAAAAGCAAATATCTTACCAACGGCTGAATTCAGTCGTTTTCTTTTTTGCCCGACAGCATTATAATTGTAGCACAAACAGATGAAAATTGCAATCCGAGTATCAAATCTTAATCAAGTACGAAAATAAGGAGAAAGCATTCAGGAATCATTCGGTCCCGTATCGAACAGGATTTTATGCGGTTCCGTTCCCGCGTACAGAGATAGTCAGTGTTTGCATTTCAGTTTTGACGACTCCGCCGTGTTTTCCGGCAGTACGACGATTTTTGCCATAATTGCCGCCTCTCACTTGGTTTAGTTCTGGTTCGCCTCACGGAGCCGGTTCAGATTTTCAAGCACGAACGGACTGTTTACGGAAATGCGTCCCAGCGTCGGGCATCCGTCCATCTGACCGCAGTCTGCGCAGGTATCCAGCCCCTTTTCCCGGACGCAGTTATGTACGGGACAGAGTTTGTCGCAGAACGGCGTTTTTGCTCCGTCTATGCGGCATCCGGTGCAGTTTATCATTTCCGGTGTGATCGGCACGCCGTTGAGCTTTGTCCAAAGCGCAGCGGTCTTTTCGCGCAGGGCGTTGTCGTTTGTAATCGTTGCGATTCCGGCGTCGCACTTTTCGCAATCCAGTCCGCAACAGCCGATCAGCCGGTTTGCGTTTTTCATAGTTGCCTCCGCAAAATTGAATTTGTCTGTATGAAAACTCTCGTATCTCTCGGCGGCGATCAGTACAGCTCTGCATGGTGAACCGTCCGCGCCGGATAGATTCAACGGTGCTGCATTCAAGAAATAAATGCCTTCCGAAACTTCTGCCAAACGGATCCCTTCAAGCAATACGATTCCGGCTCCCAGCAGGATGAGGTGTACCTCCATCGGGGCGGTTTCGGGACCGACAGTCTGGGATTCGTTGCCGAGCAGTAAGATTCCCGAGCCGGCAAATACTTCGGCTGCTTCCGAAGAAACCTCCGCATCTCCCCTGATAAGAATTCTCTTTGCCGCTTCCGGGTTCTGTTTTTTCGCTTTTTCAAGTATTTCCGCTGCTGCAGTGCCGGAGACGATCCCGTGACATTCCGCAACATAAGCCATTCCTATGAAAGTATCCAGACCTATGGAATCGACGGTTTTTCCGCCTTTGATAAAATGAAACGGTGCGTCGATATGCGTGCCGTTGTGAGCGCACATGTGAAAAGCCGTCAGGTTATACAAGCTGCCTTCTTCCATTGAACAAAGCAGCTTTTTTTCCGGCATCGGATCGCCGGCATATACCCGACAGCCGAAGACCTCTTGGGAAATATCATAGATTTTCATTTCATATTTTCCTCCATCGAATCAAAGAGAAGATCTTCTCTCTTTTGACATTTTCGCCATCTCCCGCTTTAGTACTCCCTTACCGCAAGGCAGTAACCCACATGCTCAAAGGCTTTCATATCTGCCCCGGTCTTGTCGATGATGTTCCTTTGAATATCATCCGGTGTCAGCAGTTCATAAATCAGAAACCCATGCTTCTCCAGCAGCTTTTCAAGCTCCGAATATGAAAACGCCGATTGCATCGGTTCACCGCCTGCTTTTGCCATCATAATCGTGTTCTGCACACGCTTTTCGGGAGCCTCAAAGAAGTTCTCGTCCGGATAATCGAACACAAGCGTGCTGCCGTCCGCGCAAAGCGAGGAAAGCTCTGTAAGCGTTTTGCCGATCGCCTCTGCCGAAAGATAATATGTCACTCCGAGCCACGAGAAAAATGATTTCGCCTTCGTGTCAAAGCCGGCAGCGATCAGCCGTTCCGTCAGGCTGTCCTTCGTGAAATCCACGGGGACAAAGGTGAGATTGTCGGGAACCGTCCAATCTGCGCGGGCGATCCGCTCCAGTTTGTCTGATTGCGTCAGAGGATGATCGACTTCGAATACCTTATGCTTCGATAGGAACTCTTTTTCGCGAAAAGCGAAGGTGTCCAGCCCTGCGCCGAGGATGACATATTGCTCTGTTCCGGTCCGGACAGCGGTTTTCAATGCCTGTTCCGTATATGCCGCACGGCAAAGCGGCGACGGCGCGATATGTACATTCACAAGTCTGCGCAGCAGCTCCTTCGGCTCCCAAGCTGCGGGGTCGATATCCGTTTCAAAAAACTGCGCTCCGCCGAGGATATAGCTTCCCACGGCAGCATATTCTTCTGCCGTCATCAGCTCTTTTGCAAGGTGATCCGCGAAAACCGGATGTTCTTCATTTTCTGCGTGAAACGCCCGTCCGAACGAACTCATCAGGGCGGTGATACTGGCTTTGTTATTCATGGTTATCCCCCATATTCCATTGCCTTTTCGGAAGCGTTTTTGTAAGTATCAAAGTATAGGCGACCGTGATCACGATCAGAACGGCGAGATGGAACAGGTGCATTTCCGTGGTAAGGTTCGTGTCATCTGCAAAGGTGCCGAGCGTGTTAATTGCAGAGTGAACGAGTATGCAGGGGATAAGGCTCCCACCGCGGTAAAAGATCGTGACGAGCAGGAAGCCGACCGCGACCGCAAAGACGATCTGGCACAGGTTATTTATAAGATCCATACCGCTGCCGTTGAACAGGTTGATAATATGTCCGATGCCGAAAGTCACGCTTGATATGACAATGGCGGATCTTATATTGTTTCTTGCAATGGCGACAAACAGTAAGCCCCGAAAGATCACTTCCTCCAAGAATCCAACACAAAGCATGCACACGATACGGCAAACCATCGCCGCCGTCGGGTAATTGACAGCGACGCCGTTCCAGAGGTTCCCCGATGCCAAAACAATAAGCGGCAGATAAAAAAGAAACCGCCACGCCGGAACGGGAGATCTGCAAAGACCGTACCGTTTCTGTAAATTGTTTTTCAGAATAAAGGTCAACAGAACAATTGTCTGCAAAACACAGAAAACCGCGCTTACCGAATAATCGACTCCGATCAGTTTATTCAGCGGATTTGCGACAGATTGCAAAATGCAATACACCACGATCCATACGATCGCAAAGGTCAGTTCGCTTTTCTCATATAACTTTTTCATTCAGTGTGCCCTCCTCAAGCGTCATAACAGAGCAACCCTTGCTTTCATAATAGGTAAACAGCTCCGGCAGCTTCTTTTTATCGTAACTCGTGATACAATCCGACAGCACATGAACGGTAAATCCCGCTTTTGCCATATTGAAGCAGGTGGATTTTATGCAAGCCGCGGCATCCGCACCGACGATGTAAAATTCGGTAATATCGCGTTGCTTGATAAAAGCCGCAAAATCCTCGCTTGTCAGTGCGTTGCTTTTTGACTTTGTGAAGATATGGTCGGATACCACTTTCAGCTCCGGCACAAGCTCTGCGCCGTGCGTTCCGGGCTTGAATGTTCTTGTCCCCTCAGACAGGTTGTTGTGCTGAATGTAAACGATGTACAGTCCCTTCTGAACCGCCCAATCGATTGTCGCATTGACTTTTTCAATGATCTCCCTGTAATTTTTGGTGATGTCGTTTTGAAGGTCGATCACGACCAGTGCGCTGTTTTTCATAAGATGTTACTCCTTAAATTTCATTTTTCCGATACCGGTTGCGCCGATTATTGTTGCGGATCTTATATACGCAGTATTTTATCAAGAAACGCATCGACCTGACAGATGGTATCTTCATTGACCGTTTTACTGCCCTTTTTGCGGACAATCGTCATGTATCCGTTGCTTCCTTGCTCATCGATCGGTCCGTGGGCAAAAACGATCAGACCGCGCGTTCCCGACTCGTTCCAAAGACAGCCCGCAAGGCGATTTCCGACGCTCTTAAAGATCATCTTGCATCCGTCGGCGGGCGGTTTTATTTTTTTGTACGGTCCGAACATCGCGGCATTGAAAAAAGGCGATGCATGAAAAGCACACAAGCAAAATCAAAAGCGAAAAGAACAAGATATCTTTATGCGTTTTCTCTTCCTGATGACATATATCAGTCTGCGTTATTGGGGAACATGATATAAATATTGTCGGAAAGCGGTGTCCCTGTTTTCCATATATCTTCAAACTCTTCCGTTGTAGGCACCCGATTGTATTGCGCATCCGACGCGTTGGCATTTTCCGCAAGAGAGTCCGCCGGATAATGGCCCCGGCAACGGACAGGACCGCCGCAATTGTTGCGGCGGTCCGCCATCCCCGTATTTTCCGGATCGCCGGCGCCGCATGCGGGATGAACATAGCGGCTCCCGCTTCAGTTTCCTGCCTCCGCCCCGTACATTTCAAAAAACTGTCTTATATGCCGCTTGATCAGTCCCATAACTTCTTCTTCACGCTCCGGCTCGCGGTCGCAAAGATTTATCCAGACGGAAACGGGCAGGCACAATTGCGCCGCCATAATTTCCGCATCGCAGTCTTTCAGCTTTCCATTGCAAATAAAAAAACGCATAAGACAGGTAAAGTATTGCATGACACCAGTGTAATTCCGTTTGGTCTGGAGCTGCGCCATCTGCGTATTACGAAATTGTTCTATTGTCAGCATTTTGCGGGCTTTGCTTACCAAAGGATCATGCAAAATATAACGGATCTGCGTAAAGACCAACTGTTCTAATTCCTCTGCCGATAAATTCTGCTTGGCTTCCGCAAAAGCGGCGTTATCCCAATCGGCATGGATAAAAATCGAGTGTTTATTGTACTGCTCCAGAACTTGTGTCATTAACGATTCCAAAATGTCCTGCTTGCTTGCAAAATGACTGTAAAGCGATGCCTTGCGGATGCCGACCGCATCGGCAATCTGCAAAACCGAGGTTGCCTCGAATCCCTGTGTCGAAAACAGGTCGAGTGCCGCCTCCAAGATTTCCTGTTTGGTATTTCCTTTTTCCATGGCAAGATCTCCAAATCATTTATTGAGTATCACTCCCTGTATATTATACCTACCTACCGTTCGTTTGTCAATGGGCACGGACAAAAAAGTAAAAAATAAACCTCCCGCGCGTCAGTGCGGGAGGTTTGGTTGTAGGACCAGGGTATTCACGCTTTGCGTGAATATTCCCTCGCCCTACGCCTGAAGAGCAAGCTCTTCGATCTTCGGGCGGGGAATGCGAACCTATTCCGCTGCGCCTTCGGCTTGCGGAGCAAGGTTCAATGTAGCAGTGTCGCAGCCAGCAAAAAAGGACAGCGAAAGCAAATAGATTGCGGCACCAGGGTATTCACGCTTTGCGTGAATATTCCCTCGCCCTACGCCTGAATAGCAAGCTCTTCGATCTTCGGGCGGGGAATGCGAACCTATTCCGCTGCGCCTCCGGCTTGCGGAGCAAGGTTCAATGTAGCAGTGCCGCAGCCAGCAAAAAAGGACAGCTTTCGCTGTCCTTTTTTGCTGTATCGCGCCGCCGAAAAAGATATCATGAAATTACTCTCTGTGATGAATTTATCTTAAGGGTTAATGCTCTTCCCTTCAACACAGAACACCCCGTTTGTCAAAGGCTTTTCACGGTCGGGTTTGCATAAAACTCCGCGATGAATCAATTCGTCGGTAACATATCCGATGATCTGATACAGATAACAATTTAT
>CAKXXW010000033.1 GCA_934378145.1 uncultured Eubacteriales bacterium
ACGGATAGTGCTTTCGTCGACACAAAGTATCTCCGTCATCTCCGAATACCTGTATCCGTAATAATACTTTAACATTAAATCAACAGCATATTATTACATCACGGAAATGTCTCAAAAAGGTATGCTGCATTACGATGGGAAAAATATTGAAACATCGCGGATTCAGAAATCGGACTACAAGATGAACCGGGCCCCCGTTCTCGGAAGCATCGGATGCGGTTCACCCGAGCTGACGGAAGAAAACTTTGAGGAATTTGTTGCTCTTCCGGTTGCTCTTTTTGGTGAGGGAGACTTTTTTGTACTGCGAACGCACGGACATTCCATGATAGATGCCGGTATCGATGAGGGCGATATGGTCGTTGTAAAAAAACAGAATCACGCAAATTACGGCGATATTGTTGTAGCCTTGGTCGGCAATGAAACTACACTGAAAACCTATTATCCGGAAACGGAGAAAAGGATCGTGCGTCTTCATCCTGAAAATGCGAATATGAATGACATCATTGTCAAAGAATGCAGCATTCAAGGTATCGCCAAGTATGTAATCAAAAATCTTTAGTCAGCGGGAGGAAAGACGATTGGATTATTATCGAACCAACGAAGAAATTGATGAGATCGGCGAAGGACTGATCCGAAAATATCAATACCAGACTTTTATTCAGGGAAAATCTACTGATATAGAGGACTTCATAGTAAATTTTCTCGGGTATCGCATTATATATGACAAGCTTGCCGAAAAAGATGCAGGCAAAATGGCTTTTCTTGCGGACGGAAAAGGATCTCTGTGGCTTTGGCGCAACGGCATACGAGTATTTGTTACCCCTCCGGCGAAAACAATTATTGTCGATGAGTATTTGCGTCAGGAAGCCAATATAAAAAAGAGACGCTTTGCTTTGGCACATGAAACCGGGCATATTATTATGAACAAGCTCGGTAACAATCCCATCGCTTCGGCATTTCGGAATGAGTTTGACAGAGAGCAGGAATATTCTATAAAAGATCTTGCTGCAATGTTCAGCATCGGTGAAAGTAGCAGTTAACCGTTTGGCTTTGATTATCATATCAAACCCATGCGGCAAAAAAGTGTAAATACGAATTTTTACCGCATCCCAATTTGAACTGTTTTCTTTGCCTACAGCGATGCAAAAACTCCGCTTTTGTAATTCTATCGGAACTATTATCGGAACAATGTTCGGAACTATATTCGGAACTATATTCGGAACTATACCTCCACTTCCTTCCGGTATTGTTCCGATAGAAAAGGACAGGTTTTGACGCCTGTCCTTTTTGCATATTTCATTTTCTTTGCTCTGCAAAATAGTGCTTTTGCGCATAGAGAAACTGCTCATCGAAGCACTCGGCGGCAATTTTGCTGACTTTCCGCCACGGGGTCAGCATATCGAATGCGTGGTAAAGTCCCGGATAAATGTCGATTTCGGCAGGAACGCCCGCTGCGCGCAGATTTTCTATATAGGTGACTGTCTCCGCATTGAACGGCTCGGCGGTGGAAACGAAGGTATATGCCGGCGGAAGCCCGGAATAGTCTTTCCTCCTTGCCGCGGAAGCGTAGCACGGAATCTCGCCCGAAAGCCCGGCGAGATACTTTTCCCAGCCGTAATGGTTGCGTTTTGTGTTCCAGACGGGCGCATGATTGTCTTTTGAGGTCTCGGTGTCCTCGCAATCGATCATCGGGTAAAGCGGCATCTGAAATGCAACGCTGACGCCGTCGGTGTCTTTTTCATACATACAGAGCGCCGCCGCAAGTCCTCCGCCCGCGCTTTCGCCGCCGACCATGATCTGATCAGAACGCACGCCAAACTCTGCCGCGTGTTCTTTCAGGTAGACCAGTGCCGCATGGCAATCTTCCGGTGCCGCCGGATATGGGGCTTGCCCCGCCAGACGGTATTCCGGAGAAACGACGACTGCACCGAACTTCTGCACAAGGTTTTTCGCACGGGACATATGCACCATACCTGCCATGCCGGTCACATATCCGCCGCCGTGAATCCACAGAACGCACGTGCGATCCGTGCTTTTGTTCTTCGGGGAAAGGATCAGCAGCTTCAACTTTCTCTCGCTCGCCGGAATGCAGATCTTTTTCGTTGTATATTTCATGGCTGCCTGCTCCTGCGCGGTTTGGATTTGGTCGCCTCGTAACTGACGCCCGTGAGAAACGCAATCGTTTCGTCCGTCGCATCGGGGAGCAGAACCGAAATCCAGTGCAGCTTGTTCATATGGTACGCCGGGTAAACGCCGTCGTCTTTGCCGAATGAGCCGACCATTTCAATCGGCAATTTCAGGTTGACAACATCGACCGTTTTGTCGCTGTCAAAGCCGAATTTCCGCCGTGATACCTTCATCAGGAGCGCAAACCACTTGTGGTTGTCGGCGTGACGAAGTACCGCAGTTTCAAAATCCTCGTCAAACGGATAGTCCGGCAACGTGCCGAATGTGCCTAGGCAGTAATCAAGGAAAGATTGTTTTATCATAATCAATAACGCTTATTTTTCTATACTACGCATTTTGAAAGAGTTGTATTTATATTCAACAGGCAATGCTTCACCAACTTTATAAATACATGCTTTAGGTAACTCAAAAGGTGATTCTATATGTTCAAATCGTTTATATGGAGCAAACCATATAAAATAGTCAATGTCAGAGTTCTTAAATGCTTGTGTAAAAGATTCATCTAACATGAACATATGAGGTCTCCCGGATGCTATTATACCGTTTGGGGATATCGTACACGCATCTTCGAAATACGCAGATGACTCATCATATACAAAAAATATCAGCTTGTAGTTAGGATGATTCTCTCTGTATTTTGGAATTTTTATAACGTGATTCCCAATTGTTCTTTTGAAGTTCTCAAGATAGTAGGTATAATTGTGATCTTGTTCGGTAGGCAATCCTGTGTTCGCAGTAATGAATAAATTCGCATTTGGAAACATGTCCAAAATTCCGGCTTCTCGTAATTGTTTTTCAACTTGATGTTCCCTGTCATATGTTGGATTGATTATATTGCCTTTTTTCTTAAAGCCGTGATCATCAACACGCATTACTTCCATCATCAAATTGAGCTCATCACAGTAAAAATCAGGAGGAGGCACATCTTTGGCAGAAGCATCCGTCCATTTACTCCATATTTCAGGGGTTAAAATAGAAGCAACAATGTTTTCTATCTCTTCCGTTTCATGAACAAGAAATATTTCCCTTGTATCCAATATTTGAAACCCATTTACAAGGTTAACCTCTTTTCTTGCAAATAACATTTGTCTCTCCCTTTTCACACTACACCACAGAAAACCATGGCTATTTCTCTCGTTTTGCCCCTCCGCAAA
The DNA here is from genome assembly GCA_934378145.1 of uncultured Eubacteriales bacterium. GTDB lineage: Bacteria > Bacillota > Clostridia > Oscillospirales > CAG-272 > RGIG3994. The sequence goes on from CAKXXW010000033.1 coordinate 3,342, forward strand.
TCTCTTTTATAACATCATAGATCCACGATGTTGCATATTTTGCCTCTGCAAACATCGCAGTTTTTTCTTTGCCAGTTGTTACTGATGCAATTTGATTTATGATTTCGTCGGTGATGTTTTCCTTACCAAGCGCTTTTAATGCTTGAATAACAAGTGCCGTCTTATATGAAATCTTTGAAATCTCTTTGTTGGTAGTACGCTTGAATCTGATAACCGTATTTCCGTAGGTGTACTCTTTGTATGTTCCATCACTGACATAGAGCCACACCGCAGGCACTTGCGTAGAAAGACCGAGCATATTCAATGCGGTATCGCCGCATGGTACGATTGTCCATCCGAATTTTCTTGCCAATGCGTGTGCCACCATATCGGGCGAAGACTCCACATATTCGCCTAAAAATTCATTATATTCGGGGTATTCATAAACACCGAAAAGGATCCTGCGAATAAGTCCTGCTTTTTCAAGGCGAAGCAGTGCTTTGTTTGCAGCATCCGATGATGCTAAATCCTTAAAATCAGAGGTTACAAAAATTGTACCTTTGGGCGAGTTCCGGATTCTATCTTCAATTTGGCTTATGGAAATGGTTCGTTTCATATTATCACCTCGTCGGATATATTATACACCAATTCCGACGAAACATCAATAGAGTTGCGATAAATAATTGATTTTTTCAAGTCAAAAGCCTGCTGAGAAAGGATTTTGGGGGAAAGTCTCTTTGCCACACCCCTCCTGTGGAGACTCCGATTGGGGCAAAACCGTTTTCTTTGCTTACTGCACCTCAGTCTTTGCGTTGTGAAATGAGTTGACTTTCAAGCGGTTTTATGCTATACTGAAGGCAGAAAAAAGCAGTTTGTGCGATTACCTGCGGGCTTCACGATATGACGAAAATCTATGTAGATTTCGTTGCTGACCACACCTTTGACCACTTACGGCTTCGGACTACCCGGATTCAGTGCCGCGAAGAGCACTCGAAAGCAGTCAATCCGGACGCAAAAGCCCCGAAAAGCCCGTAAAATCACGCAAAAAATCAGTATTTTAGCGTTTGGGAGCAAGTTCAAGCAGGTTCGACTCCTGTATCCCGACCAAAAATCAGCCGAAAATGAGGTTTTTCGCCCCACTTTCGGCTGATTTTCTGCTTATAATTGATGCTTTTCCACCACTTCGGCAAATTCCCCTGACGGCAGAAATGCGACTTGTGCCATAGTTACAGCACAAGCCGCTTTCTTCTTTTCAGAAGGCTTTTTCTTTGACTATAATATCTTGACTTCAAAGGAATATTTGATCGTGATGCGGAGAACCCGAAAGCGGCGCTCATGCAAAAAAAGACCGAAGCCATGTTTTCCCCGGAGGGGATCACATTGAACTTCGGTCAGGGAGACGCACGCTATCTCGCCTTTGAACGCTCGGGCAGTATGAGCCGCAGCGCTATGCTTTCTTTTGTCCGCGCGGATATATATGAGGAGCTTTCCCGCCGGATGACGGTCGGCATGACACTTGGCGTTTGCCAATTGTCCAAGCTCTACGCCTATAACGGTCTGCTGTTTTCGAGCGGAACACGCATTGCTGTGGGACAAGGATGCGATCGTTGTCATCGACAATCCGACGGCTGTCTAACATTATACCGCTTTCATGTGGTACTTGTCTACCAAACGAGCATGGAAGTTTGTCACGCGGAGCGTGACAACGGCTTTTCTGATCATACCGTCCTGTTCGTCTTTTTCTTCTCCGCGATCAGTGTACCTTGAGTTTTTTCTCGCTATTCTTACGCATAGTCACCGTCAATATCAATTGCCGTCAGTCTCAACTACAAGCACCTCTTCATCGGTCAACGGTCTTACGGGATATTTGCTATGCGCTGACAACTCATCAAGATGCTCTTTGCGTTCCGCAGAATAATGACAGATCAGAATACCCGAATAAAAGCCGAGTCCATCAAGATCTGTCAGGCCGACACTGTTTTCATCATAACAGGTAACATGAGATATATCGGCACAGGCGATATGTGCACCTGCACTCCCACCGATATATATAACACCCTTGCGGACATAATCCGTGATAGCCTTATCGAATCCCGCATCGCGTATGAGCTTCATAGTTGCAAATGTGTTCCCTCCGCTGATATAAACGGCGTCAATGTCCAGATTCAGATACGGCGTCGGATCACGGTACCCCGCCACATATATATTTTCACGAGAAAAGCCAAACCTTTCAAGGCGTGTGACATACACCCCTTTTCTGATTTTTTCTTCGGTATATCGCTCATTCGGAAAATATAAAACGCGGCAATCCTCTATCGGTTTACCGAGATTGTCGCAAATCGCCCGTGCAGACACGGAATCTCCGAAATCGCAGGAGGATAATATAAGCTTCATTTTATTTTATACACTCCTCACAAGAATTTTTCTCACGCGCGGCGGTGTTGATTTTGGCTCAAAAAGGCAAATAATACGGAAGAATCAAAAATGAGTCCTGTACCAAATTTAAGTGCAGCGACTCATTTTTGCTATTAAAGCTATATTACCTTTAATATTTTACGAATCCGAAGCCCGGATTCAGGATATCAAATATAAGTACAAACAAAATAAACGCCATAATGCCTACAAGGCACCAGAAAAGCCTTATGAGCCAGGTATTCTTAGTATTCAGCTCATTCTTGTACATATTGATAATATCATCATAGTATTTATCATGAAAAGCATTATCATTCAAAGAATTTTGATCCTGTGTCGAAGAGTCGCTCCTGTTGAAAGCGGAACTTTTATCTTCGCTCCCGCCGGTCGACTTCATAAGCTCCGGATCATTTTCTGCTTTGCCACCCATAACATCCTCAGGGGCCCCGCCCATCGCCCGCGTCATAGCCACAACGGTGGCGACCGTGGGATTCGGGGTCTTGCCCGAAAAGATCCTTGCAACGGTGCTTTCGGGAAGGTTGCTCTTTTCGGCTATCTGCTGATTTGTCATGTGTGATTGTTTCTTCAATTGCCTAAGCTCTTCGATCATTTAACATCCACCTTCTTAGAATTCGTTTTCGTAAACATGATCCCGTCTTTACGCTTAAGATTCCGGTTTTCATGGACCTGACATGATAAAAATGATTAAAAAAGAGCAAATTCGATTGAGAAAAAATCAAAAATGCTATGTTTTGCAAAGGTTTGTTTTATGCATATCCGGTTTTCCACGGGCAAAGTTGGGTACCTTATTTGCAAACTTGCGTATTGAATTTCTGTTGGTCGAGTGATATTATAAAATTGCCGGAAACGAAAGCGGAGGGACAAGGTCCACAGCCTGCATTAAAAGAAAATTGATATAAACATTATGTTCTTATTATACACCTGCAAAAGCCGTTTGTCAATATTGTTTGTGTATTTAAGACAAAAATATCGCCAAAAATAAAGCATTGAACATGAAACGCCCCCGAATCTCTGCACGATCAAACAGTCGCACAACCAAAATAAACATAAAAAAGAAGGACGGAAAGAATCAAAATGGTATGTACTTATCGCGTAAGACAGGACACAATGCATGACGAAGAAAGAAACGCACACACGGTTTACGGAATAGAGGCAATCGGTTCCGGCGGCGAAATACTCGAAAGTATTCCGGATGTGTTTTTTGACAGGCAGAGGGCTGAACGCTTTGCGGACCTGTGCAACGGCGAAGGACTGTCGCTCGTCCATTTAACAAACGCCGTGGAGGATGCTGTCGCTGAAGAAGAGGCTTGCCTTTGAATTTCGGTTCTAATAAAAAGTAAAAACAAAACGGCTGACCGTGGGGGTCAGCCGTTTCCTTTTTTCTCTGTCCCGATCCTATCACGACCTATGTTAATCTTTTATAAGTTGACTACGAGGCAATTTTATGCTATACTTAGAGCATAAAAAAACTTCGTACTGCCGTTTGCGGCTTTCACGGGCGGCAGAACGCAGTCGGACACGCCTTTGAAAGTTTGCGATATAAAAAATACGGCCGTACCGATTTCAAAGTAAAACGGAGATTGAAAATTACTATGAAAAAAATCAACAGATCGCTTCGCGCGCATTTTGCGTTCGCGTTTACCTGGTCGATACTTATGATCGCCGGAGTACCCCTGATAGTATTCGGCGCTTCAAAACCCGGATGGTTGCCCGTTCCGACGCTGTTTTTTGTACTCGGCATCATTTTTTCGGGCGGAGGCTTTTACGGGGTTCCTCTCCTCTGGATATCCTACGGCAACAAACGCGAGTTGCGAGGACTCATTTACGCCGTCGAAGTCCTCGGGTTGCGGGATGTCGCAAGGATCGCCTCTCACCTCCGCAAACCCGAAGATTATGTGCGTACAAAGCTCGATGTATGCTTTTCAAAGGGTTATTTCCCCGAGTTGATACGCGAGGGCGACAGGCTAACCGCGTCTGCTCCGGTAAAAAACCCCGAAAACGAGCTGCACGATGTCACCTGCCCCTGCTGTAGCGCACATTTCACCTACCGCGGCACCCGTGGTGTCTGCCCTTATTGCGGCGTTGCACACAGCGTGGACAAAAAGTAAACATTCTGAAAAGGCTGACCGTAAAGTCAGCTTTTTTATAGTATTTTTTGTTTTTTCTTCCGTACGGCAAAAGGACCGGCGGCAATGACGAGCTGCCGCCATTTCAAACCCGTAAATAATGACGCCTGAAATTGGTTGCATTCCTCCCGCAATAATTGTCAGTGTGGCAAAAAACAGTTCGAGTACAATAAATTTATATTACCAGATACCGATTGACGCGGAAGATTTTTTCCTTTATAATTATGAAAAAAGACTACGGAGGAGCATATGAAGGGCATATATTCTTTTTTCACCTCACGCGAGCTGAAGGCGCGCGGATGGCTTCTGCGGCAGCTTGAGACCGAGGCTGCGGGACTTTGCGGAAACCTTGACAAGGTGTGGCCGGATGTCCGCGACAGCGCATGGATCGGGGGCGACCGCGAGGGTTGGGAGCGCGTCCCCTATTGGCTCGACGGGGCTGTACCGCTCGCTTATCTTCTCGGAGACGAAGACCTTATCGCGCGGACAAAGCGCTACATAGACTCGATCCTTGCGCGGCAGGAGGCGGACGGCTGGATCTGCCCCGTCGCCCCCGAAAAGCGGAAAAAATACGACACATGGGCGATACTGCTCATCTCGAAGGTACTCCTTCGCTACTACGAATGCTCGGGCGACGAGAGGATCCCCGAGGCGCTTTACCGGCTGATGAAAAACTTTGCGGAGCTTCTCGACGCCGGAGAGGTCTGCCTCAGACAATGGGGAAAATACCGCTGGTTTGAGGGCTTCCCTGCGCTGAATTTCCTCTACGCAAGGCAGCCCGAGGAATGGATGAAGACTCTCGCCCTGCGCCTTTACAGGGACGGCATGGACTACCGGACGGTCGAAAAGGCATGGGAGCGCCCGCTCAACAAATGGACGCTCGATACCCACATAGTGAACCTCTGTATGATGCTGAAATCCGAGGTGCTGTCGGCTGACCTGCTCGGAAAAGAAGAACTTACCGGCTTTGCCGAGCGGGAATATTCGCTCCTTGAGCGCTTCAACGGTACGGCAGTCGGCACCTTCACGGGCGACGAGTGCCTGTCGGGGACAAGTCCGACGCAGGGTACCGAGCTTTGCTCCGTCGTCGAGCTTATGGACTCCATGGAACAGCTCTACGCCTTCACGGGAGCGCCCGAATGGGCGGAAAGGCTCGAAACAGTCGCCTTAAATGCCCTTCCCGCGACTCTTACGGAGGACATGTGGGCGCACCAATATGTGCAGATGGTAAATCAGACAGACTGCACTCCCTTCCCCGGACGCTCGCACTTCCGCACGAACGGGCCGGACGCGCATATCTTCGGGCTGGAGCCTCACTTCGGCTGCTGCACCGCGAATTTCGGGCAGGGATTCCCGAAGCTCGCCCTCTCGACCTTCCTGCGCTCCGGCGACGGGATAGTAAGCGCTGTTCCGCTTCCCTCGGAGGTCACGACGGTATCCCGCGGTGTACCGGTGAAGGTCACGCTCGATACCGAATATCCCTTCCGCAATTCCTTCCGCTATTCGGTGACGGCGGAAGCAAAGACCGATATGGCACTGTCCGTCAGGGTGCCGTCATTTGCACGCCGACTCACGGTGAACGGAAAGTCTCACCGCGCGCATAACGGCATCGTGCGGTTTGAAGGCTTTGACAGGGGTCTGACAGTTATAGATATCTCGTTCAAAACAGAGCCTCACCTCTGCCGCCGCCCGAAGGGAATGTCGGTGCTGAGGTACGGATCCCTCGTATTTTCCCTCCCGGTAAAAGCGGAAGTACGGCGCGTCGAATACGAAAAGAACGGCGTGGAACGCAGATTTCCCCACTGCGATTACAGTTACAGAGGTACATCCGATTGGAACCTCGCGTTTGCGGAGCAAAAATTCAGAGTCACCGAGCATCCTGTCGGAGACATTCCTTTTTCGGAGTCGGATCCTCCGCTGACGATCGACACCGGGCTTTCCCACATAGAATGGGAGCCCGAGGACGGATTTGAGACAGTCCCCGCAAGAGTGCCGAAAAACCGCCGTCCGCTTGACGCGCCGCAGGTGCGAAGACTCATCCCCTACGGCTGCACTATGCTCCGTATGACCGAGCTTCCGGTCATTCCCCGTAAGAAATGACCCGAGATCGGAAATAACGCATATAAAACCTCCGCAAAAGGCAATACTTTTATAAAACGGAGGTACCTGTATGACCGAAAAAAGCATTTCTCTCTGGTCGGACACCTGTGCACTGCCCGAGTACGCACCTCTCGACCGCGATATGAACACCGATGTCCTTGTCATAGGCGGCGGAATGGCGGGGATCCTCTGCGCCTCGGCTCTCACCCGCGCGGGGATCGACTGTGTTCTCATCGAAGCCGACCGGCTCTGCGGCACTACAACGAAGGACACGACCGCAAAGATAACCTCTCAGCACGGACTCATATATCACACACTGTTAAAGCGCTTCGGCGCCGAAAAGACAAGGCTCTATCTCATGGCAAACGAGGACGGGCTCGAAAAATACCGGCGCCTCTGCCGCGACATTGACTGCGGCTTTGAGGAAAAGTCGGCGTTCGCCTACTCGACCGATGATCCGAAAGTGATCGAAAAAGAGCTTGACGCCCTTTCGCAGATCGGATCTCACGCAAAAAGAGCCGAAAAGCTCCCCCTGCCCTTTCCGCTCGCGGGAGCCGTGGAATTTCCACATCAGGCAGAGTTTCACCCGCTGAAATTTATATCGTCGCTCCTTCCCGGGATGCGCATTTTTGAACACACGAAGGTACTTGAACTCGGGAAAGGCACCGCGAAGACATCCGGCGGCACGGTCAAAGCAAAAAAGATAATCGTCACCACTCATTTCCCGATCCTCAACAAGCACGGAATGTATTTTCTGAAGCAATACCAATACCGCTCGTATGTGATCGCGCTCGAAAACGCGCCCGACCTTCACGGTATGTATATCGACGGCAGGAGCGGCGGAATATCCTTCCGCAATGCCGACGGGCTTCTTCTCATCGGCGGGGGCGGACACAGAACGGGCAAGAGCGGCGGCAATATGCGCGAGATAGAAGCCTTCGCGGAAAAATACTACCCGACGGCAAAAATAAGATATCGTTGGGCGGCACAGGACTGCATGACCCTTGACGGTATCCCCTATATCGGGCAGTATTCGGCGTCGACTCCGAACCTTTTCGTCGCGACCGGCTTCAACAAATGGGGGATGACATCCTCCATGGTCGCCGCGTCGATCCTTTCCGACCTTGTTCTGGGCAAGAGCAACGAATACGCGGGCGTTTTCGCTCCGTCGCGCAGCATACTTCACCCTCAGCTCGCCAAAAATGCCGCCGAGGCTACGGTAAACCTTCTCACGCCTTCGAAAAAACGCTGCCCGCACCTCGGATGTGCGCTGAAATGGAATCCCGCCGAGCGCTCATGGGATTGCCCCTGCCACGGCTCGCGCTTCGGAGCCGACGGAAGGCTCATCGACGGCCCCGCGACCGACAATCTGAAGATAAATAAAAAAGGCTGAAATTCAGCCTTTTTTATTTGAGTATTTTCCTTATTATAAAAAACTGCATCCGCTTCGGAAGGATACCGAGGAGCCGCAAAAGCGGGTTCCTGTTCAGCGAATAGGCATACTTATCGAGCGCACTCTTGCTGACGGCATAGATTCCGGTAAAGGGCAACGGGGCAAGCGGGGCAAGCTCGCTCGTCGTCATCACGATACGGCTCCCTTCGCCAAGAAGAGGCATAAAGCATCGGTTGACCCTTGCCGCGCCGAAAAGATTTATCCGGAATATCCGCTCAAAGCGTTCGCCGCTCATCTCGACCATAGAGCCGAGCATATACACCCCGGCAAAATGAATTATCGCGAAAAGCGAATCGGTGTATTACCTCACCCGCCACACGGCGGAAGCTACGCTTTCTTCGTCGGTTGTGTCAGCCTCTGTCGGAATTATCCGCTCCCCGCCCTCGCCGACCTTTTTGTCAAGGGCAAAAACGGTGAAACCCTTCTCCGCGAGAGCCTTCACGGTCGCGCTTCCCATGCCTCCGAAGGCTCCGGTCACAAGTATATACTTCACCGCGTTATGCCTGCGTCGGGAATATAAGCGGCGAATACATGAGCAGTCCGAGTCCCGCCGAGACAAGTATCATCACGATCGGGGAGGGGCGCTTTTTCTTTATTTTCAGCATAAGGATATGTATCGTCGCAAGGATGGCAAGGATCACAAGCCCCTTCACATCGGGGCTTACGGGGTTTCCGAAGGTCGAGAGCGAAAGCAGGGTCTTGAGTCCCATGGTCACCGCCGTCGCGATTATCATACCGATGACCGCGGGCTGGATCCCCGAGAGGAATGCCTGCACTCCCGAATATTTCAGAAGGTTCTTTATGACCGCAGCGATGAGGACTATTATGATAAACGAAGGCAGTACAACTCCGACCGTCGCCACGAGCGCACCGAAAAATCCGCCCTTCTCAGCCCCGACAAAGGTCGCAACGCTCACCGCGAGCGATCCCGGCGTGACCTCCGATACGGCGATGAAGTTCTGAAGCTCTGTCTCGGTCATCCAGCCGAGAGATGTGACCTTTTCGCTGATGAGCGCGATCATACCGTAGCCTCCGCCGAAGGACACCGCGCCTATCTCAAGGAAGGTCAGAAAAAGTTTAAGGTAGATCATTTCGCCTCGCCCTCCTTGTTTTTCTTACCGTTGCGTATCTTCATAATAAGATAGATGAAAAGTCCGACACATCCGCCGATAACGATATAATATATCGAAGAGAAGTTGACCGCGAAGACCGAGAACAGCACCATGCAAAGGATCGTCGCCGACACAAGCACTATGTTCATAGGCGTTCTCTTCATCCCGCGGAGCATCTTGATACCCGCCGAGGCGATAAGGTAGACCACGCAGACCTGAACCCCGCGGAAGGCATATCCGACATATTCGAGCGCCATAAACTGATCGAAAAAAAGGGATATGGCGTACTTGATGATAAAGGGCGGTATGCATACGGCGACAGTACCGGTAAGTGCGCCCAAAAATCCCGCGACCTTATATCCGACATAGGTCGCACTGTTTATCGCCATAGGTCCCGGCGTCGATTCCGCGATGGCGATAAGGTCAAGGAATTCATCCTTGTCGACCCATTTCCGCCCCGATACGAACTCGCGCTCGAGCAGAGCTATCATGGCATAGCCTCCGCCGAAGGTGAAAAGCCCTATCTTGAGCATTATCAGAAAGAGCTTAAGGCATTGTTTTGCTTTTTCTTTTTTTGTCATATGTAAGCCTCCGAAAAAGATAAATACTATTATATCACTTGACAGATGATTTGTAAAATAGTATAATCTTAACATTATCATAGTCAAAAGGAGATATATATGACCCTGCGACATCTGAAAATATTCGTCGAGGTATGCGAGAAGGGCGGAGTGACGCGCGCCGCCGAATCGCTTCATGTCGTTCAGCCGGTGGTCAGCACCGCCATATCCGAGCTTGAAAAATACTACGGCGTCCGACTCTTCGACCGCATAAACAGAAGGCTGATACTGACCGGTGACGGCAGGCTCCTGCTGCTCAAGGCGAAAGAGGTCCTGTCAGCGTTCGGGGATTTTGAAAAGCTCGCGCGCGAGGGCAGCGAAAAGCCCGTCGTGCGGATCGGATCGTCGCTCACCATCGCGAGGGAAAAGCTGCCCGATATAATCAGAGCGGTGGAGAACGCCTTCCCCTCCGCCGACCTGAGAATAGATGTGAACACGACGCTCGACATCGAAAAAAAGCTCATCGGCGGCGACCTTGACTTCGGATTCGTCGAGGGAAAAATAACCTTTCCGGAAATAAAGCCGACTCCGATCTGCTCAGACCGTCTGGCGGTCGTATGCGCGACGGATTACGGCTGCGGCGCCAGCCTCTGTATCGCCGACCTTGCCGGAGAGAGACTGCTTCTGCGCGAAACCGGCAGCGCGTCGCGCGACTCGCTCGACAGGCTCTTCTCGGCTGCGAAGCTGAACGCCGAGCCCGTTATGACCTCGGTCAGCAATTCCGCCCTCATCAGCGCCTGCATCGCCGGCTTCGGGATCGCGGTGCTGCCCGAAGGGCTCCTGCACGGAGCGGACGCCGCTGCCTCTCTGCGCCGGATAAACATCACCGACGCCGACCTCACGCGCGAATCATTCCTTATAATACATAAAAACAAACGCCTCACTCCGGTGCAGTCGGAGATCTGCACGCTGTGCCTGTCTATCCTCCGAGGGCAGACAAAAGCGTCTTCCCATCCTTGACATCCGGCGAAAAAAAGAGTATAATGAACACATTCCCGAAAGGAGAAAAGATATGATGAAAAAAATCACGGAAGATATATTCAATGTCGGAGTCGACGATCACATGATCGACCTGTTTGAGGGTCAGTACAGGGTCGGGCACGGGATGTCCTACAACTCCTACCTTATCCTTGACGAAAAAACCGCCGTCACCGACACGGTTGACGCACGTTTCGGTGACGAATGGCTCGGAAATCTTGAAAAGGCGCTCGGCGGCAAAAGCCCCGATTACCTCATAATCCACCATATGGAGCCCGACCATTCGGCGAACATTGAGGCTTTCACCGCCCGTTATCCCGACGCGACGGTCGTCTCAAACGCCAAGGCTTTTGCCATGATCGACGCCTTTTTCGGCGAGGGCAAATGCAAAAACCGCCTGACCGTTGCAAACGGAGAGACGCTTACCCTCGGCAGGCACACGCTGAGATTCGTCTTCGCACCGATGGTACATTGGCCCGAGGTAATGCTCTCCTTCGACGAAACGGACGGTATCCTCTTCTCTGCCGACGCGTTCGGAAAATTCGGCGCGTCCGACTCGGGCGAGGAGTGGCTCCCCGAGGCCCGGCGCTACTACTTCGGCATCGTCGGCAAATACGGTGCGCAGGTTCAGAATGTCCTCAAAGCGGCAAAAACACTTGACATAAAGAAGATCTGCCCGCTCCACGGCCCCTCTCTTGAAGAAAATTTGGGCTTTTACCTTGACAAATACGATATCTGGTCATCCTACCGCCCCGAAAGCGACGGTGTGCTGATCGCCTACACCTCGGTCTACGGTCACACAAAGACAGCCGTCGAACTTCTCGCGAAAAAGCTGGAGGCTTCCGGTTGCCCGAAGGTAGTCCTTCGCGACCTTGCAAGGTGCGATATGCCCGAAGCCGTCGCCGATGCCTTCATGCTCCCGACGACCGTCCTCGCCACGACGACCTACAACGCCGGTATATTCCCCTTTATGCGCGAGTTCATTGATATGCTTACCGAGAGGGGCTTCAGAAACCGCAGGATAGCCTTCATCGAGAACGGCTCGTGGGCGTCCGTTGCGGCAAAAACGATGCGTTCGATGCTCGAAGGGTCAAAGGATCTGACCTTTGCCGACACGACGGTAACAATAAAGTCGGCGCTGAACGAAAAGAGCCTTGCGGAGCTTGACAGCCTTGCCGCCGAGCTTTGCGGCTAAAATGCGCAAAGCCGGAGTCTGTTGCAAATGCAACAGACTCCGGCTCTGTTTTGTGCTACAATATGCTCAAATCAAAAAGGAAAAGAGATAAAAACAGATGAAAAAACTACTTTCACTCGCACTCGTACTCATTCTCACGCTCGCGCTTTTCGCGGGCTGCACCACACCCGAGACCCCCGACAATGGCAGCAGCAACGAGGGAACGACCACCGGGGCTCCCTCCGATCCCGGCTCGAATACCGAAACTCCCGACGAACCGAAAGACGACACCGTCGTGCGCGTCGCGGGACTCAACGGTCCGACGACCATGGGGATCGTAAAGCTCATGGCTGACAGCGAAGAGGGCAAGGCAAAGAACAAATACGCCTTCAATATCTACACCGCCGCGACAGAGATCACTCCCCTTCTCGCAAAGGGCGAGCTTGATATAGCTCTCATCCCCGCGAACCTTGCCGCAAACCTCTACAACAAGACAGATAAATCGCTTCAGGTACTTGCGATCAATACCCTCGGCGTCGTCTATGTCGTCGAAAAGGGCAACAGCGTGAACTCGGTCGCCGATCTCAAGGGCAAGACGATCTACGCCCCCGCGACGCTCAAGGGTGCAGCTCCCGAGCTTGCCTTCCGCTATATACTGAAGAGCAACGGACTCGACCCCGACAAGGATGTTACCTTTGAATGGAAGAGCGAGCCGACAGAGATCGTCGCGACCCTCAAAAAAGCCGAGAGCGGCATAGCTCTCGTTCCCCAGCCCTTCGCGACCGTTGCGGCAAGCTCTGTCGAGGGTCTGCGCACAGTCATCGATGTCAACGCCGAATGGGATAAGCTCGGCACCGGAAGCGCCTTCATCACCGGAGTCGCCGTCGTCCGCCGCGAATTTGCGGAGGCTCATCCGACGCTAATAAAGAATTTCCTTGAGGAATACGGCGCGTCGATAGCCTACATCAATGAAAACACCGCCGAAGCGGCACAGCTCGTCGAGAAAAACAACATCACAAAGGCAGCCGTCGCCGAAAAAGCCATACCGAAGTGCAACATCACCTTTATCGAGGGTGCCGAAATGAAGACGAAGGTTGAAGGCTTCCTTAAAGTCCTCTTCGATATGAAGCCCGAAGCCGTCGGAGGCACGATGCCCGGCGATGACTTCTACTATGAAAGCAAATAAAAACAAAAGCAAAAAAACATTTCTTGCAAAAACAGCGGCAGTCCTGCTTGCCCTCGCGGTATGGCAGGCTGTCGCCATGCTCATAGATTCCGAGCTTATCCTCGTGACCCCGATCGAGGTCATAAAGAGGCTTTTCACGGTCTGGCGCGAGCCGGGCTTTTTTGCCTCGATAGCCTTCACCTCGTCGAAGATAATCCTCGGCTTTATCGCGGCGTTTTTCATCGGCATCGGACTCGGCGCTCTCGCGGGAAGATTCAGAGTCGCCGAAATACTCCTCTGGCCGTGGATGCTCACGGTAAAATCGGTACCTATCGCGTCGTTCGTGCTGATAATTCTGCTCTTCGTCTCATCCGCCGACATATCGGTCTTCATATCGTTTCTGATAGTCCTTCCGATAATCTACACAAATGTGCTTTCGGCGATAAAAAGCACCGACAGCAAGCTGCTCGAGGCGGCGAAACTATTCGGAACGCCTGCAAAATACCGCCTGCTCTATATAAGACTCCCGCAGATAAAGCCCTATCTCATCTCGGCGTCATCGGTCGGGTGCGGACTTGCCTTCAAGGCGGGGGTCGCCGCCGAGCTTATCGGGATCCCGACCGGGTCGATAGGCGAAGCGCTCTACAATGCGAAGATATACCTGAATTCTGCCGACCTCTTTGCGTGGACGGTAATAATAATCCTTATGAGCGTGCTTTTCGAGAAGCTCTTCATATTTCTTTTAAGGCTCGTGTTTGCCGGAACGGAGAAGCTATGAACGATATAATCATTAAAGACCTCTGCAAATCCTTCGGTGAAAAGAAGGTGCTTGAAGACTTTTCGGCGACCTTCCCAGCCGGATCGGCGAGCTGTATCATGGCTCCGTCGGGTGCCGGCAAGACCACACTGCTCTCGATAATGCAGGGCTTTACAGCTCCCGACAGCGGAAGCATCACGGGAAACGATGTGAAGATGTCGGCGGTGTTTCAGGAGGACAGGCTTTGCGAGGACTTCGGTGCGGTTTCCAATGTCCGTTTTTCCTGCGGCTCTGGAAAAAACAAAAAAAGCAAGGAAGAGATCGTCGCCTGCCTTGAGTCTCTCGGGCTCGGGGACAGCCTTGACAAGCCGGTGCGCGAGTTTTCGGGAGGAATGAAGCGCCGTGTGGCGATCGCGCGGGCGCTTATGGCGGACTATGAGCTTCTTTTTCTCGACGAACCCTTCAAGGGACTTGACGGGGAGATGAGGGCGTCGGTCGCCGGATATATAAGGACAGCCGCCGCGGGAAAGACAGTCATCGCAGTCTCGCACGACGAGACCGAGGCGGAGCTTCTCGGCGCAACGATAATCAGAATGTAAATCCACTTAATAATGAGGACCTCACCCGGCAGGCGGCGCCTGCACCGCGGGTAAGACCCGCCGCCAATAATCGCGGTTTATACACTTAAAGGTGAAGACTTCACCCGAATACAATGCCTTTTTGAAGGTGTTGCTACGAGTGAGGTCTTCACTTTTTATCTTTTTGAAGTTTAGGTCAAGCCTTTTCAAAGGCTTGCGGTTTCCAAAGGCAGAGCCTTTGGTCGCCTCCCGCAGGCGGCGAAAGCCTTTTTACCGCGTTTCTTTTTGCAAAGCTTTTTCTTTGCGCGTCCTCCTTGCAAAGAAAAAGCGCCGATGCTTTTGCACAGACAATTGTCCTATAAAAAGGCAAAAAATTTAATCGGCT
>CAKXXW010000034.1 GCA_934378145.1 uncultured Eubacteriales bacterium
TTCGTAGAGTTAGTAACTCTGCGAAAACCTCGCTGTCGCGAGGTTTTTTTCGTTCTATTGACAACGCTCTCGGATTCGGTGTATAATAAGATATGAAAAAAGCGCCCTTCGCCGCGCGTTGGCGGCAGGCGCGGAATCTTTTCCTTACCCGAAAGGATACGGCAATGCAATCTCTCAAGGAATTATACAAGATCGGCAGGGGTCCGTCAAGCTCCCACACGATAGGGCCTCAGCGGATCGCGGAATACGCGCTCGAAAAATTCGGCAGGCGCCGCTATCGGGTCATCCTCTACGGCTCGCTCGCCCTCACGGGTCATGGTCACGGCACCGACCGCGTCCTTCGCAAAGTCCTCGGGGATCGCACCGAGATAATCTTCGACAGGGACAGGGACACCGCCGATCTTCCGCACCCGAACTACCTTGAAATATACTCGCTCGACGGCACCGAGGCGAAAAAGCTCATCTGCGCCGAGAGCGTCGGCGGCGGAAGCGTCATAGTCAACGGCAAGAACATCTTCGCATCGGAGGAGATCTACCCCGAGAAAGACTTCTGCGCCGTCGAGGGCTTCTGCCGCGCGCACGGGCTTTCCCTGCCCGACTATGTGATGCACTACGAGCCCGACATCTATCCCTACCTCGGTAAGATATGGGAGGCTATGAAGGAATCGGTGGAACGAGGACTCGAACACTCGGGGACGCTTCCCGGCGGGCTGATGCTCGAGAGAAAGGCGCGGGCGCTCTACCTCGAAAACCCCGAAAACGAGCCTTCGCTGATGCACGAAAACCGCCTTGTCTCGGCTTACGCGCTCGCGGTCGCCGAGGAAAATGCCGACAACGGAACCGTCGTCACCGCTCCGACCTGCGGCGCGGCGGGCGTCCTTCCGGCAGTCCTTTACTATATGTATTCCGACTGCGGAATCGACGAGGGCAGGATCCTTGACGCGCTCGCCGTCGCGGGCGTTATCGGCAACACGGTGAAGCAGAACGCCTCGATCAGCGGTGCCGAATGCGGATGCCAGGCCGAGATCGGCGTCGCCTGCTCGATGGCTGCCGCGGCTCTCGCGCAGATATACCGCCTTGACACAGGCGGCATCGAATGTTCCGCTGAGATCGCGCTCGAGCATAACCTCGGGCTGACCTGTGACCCCGTTCTCGGGCTTGTACAGATACCCTGCATCGAGAGAAATGCCATGGCGGGCATCAAGGCTTTCAACGCCGTAATGCTCGCACGCTCGCTCGAAAGCAAGCACAAGGTCTCCTTTGACCAGATAGTCGAGGTCATGTACCTCACCGGCAAGGATATGAAGGCAGGCTACCGCGAGACCTCGACCGGAGGACTTGCGAAGATCTACGGCGCAAAATGAAAGGGGCGGAAATATGATAAAAGAACCCGCAAGATATATTGAACTCAAGGACTCCTACGATGTGATCGTCGCGGGAGGAGGCATCGCCGGCATCTCCGCCGCACTTGCCGCAAAAAGGCAGGGGCGACGGGTGCTTCTCATCGAGCGAGAATTTATGCTCGGCGGGCTTGCGACCCTCGGACTCGTCACGATATACCTCCCGCTCTGCGACGGAATGGGACGGCGCGTGATCTACGGGATCGGCGAGGAGCTTATGCGCCTCTCCTTCTCGCACGGCGCGGAAAAGCCGCTCTCACCGGCATGGCAAAAACAGCTTGAGGGCGCCGATGTGCCGACGGAGGAGCTGCTCTCCCCGCGCTGCCGCTGCCGCTACAATGCCTCGCTTTTCGCGCTCCTTGCGGAGGAAAAGCTGCTCTCGGAAGGTGTTGAGATACTCTACGGCTCCTCTGTCGTCGGTGCTGTCGTAAAGCGGCGGAAGATAACCGCCCTTATCGTCGAAAACAAGTCGGGAAGGTATGCGCTCGGCGCGCGTTCGGTCGTCGACGCCACGGGAGATGCCGATGTGGCAAGGATCTGCGGGGCAAAGACCGAAGCCTTCGGTCAGGGAAATGTCCTCGCGGGCTGGTATTATCACGGCTCGGAGGAAAATGCAAACGAGCTTAAGATCCTCGGTGCGAGCGACACGCCCGACGACGAAAAGAGCGAGGCGGAAAAGGAAAACGACACGCGCAGGCGCTTTTCGGGACTTGATGCAGACGAGATAAGCGAACAGGTATGCCTGTCCCACGCCGCGGCGCTCGGACATTTTCTGAAAAACGGCGACCTTTCGCAAACTCACACGCTCAACTCGGTCGCGACCATCCCTCAGATAAGGATGACGCGGCGGATAGTCGGGAGAGAGACCCTCGACACCGGGGCGCCTCACGCCGAAAGGAGCGACAGCGTCGGACTCTTCCCCGACTGGCGGAAAAAGGGTCCGGTCTACGAGCTGCCCTTCGGAGCGATCTGCTCGGAAAATATAAGGAACCTTGCCGCCGCGGGCAGGAACATCTCAACGACCGACCGGATGTGGGACATCACGAGAGTCATTCCGGTCTGCGCCGTCAGCGGCGAAGCCGCGGGTATCGCCGCGGCGATGAGCGACGATCTCGGCAGACTTTCGGTGAAAAAACTTCAGACCGCACTCCGCAAAAACGGTGTAAGGCTGCACGAAAAGGAACTCTGAAAATATATCGGCAAGCCCGCGATAAACTGCGGGCTTCCTTTTTTATCCGCCGTCCGGTACTTTCTTCTCGCCGTCGGCGCTTTTCAGGAGCGCGAATATCAGCGATGCGAAAGCCGGAAAGGCTATCATTCCGAGAAAGCCCGCGAGCCTGAAGCCTGCGAACATCGAAAAAAGCGAAACGAGCGTCGGAAGCCCGAGGCTCGAGCCTACGATCTTCGGCTCTGCGAGCTGACGGATGACGGTTATCACTCCCCAGAGGATGATAAGCCCCGTGCCGAGTCCGAAGTTTTTCTGAAAAAGGCAGACGGCAGCCCACGGGATAAGCACCGTGCCGGCTCCGAGCAACGGCAGAATATCTATCGCCGCTATCACGAGGGCGATCAGAAATGCGTACTCCACCCGAAGTATAAGGAGCCCGACGAGCAGCTCACAGAAGGTCATAACCATTATGAGAAGATAAGCTCTCGCCCAGCCGCGAAAGGCTCTCGCAATATGCGACGCGATGCCCTTTACCCTTTTCCGGATACCATCGGGCAGAAGCTCCGCGACCTTCCCGGCGCCTCCCGCCGAAAAGCAGAAGCCCGCCACGACCGTCACTCCGAGACTCAGCATCACGGTCGGGACCTTCGACACAGCCTGCGTCAGGATCCCCGGCAGCCTTCCGGGAAGGGACGAGGCGAGCGAGCCGAGCGCACCCGCAACGGTTTCGCGTATCATACGGCGCAGCTCGCCGTTCTCCTCCGAGCCTATTATCCCGCCGACAACGGGAAGCGAGGACAGAAAGCCCACGATGCGGTCGGCAAGGTCGGAAAGGATATCCTCCGCCCGCCCGACGATGAGCGGAAACCCTTTTGCAAGTCCCGCAAGCTCGGAAAGAAGCGCGTCCGCCGCGAGGAAGAGTCCCGCGACGAGAAATATCAGCATAAAAGCCGCGACGAAGCCTCCCGTAACGCGCCTCGGAAGTCGGGTGCGTGCCGCGAGGAAATCCGCCGCAGGTGCGACCGCGCAGCCGATGCCCCACGCGATAATGAACGGCAGGGCTATCGGCAGCGCATATTTTATTATAAGGTATCCGCCTCCGACGGCACCCGCCGCGCAGATGACATAAGAGGCGTACCGTTCGGCTTTCCCCGCCATTTTTCCGCCTCCCCTTCCGCATAATACATTATATTATTATGTAGGGGAAGCCGAAAAATGCGCGCACGGGTGTCTTATTTCAGCTCTTCGAGCGCCGGAATTATATCTTCGGGGGTATAAAAGTAAGCGTCGCAGGCTGCCTTTGTCTCTTCGATCTTTTTTTCCTTTGAACGGTCAAAGACTCCGAAGGCGGACATTCCGGCTTCTCTTGCCGCCGCAAGCGCCGTACTTTTATCATCTATGAGCAGCGCCTCCGCCGGTGTGACGCCGTACCTTTCGCATATCTCAAGGTAGACCGCGGGCGATTCTTTGCGCTTCGGGTTGTCGACGACAGAGATGACCTCCCGGATGCAGTCGGCAA
This sequence comes from uncultured Eubacteriales bacterium, assembly GCA_934378145.1. GTDB lineage: Bacteria > Bacillota > Clostridia > Oscillospirales > CAG-272 > RGIG3994. Next base: position 4,088 of record CAKXXW010000034.1, read on the forward strand.
AGCCGTAATGCTCTGTCGCCGCCTCCACATCCTTTCCGCGCGAGGCAGTGACGATGACCGCCGCGATCCCAAGCTCATGTGTGCGCCGGACAAGCTCCGCCGCGCCCTTTTTGAGCTTCACGGAGGTCAGATAGAGCTTTGCCATATTATCAAACGCCCAGCTCTTCCTTTCGGCAAGCGTCATACCGATCCTGTCGGCGTTCTCCTTATCAAGGTCGATCATTTTGAGTCCGGCTGTGAACATGAGTTTATCGTAATCCTCGAAGAAACATTCGGGGATCTCGATGCCCTTTTCGCAGAGGAGCCTTATCGCCGACTGCCTCCAATAGCCCTCGGAATCGACGAGCGTTCCGTCAAAGTCAAACATAACGAGTCTTTTTTTCATAAGTATATTTAAAAAACCTTGGCTTTCGCGTCGGCGAAAGCTTCCTTTCTTTTCTCATACAGGTCGTTCACCATCAAAAATTTAACGGCGCTTTTTCTTTTGCCTTTAGCAGGCACAAAAGAAAAAGCTAAGCAAAAAGAAAATGCCGTTGAGGGGAGTTTCGCCCTCTGCGGAGGGCGACCAACGCCACACGGCGTTGGATCCGTGCCGCCTTTTTAGAAAAAGGCGGGCGAAAAACTTTCACAAATGCTTCGGGTGAAGACCTCACCTTTCGGTGCGTGATCTGCGATTAATGGGTGCAGGCACCGCCTGCCTGTGGGTGCGCGGCTCGCCTTCGGCTGCCGCAGGCTTTGCCTCGGTCACCTGTCCGTCCCAATAGCGCTTCGCCTGCGTCGAGAAAAGCTCGTAGTACTTCCCTCTCTTCTCCATCAGCGTCCGGTGATCGCCCGATTCTACGACCTCTCCGTATTCAAGTACCACAATGAGCGAGGCGACCGTCGCGCTCGACAGCCTGTGTGAGACGAATATCGTCGTTTTGTCCTCTCTCAGCCTGTCAAACTGATTGAATATCTCCTGCTCCGCCATCGGGTCGAGCGCCGCCGTCGGCTCGTCAAGAATAAGTACATCCGAATTGCCGTAAAACGCCCTCGCGATCGCGAGCTTCTGCCACTGACCGCCCGAAAGCTCCAGCCCCTGCGCCTCAAATATCCTCATCAGAGGCGTGTCGTAGCCCTGCGTCAGCTTCTCTATATACTCGTCAGCACCGCTCTGACGCGCGGCTTCCTTTATCTCCTCCATATCGAGCTTCTTCTCTATATCGCCGAAATGGATGTTCTCGGTCACGGTAAAGGCATACTTCCCGAAATCCTGGAAGATTATCCCGAACATCGAATAGAGATCCTGCACATCATATTCGCGCAGATCCTTCCCGTCAAGCAGGATAACTCCCTCGGTCGGGTCATAAAGCCTTGTCAGGAGCTTTATCAGCGTGGTCTTGCCCGCACCGTTAAGTCCGACAAGCACGACCGTCTCGCCGGGTCTGAAGGTAAGGTTTATATTCTTCAGCACATCGCGCTCGGTCCCGGGATAGCGGAAGCTGACATTCTTAAACTCTATCGTATGCGAGGTGTTGTGCATCACGCGCTCGGGCTTTTCGGGATTTTTCGGCAGGATGGTCTGCTTTTCCTTCATGAACGAAATGAGGTTGTCGATAAACAGGGTACCCTCGTATATATTCGCCGAGATACCGATAAGGCTCGTCACAGCCGAGGCGATCGAGCCTATCGCACCGGTATAGAATGTATAGTCGCCGAGCTTTATCGCGCCCGAGAAAACATTCATAGCTATTATAACATAAAAGAAGCAGTTTGTCGCCGCCGAAATAAGAACTACCGCGATATGCCAGAAGCTCTCGTGAAGTATCAGCTTCCGCAGTCCCGCGTAGTAGTGCGCGAAGGAATCCTTATACTTACCGATAAAGGTATCGGCAAGCCCGAACATCCTTACCTCCTTCGCAAGGTCTTTGTTCACCGCAAGTCCCGAATAGTAGTTCATCTGTCTGCGGTCCTTCGAGCGGTTGCGGATATAGTTGAAGTTCTTCCTTCTGTAAACGAAATTGATTATCGCCGACGGGATCGACACCGTGACGATGATAAGCGTCGCCCACCACATCCCGGGAGCCGTCGCAAGTATCACTATATAACCGACAAGCTCTATCGTCGTGCTTATTATATTGAAGGTCGCATTGATTATCGAGATCGGGCGGTTGCCGACCTCGCGGTTCGCGTTCTCGAGCTTCTCATAAAAGCCCGGCATATCGAAGGAGGCAAGGTCGAGCTGCTTTGCCTTATCCATAATGCGCAGTCTCGTCTCCATAACCACTTTCTCGCCCGCGATCCTTGCGACCGACGAGCTGAGAGTAGAGACTATGCGATTAAGTATCCGGCAGGCAAAAAGAGTCAGAAGCAGCGCCATGACCGCCGTCGCGGCAAAGCCCGCAAAGCCCTGCGATGCGCTCCCCGTGCCGTAAATATCCTGAAGATTATTTATGATATTCTTCGATATCGATGAAAGCACGACCGGCATGACACCCTGAAATATCGCTATCAGCGACATAACTATGAGTATCCACGGTCCGGTCTTCCAGACAAGCCCGAAAATGTAAAAATAGCGGAAGAAGAAACCTCCGAGAAGCTCCTTCAGGTATCTCGGCAGGTCGCGAATCCCCTTCGGCGGTGCTACCCGCTCATAATCGTATCTCTGCGGCATGAAGCCACCCGATCCCATACGCTGTCCTCCTTAATTTTTTCGGCAAAAGCCTTGATTTATTGCGCGGTTTATTGTATAATGTCTTATTCCGTCATATCGGGCAGCCTTGAGAGCAGTCCGATGAGGGTATCCTTCTCCTCCTCGGTCAGAGAGGCGAACAGTTTTTCCGCCCGCATATTGCGTATCCCCGACAGCTCACGGTTCTTTTCCCTGCCGCTTTCGGTAATGAAGACAAGGGTCCTTCTCCTGTCTCCCTCGCCCTGCCTGCGGGAAATATATCCCCGCTCCTCAAGCGAGGTAAGGGCTTCCGAGAGCGACTGCGGCCTTATCCCGAGGAGCGCGGCAAGCTCCTGCTGGCTCTTTCCGTCGTTTTCCGCGACCGTCGACAGTACATGCCCGTGTCCCGCGCCTTTTTTCGGCGGGTCGGACTGATCCTTCCGCGACCCATCGCCGCCGGATTTCCTTCTTGTAAGTGCCGCCGCGCGGCGGAGCAGAAAGAGAAGCTCTTCGTTCTTATTCATCGGGATCACCGTCCTTTGAAAAATAATAAGGTACCTTAGCATTTTGATTATACCACGGAAAGCCCCGCCCTGTCAATAGGCAAAATAAATTTTGCCTATGCAATAGGGATTTCCCCGCAAATATATTTACGCCGTCCTTCGACTTTTGCCGACCGGTAATGACACCGTCTCCCCCTTCGGCATAAAATGTAGTACGGGACGGCGGAAAAAAGCATCGTCCGCCGTTTCCGCTTACCGAAAAGGAGGACGGCAATGCGTAAAAAAACCGCAAAATTCGGCGGAAGCTCGCTCGCCGATGCGGAGGGCATCCTTCGCGTCGCCGATATAATCCGAGCCGATCCCGCCAGAAGATATATTGTTCCTTCGGCTCCCGGAAAGCGCTCGCCGGGGGATACGAAGATCACCGATCTGCTCTATTCCTGCCACGAAAAGGCAGAGAAAAGAGAGGACTTCACCTCTCTCTTTGAAAGGATCGAAGAGCGCTTTCTGACCGTCACGGAGCGGCTCGGCACCGCCTACGACCCCGCCCCCGAGCTTCGCTTCATAAAAGAGCGTCTGTCTCTCGGCTGCGGAAGGGACTTTGCCGCGAGCCGCGGTGAATATCTCTGCGGCAGGCTGCTCGCATCACTTATCGGCTTTGACTTCATCGACGCCTCGGATGTGATATTCTTCACGGAGGACGGCGCGTTCGACGGAGCCAAGACCTACGCAAGCCTCAGAAAAGCTCTCGAAAAGCACAAAAGAGCCGTGATCCCGGGCTTTTACGGGAGCCTTCCCGACGGAAGGATAAAGACCTTCACGCGCGGAGGCTCGGATATAACCGGAGCCATCGTCGCGCGGGCGTCGGGATCCGACATTTACGAGAATTTCACCGATGTGCGCGGGCTTCTCGCCGCCGATCCGGAGATAGTCGACTCTCCCCGTGTGATCGGAAGGATAAGCTACCGCGAGCTGCGCGAGCTTTCCTGCGCCGGTGCAAAGGTCCTTCACGGCGAGGCGATCCTTCCCGTAAGCGCGGTCGGGATACCCGTCAACATAAGAAGCACCTACTCCCCCGACGACCTCGGAACGATGATAGTATCTGACACCGGCGAAGGGTCCGAAAGGCTTACCGGTATCGCCGGCGAACGCGGCTACACCCTGATAAGGCTCGGGGCTGAGGACATACAGTCGCGCGGCGGCTTCGGAAGCCGGCTCTTCTCGATCCTCGAGGGCTACGGCGTGAGGATCGGGCACCTGCCCTCGGGCGTTGACGGCATCTGCGCCGTCGTACCGACCGCATCGCTCGATTCAAACCGCGAAAAAGTCATTGAAGAAATAAAAGAAAGCCTCTCCCCCGACTCGCTTGAGATACGCGACGGCGTCGCGCTCATCTCTGTCGTCGGAAGGGGGATAGGCGATTCGCCGAAGACCGGCGCGGAGATATTCTCCGCCCTCTCGGAGGCTGACATAAGCGTTCTGCTCACCGACCGGGGCGCGAACGACATCTGCATAACGGTCGGGGTCGACGCGCGTGACCTGCAAAAAGCAATACGCGCGATATACCGCAGACTCTTCGGGAACTGACCTCTCGGGCGCGGCGTTACATCATCTTTCTGCCGGCTCTCCGGCTTCCATATATCATAAATATACGGAGGAAAAATAAAAAATGGTTTTCTGGGAATTCAAATTCGACGGAATCACATGGCAGCTTACGCTTGAGTTGCTTCTGAGGCTCATAGTCTCTGCGTTCTGCGGAGCTGTTGTGGGCTTTGAAAGGTCGAAGCGCCTCAAGGAGGCTGGCGTTCGCACACACTGTGTCGTCGCGATAAGCTCGGCGCTCTTTATGATAGTGTCGAAGTACGGTTTTGCCGATATGTCGAGCGACGCGATAATGGAGATGTTCGGATCGCGCGGAGCCGATACCTCGCGGATAGCGGCGCAGGTCGTCAGCGGTATAAGCTTCCTCGGTGCCGGCGTCATATTCAAGAACGGCAATGTCGTCCGCGGCATCACCACGGCGGCAGGCATCTGGGCGACCGCGGCGATAGGACTCACCATCGGCTCGGGACTTTACATCTTCGGTATAGCCGCGACCGTCATAATCATGGTCGTGCAGATGGTAATGCATAAGTTCCCCGTCGGCAACGATGCCTTCAACACGAACGAGATACTTATAACGATGATAGACTCGCCCGAATCGAGGAAATTCATAAGCACCGACATGAAGGGCGATTGGGTACTCATTATCGGCAGCAAGATGTACCGCGAGGGCGACAAATCACTCATCCAGATCACGGTAAAATGCTCCGGCACATTCCCGCCCGAGAGAATGATGAAGATGATGGACGATCATCCCGAAATAGTCTCAATTTCAATGTAAATCAAAGCAAAACCCACCGCCGCTCTGCTTCACGCAGAGCGGCGGTGGGTTTATTTTATTTTTTTCTTTCAATAATTCGACTTGTTCGGGATGTGGTCATAGGTTATGACCTTGTCGGTGACGACCTTGTGACCCTCTATCTCTCCGTAAGTCCATGTGGCGCGGTCGATAGCCTCTCCGCGGTAGACAAGCTCAAGCTGTCTGCCGATGGTCAGCTTCGTCGAGATTATCCGCTTCTCGGTGATGAGCAGATCCTCTCCCTCTTTCAGCGAGGTGCCGTAGCGAGCGTTGAAATCATCCGCCGTGAAGGGGCTGTCAGCCTTCCTCACCCAGATCACAAGCTCGCCCTTCGGCGCTATCTTCAGGCCGTCGAGCTTCAGCGTCCTCTCCTCGAGCGGCGCCTTGCCGGTCTGGATCCAGAGGCGGAGCAGCATACCGTCAAGCGGCAGCTCCTTTGCCGTGCGGTTCTTCAGCTTCACATACGGGAAGGGATTCTTCACACCGTCCTTATCCGAAGTGAGGTTCATAACTTCTGTCACCGTGACCGGGAACATGAGTGCAAACGAGGTATCGTAGCGGCATCTCAGTCCGTCGGCGCACGAAACAATCACAGTGAGCCTTCTTCTCTCGGGAATGTACGGTACGGGGCATCCGACCTTCATCGTCTTCCCCGCCGCAAGGTCGCCGAGATCCAGCGTTCTGAACGGCTCAACGGTGTCGAGCCTGAATCCGTCGGATCTCGTGAGGTAGAGATCGGCGCGAAGATTCCGCAGAGCCTTGCCGTCGGCGCTCTTTATCACGAGCGAGGCGCGGTCGGTAAGGTAGGGATCGTCGGTCGGCTCGGTCGTGAGGCTCTTTATCGTCACGCCGCGGTCGGCAAGCACCCACACCGGTGCCGTGACCGAATATTTGCCCTCCGAGGTGACCCTCAGATAGTAATAATCGAAATCGGGTGAGGCGTCAAACTGCCACGAAACGCTCTTGAGGCAGCCGGCATCCTTCGAGGCTACCACGATATTATCCTCTGTCACGACCTCAAGCAGTCCGAGACCCCGATCCTTCTCGGTCGTGAGCGAAATATCAAAGTGCAGCTTCCTCGGGTCGCGGAGCCTTGAGCCGAACCACTTTCCGTTGACCTTGAAGGTTATCTTCAGCGTCGGATCCGAGCTTGTATAGGTGCGGCGGTTTCTCATAGCCTCCAGCACATTGTCCCTCGTGAGCGCCGGAGCGGCGACATAGGTCGTGCTTTCGGTCGCATTCGCCCAGTTCGGCGCGTGGTTGTCCTCGTTGAAAGCAGGGGAAGCGTGCCAGCCCTCCGAAAGCATCAGCATATAGTCGTAATCGTAGCCCTTGTCCCTTATTTCCGACAGGCACACGCGGCGGTCGATCACGGGGTCGCGGAAGCGGTAATCAAGGAAATTGCCCCATGCTCTGCCAGGGTGGTTGAACATCGCAACGGCGCGCGGGTCGGCAGAGATCTCCTTATAAAGCCCCTGAAGATTCGTTTTGTATATTCCCCCGTCGATCCACGAGGTATTGAGGACATTCATATGTCCCCACCAACCGCAGGCGTAGTTCCATGTCATCTCAAAGCCGTAGAGCGTGGCAAACTCGCCCGGGACATTGAAACGGTCGGCATTCTTTATCTGCTCACGGTAGACCTCCGGGGTCTCGTAATGCGAATGGTCGGTGACGGCAAAGAAGTCGACCTTCGCCGTATCGCGCGCGTATTTCATCGCGTCAAAAGGCGTCAGCGAGCCGTCCGAATCGCCGGTATGGCTGTGGAATTCCCCGCGGTAGAGGTTAAGCTCCATATCCTCGGTGGCTACCGAGAACACACGGCAGATCGACGAAGAGTTTCCGCAAAGGTCATAAACTATAAGCTCGGCGGTGTGCTGACCCTCGGTAAAGTATTCCTTCGGGGAGTAGAGCAGCCTGCCCTTTCCTATCTTACACTTTTCGGTGTGATTCTTTCCGTCGAAGTAGAACTCGATCCTGCCGGCATCGATGCCCGAGGGATCGGAGAATTCGGCATATATCCTGTGATTCCCGTGATGCTCGAACCAGAAGCACTCACACGGGAAGAAATAGTCTATCGAAGGCCCGAGGTTATCGTAGAGCGCGACCTCTTTATCCCCGCTCACCGAGAAGTAAAGCCCCGCCTCGGCGCGGACGCGGTAGGTCATCGAGGAATAAGCCGCAAGCTCCTCCTGATTCAGTGTCAGCGAATAGCCGGCATCGTCCTTCACGCCCTCAAAGGCGCGGAAGCTCCCATCCTTCTGCTTTATCTCAAACGAAACAGCTTTCACTTCGTCCCCCGCGGCGACCGAGAAGGTCAGACCTTCGGCGGTATAGACCGTTTCGACGGTAAGGTCACGGAAGAGCGGCACGATCTCGTCCTTTATATCGGGGAGGCGCTGGAAGCTCTCGAACCTTCCGGGTGAGAGCGGATAGGCGTGTCTGAGATTCTTCGCCGTCTTTGTATCGGGATAGGCAACGGTCCAGAGCGACGAGCGCTTAAGAGGGTTGTCGCAATCAAGCTCGGTGCGGTTCATTTTGACCGTGAAGACAGCGTCGCACGCCTCGCCGTCGCGCGGGACGACATAAACATCGGTCTTCTTGCTTATGGTAGACTGCGGCATAAAGCACCCGGGGCGCTTCTTTGCCTTTCCCGCCTCGTCGATGTCGCATATTTCAAGCGGGATGACGCGGACGCTTCCGTCCACCTCATATCCGGCTCTTTTGTTTATCTCATTGCAGAGGTCGGCAAAAGCGGTCGTAAGATCAAGTCCGGAATTCAGAAGTCCCTCCGAAATAAAGTGCAGCACCGCGACCTCTCCGGGAGCAAGTATGTACTTACCTTTTTCGTCGGTTATGAAGTCAGTGCCGTCCATTCCGTTTTCGGATGTCTGCATCAGCTTGTAATCATAGAGGTCGACCGGCTTCTGCGTCGGGTTGACTATCTCGAAATATACATTCTTCTGCCCTTCCTTCGTCCTGCCGAATATTTCGGTTATAACTACCGGAGGCAGTCCGTTATCGGCGACCACGGGCGCGGAATATTCAGCCTTCTCTCCGTCGGCATCGACCGAATAGGCAAATACGCTCCCCGCGGCAGAGTCGACCCTGAGCGCGGCGGTGTAAACGGCAAGCTCGCCGAGCGCGCCGGTCTTCTTTGCCTTGACGGTCTTCTCTCCCGCAGTGACGGTGAGGCTCTTTACCTCTTCCGGCACGGCAAATGAGAGCTTTACCTTCTTCCCCTCAAGAAGAAATTCGGGGACGCTGTGAACAATACTCATTTCTTTCATCTCCCTTTTTCAGTTGTCTTTGCTTTTTTCGGCAAATATGAGGTCGGAAAGCTCCGCGTAATGCGAAAGCTCAAGCCTCTCGCCTCTCACATCGGGCGACAGCCCGAGCGAGGTGATAAGTTCGGTAAGCCTCTCCTTGCCGATCTCGGGAAAGCCCGAGGAAAGTGCATTTGCAAGGGTCTTGCGCCTCTGGCAGAATGCCGCGCGGATCACAGAGAACATAAGAGTCTCGTCCTTCGGATGCACCGGATGCTCGCGGTAGAGCTTTATCCGCACGACCGCCGAATCGACCTTCGGTGCGGGAAGGAAGCGGTCAGCGGGTACGGTGAAGAGCAGCTCGGCGCTCCCGCGGTAGGCTACGGCAAGGGTTATTGCCCCGCTGTCGCGGCTTCCCGGCGCTGCGCAGAGGCGCTCGGCGACCTCCTTCTGCACCATAACGGTGATACAGTCGAACGGAAGCTCCGATTCAAGGAGCATCGTCAGTATCGGACTCGTGATGTAATAAGGAAGGTTCGCGCAGACCGACACTCCGCCGCCCGCGAAAGGCTCCTTCAGAAGCTCCGAAAGGTCGGTCTTCATCACATCGGCGTTTATGACCCTTACATTCTTGTGATCGAGCAGGGTATATTTAAGCACCGGAATGAGCTTTTCGTCAAGCTCGAGCGCGATCACCGACGGGTACCTTTCGGCAAGCTCCGTGGTAAGCACCCCGAGGCCGGGGCCTATCTCAAGGATGGTGTCCGACATACCGAGGCAACATTCGTCGGCTATTGCCGAGACGACCGAGTGATCAGTCAGAAAGTTCTGACCCAGCTCTTTCTTCGGCTTCAGCCCGAAGGCAGCCATAATATTCCTGACATTTCTTATATCGCAGAGATCCATTCGTTTGCCCTCACAGAAAATTTTCGGTTTATTGTACCATATTACGCGTCCGATTGCAAGAGAAAACAGGTAAATGAATTTTTACCGATATTTTTTTGCGAAAACCCCTTGCAAAAAGGGATTTAGTATGGTATAATAACTCTCGTTGCTGGTGTGGCTCAGCTGGTAGAGCAGCTGATTCGTAATCAGCAGGTCGCCGGTTCAAATCCGGCCACCAGCTCCAAAAACAAAAACACCGTCCATCGGACGGTGTTTTTGTTTTTGGAAATGAAGCGCACCTTCGGTGCATGAAAAATGAAGCAGGGCTTCGCCCTGTGAAGCGCGGCTTCGCCGCACGGAGGGAAAACGGGTGCGCTTCGCTTCATATTCGCCGAAGGCGAATGCTTCACGGCAACGCAGTTGCCGCTTCATGTTTGCGGAGCAAACGCTTCATTCATTTGTATCGCGGGCGCCCAATGGGCGCCCCTACGGTAAAAGATTTTTGTCTTTTTACAGGTCGTTCGTCTTCGGAAGTTTAACGGCGCTTTTTCTTTTGCCTTTAGAAGGCACAAAAGAAAAAGCTAAGCAAAAAGAAAATGCCGTTAAGGGGGATTTCGCCCTCTGCGGAGGGCGACGGGGGATGCGGGGCGCTGCCCCTGCACCCCGCAAGCCTTTGAAAAGGCTTGACCTAAACTTGAAAAAAAGCTAAAAGTGAAGACCTCGCCCGTGGCAACACCTTTTTTCAGGCATTGTCTTCGGGTGAGGTCTTCACCTTTAAGTGTATAAACCGCGATTCAGAAGTGCGGATATTTTCCTTATTACAGGTAATAATATATAACATTATCCCGCAAACCGCGAGGGCTTTCGGCTTCCCTGCCCTTGACAAATCACGGAAATATCTGTATAATTGTAAATTGGTAAAGTATCAAATCCAAATGCAAGAAAGGATAAAACCATGAACCTCAAAAAATACCTTAAAGATCTTGAAAACTGCCCCTGCGGTCACACCCATACATTCGACACCGAAGTCGTCGAGATCGGCTCCGGCATGACCGAAAAAGCCGGACAGATCCTCTCCGACGCGGGCTTCCCGAAGAAAGTTCTCATCGTCGGCGACGACAACACGATTAAGGTCTCCGAAGGCCTTCTCGAATCCCTCACCGGCGCGGGCTTTGATGTATCGAAAAAACTCATCTATGACAATATGAAATACGCCAGAGTCGAACAGGTGCGCGAGGTCGAAGCCCTTGCGAAGGATGTCGGCGGCATCATCTCGGTCGGTACCGGCTCGCTCAACGACATCTGCCGCGTCTCGGCATACGAGCTTGACAAGAAGTTCTGCATCTTCGCGACGGCTCCCTCGATGGACGGCTTTGCATCCGACACCGCCCCGATAATCGAAAACGACTTCAAGATCTCGTGGAAGGCGCGCCAGCCGATGGTCATCATCGCCGACACGAAGATCCTTGCAAAATCCCCCGCAGAGCTTAAATCGGCGGGGTTCGGCGACATGGTCGCAAAGTACCTCGGCGTTCTCGACTGGAAGATCTCGAACCTTCTGACCGGTGAATACTACTGCCCCGAGGTCGCGCAGCTCACCCTTGACGCCCTTGCAAAGTGCGTCTCTCTCGCCGACAAGGTCACAGCCGAGGATGAGGAATCCGCCGGCGCGATCATGGAAGCTCTCGTTCTCTCGGGACTCGCGATGAAGCTCGCGGGCTGCTCGCGTCCCGCCTCGGGATCCGAGCATGTTCTCTCGCACTATTGGGAATGTTACAAGCTCGCCCGCGGCATCTGGCCCGAATTCCACGGCAAGAAGGTCGGAGTTGCCACCCTTGAGATGGTGAAGATCTACCGCAATGTCGCCGACCGCTACAAGACGGTACACGCCCACGCCGACACGACCGATTGGGACAAGGTCTATGCTGCCTTCTCCGAGAAGCAGCTTCCCGATGTAAAGAAGCTCAACAACCCGACGATCACCGACAAGGTCGATCCGAAGCTGCTTGAGGAATCGTGGGAGCAGATCAGGCAGATGATCTACCACGACCTTCCGACCGAAGAAGAGCTTCGCCGCGTGATGAAGCTCGCCGGATGCGCGACAACGCCCGAGGAGATCCATGTCACCCCCGAGCTGTACGAGCTTGGCATCCGCTACCATAACTATATGAGGTATCGTATACACCTTCCGAGACTCTTCCCGATGCTTGATATAGATGTCATGAGCCTTGTAAAATAATGCGGAGGCGTACACCTTCCGAATGTGAAAAGCAGTTCATGTACGGAAACCGGAAGAACTATGTTCTGACGGTATTTGCGCTCGTTATCTCGGCAGCCACAGATGTGGCGCTCGCCTTTATGCTGCTCTATGTCTTCGAGGCTGCCGGGAACACGACGGACGGGAGCCTTGCCTTCGCGGCGGGCTTCGGAGCCGGCTTCTGCCTGCTCTACCTTCTCTTCCGTTTCCTGAAGCGCAGGTATATGAACCGCTATCTCAAGACCGCGCTCTCTCAGTTCAAGGACTATATCTTCTGCCGCATACTCGGCAAGTCGATATCCTCTTTCGGGCGGGAAAGCTCGGCAAAATTCATCTCGGCATTCTCAAATGACCTCAATTCGATAGAGCAGAACTACCTCATCGGCTCGCTCAATATAATAGGCGCCCTGCTCTCCTTCATCGGCTCGGCGATCGCCATGCTGATAATCTCATGGAAGCTCGCCCTTCCGCTCATCGCCTTCGCCGTGATATTTCTCGGGCTGTCGCTCGTCTACGGCAACCGCCTTGTGTCAAAGGAGAAGACGACCTCGAACGAGAATATGTCCTTTATAGATCAGGTCAAAGACCTTCTGAACGGCTTCATCGTCATAAAGAGCTTCAAGGCGGAAAACGAGGTCAGAGAGATATTCAGAAAACAGAACGCAACGCTCGAGACGGCGAAGCAGAACAGGCGCGTCACCTCCGACACCGTTTCGATAATCAGCGACATATCCTCGCTCGTGCTGAATCTTACCCTTTTCGGGCTTGGATTCTTTATGATCTATGTAATAAACGACAGGTCGGTCGACGCCGCGGTGTTTATGGCGTTCCTCCAGCTCACGGGCTATATGCTCGTCCCGATCCGCCAGCTCGGCATCGGCATATCGAACCGCCGCGCAGCGCAGGCGCTCATCGACCGGATCGCCGATGCGGTCGAAAACGAGCCGGAGGTGAACGAGACACGCACGGAAGTCCTTGACGGCATCGACAACGGGATAACGCTCGAGGATCTTTCCTTTGCTTACGACGACAAGAAGGGGACGCTCGATCATGTGAGCTTTCACTTTGAGAAGGGCAAGAGCTACGCCATCGTAGGCGGGAGCGGAAGCGGCAAATCGACCCTGCTGAAGCTGATCCTCGGGTACTATGAGGACTACACGGGATCGCTTAAGATCGGCGGGAAAGAGATCAGGAATGTGAGTCTTGACAGCCTCTATGACTGGGTGTCGGTGATACAGCAGGATGTCTTTCTCTTCGACAGCAGTCTTAAGGACAACATCACGATGTTCCGCGAATTCAGCGAGGAGAGCCTCAACGACGCGATAAGCAAGGCGGGACTTTCGCACCTTGTCGCCGAGAAGGGCGAGGACTACTCCTGCGGAGAATCGGGTCACAACCTCTCGGGAGGCGAAAAGCAGAGAGTCTCCATCGCCCGTTGCCTGCTCCGCGGCACGCCCGTGCTGCTCATGGACGAGGCTACGGCGGCGCTCGACTCCGAGACAGCCTTTTCGGTCACGAACGAGATACTCAACATCGACGGGCTGACAAGGATAATCGTCACCCACGGGCTTGAGGAAGCTCTGCTCCGCCGCTACGACGAGATAATCGTCATTCAGGGCGGAAAGATCACCGAGACCGGACACTTTGACGACCTCATGGCACAGAAGGGTTACTTCTACTCGCTCTACAATGTTTTTCAGTCGTGAATTATGATAACAAAAAAGCAGGATCCGGCAGCAAAGTCGGAACCTGCTTTTGTTTTTATAGGGCGTTCGTCTTCAAAAAGGCATCGGCGCTTTTTCTTTTGCCTTTAGCAGGCACAAAAGAAAAAGCTAAGCAAAAAGAAAATGCCGTTGGAAAGATTTCGCCGCCTGCGGGCGACGACGGGGGGGAAATGCGGGGCGCCGCCCCACACCCCGCAAGCCTTTAAAAAGGCTTGACCTAAACTTGATAAACGCTTCGGGTGAAGACCTCGCCCTTCGGTGAATAAACCGCGATCCACCGCCGCGGGTCGTACCCGCAAAAGGCTTGACCTAAACTT
>CAKXXW010000035.1 GCA_934378145.1 uncultured Eubacteriales bacterium
CAGCTTCGACCACTCGGAATCGGCGTATCCCGACTCATAGCTGAATGCAAGGACGCGGATCCCGTATTTTTTCTCCTCCGTCGTGATGAGGAAGAGGCTGAAACTGTTCGTGTCACACTCGTATTCCTCGCCGTCGATCTCGACAGCGTAGCCCGAGGCGCCCTCGACCGCCTTCCACGAGAGAGTCTCGCCCTCCACCGCAAGGCTCCGCGGCGTATCAAGCACTTTCGGCTCCTTCGCGCACGAGGCAAGCACCGCCGCGCAGAAAAGCATCAGCAGAACAATAAGTATCGGTTTCGCGCTCTTGGTCTTCATAGGTTTTTCCTCCGTTTTTTAATATAATTGTTTTCATATTATCATAAATAAGTAAAAATGTCAACAATCCCCGCCGACCGCGATGCGGTCGGCGGGGGTTCAAAAGCTGTTTTACTGCTTTAAGCAGAGAAGTTTTTTACTTGATATAGCTCGGCTCGGGGAAGCTCGTCAGGGTCTCGTTGCCCTTCGCGACCTCCTTTGTCGCCTTCTCCCATGCTTCCTTGTTTCCGCCGAAGTTCACCGTCTGGAGCTTCACGCCGCTGAGCGAATTGAGCGTGAAGGTGAATTCCTCGGCATTTATCGTGAGGACCTTGAGCGCCGCGCCGCTGAACGCGCCCTCTCCGAGTGTCTTCACGCCCGCGGGCAGCGAAACATCGGTGAGCTTTGCGCTGCCGGCGAAGGCATACGGTGCGACCGCCGTCACGCTCTCGGGAAGAACGAACGACTCATCGGCTTTACCCGCGGGATAAGCGACAAGTGTCGTCTTGTCCTTACTGTAAAGCACGCCGTTTTCGGCTGTATAGTTCGCATTGCCCTCGGCGACCTTTATCTCGGTGAGCGCCTTGCAGCCGGCGAAGGCTCCGTCGGCAACCTTCTCGATCTCCTTCGGGATCTCGAAGCTCTCGGCATCTGCTTTCAGAAGGTATGCAAGGGTCTTGCCGTCCTCTGTCGTGAGGTATTCGGCGCCCTTCTTCCAGACATACTTGTTTTCGTCGGTCTTATCGGAGGCGGTATAGGGCGTTCCCATGCCCGCGAGCTTCGCACAGCCCGCAAAGGCATTCGCACAGACGGTAAGGCTCGCCTTCGACTCGGGGATCTTCACCCCGGTCAGCGAGGTGCAATCGGCGAAGGCAAAATAGTAGACCTCCGCAATGCTTTCGGGAAGGGTCACTGTCGCGAGCGCCGAGCAACCCGAGAAGGCGCGGAAACCTATCTTCGTCACGCCCGCCGGAATGTTTATCTCGGTAAGAGCCGCACAGCCCGAGAAAACGCCCGTGTCAAGCCCGGTGAGCTTGGAGTCTCCCTCGAAGGTGACCTTCTTCAGCTTCTTGCAATCCGAGAAGGCAAGCGCGCCGAGAGCCTTTATGCTGTCGGGGATCTTCACGCTCTCGACTATCTCGCTGCCCGTGAACGCCGATTCTCCGACGGCGGTGACAGCCTTGCCGTTATATTCGGAGGGCAGGACTATATCGGTCGAGCCGTTGCTCTTGTATCCGGTTATCGTATATGTGTCGGTGCTGCTGTCAAGGGTCAGGACAAAGCCCTTCTCATCCGTCACATCCTTTGAGCAGGAGGCAAACATCGCGACGCTCATAATGACGGCGATAATAAGTGCCGTCAGCCGTAAAGTGGTTTTCATTCTTCGATTCCTTTCAGAAACTGCTTTTTTCGCATATTATGCAATTATATTTATCATTATATATCATTCGGGCGCTTCTGTCAAGCACAAAAAAGCTTGACAAAAGGCAGGGGGGCTGATATAATAAAAAATAACTTTAAGCAAAGGATCGGGTCATTATGATAAAGGATCAGAAAATATCTTTTTCGGGCATACAGCCCTCGGGCAACCTTACGCTCGGAAACTACCTCGGCGCGCTGAAGAATTTCGCCGAGTTTACCGATAACTATAAGTGCTTTTACTGCATCGTCGACGAACACGCGATAACCGTGAGACAGGTACCGGCAGACCTTCGCCGCCGCACCTACGAGATGATGGCACTCTACATCGCATGCGGACTTGACCCCGACCGCGCGACCCTCTATGTGCAGTCGCATGTCCCCGCCCACGCCGAGCTTGCATGGATCCTCAACTGCTTCACGATGTTCGGCGAGCTTTCAAGGATGACTCAGTTCAAGGACAAATCGGCGCGCCACGCCGACAATATAAACGCGGGACTCTTCACCTACCCGTCCCTTATGGCGGCAGATATCCTTCTCTACCAGACCGATGTCGTGCCGGTGGGGATCGACCAGAAGCAGCATGTCGAGCTGACCCGCGACATCGCGGCAAGGTTCAATCAGCTCTATCCCGACACCTTCACGCTCCCCGAGCCGGTGATAAAAAAGACCGGAATGAAAATCATGTCGCTCGCCGACCCGACAAAGAAGATGAGCAAGTCGGACGAGAACGAAAACGCGACCGTCAGGATCCTTGACGACCGCGATACGATAATCAGAAAATTCAAGCGCGCCGTGACCGATTCGGATTCAAGCATCCGCGTCTCGGACGACAAGCCGGGCGTGACGAACCTCATCTCGATATATTCCTGCTGCACCGGAAAAAGCACCGACGAGATCGAGCGCGAGTTCGACGGCAAGGGCTACGGGGACTTCAAGCTCGCCGTCGGCGAGGCGTGTGCAGACCTGCTCTCGCCCGTCCAGACCGAGTTCGCCCGCCTCATGAAGGACAAGGCTTACCTTGAACAGATGATGAAAAAGGGCGCCGACGAGGCGTCGTATTACGCGCAGAAGACCCTCTCAAAAGTCCGTCGTAAGCTCGGATTCGTACAGCTCTGAAAAAACCACGAGGCTGCAAAACTTTGTTTTGCAGCCTTTTATATATGTGTGATATATGAGCGACGGCATAGTTACCTATGTCGAGCCTCTTGAGTCGAGGAGCAACGACGAATCAATGCTGGTCAGTAGAAAATTCGCAAGACAAGGCGCAAGGGCGCGAATAAGGTGAAGCCGTAGCTACCTACGGCGATCCGAATGAGTCGACCGGCAACGAAGTATAGCGGGATGTTCCTTCAAGAAGCAAGCGAGGCGAGGCGCACCGAGCGAAAGAGGCGACGGCATAGTTACCTATGTCGAGCCTCTTGAGTCGAGGAGCAACGATGAATCGCGACGCTTATTGGAGGAACATCGCGTCGCCGAAGCTGAAAAATCTATACCTTTCTTCGACTGCGGTCTTGTAGGCGCGAAGAGTGTCCTCGCGGTTCCAGAAAGCCGATACGAGCATTATAAGGGTACTCTCCGGCAGGTGGAAATTCGTTATCAGCGCGTCGACCGCCTTGAAGCGGTAGCCGGGATAGATGAAGATCCCCGTCTCGCCGGTATAAGCATGCGCGGTTCCCGCGTCATCCGTCACGCTCTCAAGCGTGCGGCAGGAGGTCGTTCCGACGGCGATTATCCTTCCGCCCTTCTTTCTCCGCTCATTGATGATCGCGGCAGCCTCCTCACTCACCGAGATATATTCGGTGTGCATGATGTGCTCGGTTATCTTGTCCTCCTTCACCGGACGGAAAGTGCCAAGCCCCACATGAAGCATCACCGGCACCACCGCGGTGCCTTTTTCCTTTATTTTCGCGAGAAGCTCCTCGGTAAAGTGCAGTCCCGCCGTCGGAGCCGCCGCCGAGCCTTCCTCGCGCGCGTAGACCGTCTGATAGCGGCTCGCGTCCTTCGGCTTCTCGGTGATATAGGGCGGCAGGGGCATAATGCCTATTTTGTGCAGGATCTCAAAGACATTCGCGTGCGCGCCGCGATCATAGTCGAAGTGAACTATCCGGTTCCCTTCCTCGACGATATCCGTCACGGTCGCGACAAGCTCGCCGCCTCCGAATACTATCTTCGCCCCCACCCGGGCGCGCTTGCCCGGCTTTACGAGCGTCTCCCATTCGTCAAGGGCGCGCGAGCGGAGCAGGAGAAGCTCGACTGCGGCGTCCTCCCTGCCTTCGGCATGTCCGTAGAGCCTTGCCGGAATGACCTTCGAGTCGTTTATGACGAGGGTATCCTCGGGCCTTATATATTCGGCAATATCGAAAAAGTGCCTGTGCGCGATCTCTCCCGTCGCGCGGTCGATGACCATAAGGCGCGAGCCGTCGCGCCTGTCCGTCGGGTGCTGAGCGATAAGCTCCTGCGGCAGGTCGTAGTAAAAATCCGACTTCTTGAGGTCGGTCGCAGGCATTTCGTTTATGATAGGTCTGTCCATATAACTCCTTGTGACGGGCAAAGGTCGCCCGCATATACTTTTATCGGGTAATATTATAGTACATTTTGTGTTTTTTTGCAAGCGGCTTAACGCAAAGGCAAAAAGAAAGGTCACTCATATGAATGAAAAACTCTTTACGGGCGCATCGACCGCTCTAATAACGCCGTTTTCCGGCGGAAAAGTCGACCTTGACTCCTTCGGAAGGATCATAGACCTTCAGCTCTGCGCGGGGATCCCCGCACTCACCGTCTGCGGCACGACGGGCGAGTCGGCAACGCTTGACGACGCCGAAAAGCTCGGGCTTCTCTCCTTCGCCGTGTCGCGCGCGGCGGGGCGGGCAAAGGTCATCGCCGGTACGGGATCGAACGACACCGCGCACGCGGTGAAGCTCTCGCGAGCGGCGGCTTCCCTCGGATGTGACGCGCTCCTCGTTGTCACGCCCTACTACAACAAGGCGTCGTCCGAGGGACTTTACCGCCACTATTCGGAGATCGCGGAGGCGACCGAACTGCCTCTGATACTCTACAATGTGCCGTCGAGGACGGGGCTTGACGCGCCCGTCGACATAATAAAACGCCTCTTTGACTCGGGCGCTGTCGCCGCAGTCAAGGAGGCTTCGGGCAATATTTCAAAGACCGCAGAGCTTGCCTCGCTCTGCCCGGACCTTCCGGTCTATTCGGGAAACGACGACGCGATCCTTCCGGTACTTTCGCTCGGCGGGAAGGGCGTCATCTCGGTACTTTCGAACCTTCTTCCGGCAGAGGTGCAGGGGCTTTGCGGGGACTTCTTCGCGGGCAGGACAGAGGAAGCAGCCACGCGTCAGGCAAGGCTTTATCCCCTCATCCGTGCGCTCTTTTCGGCGGTCAATCCGATACCCGTGAAGTACCTTATGTCGCGCCTCGGACTCTGCAGCGCCGAATACAGGCTCCCGATGACCCCGCCGGAGGGCGACGGAAAGGCTCTGCTCGACCGGATATTTGAGGATCACTTAAGCTGAGAGGCGAGCGAGCAAAACTCGTCCTTCGTCATTATCACGCCTATCGCCGCCGAGAGTGCGTTCGGCGTCATTCCGTGCGGCAGTCCGGCAAGGTCGCAGAAAGCATCGCGGCGCGCACCGCTGTTTTCCCTTCCGCAAAGCCCCGCCGCGTAAAGCTCGGCTTTGGTAATGGTGCAGCCCTTCGGCTCCCCGCCGTCGGCGAACGGCTCGAGCAGACGGTAAAGCAGTCCGCGATCCATACCCTCGACACCGAGGAATCCCTCCTTCGATGCCTCGGCTTTGCGCTTTTCCTTGCCCTCGATCTGCGGGATATAGAGCTGTATGAGCCTGTCCGACGGGACATTCGATTTTATGAAGGAGCGTATGACGCTCCCCGCGCCGTCGCTGTCGGAGAGAACGATGAGCCTGCTCTTTTCCGACAGGCGGCGAAGGAGCGCCTGCTTTTCCGGCTTTCTGAATATCCCGAATCCGTCGGTCATCAGCACCGTGGCGTCGCAGACCGAGAGGACCCGCTCGCGGTCGTATTTGCCCTCGACGATTATCGGGCAGGAGATCTTTAGTTTTTCCATATGTTTTTCCTTTCTCAGGAGAAAAGTCCGACGGCGAGAACAACAGCGCCGAGGACTATGCGGTATATCCCGAAGGGGATAAAGCTGTGTTTTTTCACGAATCCGCGGAGGAATCCGACGGCAAGCATCGAAACTCCGAACGAAACCGCGCATCCGAGCGCCATGATGACAAGGCTGTCCGTGTCGGGAGCGCCCGCGCCCGACGAAAGATATTTCGCGACCTTAAGCCCTCCCGCACCGACCATCGCCGGCACCGAGAGGTAAAACGAGAAGGTCGCCGCCGCCGGACGGCTTATTCCGAGAAGGCGCGCGCCGAGTATCGTGGCTCCCGAGCGAGAGGTCCCGGGGACCGTCGCAAGCGACTGAAAACAGCCTATCAGGAAGGCTTCCTTAAAGCCTATTTTGTCAAAAGAGGGCACACGGTCGGCTTTTTTCGCCCTCGCAAGCTCGACGGCAATAAAACCGACGCCGTAAAATATCAGTGTTCCGGCGATGACGAAGGTTATCGCCTCGCCCGTCACGAGAGAATCTATCGCGTCGTTGAAGACAAGCCCGACGACGGCGAGCGGGATGCTCCCGACCGCGATCTTCGCCCAGAGCAGAAGCCCCGCGCGTTTCTCCGCCTTCCCCGCCCCGCGGCGGAGAAACGGAAAGAGGTCGGAAAAGCCGAGGATCACAACGGCGAGTGCCGAAAAGAGCTGGATAAGTGTCAGAAAAAGTACAAGCTCGGCGTCCCCGAGCGAGAGGCGGAAGGCTCTGTCAAAAAGCAGCATATGCCCGGTCGAGCTGACGGGCAGCCACTCGGTGATCCCCTGAATTATTCCGATGAAAAACGCCTTGACAAGTTCGGCAGCCATAGAAGATGCTCCTTCGATCATTAAGATTTCTTTGAACATCCTGCAGGCTGAGCCTGCACCCCTTAATCGCGGTTCATACACTTAAAGGTGAAGTCATCACCCGAAAATAATGTCTTTGTGCAGAAAAACGGGAGATGCGGGAGATACGACGGGGGACGGAAGACGGGAGACGCGGGGCGCCGCCCCACACCCCGCAAGCCTCCCGAAAGGCTTGACCTAAACTTTAAAAAGACTAAAAGTGAAGTTCTCACCTTTCGGTGAGCTTCGGTTTAACGGTGTGCGCGGTTTGTAAATGAGCGTAACCTTAAGGTTAAACGGTTTTCGCCCTTGTCTCGGGCAGAATTTCGCCTCGCAGAGGTGAAATTCCGGGGGATTTTGCCCGAGGACGAGGAGGGGATGCTTGCATCACCTTGAGTCCTCGGCAAAAATCCACCAAAGTTTTGCCGCAGGCAAAATGCCCCGTGACAAGTCATTACTCCTATAACCCTTGAGCAAGTTCTTTAGGGGCGTGGGGGACTTTCTCGAAAGAAAGTCCCCCACATCTCCCGCATCCTTCGTATTCCCCGTCGCGTCTCCGTATCCCCGGTCGTCAGGGTCAGAAGTCGAAATCCACGACCATCGGGCAATGGTCGGTCGAGAGCAGGGAGTAAAGGTCTGTCACGACCTCGTAAAGTCTTATCTTCACGCCCGAGTCTTTGTTCACGAAAAATTGGTCGATCGACTTGTCATGACCGCCGCTCGGCATGACGGGGTTTATATAGAGCTTATTTACCTTGTCGTATTCGGGGTAGCTGTGATGAGTCTTCACATTTTCCTTCTTTTCGGCGATGTTGAAGACATCGGTCATTCCGCCGGCGGCGACCTTTCCGTAAGCCGACGAAGAGGTGTTGCAGTTGAAATCACCCGCGCAGAAGACCGGGATCTCTCCGTATTTCTTTATTATCGCGTCCTTTGCCGCGAGCATCGTCTCGGCATCGACGAGGCGCGCCTGATCGTCGGAGTTGTCGATATGCTTCCACCAATAGTGCGTCGAGAGTACGGCGAATTTCTTTCCGGTCGCCTTTACCTCAAATACGCCGTAGGTGTAGCCCTTCGATGCGTCACCTTTGCCGTTCGGGTACTGCTTGTATTCCATGCCGAGCAGCTTCAGTTTCGAGGTCTTGTAGAAGAGCGGTGTCGAGTTGTTCGTCTTTCCGCTCGCATCGACCTCGGCATATCCGGCATCAGCCATGAGCTTAGTTATCGAGTAATTTCCCGTGCGGTTCGCCGCGTTGCACTCCTGAAGCCCGATGATATCGGGATCGTAGGCGAAATAAAGCTCGCAGAGCTGCCTCTGCCTCTGCTCCCTCGGATAGAGGGTCGCGTTGCAGTTTCCGTACATATTGTTTATCATTATGCGGATCTCGCCGAGCTTCCTGTCGGCGTACTGCGTGCCGTCCTTGAAGTCCTTCGCGGCGTCGGCGGTGTATGAATAGCCCTCGTCAAGGCTCTGGTCGGCGACCGTGCTGTCAAGGAATTCCTTACCTATGTGATCTATCGCCGCCTCGTAGCCGTAGAGCGAACCGGCGGCAAGATAGATCTTCCCGCCCTTGACCCCGAAGGTGAACTTGTGTCCGTCGGGCATAGCTCCGCTTCCCGAGGTCTTGCCCACAAGGATCTCATGGTCGTAGGTCTTCTTGTCGTTCACGATCGGCAGCGCCACACCGTAGAGAGATTCTATCTGCATCTTCATACGGACGGCGGCACGGTATTCCGAGACCTTCGCATTTTCGGGAAGGACTATGCAGAAATCCTTAAGCTCAACGCCGCAGACCTTCACCGAGCGGAGAGCGTAGCTGTAATTATATGTATATTCCGACTCCTTCGCAAAAGAGAACGATCCGTCCTCAAAAGTTTTATCCTCGATGAATGTCCTGATGAAATATTTCACGGCGTTCACCGTAGCTTCGTCGCTTCCGCCGACGATGACGAGCTTCTTTCCGACCACACGGATGGCATAATTCGCGCCGAGCATACCCTCTGCAACGCTCCGCGTCTCATCGCGGTCGTTGCCGCCGACAAGTATCTCGTATTCGGGAATATCCGCGGCATCTTTGAACCAGTCGTTCGCAAGGTTGACCGTAACGCCCGTCGCCTTGAAGAAGGCATTTGAAAGGTCGCGGCAGGCGGAGACAAGCTCGCCCTCCCGGTCAGCCTTGTCGGGGCGACAGATGACATAGGAGGTCTTCTTGTCCTTTATTATCTCAAGGACCTCGGCGGGGGTGACAGGCTCGCCCGAATCCGCCGTCCCGCTGTCGCTCGTCGAAGAGGTGCCGCTGTTCTCCCCGTTGTCGCCGCCGAAGCATGCAGACAGTGTCGGGATCATCAAAAGAGATGCCAGAAGTACGCAGAGAAGCTTTTTCATAGGAAATTTTCTCCTTATTTTATTTACTTCCTTCATTTTATACGATAGAAGTTCTTTTGTCAAGTCGCAAAGTATTTTTGCCTTTTACTGTATAAGGCGGAAAGTGCGGGCAATAATATAACCAGACAACAAAAAAACAAGGAGTTACACAAAATGTCGGACAAATTCAAAAATTCAAAATTTTATCAGACCCTCAAGAACCCCAAAGTCAGCCGCGCTCTCTATCTCTCACTTGTAGTCATCCTCGTTGTGACCGCAATAGTCATCGGCGCAGTCTCGGCAGCCAACCGCGCAAAGCGCAATGAAAACAAAGACCCCGCAAAAGACCCGAACACCTCCGATACCACAGAGAACACCCCCGGAACGACCGAAAACAAGCCGAACGACACAACAAAGGATCCCGGCTCCGACTCGAAGCCGACCGGGAACGAGGTCCCCGAGCTTTCCCTTCCCGTTGCGGGTAAGGTCATCAAGAAGCACGACTCGAAGGTTCAGGTCTTCTCCGAAACGATGAACGACTACCGCGTGCACCTCGGTGTTGACATCGCGACCGAGGCGGACGCCGCTGTGCTTGCCGCCGCGGACGGCAAGATCAGAAAGATCTGGAAAGATCCCATGATGGGCTACTGCCTCGCTCTCGAACACTCGGGCGAGATGGTCACGGTCTATAAGAATCTTTCCGACACTCTTCCCGAAGGCATCAAGGAAGGCGCGACCGTCAAGGCCGGCGACACGATCGGCAAGGTCGGCGACAGCGCGATGGTCGAGGTCGCAGAAGAGCCTCATCTGCACTTTGAGGTCACCGTGAAGGACATCCAGACCGACCCTCTGACCTGCTTCTCCGAGAAAGACCTCAAGGCTCTCACCGTTGATACCGCGTACGAAGACTGATTTCTGATCTGCCCCCGTCGAAAGACGCGGCGGGAGACGGGAGAGACGAAGAACGCGGGGGACTTTCTTTCGAGAAAGTCCCCCACACCCCCAAAGAACTTGAACAAATGGTTTGTAGGGGAGGATATTATCCTCCCGAAAACGATACCTTTGCGCAAAGAAATGTGAATACGAGAAACTCGGGGAAACCTTCTTTCGGAGAAGGTTTCCCCGAACCCTTTCTAAGAACTTGAAAAAGAGTTATGGCAATGTTACCTTGTCTCGCGGCATTACTGCCATAGTCTTTAACCGTAAAATAAGACATTACTCCTATAACCCGTCAACAAATTCTTTGAAGGGTTCGGGAAACTTTCTTTTAAGAAAGTTTTCCGTGTCCCCCGTGTCCCCCGTTCTCCCGTCCGTCCCCCCGAAAAAACGACGCCGCCGTTCGTTTTTGTTGCCAAATAAATCGTGAAAGTTGCGCGGAATATTGTTGAAAAAGGAGATATTTTGAGGTTGACTTATATCCTCCCGTATGGTAAAATAAGCCCACCCACAGGGAAACAGGAGGAAAAGCCTATGAATCCGGACATTCTGGTCAACAAAAAGCTGACAGAATCCGAACTTCGACGGATCGAAAGCTACGGCAGCGACGAGTCCCCCGTTGTATTCGCCATCATCGGAGATGTCTCCGGCGAGGGAGTCTACTCGCGCTCGGTCTTTGCCGCCACCGAAAGCGAACTCTTCGTTTTCGACCTTGACCGTGACGACCCGCCGTACAGCCTTAAGTTTTCCGACATACAGAAGATCTTCACAAAGCGTATGTACGGAAACGCCTTTATCCGCGTGATCCTCAAGGGTGAGGACAAGCCCCGTAACATCTTTCGTTACACCCTCAGCATAGCGCAGCTCTGCGACTCCGCGATACTCTTCGTCAGCAACATCATCGGCGGCGCAGATCCCGATGAACAGGCGGGGATAATCGCCGCGACCTACGAAAAGCAGCTATCTGTCTGCCCGAAGTGCGGCAGAACGCTCTCGGCTCCCGGGGTCAAGTGCATCAACTGCGAGGGCAAGCGCAAGGTGATATCCCGCCTTGCCGTCTACATGAAGCCCGAAATGAAGACTCTGATCTTCTCGGTCTTTCTCTCGATAGTAACGACCTCTCTCGCGCTGATACCGCCCTACCTGACAAAGACCCTCGTCGACAACATTCTGAAGCAGGGCAACACAGCCGACACGGTGATAAACCTTTCCGACATCCTTGAGATGCCGATCGGCGCGACACTTACCGCTAAGCAGTCGCTGATACTTATAGGCATACTTCTTGCCTCTATCCTCATAATCCGCCATGCGCTCGGCGCGGTGCGCGGTTACTTCCTTCGCCGCAGCGGCGACAGGATCGTGAAATCGCTCCGCGACGATGTATATGAACACGCCCAGCACCTTCCGATGCGCTTCTACGACAAGACCTCCACGGGGTCGGTCATCAACCGCATCTCGGGCGACAGCTCGACGCTCCAGTCCTTTATGCTCCGCATAACGCAGGAGGTCGTCGTTCAGTTCTTCAAGATGGTCGGTATCATAATAATCATGGTGGCGATGAACGGGCGCCTTGCCCTCTACTCGCTCATTCCCGTCCCCTTCGTCGTCGTCGGCGCGAGGATATTCTCGAAAAAGATCGCACCCTTCTACCGCCGCATCTGGAGAAGGTGGGCTGCTGTCTCGGGCGTTCTCACCGACACTATCCCGGGGATCAGGGTCATAAAGTCCTTCACGAACGAAAAGAACGCGACCGAGCTTTTTGAAGCGAAGAACAACGACTGGTACGAGACCGACATAAAGGCGGGCAAGATCCTCAATGTCTACCCCGCCGTCGTAAACACCTTCGTCGGATTCGGCTCCGTCGTCATCTGGATGCTCGGCGGTCTTGCCGTTCTGAAGGTCACAGGGGGAGCTGTCGGCGACCTTACCGCCGGTACTCTCGTATCCTTCATCTCCTATGCCTCGATGTTCTACGAGCCGGTGAACTTCTTCGCGAACCTCAACGACTCCTACCAGAGCGCCCTCTCGTCCGCCGAGAGGATATTCGACATCCTTGACGCCGAGCCGGAACACGACTTCGGCAAGGGCAACAAGCTCGCCGAAATGAAGGGCAAGATCGAATTCAGGCATGTCAGCTTCTCCTTCGACCGCACGAAAAAGGTCCTTGAGGATGTCAACATAAAGATAGAGCCGGGCGACATCGTCGGTATCGTCGGAACGACGGGATCGGGCAAATCGACGCTCGTGAACCTCTTTTTGCGCTACTACGACCACTATCAGGGCAAGATCCTTGTCGATGGGGTCGACATACGCAAGATAGATATGGAATATTACCGCTCTCAGATAGGCTATGTCCAGCAGGAGCCGATGATGTTCCATGACACGATATTCAACAATATAGCCTACGGCAACAGCTCATATTCGGTCGACGATGTAATAAACGCCGCCGACATTGCGAATGCGCACGAATTTATAGTCCGTCAGCCCGACGGCTATGACTCGGTACTCGGTGAACGCGGCGTCGGACTCTCGGGCGGTGAGCGCCAGAGGCTCTCTATCGCCCGCGCGGTGCTGAAGAACCCGAGCATCCTCGTCTTTGACGAAGCCACGGCGTCGGTCGACTCCGAGACCGAACACCTCATCCAGGACGCCATAGAGCGGCTCATCAGCGGCAGGACGACCATCATGATCGCACACAGGCTCTCGACGCTCAGCAAGGCGAACAAGATAATCGTCGTCGACAACGGCAGGATCCTTGAATTCGGCACGCCCGACGAGCTGCTCGAAAAGAAGGGCAAATACTGGAAGCTCGTGCAGATACAGTCGATGGCTGACCGCGTCGCCGAGCAGAAGCGCGCCGAAAACTTTGAATAAGGAGGACTCGGGTAATGGCACGATACATAGTCACCGATAAGGACAGAATAGTGCGCACCGACACCTACCTTGTGCGCGTCGAATGTGAAAACGGCGAGGTCTTCGAAGGACTCGAACCGCGTCGGCTCTTCCCGATAACCGATCCCGAAAACTACATTACACTGCTTGACGAAAAGGAAAAGGAAAAAGCCCTCATAAAGTCTCTTTCCTCGGTCACAAAGGAATCGAGGGAGGCAATAGAGGGCTGCTTCGGGGACTACTACATGATCCCGAAGATAACCGCCGTGCTGGCGGTCGAGGACAAGCTCGGCACTCTCAAATGGAGAGTCATGACCGACCGCGGAGAAGTAACATTCCGCATCAGGAACCGCCACAGCGACATAAAGGTGCTTGACGGCAATCGGCTCTTCGTCCGCGATTCGAACGACAACAGGTACATTTCCGACCTTGACAGCCTCGACAAGGCGAGCATGAGGCTCATCTTCAGCTATCTCTGAGAAGCGCATATCCGCGCGAGCGGTATGTCACGACAAGACCGGCACCTCCGGCTGCGGCGAGCTTCTTCCTAATATTGCAGATATAAACATCGGCGGCGTTGCCGTTCATTCCGAGGAGGGTGTTTAGCCTTTCGCGGCTGACCGGCTCGCCGCCGGCTTCATACAGCGCCGAGATCACCGCAAGCTCGGCGGGCGAGAGCCTTATCTTCTCTCCGAAGAGAAGGACTCCGTCGCATATCACAGAAAGCCCCGTCGGGGCTTTTTCTTTTTTTGCCACATCCGAAGGCGGGAAGAAGGCTGCGACCGCTTCCCTTAACGAAGAAAGGCTGAACGGTCGGGAAAGGCAGGCATCGGCTCCTCCCTTCTCTGCCGCCTCTCCGACGAGCAGGGTGAAGGCATGTTCTCCCGATGCGGGAGGCACTTCGCGGTCGGTGATGAGCAGGCGGCAGCCGAAAGCCTTCGCCATGCCGACCGTATATCCCGCACGCGTCAGCTCGTCGCATATCAGCCCCGCCAGCACGGGGTCGGCGAGATTTACCGTTATATCGTTCATTGCGTGTCCCTCTTGTCGAGAAGAGAATAAAGTATCCCCTTCATTTCGTCAAGCGTCAGCGCCGAATTGAGCGCGGCGCGGGCGGATGCCGAGCCGCGGAAGCCCTTCGAGTAGAAGGAGATCCTTCCCCTTGCCTCGGCGACACCGCGGTTGCCTCTCCCGCTGACGAGCGAGGTGAGGTGCCGCACCGCCGTTTCTATCCTTTCCTCATCGGTCGGATGGGTATAGTCCCTCCCGTCGAGCGCCGCCGAGATCTCACCGAACAGCCACGGGTTTCCGAGAGTCCCCCGCGCGAGCATAAGCCCGTCGCAACCGGTATATTCGAGCATACGGAGGGCATCCGCCGCCGAATTTATGTCTCCGTTGCCTATAACAGGCACCGAGACAGCCTTTTTCACATTCTTTATCACATCGAGGTCGACCCCGGGCGAGTAGAAGCGGTCGCGCGTCCTTCCGTGGATGCAGATGAGCGCGGCACCCGAGTCCTCAAGCATCTTCGCAAATTCCGGAGCGTTTATGTGCGCGCTGTCCCAGCCCGCGCGGATCTTCACCGTGACGGGAAGAGAGACAGCCTCCGCAACGGCACGGACGACCGCCGATGCCCGCCCGGGATCCTTCATGAGTGCCGAGCCTTCGCCGTTCCCCGTGACCTTCTTCACCGGACAGCCCATATTTATGTCGATCGCGCAGGGGCGGGCGCCCGACGCTCCGCGGTAGGTCATCCCGGAAAGCAGCCCTGCCGCCCTCGCCATAAACTCCGGCTCACCGCCGAAGATCTGCACCGCCGTAGGGGGATCTCCCTCCCCGATGAAGGCGAGATCCGCCGATTTATGAAGTGCGCCCGAGCGCGAAAGCTCGTCGTAGCAGAGCGCCTTCGCCGACACCATCTCGGTGACGGTGTATTCGGCTCCCTGTTCGGCGCATATGCGGCGGAAGAACCTGTCCGAAAAGCCCGCCATCGGTGCGAGCATAAGTCCCTGCCGCAGGACAGTATCACCTATTTTTACAGACATTATCTTCTGTCGTCCTTACCCTGAGGCTTCTTCGGCACGGGACGGACCTTCATATCCTCGTCTTCATCGTCTGCGGGCTTCTTTTTGCCCTTTCCCTTATCTCCCGTGCGCTTTTTGCCGTTGCCTATCTCGACTGTGTAGTTCTTTCTGAACCACATGACAAAGATCGTGATAACGGCGATGAGCGCCGCGGCTCCGAGAACGGCAAGGACCACTATCAGCACGGTATTGCGGTATTCCTTCGCCGCGAAGATACCCGTGATCTTAAGCTCGGTAGCGTCCTCACTCTCTCCCGTCGGCTCGACCGAAAGGCGAAGAGCAAGAGAATTTTTGTTAAGTCCCGCCTTCCTGTACTCCGAGACATCGAAGGCGTACGCCTGCTCTCCCGCGATGGCGCTGACGGGGCTTTCGTAGATCGCAAGGCTTCCGTCGTCGCGCTTCTGCTCAAGGCGGAGCGTGACCTTCGCCGGAGAGGAGAGCTTCATTATAAATATAATACTGTCGCCCGAGACGAGCGAGGCATCGACATCTCCGTTGAAGACTATGACGCTCTGCGCCGGTGAGGTGCGCTTCACCGAGACGAGCAGTCCCGAGGAAAGCGAGGCAAACGACTCTCCGCCCACGGCATAAAATCCGAGCGTATCGCCCGCCGAGGTGAAGTCAAAGACCGACGAGGCATCGTAGTTGACCTTCACCGTCTCCTCCACGGTCTTGTCGGCAGCCTTTTCGACGACTCCCGCGGCTTCGCTGAGTGTCATACGGTTGACCGCCGCCGCGGCACGGTTGTTTTCGTAGAGCGAGTCCCATTTGCCGCCCTCGATCGCTCCGCCGATAAGCCCGCCTATCGGGTAATCGGTGTCGATATACTTCATCATCGTGCGGATACGGTTGCGCGGCTCGAGCGGCTTGCCGCTCTCATCCGATGTGAAGAGTCCGCTCTTCCTGTCACCCGCGTCGATATGCGAGGAATAGATAAAGGCGCTGATGCTCTTCGTCTCGAGTGCGCAGTAATAGGCGTAGGCATAGGATGCCGCCTGATTTATCTCATCCGCGGTCGGGTCCTTGCTCTCCGAGAGCGCGACCGAGAATCCGTCGATAATTATCTTTCTCATCCCGCCTCCGCAGAGCATCTTCTCTGTCGGCATTATATCGACCGTCAGCGCGCGGAGGTTCGAGGGCGTGAGGTAATCTCCGTTGCCCGAATCGTCATACCATATCCTGTCGGGATCGACAGAGGTCGCCCTGATATTCGCGGCAACGCCCCACGGGAAATCTCCCGTCGCCGAGCTGTATGCGGCAAACTCGGAGAGGAATTCCGAACCCTTCATATCGGGGGAAGCGCCTCCCGCCTTTTTCAGCCTGTGGTCGATCGTGATATAGACCTGTCCGTTTCCGCAATGCGAAACGAGGGAGGTATAGAGCGACCTCACAAGATCGTAGTAGGCTGCAAAATATTTATTCCCGAGATCGCCGCAGTCGCCGTTGACCGAAGGCGTGTTCGCTCCGATTCCGGCGATGAAGTCCGAGCAGAAGCCGACGCCCTTCGAGCTGTCGGTATAGCGTGCGGCGATATAGTCGAAAAATCCCGCCGCGCACGCCGCGCCCTCGGGCGAGGCGAAGTTTATCATATAGCTGTCCGAGCCTTTCTTCGTTCCCGGGCAGGCAAGGAGGGCAAGCGCGCCCGTCAGTTCCTCCTCGCTCTTTCCGAGCGAGAAGCGGAAATAGACCTTCACACCGCTGTCGGTGAGAAAGCGCACGCGCTTATCGAGCGCCGAGATCGCCGAGGGCGAGATGAAATAGCTCCTGCCGTTATAGATATAGCTCTCGGCTCCGTTGCCGTCAAAGGTGAGGTATTCGTCGAGCTTTATGTCGATTATCGCGTGCGAGACTCCGAGAAGCACCGCGTCGGTGTCCTCGGCAGGTGCAAGTCCCTTCATCGAAGCGGGATCATTCCGCTCGGGGCGGTTGCCCTCGCCGAGCAGCTCGGGATTGCTCACATATGCGGGAAAGGAGGTCGCCTGCACGAACCTGTTCGAGCCGCTGTCGACAAAAGCTCCGACGAAGCGGCAGGTAAGCAGTGAGGCATTGCCGTTCTCGGTCAGCGAAAGGTCGAAATCGAGGCGGTCGGCAGCCTTTTTCTTTGCCAAAGGCGAGACTCCCCCGCCCTGATAGTTCGCATCGTCAAGGCTCTGTCCAGGGCGGAGGGCAAAAAGATAAAGCTCCGATTCTCCCTTATAGCGTTCGAGAAGGTCGGGGTCGGGGCAGACCGTTACCTGTATCTTGTCCTTTGAGGTAAGGGACGCCTTCACCGTATCGGGGTCGACGGGGCCCTTCGCGCACGAGGCAAGGAAGGTCAGCGCCGCAAGCATAAGCACCGCGGCGAAAATTACCGTAAGCCTGTATCTTTTCATAGCATTCTCCTTCGGGTACAATTTATCATTTTAATTATAGCACAAAAATGCTTTTTCGGCAAGGGCGCGAATATAATGTATCGAAAAAACGCTACGGAGGAAAAAAACTTGAGATACAGAAGACCCGCGCCCGTTATTTTTCTCGCATTGCTGCTTGCCGTCACCCTGTTCCTTGCCGGCTGCGGCACGGACGGACAGGAGCGGCGGCTCGCCTTCCTCGGAAAGCCGCTTCGTGCCGAGATAGAGATCGTGAGGGGCGAAAAGAGCGGCGGTGGCATCCTTGAACTCGGAGGATCGGGCGACAGTGGCGGGCGCTTTATGCGGCTGACATTCACCTCGCCGAAGAGCCTTGAAGGCATCGTCGCCGAAAAGCGGGGAGACACCCTCACCTTACGCCTCGGCGGTAAGGACTTCTCCTCCCCCGAAGCATCGGAGGCTCTGCTCCGTGCGGGCGAGCTTTTCTCGGACACCGGCGTGCTTCTCTCCACCAAGAGAGTCCGAAACGGAGACGAAAACCTCACCGAGCTTGTCATGTCCTCCTCTGCGGGCGACCGCACCCTGACGCTGAACGACTCGGACAGACTTCTCTCGATCACCGCCGAGGACATAAAGGTGACCGTCGTCTGGCTCGAAAAACTCCCGGGCTGACTACGGGGGATTACGGGAGACGCGACGGGAGACGCGGGGAACTTTCTTAGAAGAAAGTTCCCCGCACCCTTCAAAGAACTTGCTCAAATGTCTT
>CAKXXW010000036.1 GCA_934378145.1 uncultured Eubacteriales bacterium
CCTCGGGCAAAATCCACCGGAATTTTCCCCCGCGGGGGAAAATTCTGTCCCGAGACAAGGATTTTGACCGTTTAACCTTAAGGTTACGCTCACTTACAGTGCGAACGCACCATTAAACGGATGCCCACTAAAAAGTGAGGTTTCACTTTTAGCCTTTTTGAAAGTTTAGGTCAAGCCTTTTTAAAGGCTTGCGGGGTGTGGGGCGGCGCCCCGCGTCCCTCGTCGTCGCCCGCAGGCGGCGAAATCCCCTCAACGGCATTTTCTTTTTGCTTAGCTTTTTCTTTTGTGCCTTTTATAGGCAAAAGAAAAAGCGCCGTTAAATTTTCGATGATGAACGACCTATAAAAGCAAAAAAACTTTGCAAGCATCAATCCACTGTTATTACCGACTAACCAAACAAAAAGATAAAGGAGTTACTACAAAAATGTCAGTTCTCTTGACCGGAGGTGCCGGGTACATAGGCACACACACGCTCGTCGAGCTTCTGAACTCGGGAAACGACGCGGTGGTCTTCGACAACTATTCAAACAGCAAGCCCGAGGCGCTCGAAAGAGTGAAACGGATCACCGGAAGGAACTTTGTCTCCTACGAAGCCGATATGCTCGACGAAGAGGCGCTCGACCGCATCTTCTCGGAAAACGAGATAGACGCTGTCATCCACTTCGCGGGGCTCAAGGCTGTCGGTGAATCGGTAAAACAGCCGCTGAGGTACTACCACAACAACCTCACGGGGACGCTCAACCTCTGCAAGGTGATGGTAAAGCACGGTGTGAAGAGGATGGTATTCAGCTCCTCGGCGACCGTCTACCGTCAGCCCGCCGTTATGCCGATAAACGAGGAGGCAAAGCTCGGTACGACCTGCCCCTACGGCGAGACGAAGCTGATGATAGAGAAGATACTCACCGACATCGCCGCGGCGGATAAGGAATGGAGCATAGCGATCCTTCGCTACTTCAATCCGGTCGGCGCACATCCGAGCGGACTTATAGGAGAGGATCCGCAGGGCATACCGAACAATCTCTTCCCCTATATCACGAAGGTCGCGCAGGGTAAGCTCCCCTGCCTGAAGATCTTCGGTGACGACTATCCGACGACCGACGGCACGGGAATACGCGACTACATCCATGTCGTCGACCTTGCCCGTGCGCACCTTTCGGCGCTCGACTACGCGCGTCTCAACACCGGCGTTGATTACTTCAATATCGGCACCGGAAAGGGCTACTCGGTGTTTGATCTCATTCACGCATATGAGAAGGCGACGGGGAAGAACGTTCCCTACAAGGTCACGGCAAGGCGTCCGGGAGATGTGGCGATATGCTACGCCGACCCGACGAAGGCGCGCGAGATCCTCGGCTGGACGGCAAAGCTCGGGATAGAGGATATGTGCCGCGACGGCGATCGTTGGCAGACTATGAATCCCGACGGATACGGAAGCTGATATGAGCATAGAAAGAGAACTTTTCGGCACTCTGCCGGACGGCAGAGAGGTATTCGCCTACACCCTCAGAAATGAGGCGGGAATGAGGGTGAAGATATGCACCTACGGAGGAGCTGTGATGCAGCTCTACGCCCCCGACAGGGGGGGAGCATTTGACGACGTCGTGTGCGGTTACTCTTCGCTTGACAGCTACATAGGCGGCGACGGGTATCAGGGCGCGATAATAGGAAGGCTCGCGAACCGCGTCGGCGGTGCGCACTTCAGACTTGACGGGAAGGAATACAGCCTTTATAAGAACGACGGTGAAAATTCGCTTCACGGAGGCAATGCCGGCTTCAATGCCGCGATATGGGATGTCGCGGAGGCGAAGGACTGTGAAAGTCCTGCGCTCGTTCTGCACTGTACCTTTGCCGACGGCGAAGGCGGCTATCCCGGGAAGCTCGACACGACGGTGACATATACGCTGTCCGCTGACAACGCACTCTCGATAGAGTACCGCGCAAGGTCGGACAGAAAGACTGTCGTGAGCCTTACGAACCATACATATTTCAACCTCGGCGGCTACGCGTCGGGGAGCGTGATGGGACACAGGCTTACCCTTGACGCCGACAGGTACCTTGAAACGGGGGCAGATCTCGTCCCGACGGGAAGGATCCTGCCGGTCGCGGGGACCTCGCTCGATTTCGGAATGGAAAAGGCGCTCTCGGACGGCTTTGACCCCGAACGCGGAGAGCTGAAAAACGCGGGCGGATACGACCATTGCCTCTGTTTTACCGGCGGTGAGGCGAACGGTGAGGTGAAGCTCCGCGGGATCCTGCGTGATCCGGTTTCGGGGCGGGGAATGAAGCTCCTGACCGACCAGCCGTGCGTGCAGCTTTATAGCGGAAATTTCCTCACGAATGAGAGGTTTCCGTTCAAGAACGGGTTGCCGCAGACAAAGCGGATGGCTGTCTGCCTTGAAACGCAGAAGATGCCCGACAGCGTGAATCACGAGGGCTTCACCGATGTGACGCTCGATGCCGGAGAGGAGTACCTCCACCGCACGATTTACGCATTTTTTGCGGAATAAGGACAGTACGGGAGATACGGGAGACTCGGGGAAACCTTCTTTCGGAGAAGGTTTCCCCGAACCCTTTCTAAGAACTTGAAAAAGGATTATGGAAGTAAGGCCTTGTCTCGCGGCATTTTGCCTGCGGCAAAACTATGGTGCCTTTTTGAGGAAGCTCCTCAAAAGTCTGCGAGCAGCCTTTCTTCAGACCTTTCTCAAAAATCCACCGGAATTTCCCCTCTGCGAGGCGAAATTCTGTCCCGAAACAAGAGGCTTGACCTAAACTTTCAAAAAATAAAAATGAAGACCTCACCCGTGGCAACGCCTTCAAAAAGGCATTGTTAAGAGTGAGGTCTTCATCCTTCGGTAGCATCGTTTTAACGGTGCGTTCGTCCTCCCGTAATCTGCCGGCAAGTTCTTTGAAGGGTTCGGGGAAACTTTCTTTTAAGAAAGTTTCCCCGCGTCTTTCGTCTCCCCCGTCGCGTTTGAAGGCTCAGCCTTACTGTGCGGCGTCGACGATAGCGGCAAACTTCTCGGGGACGAGCGATGCGCCTCCGATAAGTCCTCCGTCAACATCGGGCTTCGCAAGAAGCTCGGCGGCGTTCTTTTCGTTCATGGAGCCGCCGTACTGGATCGTGACGGTCTCGGCTGTTGCCTCGCCGTAGATCTCGGCGACCGTCGCACGGATAGCCGCAATGGTCTCTTCCGCCTGATCGGGCGTGGCGGTAAGTCCAGTGCCGATAGCCCATACAGGCTCGTAGGCGATTATAACATTCTTAAGCTCGGCGGCGCTGATATCGGCAAGGTCGAGCTTTGTCTGCATCGCGACGACCTCGTTCGTGATCCCCGCGAGTCTCTGTTCCTTCACTTCACCGAGGCAGAGAATGACCTTCATTCCCTCGGCAAGTGCAGCCTTCGTGCGAAGGTTTACCGTGTAGTCGGTCTCGGCGAAGTACTGACGGCGCTCGCTGTGACCGACGATAACATAGTCAACGCCGATCGCACGGAGCATCTTTGCGGAGACTTCTCCGGTGTAGGCTCCCTTTTCGGCGAAGTGGACATTCTCGGCGCCGATGTGGATGTTCGAGCCTTCTGCGGCAGCCTGAGCCGCGGCGATCGTTACATAAGGCGCACAGAAAACTATGTCGCAGTTGTCCTTGCCCGCGACGAGGGGCTTGACCGCGTTAATGAACGAGGTCGCCTCGGCAGGCGTAAAGTTCATCTTCCAGTTACCGGCGATGACTGTTCTTCTCTTTGCAGTATTCATTTCTTTTTACCCTCTTTCGATCATTTGTCGAGCAGGCAGGCAATTCCCGGAAGCTCCTTGCCCTCAAGGAATTCAAGAGACGCGCCGCCGCCGGTGGAGATGTGGCTCATCTTGTCGGCGAAGCCGAGTCTTTCAACTGCTTCCGCGCTGTCGCCGCCGCCGATTATCGAAACGGCACCCGATTCCGCGACTGCCTTTGCGACCGATTCGGTGCCGGTCGCGAAGTTCTTCCACTCGGAAACGCCCATAGGTCCGTTCCAGACTATCGTGCCGGCACCCTGAAGCGATTTTGCGAAGAGCTCCTGCGTCTTTTCGCCGATGTCAAGACCCATCCAGCCGTCGGGAATCGAATCGGAATATATTCTCATAAAGGTTGTGTCTTCCTTGTACTCTCTGCCGATGATGTTGTCGACGGGGAGGAGGAAGTTTACGCCCTTCTCGTGAGCCTTGTCCATCATTTCCTTAGCCAGATCGAGCTTGTCGTACTCGCAGATCGAGGTTCCGACCGAATTGCCCTTCGCCTTGAAGAAGGTGTAAGCCATACCGCCGCCGATTATGAGAGTGTCGACCTTGTCGATAAGGTTGTTGATAACGCCGATCTTGTCGGAGACCTTCGCACCGCCGAGAATGGCGACGAAGGGACGGGCGGGGTTCTCAAGAGCCTTGCCCATGACAGAGATCTCTTTCTGGATAAGGTAGCCGCAGACGGCGGGGAGGTAGGCAGCAACACCTGCTGTCGAGGCGTGCGCTCTGTGAACGGCGCCGAAAGCGTCGGAGACGAAGACTTCCGCAAGGCTTGCAAGTTCTTTTGCAAACTCGGGATCGTTCTTTTCTTCTCTCTTGTCAAAACGGGTGTTCTCAAGGAGCATGACTTCGCCTTCCTTAAGATTCGCGGCGAGAGCCTTCGCGTCGGGGCCGACGGTGTCCTTTGCAAGCGGGACATTCACTCCGAGAAGCTCGGAGAGGCGCTTTGCAACGGGAGCGAGGGTGTATTTCATGTTGACTTCACCCTTCGG
The DNA here is from genome assembly GCA_934378145.1 of uncultured Eubacteriales bacterium. Classification (GTDB taxonomy): domain Bacteria; phylum Bacillota; class Clostridia; order Oscillospirales; family CAG-272; genus RGIG3994. The sequence continues at coordinate 4,770 of CAKXXW010000036.1, forward strand.
CTTGCCCATATGCGAGCAGAGGATCACCTTCGCGTTGTGATCCATAAGGTATTTGATGGTGGGGATAGCGCCGACGATCCTCTTGTCGCTCGTGATGACGCCGTCCTTGATCGGGACATTGAAGTCACAGCGGACGAGAACCTTTTTACCGGATACCTCGATATCCTCTATGGTTTTCTTGTTGTAGTTCATAGGTGTGCTTCCTTTCACAAAAATTGTCATCATATACTATACCACAAATTTTTCCTTTTATCAATAGTCACTGTGAAAATTTTGTCAGTCGGTACCTCTTTTTCGCGCGTTTTTCGCGTCTGCCTTTACACGCGCGCGAAAATGTGATATAATATTACGGATATAATGCTTCCGGGGCGTGTCGGGGAGATCGTTTCACGATAGAAGCGAGGGCATTCTTTCCCTCGGCAAAACATAATCTTCGGGTGATGACTTCTCGTTTTGTGAGCGTTCGGTTTAACCGTGCGTGCGGTCTGTAAATGAGCGCAACTTTAAGGTCAAACGGTTTTCGCCCTTGTCTCGGGACAGAATTTTCCCCCGCGGGGGAAAATTCCGGGGGATTTTGCCCGAGGGCGAGAAGGGGATGCTTGCATCACCTTGAGTCCTCGGCAAAAATCCACCAAAGTTTTGCCGTAGGCAAAATGCCGCGAGACAAGTCTTTACTCCCATAATCCTCTGACAAATTCTTTGAAGGGTGTGGGAAACTTTCTTCTAAGAAAGTTTCCCGTGTCCCCCGTTCTCCCGTTTCTCTGTACAAAAGCATCATTTTCGGGAGGATAATATCCTCCCCTACAAACCCTTGAGCAAGTTCTTTGAAGGGCGCGGGAAACCTTTCTTTCAAGAAAGTTTCCCGCATCTCCCGTCCCGCGTCTCCCGTCACCCCCCCGTAATCCATCTGTAAATAACAAACTCTATATAAAAGAAAGGACACACAAAGTGGCAAACATTGAACTTTCAACACAGCCGTACAAAGGCACACGGGATTTTTACCCGAGAGAGATGACTCTTCGCAACTGGTTTTTCGGAAAGATCAGGGAGAGGCTCAGGCTCTGCTGCTTCGAGGAATACGGCGGGCCTATGCTCGAATCGCTCGACATATACATTGCGAAGAGCGGAGAGGAGCTTGCGGGCGAGCAGACATATAATTTTGAGGACAGGGGGGGCAGGCGCCTTGCCGTCCGCCCCGAGATGACCCCGACCGTCGCGCGCATGGTCGCGGGCAAGCTCGGTGAACTCAGCTTCCCGCTCCGCTGGTTCTCGATACCTAACCTTTACAGGTACGAGCGCCCCCAGCGCGGAAGGCTCCGCGAGCATTGGCAGGTAAATGTCGACATCTTCGGCGCCGACGGTTTTGAAGCCGATACAGAGGTCATTTCGACCGCCGTGTCGCTCCTTGACGCGCTCGGCGCGAAGAAGGATATGTACCGCGTCCATATCAATAACAGAAGATTTTTCAACGATGTCATATGTAGCCTCTGCGGCACCGACGCCGAGGGCGCGAAGAAGATCTCGAAGGTCATCGACCGCAAGGGCAAGGTCGGCAGGGAAGCGTATGAGAAGGATATGTTCGCGCTCGGCGTGAACGCCGAAATGCTCGCAAAGCTCGATTCGGTCTACTCTATGAGCGTCACCGAGGCGGCAGCCCTCTGCCCCGATTCGCAGGGAGCCGCAGAGCTTCTCGGACTCTTCTCGCTCCTTGAAAGGCTCGGACTTGCGGAGGTCTGTGAGTTTGACTTCGGCATAATCCGCGGGCTTGATTATTACACCGGCACGGTCTTCGAGGTCTTCGATACCTCGCCCGAGAATAACCGCGCGATGTTCGGCGGAGGAAGGTACGATAACCTTGTCGGACTCTTCGTGAAAAACGCTCATGTCAGCGGAGTCGGCTTCGGCTTCGGCGATGTCACGCTTGAGAACTTCCTCGTCACGCATGATCTCATTCCCGCCGACCTCTACACCGGAACGGCGAAGGTCCTCGTCACCCGCTTTGAGGGCATAGATTACGAGGACTACGCGTCGCTCGCGGCGAAGATACGCGAAGCGGGCGTCGCCTGCACCGTTTATAACGGTCAGCAGAGGAAGATAGGCAAGGAATTCGACTACGCCGGCAAGGCTGGCTTCACGCACGCCGTCACTATGGGCGGAGACGAGAAGGCTGCCGGAGTCGTGAAGGTCAAGAACCTCTCCCGCAGGGAGGAAAAGACCGTCCCGATCGCCGACCTTGCCGACCCGAAGATATTTGACTGACTCCGAAAATAAGCGAAAAGGAGGCTCCTTCCGTGGAAAATAAACTCAGACTCGGTATGGTGGGAATGGGCTGTCGCGGGTACGAGGTCATGAAGACCGTACTCGGAGTCGACGGCGTTGCGCTCACCTGCGTATGCGACCTTTATCCCGACCGCACGGAAAAGGCGAGAGCAAAGGCGGAAAAGATGCAGGGCTTCTCTCCGCGCGTGACCGACGACTGGCATACCATGACCGATAAAAAAGAGCTTGACGCGGTGCTTGTGACCTGCTCGTGGGAGCCTCATATAGAGATGGCGGTCGCCTTCATGGAGGCGGGAATCCCCGTCGGAGTCGAGGTCGGGGGCGCTTACAGCGTCGAGGACTGCTTCCTCCTTGTCCGCACCTTCGAGCGCACGGGAACGCCCGTGATGCTGCTCGAGAACTGCTGCTACGGCAGGTACGAGCTTATGGTGATGAATATGGCAGAGCAGGGACTCTTCGGTGAGATAGTCCACTGCGAGGGAGGTTACCGCCACGACCTTCGCCGCGAGATCACCTTCGGAAAAGAAAACAGGCACTACCGGCTCCGCAATTACCTTGCGCGCTGCTGCGAGAATTATCCGACGCACGAGCTGGGGCCTATTTCGCAGATACTTCATATCAACCGCGGGAACCGGATGCTGAGCCTTGTCTCGGTGGCGTCGAAGGCAAAGGGCCTTCACGACTATATCGGAAGGACGGAGAACGCCGACCGGAGCCTGCTTGAAAGGGATTTCGCGCAGGGAGATGTCGTTACGACGATAATAAAGTGCGCGAACGGCGAGACGGTGACTCTAACGCTCGATACGACGCTTCCGAGAGCTTACAGCAGGCAGTTCACCGTGCAGGGTACGCGCGGGATGTATTCCGAGGAAAACAACTCGGTCTACCTTGACACCGACCACGACGAGTCAATGCACTTTTCGTGGAAGAAGCAGTGGAACAACGCCGAGAGCTACCTTGAGCGTTACGAGCATCCGATATGGCGGGAATTTTTAGCCGACGGACTGCGCGGAGGTCACGGAGGAATGGATTACCTTGTTTACCGCGACTTTGTGAGGTGCGTGAGAGAGGGGCTGCCGATGCCTATCGACGCCTACGATATGGCGTCGCTCATGTGCATCTCGGCGCTCTCGGAGCAGTCGATAGCTATGGGAGGCGCAACCGTCGCGATACCCGATTTCACCTCGGGCAGGTGGCTGACTCGCACCTGAACAGAAAAAGGCGAAAACCCCTTGACAAAGCCGCGCGACTGTGGTATAATAGTAGAAATTCTAAGAAGGAGCAACACTCAGTTTATTATGGACGGCGACAGTAGCGACGGTAATATACCCGACCGAAGCTGTGTTAATGGAATAATGAAATGATAAAGAGCCGGCCTGCGGATAAGCAGGTCCGGCTTTGTTTGCATTCTTCGGAATAATTTTTTTGGAGGTAGAAATGGATATCCCCTTATGGCTGCTGATAATAATGCAGTTTGTTCTCATCGCACTTAACGCTGTCTTCGCCTGCGCCGAGATAGCGGTCATCGAATTCAAAGGCGCAAAACTCGACAAGCTCGCCGAGGAGGGCAACAAAAGAGCAAAGAAGCTCAAGAAGCTCTCCGACAACCCGGCAAAATTCCTTGCGACGATCCAGGTGGCAATAACCCTTTCGGGCTTTCTTGCCAGCGCCTTCGCCGCCGACGGCTTCAGCACCTATATCGTCGATTGGCTCGGATCAAAGGGTCACGCGATAGCTCCCGACGGCGTGATAGAGGGCATCTCGATCGTACTTATCACCTGCGTGCTGTCGTATTTCACACTTATTTTCGGCGAACTTGTGCCGAAGCGCTTGGCTATGACGAAGACAGAGAAGACGGCTCTCGGACTTGCGGGAACTGTTTCATTCATCGCCGTGGTATTCAAGCCGGTCGTGTGGCTGCTCACGGTGTCGACAAACCTTGTTCTGAAGATCCTTCATATCAACCCGAACGCCGACGAGTCGGATGTGTCGGAGGAGGACATCAGAATGATGGCTGACGCGGGCAGCGAAAAGGGTATAATCGACGAAGACGAAAACGAAATGATTCAGAATGTGTTTGAGTTTGACGACATCACGGTCGGCGAGATTGCTACTCACCGCACCGAGATGAAGGTCCTCTGGCTCGAGGATTCGGACGAGGAATGGCTCAACACGGTAAAGAAAACCATACATTCATATTATCCGATCTGCGGCGACAGCATGGACCGCGTGACGGGCATCCTTGACGCTGAGAAGTATCTGCGCCTTGACGACCGTTCAAGGAAGGCTGCGCTGAAGGAAGCGAGCTTCAGGCCCCGCTTCGTGCCTCAGGTAATGAAGGCTGATGTCCTCTTCCGCGAGATGAAGCGCGAGAATATCAGCATCGCGGTCGTCGTTGACGAGTACGGCGGAACATACGGCATCGTGACGCTCAACGACCTCATCGAGCAGATCGTCGGCGACCTCAACGAGTCGGAGGACGAGGGCAATGTCAGAAAGTCCGGCAACGGCTACCTCATCTCGGGACTTGCCGACAGAGAGAGCCTTGACGAGCTTTTCGACCTCGAGACCGACAGCGACTCCGCAACGCTCGGCGGCTGGGTGATGGAGAAGCTCGAGAAGATCCCCGAGCCGGGCGACACTCTCGAGGAAGCGGGCATCCTGCTCAAGGTCACGAAGGCGAACGACAAGCGCGTGCTTGAGGTCTACGCCGAGAAACTCCCCACTCCTGAGGAAGACGACGGGGAAGAGAAGTAAAAACCGACGGAGGGTACGGGAGATGCGGGAAACTTTCTTAGAAGAAAGTTTCCCACACCCTTCAAAGAACTTGCCGGCGGGTTATGGAAGTAACGCTTTGTCTCGCGGCATTTTGCCTGCGGCAAAACTATGGTGTATTTTGCCGAGGACTCGAGGGTATGCAAGCATCCCCTCCTCATCCTCGGGCAAAATCCACCGGAATTTCACCTCTGCGAGGCGAAATTCTGCCCGAGACAAGAGGTTAAGGCGTTTGACCTTAAGGCAAAATTCACCGACAGGGCGCACGCACAGTTAAATCAACGCTTGCCAACAGGTCGGACGCACCGTTGACACGATGCTTACCTAAAGATGAAGACCTCACCCGTAGCAATGCCTTCAAAAAAGCATTGTTAGAGTGAGGTCTTCCTTAATCATTTAAAGGCGGGCGCCTGATAGGCGCCCCCACCGTGGTAATTGTTATTATTTTTATTTATCTTACAGGTCGTAATATGCGTAAGGTTTGTGCTAATATTCGACCTGTTGGTGTACTTCACTTTTAGGTTAAACGGTCAAAACCTCTTGTCTCGGGCAAAATGCCGCGAGGCAAGTCCCTGCTTCCATAACCTTTGAGCAAGTTCTTTGGGGGTGCGGGGGACTTTCTCGAAAGAAAGTCCCCCGCATCTTTCGCATCTCCCGTCTCGTTCCCTCGCAATTACTCACGGCTTGCACGAGCCGCAGGGGGTGTAGCCCTGCGCGATAAGCTCCTCGCGCGTGGCTGTCGAATACTCGCGGTTCTTATCCGACATCTGCTTGACGCTCGGGCAGGACGGAAGATGGAATTTCTTCCTTCCCGTATTTAGGACATAGGTACATTCGGGTATTCCCGAGGTCGTTCCTTCGCCGGAGGATGCGGCAAGGCGGTTGTCGCCCGTCGCGTAGTCTATCTCGATCCCCGGCTGGACATTGTAGCAGAAGGCATTGTACTTTATGCCCTTGCCGCTGTCCTCGACCGAATAGCCCTCCATCAGCACGCCGCGCGCAACAAGCTCTTCACCGACAAAGATCGGTGTGACGCGGTACATGACATGGTTTCCGCTTGATTTCAGGTAATCGTAGACCTCGCACTCGAACTTATCCATTCCGGTCGCGTTCATGTATCGGGTCCCAGTGATGAGGTTTTCCCAATTGGCGTCCTGTCCGGTGAATTTGTGGGCGATGAGGTGACTGCGGTTATAGAGCGATCCGCCCTCGACTATGCTGTATGTCACGGAATGCCAGCCGGTCGGCTTGACCGAGCTTATATCGCCGCGCTTTTTCGTCGGGAAAAGCTCCTTACCGAGGCAGGCGTGTACCACGCCGCATCTTCCGAGCGAGTCGCGTTCGCTGTAATATTCGTAGGCTGTCGTCGTTATCTCCTCAGCCGTGAAGAAAGGCTCGTTGTTGTTCACTACGGTGTAGGGGCTGCCCGAATATTCGGGAATATCGGAATAGGAGACAGGATATTTCGTGTCACCGCCCTCGGCTGTCGTGCCGCTTTCGGCTCCCGTTGTAGTTCCCGCAGTTGTGTTTTCGCCGCTTCCCGCGGTCGTTCCGGAAGGGATACCGGAGGTATTGTCTCCGTCGCCCGCCGGCAAACTGCACGCCGCCAGCACGAGGCATATCAGAGCTGCCATGACAAGGCAGAGGGTCTTCATGCCGATTTTCGTTCTTTTCAAGGAAAGATCACCGTCCTAAAATTATGTTTGATATTTATTTTGCTCCGTTGATCCGCCTGAGAAAGAAGGATCCGGAGTGAAGCGCGGACTTTTTTATAAGGAAAGAAGTATTCTCTGTTGTCACGGCGACGAAATCGCCGAGGTCGCGGACGGCCTTTATGTTTTTTTGGTATATGATGCATAGGTTGAAGACATTATCCGCGCGGACATACATGATCTCTATGCGATCGTGAAAGACACGGAACGAATATTCCGTTCCGGTCAGGTTTGATTTTGAAAGTTTCTTCACCTTGTTCAGATTCACGAATCGGGCGATTGAATACAGCGCGAGACTTGTCTCGAGCCCGATAAGGAACGCCGCGGGCACGGGGATATCCTTTAAATACAGGATCCCGATAATGATTCCGACCGCAGCCACTATCAGAGAGACTATCGGCAGAATGAAATAGCTGCGGTAAAATCGGTCATTGGCTTTTTTCGCTTCGTCGGCTGTGAGAGAGAACGAAAAGCTCTCGACCGGCGTTTCGGGAATCACGGCGTACTCTCCGTCTCCAATAAATTCATCAGCCGAGATTCCGAAGACCTCTTTTATCCTTATAAGTTCGTCTGTTGTGGGGGCTGCTTTGTTTGATTCCCAGAGGTCTATCATCCGTCCTCCGACGAGCAGCTTCCGACCAAGCTCTTCCTGCGACATAAGGCTCATATCTCTGAGTGCCTTTATCTTGTCTCCCGTTGTCAAGTGAGATCACTCCCTTCAAATACAAGTATAACAGAAATCGGGAAAAAGTCAAGTATATTGTCGACGGTATCGTATATTTCGGTCCGAAACGCCAAAATGTTTCGCAAATGTAACTTCTTTTTTCCCGCTTGACAAAAGGAAAAAAGAGGAGTAAAATACCACGCAGATAGTTAAGTAATTAATTAACTGATCCGAAAGGAGAACTTTTATGGATCAACGACCACTGATGCTTGAAATGAAGTTCACGACGCGGGCGTGGGACGAGCATATCCGCCGCCTTGCGATCGAGGCGGGCGTGCCGGAGGGCTACCGTGCGACGCTTATGTTCATAGCCCGACATCCCGGAGCGAGCCAGAAGGCTGTCGCCGAGAACAATCGCGTGACTTCCGCCGCGGTCAGCCAGACCGTGCGCGATATGATCGCCGACGGGTACCTTTACCGTGAGGCAGACAGCGAGGATCTCCGCACCTCGCGCCTCTTTCTGACCGAGAAGGGCAGGGCTGCCGACGACCGCCTGCGCGAGAAGGTCAGAGCAGCCGAGAACGCCGTGTGCGAGGCTCTCACCCCCGGGGAATTTGAAGAAACCATGCGGATCCTTCGCCGTGTGCGCGAGGTGCTTGCCGTAGAACAGCCCGGGCGCGGTCACGACTGCTGATACAGGAGAAGAATATGCTGAAATATCTGAAGAAATATTGGTATTGGTGCCTGCTCGCACCGCTTTTCATGGTCGGAGAGATCACGATGGATCTGCTCCAGCCCGACCTTATGGCGAAGATCGTCGACGACGGCGTTCTCGCCGGAAATATGGACATCATCGTCTCGACGGGAGTGAGGATGATACTTCTCGTCATCATCGGCGGAGTCTGCGGCGTGCTTTGCGGGGTTTTTACGAACCTCGCGTCGCAGAATTTCGCGAATGATCTGCGAAAGAGCCTCTTTGCCCACATAATGGATCTTTCTTTCGGTGACACCGACAAGATCTCGACCGGCTCGCTCGTGACTCGACTGACGAACGATGTCACGCAGGTGCAGAACATGGTCTCGATGTCGATGCGGGGAGTCGTCCGCAGCGGCATAATGTTTGTCGGCGGAATAGTAATGCTCGCGCTCCAGTCGCCGAAGTTCGCGATAGTGACCGCCTGCGCCCTTCCTTTCGTGGTCGCTTTCGTGATATTCTTCCTGCGGAAGGCGTCGCCGATGTTCTCGCTCGTTCAGAAGAAGCTCGACGGCGTAAACAATGTCATGCAGGAGGATGTCGCCGGTGCGCGGGTCGTGAAGGCTTATGTTAAAGAGGATCACGAGCTTGACCGCTTCGACAAGGCGAACGACGCGCTCTGTAAGGTAAACCTCAAGGTGCAGTACCTGCTTGCCTTTATGGGGCCCTGCATGAATATCGTACTTAATCTCTGCGTCGTAGCGGTCATCTTCATCGGAGGCATGAGCGTCCGTGACGGCGGCACTATGCGCCCCGGAGAGATAATCGCGGCGATCACATATGTTTCCATGATACTTCACGGGGTCGTCTTTATGGCAGGGATATTCCAGACCTTCACCCGTGCGAAGGCATCGGTCGACAGGATCAACGAGGTCCTTGCGTGCAGGACTTCTGCCGAAGGCGGCGGTTTCTCGGGTCAGACCGAGAGGCGCGGCGAGATAGAATTCCGCGGTGTGAGCTTCGCTTACCCCGGCTCGGGGGACGGCTCGGAGGTGCTTAAGGATATAAACCTTAAGATAAAGAGCGGAGAGACTTTTGCGATACTCGGCGCGACGGGCTCGGGAAAATCGACGCTCGTCAACCTCATCCCGCGCTTTTACGACGCGACGGAGGGAAATATCCTCATCGACGGGATAAATGTGAAGGATTACGACACGACGGTGCTGCGCGACAAGATAGCGATAGTCCTTCAGAAGGCGGAGCTTTACTCGCGCCCGATAGAGGCGAACATCCGCTGGGGCAAGGACTCTGCGACCCCGCAGGAGATAAAGGACGCGGCGACGGTGGCGCAGGCGGACGACTTCATCTGCGCGACCGCGAACGGTTATTACACGCCTGTCAGCGAGGGAGGTCACTCTCTCTCGGGCGGACAGAAGCAGAGGATCTCGATCTCGCGTGCGATACTTCGCGATTCCGAGATAATGATATTCGACGATTCGACGAGCGCGCTCGATCTCGGCACCGAGGCAAGGCTCTATGAGGCTCTCGGCAAGGCAAAACCCGGTGTGACGAAGATAATAATCGCGCAGAGGATAGCCTCGGTAAAGAACGCCGACCGCATCGCGGTGCTTGACGGGGGCAGGATCTCGGCGCTCGGCAACCACGAGGAGCTTATGAAGACTTCGGATATCTACCGCGATATATACAACTCGCAGCTCAAAGCCGACTGAAAGGGGGAAGAGAAAAATGAACGAAGAAAAAAAGATAAACAAGGATGTCCCCCGCGGCTTTGAAACGGGTCCGGTAGAGGGTCCCGCTTTCGGCGCCGCCGAGATGAAGCGCGACAACACCCGCGTGAACTTCCGCGGACCGGGCAGGGGAGGTCCCCCCGGACGCCCGGGTCAGGTCTTCGAGAAGCCGAAAGCCGGCAAGGCGACGATCAGGCGGCTGATAAAGTATTTCAGCAGCGAGAAAGTGCTTCTGATCCTTCTCATCGTAGCGGTGCTTGCCGTGACGCTCGCCTCGCTCGCCGCGCCGACGCTTCAGGGCAACGCGGTCGATATAATAAAGGAGATGTTCGACCTCAACGCATCGGGATCTCCCGACAATGACCTTATCGCTGCGGAGTGGGAGAAGCTCTGCGTCACCCTTGCGATAATGCTCGGTATCTACCTTGTGAACATAGGCTTTTCGCTCGCGCAGTCGCTCTTCTCGGCGCACCTCAGCCAGAGGATAGTCAGAAGGATGCGCCACGACCTTTTCAGGAAGATAGACAATCTCCCGATAAAGTACCTTGACACTCACTCGAACGGCGATATCATGAGCCGTATGACAAACGATATAGAGAATGTCTCGAATACGGTGTCGCAGAGCCTCGGCTCGCTCGTCTCGGGCGTTCTGACCGTCATCGGAACGGTGACTATAATGTTCATCTATTGCTGGCAGCTCACCCTTATAACCCTTGTGACGGTCGTGATAACCCTTGTCGTGACGCGCTCGCTCTCGAAGGTGATGAGGAAGATGTTCCGCCGCCGCTCGGAAGTCCTCGGTCAGCTCAATGGACATTCGGAGGAGATGATAACGGGATATAAGTCGATCGTCGCCTACAATAAGCAGGGAGATGTGACCGAGGAGTTCAACCGCACCTCCGACGAGCTGACGAAGGTCGGGATAAAGGCCGAGATCCTCGGCGGCTCGATGGGTCCGATAATGAACTGCATCTCGAATATCAGCTTCGTCATCGTCGCGGCGTTCGGAGGATACTTCGCGCACCCCTCGGTCGGCATTATCAGCATAGGCACGATCTCGATGTTCATAATCTTCGCAAAGCAGTTCTCGCGCCCGATAAACGAGATAGCCCAGCTCTACGGTTCGCTCCAGACGGCTCTTGCCGGCGCCGAGAGGATCTTTGAGATCCTTGACCAGCCCGACGAGGACAGGAGCGGGGACACGAAGATGGAGAATGTCAGGGGCGAGATCTCCTTTAAGAATGTCAACTTTTCCTATATTCCGGGCAAGCAGGTGCTGTATGATTTCAGCCTTGATGTCCGCCCGGGGCAGAAGATAGCCCTTGTCGGTGCGACGGGATCGGGAAAGACGACGGTCGTCAACCTCCTTATGCGCTTTTACCCGATCGACTCGGGAGAGATACTTATCGACGGGGTGAATATCGCGGATCTTGACCGCGACGACCTCCGCCGCAATACCGCGATAGTGTTGCAGGATACCGTGCTTTTCTCCGACACGATAGGCTACAATATAAAGTACGCGCGCCCCGAGGCGGGCGATGATGAAATGATCCGCGCCGCCGGGATGAGCAATTCGGCGTACTTCATAGATAAGCTGCCGGAGGGCTATTCGACCTACCTAAAGCAGGCGGGCGCGAACCTTTCGCAGGGGCAGAGGCAGCTCCTTGCCATCGCGCGTGCGATCCTTGCCGACCCGAAGATACTTATCCTTGACGAGGCGACAAGCTCGGTCGATACGAGGACCGAGCAGCATATTCAGGACGCAATGGTGACGCTTATGAAGAACCGCACGAGCCTTATCATAGCGCACAGGCTATCGACGGTGCGCGACGCCGACATAATAGTCGTTATGGATCACGGCAGGGTCGTCGAGACGGGCAACCACGAGGCTTTGCTTGAAAAGAAGGGCACATATTACAGGCTCTATATGACCCAGTTCGCGGGGAATCAGACCTGAAAAGATCAAATTGTGCATCAGTTAAAAAAAGCATAAGATCAAAGTCCGCTTTTTCTTTTGCCTTTAGCAGGCACAAAAGGCGGACAAGTCCGCTCCCAATTCTCGCGGTTTATTCACCGAAGGGTGAAATCATCACCCGAGACAAATATTTGCTGAAAAATATTTTGCAAAAAGAAAATACCGACAAATATGCCGATAATATCTTCGGGTGAAAACCTTTTCTTTCGGTGCATAATCCGCGATTCATGGGTGCAGGCACTGCCTGCCGCCCTCTGCGGAGGGCGACGGGGGGACGCGGGGCGCTGCCCCTGCACCCTGCAAGCCTTTGAAAAGGCTTGACCTAAACTTG
>CAKXXW010000037.1 GCA_934378145.1 uncultured Eubacteriales bacterium
GCGGCAAAACTAAGGTGTCTTTTTGAGGAAGCTCCTCAAAAGTCTGCAAGCAGCCTTTTTTCAGAGCTTCTCAAAAACCCACCGGAATTTCACCCCGCAGGGTGAAATTCTGTCCCGAGACAAGGGCGAAAACCGTTTGACCTTAAGGTGAAGTACACCGACAGGGCGAACATTTTTAAGGTTGCGCCGACTTACAGGTCGAACGCACAGTTAAATCAACGCCCACTGATAGGGCTAAAATAAGGCGAAGCGTACTCGTTTATCCTCCGTGCGGCGAAGCCGCGCTTCATAGGGCGGAAGCCATGCTTCATTTTTCATGCACCGAAGGTGCGCTTCATTTTCACCCACGGTATGGGCGTCCCCTCGCGCGCAGCCACATTATATTATAAAAATATGAAACAAAAGATTGACAGCATCGGGGGATTATGATATACTGAGGGGCGAATTGAATAGCTGAAGGAAAGTACGGCTTGAAAAGTTGTAAACTGAGTAAATACCCGCTCCGCGGGTAAGGAGATCCGGTTCAAATCCGGAACAACCGCCATTGCTGTATTTGAAAAAAGGCACATCACGACGGGTCCTTTTCGGGACCTCTCCGGTATGCCTCTGCGGATATTCCGCAGCATAAGTCAGAACGCCGCCGTATTTTTCCGGTTCCACATGTCTCGGGTGAGGAGCGTGCAACCGAAGAAATTCCGGCAGGAATTCCGATCTTGTACATTTATACCCTGCTCCCTGCCGTGTCCTCTGCGGTTTACATTTGCGCTTTCTGCCCCTGCGGGTGGAAGGTGCTTTTTTCACGGAAGGGAGGGACATCTTATGTCCGGCGCAAGCTGTATCTTTATGGCGGAGGATATCATCGTCGGTACTTTACACGGCATAACGGATCATCTGTACAGATACTTAACCTTTAAGGAGGCAAAAAATGAAACTTAAAATAAACAGAATGCTCGCGGGACTGCTCGCTTGTCTGATCGTCCTGTCCGGTATTCCGATGATCGTCACGGTATCGGCGGAGGAAGAGAGCGGGATCACTATCGGCACGCTCGCCGAATTGCAGGCGTTTGCCGACGCGGTCAACAGCGGGACAAGCTATGAAGGCGTGACCGTAACGCTTACCGCCAACATTTCGCTCGGCGGGAAGAATGCCCCGTGGACGGCTATCGGAACATCGTCAAATCAGTTCAAGGGTACCTTTGACGGAAATTATCATGTAATAAGCGGACTCTACATAGCGTCGGGCTCCTCGGTCGGCTTCTTCGGCGATGTCAACGGCGGAACGGTAAAGAACCTTGTCGTCCGCGGCGAGGTCAGCGGCTCCTCAAATGTCGCCGGCATCGTCGGAAAGCTGACAGCCGGAAATATCACCGACTGCGGAAACGAGGCGACCGTCTCGGGCATCTCGAATGTCGGCGGCGTTGTCGGCTCGGTCAACGGAGACTCTACTATTAGCGGCTGCTACAACAAGGGCAGCGTCTCCGGCACGACGGGCTACATCGGCGGCGTGACCGGTCAGCATTGGAGAGCCGGAACGGTAGAAAACTGCTACAATGCCGGGACCGTGTCAGGTCCCGCCACTGTCGGTGGTGTGACAGGAGGTCACAAGGCATCGTCGCCTGTGCTCAACAACTGCTACAACTCGGGCGAGATCAGGGACACCAAAGGTATTGGCAACAATATCTGCGCTGTCGTAGGTGCGTCGCGCGGCAGCAATACAAACTGCTACTACATAAAAGGCACCGGAACCGACAGCAAGAGCGAGGAGAAAGAAACCCTCTCCGCCAATTTGCTCAGTGATGCCTTTACCGACGGCGACCCCCTTCCCTGCCTCAAATGGGAGGCATCGGTCTCGGCCGACGAACCCGAGGGCCCGGCGTTTGTCGAGGGATCGGAGCTTTCGGCGCAGCTTGCCGCTTACATCAGAGCGGCTGTGAAGAGCGCAAAGGATCAAAAGAACCTGAGCGGCTCTCTGCTCGGCAACGAGGAGTTCCTCTCCGGTGCAAGCTCGACGGGGACCGACTGGATGGCGCTTGCCATGGGTCGCTTCGGCTACTTTGATGACGGCAAATACATATTCCTCATTGACGACGGCGAAGGCTACGATGCTTACCTTGCCGCTATGAGATCGTACATAGAGAAGACCTACGCGGAAAACAACGGGATCCTTCACAGTGCGAAGGCAACCGAATGGCACCGTGCGGTCGTGGCGATCGCGGCGCTGAGAGGCGATCCCACCGCCTTCGGCACATACCTTGAAAATCCGATAGACCTCATCGCGGACGGCAGCTACAACAATATGCTGAAGGCAGGTCCCGGCACGCAGGGGATCAACGGCTGGATCTGGGGTCTTATCGCACTTGATACGGGTATGTACACCGTACCCGAAGATGCCAAATACACGAGAGAGACCTTCATCAAAGAAATTCTCAAAATGCAGCTCACCGACGGCGTCGGAGGCAACACCTACGGCGGATGGGTACTCGGCGGCTACGGAAGCCGTTCGGATGTCGATATCACCGCCATGGCGATACAGGCTCTCGCTCCCTATTACAACGATGACAAGACCTACACCTATGTCAACGAAAACAGCAAGACCGAGGTCTCAAAGACCGTGCGTCAGTGCGTGGATGAGGCGCTCGATGTCCTCGGCACGATGCAGACCGAAGGCGGAGGCTTCTCGTCATGGGGTACCGATAATGTCGAGAGCGTCGCGCAGGTAGTCGTGGCTCTCTGCGCCCTCGGCATCGACCCCGCGAAGGATTCGCGCTTCGTCACCCGTGACGGCAAGACGCTCCTTGACGGTATGCTCCGTTTCCGGCTTTCCGACGGCGGTTTCTGTCACACTGCAAGCACCGGATGGAATTCCATGGCAAACGATCAGGCGACCTACGCTCTGGTAGCCTATTGGCGGTTTGAAAACGGAATGAGGACGCTTTACGATATGCGTCCGGAGATGACCGCCGAAACAAAGGATGCCGTCAGCGCGGCTATCGAAGCCATCGACGCAACAGGCGATCCCGCTTCGGCGGATTACAAGGCGGGGCTGAAATCGGCTCTTGCGCTCGTCCGCGCCGTCGACGCCTCCGAGAGGCGTTATATAAGAAACTATTCTCTGCTCGCGTCGGCTGTCGAACTTGTCGGCGGAGAAGCGGCGCTCGATACCGATGCGCCTTACATCATCTCGATCTCGGTGACAAAGAAGCCCTCAAAGGTACTCTACTACGCCGGCGAGACCTTCGATCCCTCGGGACTTGAGATCACGGCGCTTTACAGCGACGGACACACCGAAGTGATAAAGGACTGCAGGCTCTCGTATCCCGACAAATTTGCACTCGGCGACACTGCGGTATATGTGACCTGCGGTGTTCTTAAGACCTCTCTGACCATAGAGGTGCGCGAGAGAATGCCCTGGAAGGGCGAAGGCACGGCGGACGACCCGTACCTTATAGAGACCGCGGACGATCTTGTGGATCTTCGCTACTACTGCTACTACAAAAACATGAAGACCGCGGGAGTACACTTCCGTATGACGCGTGACATCAATATGAAGAACATCGCGGATTGGAAGGCTATCGCGGACAACACGACCGGAGGTTTCCGGGGACATTTCGACGGCAACGGCTTTGCAATATGGAACCTCAACGGTCACACCTACAATGTCTGCGGACTCTTCGGCAGGCTCGGCGACGGCGCCCTTATCGAGAACCTTACGATAGCGGGCGGAAATCTCGGCGGCTCCTACAACAGCTCGATCGGCGGCATTGCCGGTGAGGTGGTCTCGGGTGCGAAAGTGACCGTGAGGAACTGCCGCAACTACACGGTGCTTACCGGCACATGGGGCGTCGGCGGCATCGTCGGCGAGGTATGCGACGGTGCGACGCTCACCGTTGAGAACTGCTCCAACCACGGCATAATAAACGCTCAGTACACCGGCGCGGGCATCGTCGGTCAGGTCGGCCCGAACCGCTGGAAGAACAACGGCGCCAAGGTGATCATCGTCAACTGCTACAACGCGGGCATCGTCGGCGGAGACGGCAGATGGGGTCTCGGCGGCATCGTCGGCAGCTTCCGCCTCTGCGGTGAAGGACAGGTCATAAGAAACAGCTTCAATACCGGCATCGTGAGTACGCTCACGACCTCGGGCGCCGTGTTCGGAAGCATCGCGGAAGCCTCGGTAACTCTCGAAAATGTTTATTACCTCAGCGACTCGAACCCTGCCGCGAACGGTGTCTTCACCGACGACGGGACCGATACCGAAGGCACTGTCACGGGCAAAGCCACCAAAAAGGACACCGCGGCGATGAGAAGCACAGCCTTCATATCCGACCTCGGAAAGGCTTTCTCTGCCGACACCGACGGACTGAACGGCGGCTTCCCGATCCTTGCCGGACAGAAACCCGTCGGAAAGGAACCCGCCGTCCGCTCAAATCTCGAGATCGGCACGGCTGATGAGCTTAAGGCGTTTGCCGATGCGGTCAACGCCGGCGAAAACTTCACCGACAAGACGATCCTGCTCACGGCGAACATCGATCTCAGCAAGTATGAAAACTGGGTGCAGATAGGTCGGTCATCCTCGGCACAGTTCGACGGTATTTTTGACGGACAGGGATACGCCATCGACAACCTCTTCTCGAAGACCGGAGGTCTGTTCGGTTATGTCGGCAAAAGCGCGGTCATAAAGAATGTCGGTGTCGCAAGCGGCGAGATCGGCTCGGATAACCTTTCATTCATCGGCGGTATCGCCCGCTGGAGCAACGGCGCCGACTTCATAAACTGCTGGAACGGCGCGAACATCATATGCAGCGGCTGGAGCGGCGGTATCGTCGGGACTGTGCGTGACGGCGGAGACAGCATCATAAAGGGCTGCTGCAATGTCGGTTCGATCACGGCGCGCGACGGCGCGGTCGGCGGCATCGTCGGACATCTCGGAACAAGCGGTCAGGGTACATCGGTAAATGTCACGGTCTCCGAATGTTACAACACAGGTGCTGTAACTGCGAAGGACAACGCCGGAGGTATCGTCGGAAGAGTGCAGGACGGACATGTGATCCGCAACTGCTACAACGCCGGCAAGGTCAGTGTGAACGGAAGCAACATTCTTGACGGTGCGGGCGGCATTGCGAGCCTTGTGACCTCCGATAACGAGATAAGCAACTGCTACTATGATTCGGAGCTTAACACCTGCGGTGTCTCGAGCGGCAACGATACGACGGTCGGAAAGACCGCGGCTGAGATGAAAGCAGACGGAATGCCGGGCCTTCTCGGTGAAGACTTCAAATGCGACAAATATTCGCTTGTAAACGGCGGCTACCCGCTCCTCGGCTGGCAGAAGACATACGACGCGGACGAGATCGACCTTGTGACCGGGAAGATAGCGGCTATCGGAAAGGTCACCGCCGAGAGCGAAGAGACGATCAAAGCCGCCCGCACAGCCTATAACGCGCTCGCGGATGAGCTTAAGGTTCTTGTCTCCAATATATCCGTACTTGAAGCGGCAGAGCGTGAGCTGACCGCGATCTTGCAGCTCAAACAGGCAAAGGAAGACGCTCTGCGCGAGCTTGATGCCTATAAGAACCTCCCGGACTACCGTGCGGAACAGCAGGAAGAGCTGAAGCGCATACTCTCCGCGGCGAAGGATTCCTTTCTCGCTGCCGAGACCGTTGAAGCGGTCGGTGCGGCTCTGACGGCAGCGAAGACCGATATGGATGCGGTCAGGACCGACCGTCAGCTTTCCGATGATGAAGCGGTGAAAAAGGTATCGGATGCCATTGCGGCTATCGGAAATGTCACAACCGAAAGCGAAGAGGCGATCAAGGCTGCCCGCGCAGCCTACGACGCGCTCTCCGATGAGCTGAAGGCAAGGGTCGAAAACTATAATGTCCTCGAAGATGCCGAGGCGGCTCTTGAAGAGCTGCGCAGCTCCGAAACATCCGACACCTCGGAAACCGAAGAAAAGCCGAATACGGACAAGCCCTCCGACACCGACGGACAGGTCACGACCGATGCCGCGGGCGAAGGCGGATGCGCCTCGTCGGGCTGCGCTTCATCGGCGTATGTCGGATCCTTTGCGGCAGCGGCGATCGGGATCGCAGCGATCGTCATAAACAAAAAACGGAGGATCCTCTGAGCGGATGCTCCTATCCCGGAAGAAAGGAAGCTTTTGCCGACGCAAAAGCCACGGTCAGAAAAATGCAACTCGGCAAACGGATAATTCTCTGGCTCTGTACCATCCTGATACTTATCTGCTCGCTCCCGCCGCTCACGGCGGGAGCGGCATCCGGCCCGTCGCTCGTCACGACTCTCACCGACGGCGCAATACAGCGCGGGAGCAAAAAGACCTTCGATGTATGGGCGCGCAACTCGGCGGGAGAAAAGATACGGGCAAGCGTCAGGCACAACGGAGAGCTTCTCGAGCCTACATGGGATGACAGTGAGAAGGCGAGCTATACTCTGAACTTTACCGAGGAGGGCGAAAACACGGTCACTGTTTCCGCCTCCT
The DNA here is from genome assembly GCA_934378145.1 of uncultured Eubacteriales bacterium. Classification (GTDB taxonomy): domain Bacteria; phylum Bacillota; class Clostridia; order Oscillospirales; family CAG-272; genus RGIG3994. Next base: position 6,500 of record CAKXXW010000037.1, read on the forward strand.
CCGACGGCGGCAGGAAGAAGGAGCTGACCTATCACATAACCTATGTGCGGGCAAAAACGGGCGAGGAGGTCGGAAAGGCTGTATTCAGCGTCGAGGCTTTTTCGATCGGGTGCGGATACCTTATCGAGCCGACCGAAGTGCCGATCTATGAGGGCGAAACTTCGGCGGAGCAGCTTCTGCGCCTGCTTTCCGACCACGGCTTTGTCGGGTACTACGGCGGGACCGTAAAGTCCTCCTTCTACCTTGCCTACATCGCGGACGGCGACGCGGACGGCGAAAGCTACAACGGTTATCGGCGCAGCCTGCCCCCGCCCTCTCCGAGGAAACTCGGGCTTTCCCCGTCGATACCCTCTCTGCTGGTCCCGTACCTTGAAGCCAATATGACCTTTTTCGATCCGGATGACTACGGAAAAAGCCCGGCAGGCTACCTCGGTGAATTTGTATTCACCAACGGCTCGGGCTGGATGTACTCGGTCAACAATGTATTCCCGAATGTAGGATTTGCCGACAGCTACCTGTCCGACGGAGATACCGTCAGGGTGCAGTTCACGCTCGGCTACGGCGCCGATATAGGCGGAGCCTCCGCCGTCGGGGCGGAGATACCCGGTGCGGGGGAACAGCCCGCGGGAGGATATTTCCCCGCGGCGGACAAGGACCGCCTCACGGTCGCGATCTGTCGGGCGCGCGTGTCGGGGCTTCTGACACGGACGAATGTGAAGGCGGCATACGACACGGCATACGGCGTAATGGCAACGCTTGACGCGTCACAGACTGCCGTGGATGCCGCAACAGAGGCTCTCATTGCGGCTCTCGCCGATCCGGATGAGGAGACACCGGCGACCGACTCCGAAACCGAGGATAACGGCAATACCGACACCGGCGAAGCGGAAGACAGCGGAGATACCTCTGACGGAGGAACCTCCGTGACCGACACGGCAACGGACACCGGCACGGACGCTCCCGCCGACAGGACATATCCCGTCACAGCGGTCATCTGCGCAGTATCGGGAGCTGCTGTCATCGCGGCTGTCGCGATAATTTTGATATTACGCGGCAGAAAAGGAAGAGGCGAAAATGGCTAAACGGATATTATGTCTGCTGCTCTCCTTCCTTCTGCTTCTGCCGCTTGTCGGCACATATGCCTCGGCGGAGAGCGACAGCGCGTCGGACAGGTTCCTGTCGATAGCCGAAGGCATAATCGCGTGGAAAAAGTCCGACAACGGCTCCTCTCCCGACGGATACCTGCTGAACGACACCTACCTTGCTCTGGCGGGAAGCACCCCCGGGGACTGGTATCCCATCGGACTCGGCAGGCTCGGGATCGCCGACCGGAACGACGCCTACCTTGCCGTTCTGCGCGACCGGGTGGAGGAAAGATACGCTCAGCCCGGGAAGCTGAGCGCGGCAAAGGCTACCGAATGGCACAGGATCGCGCTTGCCGTTCTGGCTATGGGCGGCGACCCGACCTCGCTCGGAAAGGATAAGGACGGGCAGCCTATCGACCTTATTGCGGACGGGACATACGATTGCGGAAAGACTACCTCGCTCGGGCGGCAGGGCATCAACGGCTGGATATGGGGGCTTATCGCGCTCGACAGCCTGCGCTACCCCGTACCCGAGGACGCCTACTATACGCGCGACGACATCATCATAGAGATCCTGCGTCAGCAGCTCCCCGACGGCGGTTTTGCCCTCAGCGGCAACAGTGCCGACCCCGACATCACGGCAATGGCGTTGCAGGCGCTCTCTACCTACCGAAACGATGAAAAGACCTACACCTACACCCTCAAAAAGACGGGCGGGCAGGTCACAAAGACCGTATATCAGGTAATAGAAGAAGCCCTCACCTGCCTGTCGGCTCTTCAGCTCCCGACGGGAGACTTTTCAAGCTGGGGGACCGAAAATGTCGAAAGCACCGATCAGGTCACGGTAGCCCTTTGCAGTCTCGGCATCGCCCCCCTGACCGATCCTCGCTTCATCAAGAACGGAAATACTCTTCTTGACGGCATCCTGCGTTACCGGATGCCCGACGGCGGCTTCATACATTCCCGCACCTACGACCCCGACAACCCCTCGTCTCTTCCCGACCGATCGAACACGATGGCGGGCGAGCAGACGCTCTACACCATGGCGGCGCTGTGGCGGCAGGCGAACGGGATGCGCACGCTCTACGATTTCCGCCCCGAACAGAGCGAGGCACTGAAAGAACGGATAGCCTCACTTGAGGATCGGATCGCCGGAATCGGCGCCGAAACAACGGCGGCGGAGCTTGAAGGGCTGCTGAAGGACTTTTACTCACTTCCGAGGTGGGAGCGCAGCTATGTGAACGGCTACCGTAAGCTGTCGGATGCCGCCCGTGCGGCGGGCGTCGACATCGGCAAGATCGCCGACACCACCCCCGTGACCGAAAGCCCCGACGACGGAGCGGACGAGCATCCTCTGCTCCATTTTTCGCAGTCCGACCGTGAGGCGGTCGACGCGCTGCCGGAGAAACTTACGACCGAGCATTATGTCACGGTTACGACCCTGCTCGACAAGCTTACGCAGAGCGAAGATTTTGACGGCAAGGAACTTTACCTTGAAAAGCTGACCGCGGCAAAGCGCCGCATCTCGGAGATACAGGCCGAGATAGACAGCCTCAACAGAGAGATAAAAGAAAAGCTCTACCCCTTCGACAGCATAAGCCTTAAGGACAAAAGGACCGTCGACGGCGTGGTCGGGCGTTACAATGCGCTCAGCGAATACGACCGCGGAAAGATCGAACGCTGGGAGGATGTCGTAAAGACAAAGACAAAGCTCGACAACACCCTGCGCGGCATTATAATCGGCGTCGTGCTGAGCCTCATCGCCGCCGGCACTGCGGTACTTCTCATCCTTCGCATCCGCAAGAGACGGCGCCGCAAGGAGCTTGAGATGGAAGAGCTTGCCGAAAAATACAAAGACGAATAACACGAAAGGAGGGAAAAACGGGATGAAAAAGGATATTATCGCACTGTTCGTTATAATCCTGCTCGTCGCCGTCGTCATAAACGGCACGAACATTCAATCGGTCGACGAATATTACCTGACTCATATCGACGACATCACGCCCGAAAGCGAGACGGTCACGATAAGTATCCGGTGCGATACTGTACTTCAGAATTACGAAGACCTTGATCCCGCCCTCCGCTCGGATGAATTCGTACCGCCCGACGGCGTGATACTCCCGCCGACAAAGTATGTGCTTCGCCCCGGAGACACGGTGTTCGACATACTCGACCGCGCGGTGCGCTACAACAAGATCCAGATGGAGTATCAGGGAGCGAACGAAAACAGCTTCGGAAGCGTTTATATCCGCGGGATGCATTACCTTTACGAATTTTCCTGCGGGCCGCTCTCGGGCTGGATGTACCGCGTTGACGGAGAGTTCCCGAACTACGGTTGCTCGCGCTATGTGCTTCGTGACGGGCAGAATATCGAATGGGTCTACACCTGCGACCTCGGCAGGGATGTGGGCTGTGTATGGATGGAGGGAGAGACACCTTGAGATCGTTTGCCAATGTACACCCGACGGTACTGCTTTTCTACTTTCTGTCGGTACTGTCGGTAGCTATGTTTTCGCAAAATCCCGTGCTTTCGGCAACGGCGCTCTTCGGCGGGATACTCTTCTGCATCACACTGAGGAAAAAAAGCGAAATACCGGGAAATCTCGGCTTCTACATCCCGCTTTTCTTCCTTGTTGCGATAACTAACCCTCTCTTCTCCCACAACGGAGTGACCCCGCTCTTCTTCCTGAACGGAAATCCGGTCACGCTCGAGGCTTTCGCCTACGGGATCGGGATAGCCGTCATGGTGATCGGCGCCATGCTCTGGTGCAAAAGCTTTGGCGAAGTGATGACGAGCGACAAGCTCCTCTATCTGTTCGGAAAGGTCATCCCGAGGCTCGGGCTGGTGCTTTCGATGGCGCTCCGCTTCATTCCCATGTTCCTGCGGCAGATGAAAAAGGTCAGAAGCGCGCAGAAAACGATGGGGCTTTACTCTTCCCGCGGGATCGTCGATAAGCTGAAAAGTCAGGGACGGGTCTTCATCGCCATGATCTCGTGGTCTCTCGAAAACTCGATGGAGACCGCGTCATCCATGAAGGCACGGGGCTACGGAAGAGGAAAGCGCACCGATTTTTCCCTCTTCCGCTTCACACCGCGCGACGGGATACTTCTTGCCGTCAGTGCATCCCTCATAGGTATCACCGTTGCGGGAATGGCGACGCGGGTGACGGCGTTTTCCTTCTATCCGCGTATAAGCACACTTGAATTATCACCTTTTTCGATAGCAGTATATATCGCGTTCGGCGCGCTTTCGCTTCTGCCGGTCGCGCTCGAGGTAAGGGAGGCAATCTTATGGACATATTACAGATCGAAGATCTGAGCTTCGGCTACCCCGGCTCGGAGCGCAAAGCCGTCGACGGGGTCAGCTTTTCGGTGCGCGCCGGAGAGTTCATGGTCGTCTGCGGAGAGTCGGGCTGCGGCAAGACGACGCTCCTGAAGCTTCTCAAGCCCGAGCTGGCGCCCGCAGGAGAGCTGAGCGGCAAAATAACATACAGCGGCGGCGAACGCACGCCCGAAGAGATAGGCTATGTTCTGCAGAATCCCGACAATCAGATCGTGACCGACAAGGTATGGCACGAGCTTGCATTCGGGCTTGAAAATCTCGGCCTTCCGACCGAGGTGATACGCCGCCGTGTCGGAGAAATGGCGAACTACTTCGGCATCCAGGATTGGTTCCGCAAAAAGACCGACGAGCTGTCGGGCGGGCAGAAACAGCTCCTGAATCTCGCCGCGGTCATGGTCATGCAGCCGAAGGTGCTGATCCTTGACGAGCCGACCGGTCAGCTCGACCCGATCGCCGCGTCGGACTTCTTCGCGACCCTGCAGAAGCTCAACCGCGAGCTGGGTCTGACCGTGATACTCGTCGAGCACAGGCTTGAGGAGGTCTTCCCCATCGCCGACCGGATCCTTCTGATGGACAGCGGCAGAGTGCTTGTCTGCGACACGCCCGAGAGAGTCGGCGAAGCCCTTCCCGACGGTCATCCGATGCGTGCGGCGCTTCCGAGCGCGGTGCGGATCTTCAATTCTCTGCAAATAAAAGACCGCTGTCCGCTGACCGTGCGCGAGGGTCGGGACTTTCTTGAAAAGCATTTCGGCGACCGCCGCGGGATCCTCCCCGAGCCGGAATACCTTCACGGCGAAGGTGCGGCGGTCGAGCTGAAAAATGTCTGGTTCCGCTATGAAAAAGACCTGCCCGATGTGCTTCGCGGCACCTCGGTGCAGGTATATACCGGAGAGATCTTCGCGGTCCTCGGCGGAAACGGGAGCGGAAAGACCACGATGCTGAATGTGATCGCGGGTGCCGGCAAGGCGTACCGCGGAAAGGTCCTTATCGGCGGAAAGCCCATCCGGGAATACAGGGGCAACTCGCTCTATCGGGGGGGCCTTGCGCTCCTGCCGCAGAATCCGCAGACCGTCTTCATACGGGACACGGTGCGGGCTGACCTTGCCGAGATACCCGCAGTCTGCGGAGTCCCTAAGCAGGATCGTGAAAAAATGATACCTGAGATCGCGGAAAAGCTGTCGATAACGCACCTGCTCGACCGGAATCCCTTTGACCTCAGCGGCGGGGAGGGTCAGAAATGCGCCCTTGCAAAGGTCCTGCTCACAAAGCCGAAGATCCTTCTGCTCGACGAACCGACAAAAGGCATCGACGCGGGGGGAAAACAGGGGCTCGGGGGCATCCTTGCACAGCTTAAAGCAGAAGGGATGACTGTAATCCTTGTCACGCACGATGTGGAGTTTGCCGCGGAAGTCGCAGACCGCTGTGCGCTGTTCTTTGACGGAGAGCTTCTGTCGACCGATACGCCGATGCGCTTTTTCGGCGGGAATACCTTCTATACCACGGCAGCCAACCGCATGGCGCGTTCGCTCTGTCCTAATGCCGTGACATGCGGACAGGTCGTCGGGTTCTGCAACGGAGGAGCAGAATGAAGAAAAAGGTCATCTCGTATGTTATCCTCTGCGGCATTATTCCGGCGGTCGTTATCGGCGGAGCGATACTCTTCGCCGATAAGCAGTATGCGTGGATCTCGCTCTGCGTGGCGCTGCTCGCCTGCGTACCCTTTTTCCTCCGATTTGAAAAGGGTGAGGCGAACGCGAAGCGTATGATCCTCATCGCGTGTATGACGGCACTTTCGGTGCTGGGCAGGATAATCTTCGCACCGATACCCGCGTTCAAGCCCGTAACGGCGATGGTGGTGATCACCGCAATGTATTTCGGATGCGAGGCGGGATTCCTCACGGGAGCGCTCTCCGCAGTGATCTCGAATTTCTATTTCGGGCAGGGCCCGTGGACCCCGTTTCAGATGTTCAGCTGGGGGATCGTCGGACTGCTCGCCGGACTTTTTGCGGAGCATCTTAAAAAAAGCAGGCTCCTGCTTTCGGGCTACGGAATCCTGTCGGGGGTGCTGTATTCTTTTCTGATGGATATATGGACGGTGCTGTGGGAGGACGGATACTTCAACTTTTCGCGCTATCTGGCGGCACTCGTCTCAGCCATACCCTTCACCGCCGTTTACGCGGTGTCAAATGTGGTGTTCCTCCTGCTCTTTGCCCGCCCGATCGGAAAGATCCTTGACAGGATCAAAACAAAATACGCGCTGTGAGCGCAGGCTGCACCGCAGGGCGTATACCATCGAAAACTGTATCGTCAAGCTGAGATTCAAATGTATTATATAAAAAAGATTCTGCTACGCGCAATATGTTCTTGAATAAAGCGGCATATTGTGATAACATCTACATGAAATCCTTTGTAAAGGAGATGCTGATTTGCCTGCAAAAGAGAAAAGTCGATTGAAAGAACAGTCGGCTTGGAAAAAGATAAAATCCGGAACAGACAATATTACATATTCCGATTGTGTTCTTGCTGTCAATTATGATGGACAGATAATTTCATCAATTCCCACTGAATTTATTACAGAAGACCTTTGTGTAGCAGCTTTAAATAACAATAGCTCAAGTAAAAATTTAATACAGTATATCCCACAAAAAATTCTTACAGAAAAATTGGCAGTTAGCATTGTTTCGATTAACGGAATCTATTTAAAATATTTACCGCCCGAAGTAATTAGCAAAAATATTATTTTAGCTGCCGCAAAGCAAAAACTAAATGCTATCAAATACATTCCGGATAAATTTAAAACAGACGAGCTTTTTAAAGCTCTGATCGATTTATCTCCTAAGTCTTTGAAGTATCTCGAGGCACCCGGTGCAGTTGTGTGTGAATACGCGATCAGCAAAGAACCAAATGCCATATCATACATTAAAAACGATTCTGCGTTAACGATTGAAATTTGCAAAAAGGCCATAGAGGCAGATTGGAAAAATTTAAGATACATTCCTTCTGATCGTGTGACAAAGGATCTTTGTGACTACGCCTTTAGGCAAAGCTGGAAAGCATTCAAATTATTCCCTGATATATTTAAAACAACAGAGTATTGCAAAACGGTCACGAGTATGGATGCCTCCTATCTTCAATATTGCCCAAAATCTAAGCTCAACACGGATATTTGCGAAAAATGCATAAAAAAGCACGGAAAGCTGTTAGAATTTGTTCCGGAATGCTTGAAAACAGAAACGCTGTGCTTATTGGCGGTAAAACAAGATTACGAGGCACTGAGATTTCTTCCTTCAAATCTTTTGTCAAATGATTTTTATATAAGGTGTTTTCAAGTAAACCAAGCTGTAATATATCTTATTCCCAACGAATATAAAACATTTGAAGCATATAAATACTTCTTAAACCAAATCATTTTCTCGTATGCTTTTAAGGAATGGCTTAAGTCGGAAGAAAAGATCTGTTCTATAAATAACCTCGATTATATAACATATTGTGGTCTGAAAAATTTGGCAACAACGGCAGATGAGAGTACGGTAGATTATAATGTTTTGAAAACAGAACGGGGGCTTAATCTTCGCCGGACGGTAAATTCATATTATGACAGTGAAACCGATATTTTCGTTGTAGAAGAGCTTTATTTTAAAAATACAGAAAAACACGAATTTTCAGATTTTAAAGATTTCTATGCGTATTTGAACGAAAATATCAATGGCTCTAATCTTACTGAATATATATTTGACGAAACGGATACATCGTTATATAATCTCAAAGGCGCGTTTCTTTCCGGTGAATTTCTCATAAGGCAAGGGCGTTACAACGGAACATTTTATAATTCAGCTATAGGCCAATTTTCAGAAGAGATATCACAGTTACCTGTTTTGAAAAATGAAACCATAAAAGCAGAACTTATAACCCATGATGAAACGGACTTCGAAAAATTGAATGCTTATGACAGGAAAATCTTTTATATCACGGATATTCATTTGGATCACCGGTTAATAGATAGATTCCCACGGTATGCCACTTTTGAAGAAGTTGAATTTTTCATACAAAAATATGTAAAAAAAATAATTAATACAGCCAGCGAAAAGGGATATTATGATTACCTTTTGATCGGCGGCGATGTGTCTTTTTCCTTTGACATATCCAAAATTTTTTATACCGAACTGTGCAAATATTGGGATCCCGGAAAAATTGTAGTAGTTCTCGGAAATCATGAGCTTTGGTGCTTTGACAGTGAAAAAAATAATGACACTAAAGAGAAGTCTGTTGAAAATATTGCTGAACGATACAGGATGCTGTTTTCTGAATTGGGAATTTCATTCCTGCAAAATGCTATGTTGATTGGGAAGCGATATTTTTCAGAAACAGATATACTAAACAAGAGTCCCGAAGAACTTCGTTTTTTGGCTCTGAATAGTAATTTGATTATTTTCGGAGGAACAGGTTTCTCCGCATATAATCCGAATTTCAATGCTACACACGGTATTTATAGAAGCGTCATTACTTCGATAGAAAGGGATCTATACTATACTCAGCAAACCGAGCGAGTGTATAACAAATTGCAGGAAATTTTTTCAAAAGAAAAAGTAATAGTTTTATCTCATATGCCACCGTCGGATTGGTCCCGAAGCGATCTTGTGCCAAATTGGATATATATCAATGGTCATACTCATAGAAATCGTTATGTTCATTCTGAAAAATGTACTGTGTATGCAGACAATCAAGTAGGTTATAAATCTAAAACTGTAGCTTTAAAGTATTTTAAAATCGGTTTGCACTATGATATATTCAGGTATCATCCGGACGGTATATACCATATATCAAAAGCACAGTATATGGAATTTAATAAGGGTAATAATACATGGTGTACCTTTAACAAAGAAGTAAATGATATTACAATGTTAAAAAGGCAAGGAATATATCTGTTTTTGCTGGAAGATAAAAATAACGGCAAGTTGTTTTTACTTAATGGCGGTGTCATCAACCGGCTCAAAAACACAGATGTAAATTACTATTATTCCAATATGGCAAAATATGCTGACTACATAAAAGCCGGTATACGGAAATACAATGAAGTTCTGAAAAGCATTTCTGATGTTGTAAAGAAAATAGGCGGAGATGGGGCGATTCACGGATGCATTGTTGACATTGATTTTTTTGATCACATATATCTCAATCCACATGATGGCAGTATAAATGCATACTATTCACCGATATTCGGAGAAAGATTTGAATATCCAACGGTAGAACAGCTCCTTGAAAAGCAATTGCCTCAGTTATATGCGAATTACCGAAACTTGATTGGAGAATCAAAAGATCTTACTGTAATATCAAATAAGGATGGTTCTTCTGGTGAAGCTATTCATATCTTTGACACAACGCAATATAAATCATCAAGGCTGATAAAGCGCTTGCAATATATTACGGAAAACAATGTTATTCGTATTTGGAGTGACGATTTTATCTCAAACCATGAGCAATACATAGCCGGAACAAAAAAATTACTTACATAGCCCACCGCTTGCTTTGGCAAGCGATTGGAGCAGCACCCCGCAATCCTCCCGAAAGGCTTGATCTAAACTTTCAAAAAATTAAAAGTAAAGACCTCACCCGTAGCAATGCCTTAAAAAAGGCATCGTCAGAGTGAGGTCTTCATCTTTAGCTTAAGCGCGTTCATCCCTTGCCTCGGGGCAGAATTTCGCCTCGCAGAGGTGAAATTCCGGTGGGTTTTTGAGAAGCTCCGATAAAAGGCTGCTTGCAGACTTTTGAGGAGCTTCCTCAAAAAGACACCATAGTTTTGCCGCAGGCAAAATGCCGCGAGA
>CAKXXW010000038.1 GCA_934378145.1 uncultured Eubacteriales bacterium
GCATGTAGGCTGCCTTGAGCCGCACGCCTATTTTATCCCGTACGGTGACGACGAAGGCGCGGCGCTCGACAGAAGAGCCGACTCCGACCGCTTCGTGTCGCTCTGCGGAGATTGGGACTTCAGATACTATCCGACGGTCAATGACATAGATGATTTTACTTCGTCCGATTTTGACCGTTCGGCGACCGAAAAGCTGCCCGTTCCGATGAGCTGGCAGGCAGCGATAGGGCGCGGATACGACACCCCGAACTACACGAATGTAAACTACCCCTTCCCCGCCGACCCGCCGTTCATTCCCGACGACATTCCATGCGGACTCTATATCCGCGACTTTTACATATCGAAGAAGGCTCTCGGGGACAGGCTCGTGTACCTTGATTTTGAGGGCGTCGATTCCTGCTTCTACCTATATGTCAACGACCGCTTCGCCGCTTACAGTCAGGTCAGTCACTCGACGAGCGAGATCGACATCACGCCTTACCTTAAGGACGGAGAAAATACGCTCAAGGTCCTCGTCCTCAAATGGTGCGAGGCATCCTATATAGAGGATCAGGACAAGTTCAGGTTCTCGGGCATCTTCCGCGAGGTCTACCTCCTCTTCCGTGACAGGATCCACATAGAAGACCTCTATGTGAAGACGACGGTCAACGAAAGGGGCGATCAGGGTATGCTCTCCCTTTCGGTAAAGCTCAACGGAAAAGCCGACATCACCTGCCGCGCAGAACGAGACTGCGGACTTTGCATCGGCGACACGAAGCTCTCTGTCGACAGCGAGGGTCAGCTCGAGATAATCGTGCGCGATCCCGAGCTGTGGAGCGCCGAGAAACCACTTCTCTATCACCTCTATGTTACCTGCGGAGACGAGCATATCTGCCTTCGCGTAGGCTTCCGCAAGTACGAGATAAAGAACAAGTGCCTCTTTGTCAACGGAAAGAAGGTCAAGCTGCTCGGCGTGAACCGCCACGACAGCGACCCGTGGCTCGGCTCGGCGACGCCCCTCGATCATATGATCGAAGACCTTATGATAATGAAACGCCACAATATAAACTGCATAAGAGCCTCACACTACCCGAACGATCCGAGGTTCCCGGGGCTTTGCGACAGGTACGGCTTCTATCTCTGCGACGAGACCGACCTTGAATGTCACGGAATGCAGCGCACAGCGGAGGGCTGGGACGCTCTTACCGACAGTGAGGTGTGGACAGAGGAATACCTTGACAGAGTCAAACGCCTCTACGAGCGCGACAAGAACCACGCCTGCGTTATCTTCTGGTCGCTCGGCAACGAATCGGGCGTCGGGAATAATCAGCGGCTTATGTCGGAGTACATTCATTCAAGGGACAAAGACAACATCGTCCACTGCGAGGACGCAACGCGCCGCTATACCGCGAGAATGAAGAGCGAGGACGAAAGCCTTCGTCACAGCGTCGAATGTGACTTCATCGACGTCGAGAGCCGTATGTACCCCTCGACGCGCGAAATGTTTGAGAGCTATGTTGAAAATCCCGATTTCACGAAGCCGCTCTACCTCTGCGAATATTGCCACGCGATGGGCAACGGTCCCGGAGATCTTAAGGAATATTGGGATCTCATCTTCGCTCACGACTCGCTCTGCGGCGGCTGCGTCTGGGAATTCACCGACCATTCAGTGGCGATAGGAGATGACCGTTACGCCGATCCGCACTTCACCTACGGCGGCGATTTCGGGGATTTCCCGAACGACGGAAACTTCTGCGTCGACGGACTTGTTTACCCAGACCGCAGACCTCACACCGGACTTCTTGAGTACAAGCAGGCGATAAAGCCGTTCAGAATAGGATTCGATCACACGACCGGCAGCTTCACGGTCTTCAACCGCAGATATTTTGAGAGCCTTTCCGACTGCGAGCTTTATGTCACCGTCGAAAAGAACGGCAGGACAGTCCGCACGCAAAGGATCGCGCTCGACACCGCACCGCAGGAAAGCAGCAGCTTCGACTTTGACCTTTCGGGACTTGATAAGCTCCCGGGCTTCGGATATATAACCTTCTCGCTCAGACAGAAGGAACCGACCGAATGGGCGGACGCCGGCTACGAGGTCGGATTTGAGCAGTTCGCTCTTCCATATGTGGCAATGAAGGCGAAAAAAACGGCGAAAGCCGCCCCGCTTTACTCCTCCGTCACCGAAAAGGAGATAACGGTGGTCTGCGGACAGACGGTCTACACCGTCAGCCGTGTCAGCGGACTTGTCACCTCGATCACCGACAACGGCACCGAGATGATCTCCACCCCGATAGTGCCGACAGTCTGGCGCGCGCCGACCGACAACGACCGAAAGATAAAGCTCGAATGGTACAAGGTCGGATATGACCGCGCTATGACCGAATGTAGCCTTGTCGGTGAGCCGAAAAAAGAGGGCGACGGCATCACTGTCGCCGCGAGGCTCACCCTCTCTCCGAAATCTCTCTCTCCCATCCTCCGTGCCGATGTTCTCTACACTTTCTCGGCGGAGGGACTCGGCATCGACTTCCGCGTAAATGTCAGAGAGAATCTTCCCGAGCTTCCCCGCTTCGGTATTCAGTTCAATATGCCCGAAGGCAATGAGAAGCTGAAATACTTCGGCATGGGCCCCTATGAGAGCTACAGGGACAAGTGCCTTGCCTCGAAGATGGGAGTTTACAGGACGAATGTCAGCGATCATTTCGAGCATTATGTGCGTCCGCAGGAAAATTCGGCGCATACGGGAACGAGATGGGCGCAGGTCTCAAACCTCTGCGGTCACGGGCTTGTCTTCACGGGTGATCTCAGCTTCAACTGCTCGCACTTCACGCCGATGATGCTGACAAAAACGTCGCACGACTACGAGCTTTCACCGCTCTGCGAGACGGTCGTCAACCTTGACTACCGTCAGGACGGCATAGGCTCCGCTTCCTGCGGCCCCGCACTCAACCCCGCATACCGGTTCGATGAGAAGGAGTTCCTCTTCAGCGTGAAGCTGAAGCCCGCCTTTGTAAACGACATCGACCCCTTTGAACTTGTAAACGAATAATAACGCAACCGGCGCCCGCAAATGCGGGCGCCGGTTTTATTTTTACGCTTTTTGTCAGTTCTTTATCTGCTTCTTCTTGAACACGAGCAGTGTGAGGAAGGTAAACAGCACGATGCCTACGATATAATAGAATATACCGAGCCCGAGGTTTGCCCCCAGCGCAACAAGGTCTACACCGCCGATGATAAGACCAAGATCAAACTGTCCGAAGGACGAAGCGATCGTCACGGCGCCGCTCACGGTGCTGGGCAGATCCGTATAGGCAAGCGGCGTATAAACGAGCCAGCCGGCAATATTCGGCAGAAGTCCCACAACAACGAACACCACGCCCTTGATCGTGGCAGCCGAAATATAGGCTATCAGCGACATAATGATCGAAACGGCATTCTTGCGCGTAAGCACAGCCATTACCGCCGCAACCGACATATAGAGAAGCACGGGAAGCGACGCGACAAATATCTTACCGAGGAGCATCAGGAATCCCGGGATCACGAAGGTCGCACCGAACAGAGAGACAACATCTCCGGTAAAGAAATCTCCTATACCGAACAGCATCAGATGCTCTGCCGACAGAAGGACGGTCATCACGATGACCGAAGCCGCATAGACGATGAACGAGGCGAGCAGCTTCGCCGATATTATCTGCGTGCGGCTTCTCGGACGGATAAGCAGGAGCCTTACCGAACCGCTTGAAAATTCGCTCGATATGATGCCGGCGACAAGGACGACCATAAATATGCTCATCAGGTTGATGAAGGACATAAGCGTGTTGCGGATCCCGCCCTTGGTCGAGACGCTCTCGACCTCCGACAGCGGCGCGTTTTTAAGTATCGCGGTGTAGTACACATTTATCGCCTCTTCATAATAGGCGACTTTCTTTTCGGCATTGCGCACATAAGTCTCATAAGGTATTGGAGTGTTGAATATCTCCATATATAGAGGATCCTGCTCGTAATCGGTCTTTGATACCGGCATAGAGCTTAACAGCTTCTGCATCGCCGCGGGCATTACGCTGCTGAGAAGGGTATATTCCCATCCGAGCGGCGCTCTGTTGTTTTCATAAGCGAAGCGCCAGCCCTCGGTTATCATAAGCTGAAGATCATAGAGCTTCTGCGAATAGTCAAGAGCGGTCTTATATGCCTCAGTCTTTTCTGCCTCATACGCGCTCTTCACCGCATTAAGCGAGTTCTCGGCGTTCGCAAGCGTGACCTCCGCCGCGTCAAGGTATTCCTTCATTGCCTCTTTTTCGGTAATGGCAATGATCTTATCGCCGAATTCCTTCAGCGCGATAAGCGCGGCGTCATAGCTCTCCTTTGCTTTAGCCTCCGAATAATGCGCGGCGATCCACTCATCGTCGTAGCGGTGTTCATCGGGCGATTCGTCCTCGCCCCATTCGCATATGTCCTCGGCACCCAGATCAAAATACGCTATGACATCGGATTTCCGGAATTTTCCGTTTAAGATAAACTCCAGTCCCTTTGCACGCATACCGTAGTTGACAAGCTCATTGGAGTAAAGTTTCTGCTTCCACTCCGGCAGCCTGTTTTCCTCAAAGAATGTATAGCGGTAGGAATTCTGTATGTTTGAAAATGCATTCCATATATCATCTCCGTAGTCATCGCTTACCGCCCCATCGAAGTTCGAGTTGGTAATCTTTTCAAAGAAGAAGGTCATGAACGGCGCCGCGAGCATAAGTCCCGCGATGACAAAAAGAACGATCCTGTACCCGAGCTGGCGCCATATCTTTATCAGCTCGTTGCCGGTCTGCTTAAGCATACCCTTCATATTCCCACCGCCTTTCTCCTGTCGGGCGAATAGTTTCCGGTTATCTCAAGGAACGCGTCCTCGAGCGAATGTCTTACGGGTTCCGCAGAGGTCACGCGCACATCGGCAAGTATCAGCTCGCGGAGCATTTCGGGAAGATCCTTGCCGCCGTTTGCGGTATCGGCGGTAACTCTTATAAGGTTTCCTTCAATGACCGCCGTATTGCCTGCGGCAGTGATCATCTCCGCCGCGCGCCCGGGTTCGTCAGATCCGATAAGGTATTCCGACACGCTTCCGCGGTGTAGCGACCTTATATCCTCCATGGTCTTCACCGCGACGAGCCTTCCGTGATCTATTATGCCGACCCTGTCACACATAAGGTCAAGTTCGGCAAGCTGATGGCTCGAAATGAAGACCGCGGTCCCCTCAAGGTGCGAGAGCCTTTTGAGAATGTCGCGAAGCTCCTTTATACCGACAGGGTCAAGACCGTTCGTCGGCTCGTCAAGGATAAGGAGCTTCGGGCGGTTCAGCATCGCCTGCGCCAGACCGAGCCTCTGCCTCATACCGAGCGAGTATTTTCCGACCTTGTCATTGATCCTTTCCGAAAGTCCCACGATCTCGGCGACCTCGTCGCATCTGCTCTCGGGAATACCGTCGTACATCCGGAGGTACTGCATAAGGTTCTGCTTCCCCGTGAGGTATTTGTACATCTCGGGGTTTTCGATGATGCCGTTGACGCAGCTCATCGCCTGCATAAAATTCTTCTTTATATCGTAGCCGCAGACCGATACCTCTCCCGCCTCGAGCGAGAGAAGTCCGAGTACGACCTTGATCGTCGTGGTCTTGCCCGAGCCGTTCGGACCGAGAAAGCCGAATATCTCGCCCGGCATAACATCAAGCGAAATATCATTGAGTATAAGCTTTGAGGACAGGTGCTTCGTAAGATTTCTTATCGAAAGCACGGGCTTCATTTCTTCCATAATTGTCCCTTTCTCTGATTTTTCAGTCGAAGAAGTTGAGATCCGTTGCGTAGCAGTGGTCGGAAGAGGTGAACTTTCCGAAGATATATTTATTTGACGCCGATTCGCACATGGTGTAGAGCTTGCCGTCAACGATGATGATCTCCTCCGACATGGGGGCGATCTTCTTTGCGCTCTTCTGCGAGGCGCTGTCAAACACATAGAGCGTAAGCTCCTGACCGAGCAGATTTACCTTCTCGTTGGTTTTTGCCTCGGTCCAGTCGTACCTGTAAATATACGAGAACGAGGGTCCGTAGGATGTCGAAAGATACAGGCTCTCACCCGTCGAGCAGATCCCCTGGACCTGATCGGGCAGCGACAGAGCCGCCGAGGGAGCCTCAACACCGAATTCTCCGTCCTCCGAGAATTTCAGGAAGACCGCCATAGCCTTGTTCTGATCGCCCGCGGCGGTCTTGTACCAATGGCTCTCAAGGGTATCGTAGTTGCCCGCACGGTAGAATTCGCCCGCGATGAGTCCGAGGTTCGTCTTCGTAACGAAGGAGACTCTTACCTTATCACTGTCGGACACTTTGAGATCGACCTTGCCGATCATCTTCACCTTACCGCCGTCCGCGGCACCGATAACATCGATGTAGCGGCAGACATAGAGGCAGCAGTCACCGCCGCCGGCAATGTAAACATAGTCACCGTAGACCTCGATGCCTCCGCAGTGTCCTTTGAAATCCGAGCCGTCCTCGGTCTGAACGAAGACAGTCTTTTTCAGCTTTCCGCTATCCTTGTCAACAAGGTACACGGGAGAAGCGCTCCCGTCGTTCATATAGCCCGTAACAAAGAAGTTGTTGCCGACGGTATCATCGGCAATGCCCTGCGCAATGAAGCCGTCATTTGTGCCGGGGATATAGAAGGTCGCTTTTGAATGTTTATAGTAGTCATTGACCGAAAGTCTGAAATACCCGCGCACTCCGAGCAGGAAAAGACCGAGGAAAAGTAAAATACCTCCTACGACGATGAGCAGGATCGCCCACCACGGGAGACGCTTCTTGTTTTCTTTGCTTGCCTTTTTTTCGTTAACCATTTTATGTTTCTCCTTTAGTAAAAAACGGATGCAACCGAAATATTTGGGCTGCATCCGTCAAATAACCGTTCAATCCGCGGTCTGTTCCTCCGTACCGTCTTCTTCGTAAAGTTCTCCGGCGGCGAGCTTCTGCGCCACCATCATATCCTTTACCTTCATAAGGCGAGTGATATTGCCGCGCTCGTTTTCATCGAGCTTCATCTTTATCGACTTTATCGCGGCAAGGTACTGCGGCATCATGATATGCTCCAGAGCGTTGACGCGGCGGCGGGTACGCTCGATCTCCTCGGCAAGGAGCTGAGCCGTCTTCTCAAGCTCGGCGAGCTTCACAAGATCGGTAAGCACCGAATTCAGCTCGCGGAGCGACTCGTCAAGCCCGCCCGAGGTGAACGCCAGACCGTAATTGTAGCTGTCGCTCCCACCTTCAGAGAGTATCTCGAGATCGAAAACGGGAACAGTTACGCTCATTACATTTTTATAATCGACCGACAGCCTGCCCTCTCTCTTCGGGAGGATCAGCGCCTCCGTCAGCATCTTTGGGCTGCTCACCGCGTTTGCCGCGGAAAAGCTGCCGTAAACTCCGGCGAGCCTTTTTTCAACGCTCTCACGAAGCTCCTTATCGGCACGCACGACATCGAGGAAGCGGCGCATAAGCTCGTCGCGCTTATCCTTCAGGAGCTTGTGACCTCTCCTTGCGGTATTGTACCGCATATTCAGTTTTTTCAGCTCCATCCGGGTCGGATTTACACGAATCTCCGCCATATACGAACTCCTTCTCTATGTGCGCTTATTTGGATTTCCAATATTTCTCGACGAATTCAGGCTTGATACGCTTCATCTCGCTCTTCGGAAGGATCGAGAGAAGCTCCCAGCCGAGGTCGAGCGTCTGCTCGATCGTGCGGTTCTCATAGAAGCCCTGATTGATATATCTCTCTTCAAAGGCATCGGCAAACTTCGCATAAAGTCTGTCGATAGGTGTCAGCGCCGCCTCTCCGAGAACGACCATAAGCTCCTTCGCCTCTTTACCTCTCGCGTAGCTCGAGAAGAGCTGGTTCATAACTCCCGAATGATCCTCACGCGTTCTTCCCTTTCCGATACCCTTGTCCTTCAGACGCGAAAGCGACGGAAGCACATCGACCGGCGGCAGATAGCCCTTTCTGTACATATCGCGCGAAAGGATTATCTGACCCTCGGTGATATAACCCGTAAGGTCAGGTATAGGATGCGTTTTGTCATCCTCGGGCATGGTCAGGATCGGGATCATCGTGATCGAGCCTTCGCTGCCCATCTTCCGTCCGGCTCTCTCATACATCGTCGCAAGGTCGGTGTACAGGTAGCCGGGGTAGCCGCGGCGACCCGGAACTTCTTTACGCGCCGCGGAAACTTCACGCAGAGCCTCGGCATAGTTCGTGATGTCGGTGATGATGACAAGAACATGCATATTGAGGTCAAAAGCAAGATATTCCGCCGCCGTAAGTGCCATACGGGGCGTTGCGATACGCTCGATAGCCGAGTCGGAAGCAAGGTTTATGAATAGTACCGTTCTGTCTATCGCTCCGGTCTTCTTGAAGTCCGAAATGAAGAAGTCGGCTTCCTCAAAAGTTATACCCACCGCCGCGAAAACGACGGCGAATTTTTCGTTGGTGCCGAGGACCTTTGCCTGTCTCGCTATCTGTGCGGCAAGGTTCGCGTGCGGAAGTCCGGATCCCGAGAATATCGGGAGCTTCTGTCCCCTGACAAGGGTATTGAGTCCGTCGATCGTGGAAACTCCGGTCTGAATGAACTCGGACGGATAGTATCTCGCCGCCGGATTTATAGGCGTGCCGTTGATATTGAGCGATTTTTCGGGGATCAGTCTGACTCCGCCGTCGATAGGCTCGCCCATACCGTTGAAGACTCTTCCGAGCATATTCGGGGAAACGGGAAGCTCTACTCCGTGGCCGACGAATCTCACCTTACTTGTCGAAAGGTTGAGTCCCGCCGCGTTGTCGAAGAGCTGGACGAGGACATTTCTTCCGTTGACCTCAAGGACACGGCAACGCCTGACCTCTCCGTTTTCAAGCTCTATCTCGCCAAGCTCGTCATATTTGACTCCCTCGACCTGTCTCACGAGCATAAGAGGTCCGGCGACTTCCTCGATGGTTCTGTATTCTCTCATCATAAAGCGTCATCACTCCTTTGCTTCGGCGACCAGCGCATCAAGCTGGCTCTCGATCTCTTTCTTTATCTTTTCAAATTCGGCTTTGTAGTTTTCGTAAACGACCGATTTCGCTCTGCCTATCTTCTCTCTCACGGGCAGCTCGGACACCGACTGTATGTCGGCTCCCTCTGCGATCGCGGCTTCGGCTTTATCCTTGAAGAAGAATATCAGGTCAAGGAGGTCGCTCTGCTTGTCAAGCTGGGTATATCCGTCAACAAGGTCGAACATATCCTGCTGCAGATAGTCCTCACGAAGCGATCTCGCCACCTCAAGAGTCAGTCTGTCCTCCGACGACAGTGCATCGACACCTACGAGCTTCACGATCTCGTCAAGCTCGCTCTCCTTCTGAAGTATCTTCAGGCAGAGCGTCGCCTTGTCGTTCCAATCGCGCGAGACATTACCGACAAACCACGGCGCGAGCCTGTCGCGGTAGAGCGAGTAGGAATTCAGCCAGTTTATCGCCGGGAAGTGCCTCTTGTAGGCAAGGGACGAATCAAGGCCCCAGAAGACCTTGACTATACGCAGAGTCGCCTGCGATACCGGCTCGGAAATATCACCGCCCTGCGGCGATACCGCACCGATAGCCGAAAGTGCGCCTATCCTCTTGTCCGAGCCGAGGCAGACGACCTTACCGGCTCTCTCGTAGAACTGCGCAAGCCTTGAGGTCAGGTAGGCGGGATAGCCCTCCTCACCGGGCATCTCCTCAAGTCGTCCCGACATCTCACGGAGAGCCTCCGCCCAGCGCGAAGTCGAGTCGGCTATGATTGCGACCGAATATCCCATGTCGCGGAAGTATTCGGCGATCGTGATACCGGTATAGACCGACGCTTCACGCGCGGCGACCGGCATATCGGAGGTGTTTGCGATAAGCACCGTCCGCTGCATAAGCGACTTCCCTGTCTTGGGGTCGGTCAGCTCGGGGAATTCGCGGAGAACATCGGTCATCTCGTTTCCGCGCTCGCCACAGCCTATATAAATGACTATATCAACATTGCTCCATTTTGCGAGCTGATGCTGAACGACGGTCTTGCCCGAGCCGAAAGGCCCCGGGATACACGCCGTACCTCCCTTCGAGATTGGGAAAAGGGTATCTATCGAACGGATACCCGTTATCATCGGATCCTCGGGTGCGAGCTTTACGGCGTAAGGACGCGCGACACGCACGGGCCACTTCTGCATAAGTGTGATATCCGTGATGGTTCCGTCGGGATATTTGATCTTTCCTATCCTGTCGTCTATATGATAGTCACCCGACTTTATCTCGATGATCGTTCCCGACACACGCGGCGGAACGATTATCTTATGACTTACGACCTCGGTCTCCTGTACCGTGCCGTAGACATCTCCGGGTTCGACCTTGTCTCCGAATTTCAGAGTCGTCTCAAAGTGCCATATCTTATTTCTGTCAAGTGCGGGTTCGTCAACACCGCGGGGAAGGTTCGAGCCGTGTCTCTCGCGTATGACCTCAAGCGGACGCTGGATGCCGTCATATATGTTCTGAAGCAGTCCGGGTCCGAGTTCTACCGAAAGCGGCGCGCCCGTCGATATGACGGTATCCCCTCTTCCGAGTCCCGCAGTCTCCTCATAGACCTGTATCGAGGCGCGGTCGCCGTGCATTTCGATTATCTCGCCGATAAGTCTCTCGCGTCCGACGCGGACAACATCGAACATATTGGCTTCCTTCATTCCCTCGGCGATAACGAGAGGTCCGGACACCTTAACAATTTTTCCTTCTACAGCCATTATAGCCTCCAAATCATTCCTTGAAAAGTATGTCTGCTCCGACGGCACGCTCAACGGAGCTCCGGATATTGTTCATACCGAAGCCGTCCGAGCCTGCGCGTCCCGGTATCGACACGATCGCGGGGAGCGGATCATCCTTGTATTTCGCCGTTTCGGCGGTAAGCTGCTCGGCGTAATTTTCCACGAGGAATATCACGGCAAAGCTGCCGTCCTTCACGAGCCTGTGAAGTATCTTTCCCGCCTCCGCAGCGTCGGGCGCCTCGTAGGTCGAAAACCCGAGCGCCATATATCCGAGAACGCTGTCGCGGTCGCCTATTATCGCTATCTTATACATAACAGTCACGCAGCCTTTCCCTGATCCTGTCCTCGGACAGTCCCGCGTCCTTGCCGGCAAGGATTATCCTCACATTCTTTATCTCGTTCTCGAGTGCAAGGATGTAGGACACGGGTACTTCTATTCCCATAGTGACTTTCTTTCCGGTCTCCGAGAAGCGCAGGCGACAGTTGTCGCAGGTCCTCTCCGCGACCTCAAGATCGCACCCGGGGCGGCATTTGTCGGTGATATAGGGATACTTCTTGCCGATAAGGGCGAAAAGCGCATCCTCGCCCGACCGGAAAGCCTTCAGAAAGTCTTCCCTTCCGATGCTTCCGCCGTCGACGAGCGCCGCGGGGACAAGGGTTTCACCGTAGGCACCGCACCTCATCCGCAGGACTCTCAGACATATCATAAAGTCCGTGAGATCAGCCGACGCGGCGCAGTATTTCGTTATAAAAGGGATTCTGTATTCCTTCGCACAGGCGGCAATATCAAGAAAGCACGCCCGGTCAAGGATAAAGTCTATGCTCTGCGGATTTCCGGTCTTCTTAAAGGCATATATCGCCTCCTCGGCTGCCTTCGCCATATTTTCGGGCAGTGCCGAAAAATCGCGCTTGGCACATGCGTCGGCAACGGTCGCCGCCGACACGCTTCCGGTGTCAAAGAGCATCGGAGACGGATCGATCCCGCGGAATCCGCACTTTATCGCCGCCTTTATATTGTTGCAGTCGTAGGGGTATTCAAAGACCTTCACGACTCCGGGATGCGGCAATCCCGATTTTACCGCGTCAAGTCCCGCCTTGAGCGCCGCAAGCAGCGTGTCCTCGCATGAGGCGGCAGTGACCCTGCCCTTCTGCGAAAATCCGTTCTCGCGCAGCACGGCGAAGGCATCGTCCGAATTTTCGGACGCAAGCATCCTTTCAAGCTGCGCACGGCTGACGAGTCCCGACTCAAGCGACCTGACCTTTGCGGAAACAAACGCGTATTCGGTTTCGGAATAACGGACCGCCATGGTTCATTCCGCCTTTCTCTTTAAGTTTGTAAGCGTCACGGCGCGACCTTGAAAAGTATGCCGTAGACCTCGCCCTCAAGCGTCTCGCGCAGGCGTGAGAAGAGCATCGAGAGCGAGCAGTTGACCTCGACATCCCCGTATTTCAGAATAAGTCCGCCGTCGATCGGCGCGGTGTTTTCGGAGAGCCTGAGCTTTTTCACGGTTTCGGGACTTATCTTTCCGGCAACTGCTACCGCAGTCTCGGCAATGAGTGCCTGTCCGTGAGCCTTGAAGTCAGCCTGATTCAGTATGACATCATAGCTCTCGGCAGCGCAAAGCTCGTCGGGGCCGTAGTTTTTCAGCTCGTCCTCCTCGGCTCTGACCTGAGCCGTAAGTACCGACGAAAGTATATCGACGAGCAGCTTCCGGTAATCCTCCGTCGACATGGCGCGTATATCGTTCATTGCGTGCGAAAACGCCTCGTCAACGAGGGCACTGCGTTCGGCAAGCACGACATTGCGCTTTTCTATGGCGACCGAGGATTTTATTCTTGCGATCTTTGAAGAAGCCTCACGCTCGGCGTCGGCGAGCATCGAATCCCGAAGAGCCTTTGCCCGCGCCGTGTAATCGGCGTCGATCGAGGCGCACTCCGCCTTTGCGGCTTCGAGCTTCGCGTCGGCGTCCGCTCTCGCGTCGTCGGTCAGCTTTTTCGTGATCTTATCGAGTCCTGTCATTTTATCAGGCAGCCACCGTAAGAGCTTCGGGCATGAAGAGGATGAACAGGACCGAAACGAGAAGAGCAAGTATCGCGTAGGTCTCGACAAGTGCCGTCGAGGTTACGGCTTTACCCGAAGCCTCGGGATGCTTTGCGACCATATTGATACCGGCAACGGCGGTCTTGCCCTGCTTTATAGCGGAAATATAGCCGACGACAGCCATAGGCAGGCAGGCGGCGAAGAGATAGAGTCCGCCGTTGAGGGTCAGCGAATAGCCTCCGCCGATGATACCCGTCTTTATCATTACCATGAAGGCAACGACGAAACCGTAAATACCCTGCGTTGCGGGAAGAATGTTCAGAACGAGCGCTTTACCGAATTTCGAGGGATCCTCGGACATAAGTCCGGCGACAGCTTCGCCGCAGAATCCGACTGCCTTCGCGCTTCCCCAACCGGGAAGAATGACCGCAAGAGCCGCACCGAGTACCGCAAGAGATGCCGGCTGAAAAAGAATGTTCGTTACGAATTCCCAAATGTTCATTTTGTTAGTCTCCTTAAATTATATAAATATTTTTTTGATTACCTGATTTACTCGTCACCGATCTCGGTGAACTCTCCGATCTCCGCGGCGGGAACGAATTCCCTTCCGCCGTCCTCGTAGAATTTACCGAAGAACTCGATATACTGGAGCCTGCTCGTATGCACGAAAGCACCGAGCGCATTGAGTGCGATGTTTATCGGATGTCCGACAAGTCCCACGGCGATAAGAAGCACCCAGCCCGCGACCGTGTTGCCCGGCATCGTTCCGATGATGTTGAGGACCATCGCTATGATGCTCGAAGCAAGTCCGAGCGCGAGAAGTCTTGAATACGACAGAAGGTCGGAGCAGTAATTTATCAGCCCGTAAAGGCTTAAAAATCCCTTGACCGGCTTCATCAGCCAATTCTTCTCTTTTCTGCCGCCGGTAAGGATTATCGCGAGCGCCGCACCGACGAGCACCCATATTCCCACGTTCGGGACGAGCGCTGCGAGAGCGACAGAGCCGAAAAGCACCCACCAGAGTCCTATATCGAGTATCGCGTCAAGCACATGACCCTCTTTGCAGAGGATGTAGAACTTCACCGCCATACCGGCGATAAGGTGCGCCGCACCGACTCCGAGGCTTACGATAAGGAAGCTCAGCGGGTCCGTCACGGGGTCTATCCAGAGAGCCTGCTTGAATTCCGGCGCACCGAACATCTTCGTTGCGATCTCATAGGGCAGATCTCCGAAGAAGCCTCCGAAGAGGATACCCATAATAACGCACGACACCCCGCACCAGCCGAACATCGTGATGCTCTTTTTGAGCTTACCCTTTATCTTCAGTGCCGGAACTCCGACGAAGGCGGCGAAAATGAAGAGCAGTCCGTAGCCCGCATCGGCGAACATCATGCCGAAGAGTATGCAGAAGAATATCGCCATTATGAAGGTCGGATCGTAGCTTCCGTATTTCGGATAGGAGTACATTCCGACGACCCACTCGAAGTTTTTCGCAAAGGCGTTGTTTTTGAGCAGCACGGGAGGGTCGTCCTCTTCGACCGGATCCTCAAAGCCGTATGCGCAGGCAAAGCCCGAGAGGAATTTCCCGATCTGCTCCTGCTTTTCCGCGGGCGCCCAGCCGGTAAGGTAGTTTACCGAACCCGCCGAGAGCATCTTCTCGCGGTTGCGGAAGGTCTCAAGCACCGTGCTTTCAAGGTCGCAAAGGATCCTCAGATTGTCTATCTCAAGAGCGAGCGCCCGAAGCTCCTCGGTGAGCTTTTCCTTCTCTTTGCCGAGCCGTGACAGCTTCGATCCGTTCTCGCGAAGGAGCGCGGAGGCGGTCTTCGGTGATCCCGGCAGTGCGGCTTTCACAAAGCCGACCGAGGCGAGCAGCTTTGCCGCCGCTTCGGAATATCCGTTCAGCGAGAAAACGCCGACATAGACATTTCCGTCGCCCGAGCTTACCTCGGTGAGATATGAGAAGCACTCTCCGAGAGATTCCGACAGCGCCGCAAGATCTGTCGCCGCGGGGAGCGAGCCCCGAACGAACGAGGTCGACGCCGTTCCGCCAAAATCGAGCGGAAGAGTGTCGTCCTGCCACGGCGAGAGCGCCCGTACAAGATCCTCGCACGCCCGCGCCTCTTCCTCGGCGCGTGATGTTTCTTTAAGATTTTCTTCGACCTTCACGACGACAGCCTGTGCGCGTTCGCGCGAGCCGTCGGAGACGAAGGCGTCCCTGTCGACCGTTATCTTCGGTTTCAGGAGCGCAAATTTTCTTACGCTGTACTTTTCGAGAGCCGCGATCGCCGCGCGTATCCGCGAGACGGATGCCTCTGCATCAGCCTTCTCACCGGGATATTCGCATGCGGGAAGCTCTTCCTTTTCGGCGTCGGCGGTGACTATCTCGATACAGCGGAGCCGCATAAGCCCCGAAACTATCGCGTCACAGTCATCCCCCGCCGCGAAAAGCGACAGCTTTTTCATGGGAGCTATTGACATTGCCTGTAAATCCCCCGGATTATCTCCTCCGACGCGGCGTGCATGCGGAACTGCGCCGTGCGGCGAAGCTCCTTCGCCTCGGCACCGGCATCCTCGCGGCTCTTTTCGATGAGCCTGTCCGATTTTTCCTTAAGCTCGGCAAACATCCTGTCGATCTCGGCGCGTGTGCTTTCCTCGGTCGAGGCAAGCAGAGCCTCTCCGCTTGCCTTCGCCTCGGCTTTCATCTTTTCTGCTTTTGCGTCGGCGTCGGAACGGATCGCAACAGCCTCTGCCTCAGCCGCCTTGATCTTTTCTATGGCTTCATTCGTCATTTCGCGTACCGTAACCTCCAAATTATCCTTTTCGGATCGTAATTATTCGGTCTATTATATCATATAAATATTGGAATTTCAATTATTTTCTTTCGATTTTACATTTATTAAATTTTCCATTAACACAGATTCGTTTTCTTCGTCACCGAGAGCGTAAAATTTACCCTCTCTGACACAGTATCCCCGGGACAGGCTCCTGCGATACCGGGAGAGCGTCCGACGGTCGAAAAAGGCCTCGGGCGGAAGAACGCCGCCGTCTTCGGTCGAAAAAACAAAGCCGCGGCGCGATGCGACCCTTTCCCCGTCGGGAAGGCGGAGTGAGGCGCGCACTATGACCGACAGAGGCTCCTCCGAGACAGCCTCGCAGTCGAGAGAGTAGCGAGCGGCGGGGTGAAAGCGCTTTTTCGGGTCGGGATCGGCGTCGTATTCGCCCGAAAGAAGGCGAAAAAGCGTACCCTCCGCCCATTTTTCGCAGCCCTCGACAAGCTCCGTAAGAAATTTGTCGCACCCTTCGCAAAGGGTCTGCGGATAGGAAAAGGAGCAGATCAGGAGCGGTTTCCCGCCCCGCGCCCGCCGCGCCTGTCCGGCATCGGGAGAGGTCGCGCCGCGCCCGTTTTTACCCTTTTCCGAAGGCTCGCCGAAGGCGTCGCCCTCATAAAATATCCTGCGTTTTTTTCCGTAAACAAAAGCCATAAGCCGCCCCCGTGTGCAAAAAAGTCTTCATATTTAATATTGTATTCGCGCCGCGCGAAAGTATGAAAGCCCCCGCACCTCAAAAATTTCCCTGCGCAGTAAAAATGCTTCCGATGAAGCAAAATATGTTGTTTTGGGGACAAACGCCCTGTAAGACAAAGAAACGGTTTGCGCAGACAAGAGGCTTCCTCCGGGAGGAAGCTGGCGCCGAAGGCGACTGAAAGAGCCCGCGGCACTAACGATTTACGATTGCAAACGGCTTGTTTGCCTGTATAAAAAATTTTATGCCGCACTCTCCTTCAGTCTTTCCTCCCCTGC
>CAKXXW010000039.1 GCA_934378145.1 uncultured Eubacteriales bacterium
AGAAAAACCCCCGAAATCGTGAGATTTCGGGGGTTCGAAGCCATGATATCTTTTTTGGCTTCACAATATGGTTGCGGGGGTGGGATTTGAACCACACGACCTCCGGGTTATGAGCCCGACGAGCTACCGGACTGCTCTACCCCGCGATATTATGCTTTCGGGAGCTTTACCTCCCTGCGGTAACATCTATTATATCACACCTTTTTGCCCTTGTCAATACCTTTTACCGATTTTTTTGTACGACACTTTACGACATGCTTCGCACCGCCGAAGTTTCCCCTTCCCGTGTCTCTTTCTTTTCGCTCTTTTGCTTGACAAGATGCCGCTTTTGAGGTATAATATTCTTAATTATCTATAATGAGTAATTATGTTCCCGCGCCGGTCGCCCGTCAGACGGATGCTCTCCTTGCGCCGTCCGGGCTTATTTTTCGGGGAGGATCTCCCCGGGGAAAGGATTTCTTTGCTCTTTTGCAAAGACTTTGTGGTCAGCCAAATGAAAAGAGATTTTATCGGTATGATCGAGGAGCGTATGCCGGAGTTCTCGAAGGGGCAGAAACGCATCGCGCAATACATTATAAGCAACTACGACAATGCCGCATATATGACAGCCTCGCGCCTAGGCGCCCTCGTGAATGTCTCCGAATCGACCGTCGTCCGCTTTGCAAACGCGCTCGGATTCGAGGGCTATCCCGAAATGCAGAAGGCTATGCAGGATTTTATCCGCACAAAGCTGACCACCTTTCAGAGAATCGAGGTCACAAACAAGCTTATCGGTGACGGAGATCTGCTCGAAAAAGTCCTCGGCTCGGATATCGACAACATAAAGCGCACCTGCGAGGAGCTTGACCGCGAGAGCTTCAATGCCGCGATCGACGCCCTCCTCGGAGCGAGGCGCATCTACATCATCGGCGTAAGGTCTTCCTCGACCATCGCCGGCTTCCTAAATTACAACCTGCGCATGATCTTCGACGATGTAAGGTTTCTCCAGACCTCGTCGGGCAGCGAGCTTTTTGAGCAGCTCATCGACATAACCGACAAGGATGTACTCTTCGCGATAAGTTTTCCGCGCTACTCGAAACGCGTGATAAACTCCGTTGAGTATGTCAAGCGCAGCGGTGCCGACATCATAGCCCTCACCGACTCGATGCAGTCGCCCATCGCCACATACAGCGATCAGGCTCTGCTCGCGCGGAGCGATATGGCGTCCTTCGTCGACTCGCTCGCGGCTCCCCTCAGCGTCATAAACGCGCTGATCGTCGCACTTACGAAGAGAAAACAGGACAGTATGACCGAAAAGCTCCGTCGGCTCGAATCGGTCTGGGACGAATACGATGTCTACGATAAGAGCCAATCCTGAGGTCGCCGTCATCGGCGCGGGCGCTGCGGGCCTTATCGCGGCATATACCGCAGCGGGGCTCGGAGCGCGCGTGACCATCTTTGAAAAGAACCGCCGCACCGGAAGGAAGCTCCGCATCACCGGAAAAGGCAGGTGCAACCTCACAAACGACTGCGAGCCGGACGAATTTCTCCGCAATGTCCCGACGAATCCGCGCTTCCTCTATTCTTCGCTCTACGGATTCACCCCTTCCGATACGCAGGAGCTTTTCGGCTCGGGATTCGGGGTGCCGCTCAAGGTCGAGAGAGGCAAACGCGTCTTCCCCGTATCCGACAATGCAAACGATATTGCAGACGCGATCACCGACGCCTGCAAAAAGGCGGGCGTTAAGCTCATAACTGCGGAAAAGATACTCTCCCTTACTGTCGAAGACGGAAAGGTCACCGGCATCGTCACAAAGGACGGCGCTCTTCCCTTCTCCGCCGTGATAGTCGCTACGGGAGGCAGATCCTACCCTCTCACGGGGTCGGACGGCGACGGCTACCGATTCGCCAAAAGTGCCGGACACAGCGTCACTCCCCTTCGCCCCTCGCTCGTTCCGCTGACAGCCTCAGGCATCTGCCGCGAATGTCAGGGACTTTCGCTCAGGAATGTCGGCTTCTCGGTCGAGAATGCCGCGGGAAAGAAGGTCTACGATGACTTCGGCGAGCTTATGTTCACTCACTTCGGCCTCACGGGGCCGGTCGTGCTCTCGGCATCGGCTCACCTTTCCGACATAGCGCCCGGTAAATACTTCGCCGTGATAGATCTCAAGCCCGCCCTTGACGAAAAAAAGCTCGACCTTCGCATACAGTCGGATTTCAGAAAGTACCTAAACCGCGATTTCTGCAATTCGCTCGGCGATCTTCTGCCGCAGAAGCTGGTGGCACCTTTTGTAAAGCTCACCGGCATCCCCCCGACAAAGAAGGTCAACGAGATCACCCGCGAGGAAAGGGAAAAGGTCGTATCGACGCTCAAACACCTCCGCATCCCGCTCACGGGCTTCCGTCCGATCGACGAGGCGATAGTCACGAAAGGCGGCGTCAGCGTAAAGGAGATCGACCCGCACACGATGGAGTCAAAGCTCGTGTCGGGACTCTACTTCGCCGGTGAGGTCATAGATGTCGACGCCTACACGGGCGGCTTCAACCTTCAGATAGCCTTCTCGACCGGTGTCGCCGCAGGGCGCGCCGCCGCAGAGGCAGAGTAAATCTCACGGTTTTTTGAAAGGTATCCTTCAATGAATTGGTTTTACAGATTCTCATATAATTTTTTCAGATGGATATTCCAGATATTCTTCCGCATAAAGGTCATCGGCGCCGAAAACATTCCCGAGAAGGACGGCTTTCTCGTCTGCTCGAACCATTTCTCGGCGACCGACCCGATAAAGGTCTGCTATGCCTTCAAGGGGCATCAGATCTGCTACATGGCTAAGAAAGAGATCTTTAAGATCCCGATATTCAATCTGATGATAAAGTCCTTCGGTGCCTTTCCGGTCGACCGCTCGAAAGCCGATGTGGGAGCCGTGAAGCATATGCTGCACCTTCTCGAAGAGGGGCGCGACGGCGGTATGTTCCCGCAGGGCACGCGCCACCCCGGCGAGGATCCGCGCGACACCGCCTTGAAGCCCGGCGCGGGCATGATCTGCGCGAGAACGGGCGCGACCGTCGTTCCCGTCTTTCTCGCTCAGAAGAACTTCAAACACAAAAACTTCGTCCCCACGACCGTCATCATAGGCAAGCCTATAACCTTCGACGAAATGAACTACAACCACGGCGAAAAGGGAGAGTACGCCCGTATATCCGCTCTGATCTTCGACCGCGTGTGCGAACTCGGAGTCGAAAACGGCTTCCTTGACAAAAGATAAATGAGAGAAATAACCGTTGCACCCCATGCGGGCTTCTGCGCGGGGGTCAGGAGGGCTGCCGAAACCCTTGAAAAAAAACTCTCGGCAAAGAAAAGCGGCGAGAGGATCTACACCCTCGGCAAACTCATACACAACGATGTCTATGTAAAAGACCTCGAGCACCGCGGAGCGAAGGTCACAGACGAGGGCTCGTTAACCGCCCTTGCCGCCTCGTCGTCGGAGTCTTCGCCCGTGACGGTCTTCATCCGCGCTCACGGAATACCGAAGGAAACAGAGAAAAAACTCGCCTCACTCGCCGGAGAGTATCCGGACTTTCACTACGAGGACTGCACCTGCCCATTCGTGAAAAGGCTCCACAGCATCGCGAAGGAATCATCCTCGCCCGACCGCTTTTTCATACTGATAGGCGACCCCTGTCACCCCGAATGTATCGGCATTATGAGCTGGTTTGAGGGCGAAAAATATACCGTACCCGATGAGGAGGCGCTTGACAGCCTGCTCGAAAGCCTCGGTGCGGGCAAAACGCACAAAAAAGTCCCCGTTGTCGCCGCGCAGACCACCCAAAAACCGTCACAATGGCTAAAGTGCAAGAAAAAAATCGAAAAGCTATATACAAAACCCGTTTTTTTTGATACAATATGCAATGCGACAGAGGAAAGGCAAAGAGAGGCTGAACGCCTGTCCGAGAGTTGCGATTCCGTGATAGTCATCGGCGGCTCCGACAGCTCGAACACCGCAAAGCTCTTCGGCATCTGCGCGTCGCACTGCAAAAATACCTTCCGCATCGGCGAGGCGTCCGAGCTTTCGGCACTGCCCCTCCCCGCGGACGGCAGAACAGGAATAGTTGCGGGTGCTTCAACACCCGAATATATAATACAGGAGGTTATCAAAACCATGAGCGAAAATCAGGTCAAAGCAGAAAACTTTGAAGAAATGCTCGAATCTTCACTCAAAACTTTAAATACAGGAGACACCGTTACCGGATGCGTGACAAATGTCAGCGACGCAGAGCTTCAGCTCGATGTCGGCGCAAAAGTCACCGGCATTATCAAAGCCGAACAGATCTCGGACGACCCCTCCTTCAAGCTGAGTGAAAACTTTAAGGTGGGCGACGAGATCGACGCATTCGTCATCCGCGTCAGCGATGTCGAGGGAGTTGCCGAACTCTCCAAGAAGAGAGTCGACAGCGACCGCAATGTCAAGAATGTCGTCGCGGCGAAGGACAGCGGCGAAGTCCTCGATGCAAAGGTCATCGAGGTCGTCAAGGGCGGAGTCGTCGCCAGCGTCGGCGGAGTTCATGTCTTCGTTCCCGCATCGCAGACCGGTGTTCCGAAGGACGGCGACCTGTCGGTGCTTGACAAGAAGAATGTCAGACTTAAGGTCATCGAAGTCCGCGAGGGCGGCAGAGACGGCCACAGAGGCGGCAGAAAGATCATCGGCTCGATCAAGGCAGTCCTCAACGAGGAACGCCGCGAGAAGGAAGCCGAATTCTGGGCAAACCTTGCCGTCGGTCAGTACTACACCGGTAAGGTAAAGAGCATCATGAGCTACGGTGCCTTCGTCGATCTCGGCGCGGGCGTCGACGGAATGGTACACTCGACCGAGCTTTCATGGAAGCACATCAAGAGCCCGGCGGATGTCATCTCGGTGGGTGAGGAGCTTACCGTCTTCGTGAAGAGCTTCGACCCCGAAAAGAAGAGGATCTCGCTCGGATACAAGACCGAGGAGACCAACCCCTGGTACATATTCACCCATAACTTCGCCGTCGGTGACACCGCGAGCGTAAAGATCGTGAATATGATGCCCTTCGGCGCGTTTGCCGAGATCGTTGACGGAGTTGACGGACTTATCCATATCTCGCAGATAGCGCAGAGAAGGATCGCGCAGCCGAGCGATGTTCTTCAGCTCGGACAGGTCGTCGACGCGAAGATCATCGACATCGACAACGAAAAGCAGAAGGTCAGCCTCTCGATCAGAGCGCTTCTTGATGAAGCGGACGCGGCGCAGGCAGCGGTCGAAGAAACCGCCGATGAAGCCGTAGAGGAAGTCGTCGAGAACACCACCGAAGAGTGAGTGACATAAAAGGCGCCACTGCAATAAGATAAACAAATAAATTCAGGCATACCTTCAAAACGAAGGTATGCCTGTTTTATTTTGCTTCCGAAACGCTGGCAAATCGCAGAAAAACCCCGCCGCGAGGATTTCCTCGCGGCGGGGGATTGTTCAAATGTCAATTTTAGTTTGCTGCTTACTTCTTTGTAGCGTTTGTATTATTAGCCTCTGCATCCTGACTATAAAGAATACGGATGAGGAAAACTTTATTTGTTTCAGTAGTCAATTCATTTCCGTTCGCATCATACATCTTGCCGGTATTTGTATTTCCGCTAAAGTTATACGAGCTGCCTGTCGCCGACACGTTAAATTCCTTGCCTCCGAGACTCAAAATATATCCCGCTCTCATTTCTGAGTCCTTTTTGGCCGTCTTACGAACGATATCGCCGCTGTTCGCGCAATTAGTGATTGTAATATGTTCTGAAATTTGGGGATCAAACGCAAACGACGCGATTCCGCTTACATACATATATGCGGTAACCTTGCCTTCATTTTTACAACCGGTTATTTCAACATCCGTGGGATTCGATATAAACGAAGCAATACCGCTTGCGCGCCCGGTTGCATCATCATCAGGTTTAGGGTTATCAGAGCTATTTATAAAGTTGGCAGTCAAATCCGCTTTGTTTGTGCAATTCTTGATTGTTACCTTTCCGCTGTTGTAGAGTTTACCGCAGACACCGCCGACATCCTGCTTTGCATTGATTTTTCCTGTTACGGTTATATTTTCGACAAGAACATCTTCGCAAGCCGTGTTGGATGCGTATTCGTTGCCAAACTTATCGTGGCTTGCCGCAAAGCCGAGAACCGCGCCAACCTTGTCTCCGTCTTTCATATCAATATTTACATCAGCCATTGTCAGGTCGGATACGCTGACGGAGCCGTTTCCCGCCCACGCGATAAGTCCGTACGCACTGCCGAAAGACTTTGTGGTGCTTGTTATAGTGATGTCCCCGACATCGGTCATAGTGCCGTTGTTAAGACCGCTCAAAGTGTGGTTGTTGCCTTTAATTGTTCCGTGGAAAGGATGCTGCATTGTTCCTATCGGCATCCAGCTTACCGAACTCATATCAATGTCAGCCTTGATCTCGATAACAAGACTTTCGAATGTCATACCGGCGTTTACATGGTCACGGAAAGCGCAGAGCTGCTCAAGATTGTAAATGTCATAGGTCTCTGACACTGTTACGCCTTCAATGCCGGCTGCTTTCACAACCGTTCCGTTGCTGACGAAGGAAAGATCCGCCGCAGCACTAGCATCCTTCTGAAGGTCGTAAACAAGAGAACCGCTCTCGAGAACGATGTGTCCGCTCTTCGCTTTAAGGGTGTATACCGAACCGAATTCGTGGTAGGAATGTGTCTTATCGACCGCGAGGACATTTACCTCTCCTGCCGCGCCGTAGTGCATAACGGTATCCTTATCAGCATTAACAGTGAGACTGGTCTCACCGCTGCTTGTGCGGATAACGACTTCCTGCGGGGTAACAGTCTCGCCGGTGCGCTCATATTTCAGCGTGGTTATCGCGGTGCATTTACCCGCGTCAAAGCCGACGGTGAGAGTTGCCGTGAAGTCATCCGTTCTGTTCCAGTAAATGGAGTATTTCTGCTGCTCGGGCACTTTTTCGCCGGCATTATATACCTTCCAGAGCTTGTAGTCAGCCGGCTTGCCGTTTTTGAGGCTCGTTTCGGGGATGTACTCGACCTTGCCGTCCTTATGGTAGCAGAAAACATCGTTTTCGCTGTCCCAAAGGATTTCGTTGCCCGTTGCCGAGGCATTGATCTTTCCGACGTCGTAGCCGAACTCGGCTGCGGCGGCGAGAGCCTCGGTCATGGTTTTATGTTCCTTACCGTTTGCCGCAAGAGCCGTGTTGAGGTTCTTGACAAGCTGTGTGTCCTTCGACACGTTAGCCTTCTGAATAAGGCTCGCAAAGGTCGGGATCAGCACCGCGGCGAGGATCGCGATGATTGCGATGACGATCACAAGCTCAACGATAGTGAAACCCTTTTTGGTGCTTCTTTTCATGGTTTTTCTCCTTTTCTGATTTGTTTTTGCGGTAATCCGCATTTTTTATTTCGCAGAGTTACCAACTCTACGAAGTCAGAGGGTAGAAAAAAGCGCCAAAAATGAAGTTCAAATGGACTTTGTTCACAAATGGATGGACAAATAAAATATTTTTTCGGAATTCTATTGACATTGAAGGGACTTTGTGGTATAATTCCATCGTAGAGTTGGTAAATCTACGAAAAAAACCTCGCAGAAATCTGCGAGGTTTTTTCTTTTTATAATTTTTTGCGTAAGGGTCGGAGAACCCTTCTCTGCCCTCAGATCACGCCGCCGCGCGAGAGAAGCACCTCACGCAAAGCGTCGGTGTCGACCTTCGTGACCGGGCAGTCGCCGTTATCGCGGGCAAGCGACGCCGCAACGCCGGCAGCCTCGCCGAGCGCCATGCAGGTACCCTGCACCCTTATCGACGCGAACGCCGTCATATCGGCAGAGATGCTTCTTCCCGCGACGATCAGGTTATCCGACGCCTCCGACACGAGGCTCCGGTACGGGACGGACGCCGGCTGTGCGAGCGAGCGGCAGACCTGCTTCTGATCCGAGGTGCTGTGAATATCTATCGGGTGCGAGCATTTCGCCACCGTGTCGGGGAAATGATAGCCCGAGAGGTACTCCTCCGCCGTCAGGATGTGCATTCCCTCGAGGTGGCGCGTCTCACGCACGCCCGCGTTGATGCCCGAGGACACGATGCTGCAATTCTTAAACTCCGGGTAAGCCTCTTTCATAAGCTCTGTGAGAGCGAACATATCCTCACGGAGCTGAGCCTCCGCTGCGGTCATTGCCTCGCGGTCGGTCGCGTCCGCCGCCGCGCGCGTGACATTCACCGCGAGCGCATTGCCCGTGACCGTAACATTGAACCACGGACCGCCGAACTGCGGCGCCCTGCCCTCGGTATACTTTTCGCTGAGGTAGTTATGTATGACATCATTCACCGAGCGTTTCTGCCCCTTGCCGTCATGGTGGATGCAGTTTTTCAGCAGGTCGGTAGTCGCGTCTACTCCGTCGAGCAGGAAGCAGAGCGACATGGGCTGAAGGCCTCTCTCGACCTTCTGCATGGGGAGCCCCGCGCGGAAAGCTATATCCGCATCGCCCGTCGCGTCGATGAAATATTTCCCGGCGACAGCCTCGGTTCCGTTTTTCGATTCGATGACGACAGCCGTGACCTTCTTGCCCTCGGTCAGGCAATCGGAAACGAAGGCGTTCGTGTAAAGCGTCACGCCCGCCTCGCGCACCATTCTCGCGGCGATGAGCTTATAGTATTCGGGGTCGAACGAGATATGTCCGTTCGGCAGCTCGGCGATCGCCGCACCGGCTTCTATCATCCTGTTGATAAATTCCCATGTAATGCCCCCGACGACGCGCTCGCCGCGAAGATGAACTCCGCTTATCGGGAGGACATAGCCCGCAGTCGCGGTACCTCCGAGAAAGCCGTAACGCTCTATCAGCGCGGTCTTCTTTCCGCACCTTGCCGCAGAAACAGCAGCTACCCAGCCTGCGGGGCCTCCGCCGCAAACGACGACATCGTATTCCCCGACGACGGGAACATTCTTTTCGATCCTTATATCCATGATATTCTCCTGCAAAGTTTTTTCGGGAATATTATACTACTTTTCAGACGCTTTGTCAATGCAAAAGGCTGTCGCCGTGGCGACAGCCTTTTTTATCGGGATTGAACTTATAAGATTATAAGGTCAATCAGAATTTCTTTTTGACTACCACGAAAGCAGCGCTTCCGACGAGAACAGCCGCGAGAGCAGCAACAGCGGTGAATCCGCCGCAGCCTGCGCAACCGCCTTCGTTGGGGGAAGGAGCAGCAGTGGTGTTGTTCTCAGAGGGCTTTGTGGTGTTGTTATTGGGTTTCTCGCTGGTGGGAACCGCTTCGGTAGTGGTATCATCGCCCTCCTCGGTAGTGGTATCTTCTATTTCCTCGGTCGTGGTGACGATCATGATGTCGGTCTTATCAGCGGCGAGACGGGCGGCGCGCTTTGTGGCGTCGAACTCGACCTTACCGTTGTTGACAACCAGAACATCCTGCTCGTTGGCATCCTGAGCAAGACCGTTGAGAGCGGTGTTGAGAGTGGTAACGACATTTGCAATCTCGTCTTCGGTGCAACGCTTTACGCCTTCACGAGCCTGATCGAACGGGATGACCTGCTCTGCATTCTTAGCAGCAGTCGCATAGGTATAATACTCGGTGGTGCCGTAATCGCAGATGTAGAGATTCTCGATAGGCATCGTCATAACCTTTGCGCTGGAGCAACCAAGTACGCATCTGAAGAACTTGAGTGTACCGGCTTCGTCCTTATCGGCTGCGCCCTCATTGAGTCTGAGGTTGCCCTGTGCGAAGCAGTTTCTGTATGTATTGTAGCAGGAGTTCGAGTAACCGGTAAGAAGTCCGACAAAAATCTCACCGACACTCTTATCGGCATAGGCAGGAAGTCCGCCGTAGACATCGCCGATCGAAACGCAGCCTTCCAGTGTCCAATAAGCGTTTGTGGAAGAACCGGTAGCATAGCTGTAACCGAACATACCGCCGACACGGTATCCGCCCTTGATAGTGCCGTAGTTGGCGCAACGGACGAGGTAGTAAGTATCGACTCTGTTACCGCTGGAACCGAGGTATGCGAACATACCGCCGGCGTCATAGTTGCTGGTGATATCACCGGTGTTTATGCAGTCGTAGGTATCGACATCGTATGTTCCTCCGCCGTAACCCGCGTTAGCCGCAATTCCGGCAGCGCCGCCGCGGTTTGCCTTGCTGGTGATGTTACCGCTGTTCTCGCAGAAACGGAACTCGGCGCGGTAGCAACGACCGACTATACCGCCGGCATAGACATTGAAGTTGATACCCTTTGTCACATTGTCCTCGCTGGAGTAGTTGACAAGGACAGAGCTGTTTGTTACGCTCTTTGTATTCTTGCAGTTGATGAACTTAAGGTTCGCATACTTGTCGCCGAATCCGAGAAGGCCGCCGGCATACTTTCCGCCACCGATATCGGTCGGGTTGTTATTGGCATCAACTTTGGTGACTTCCACATCGGTGATTTCGATCTCGACATTGACGGTGATGTTAAGGAAAGTAATATCCTCGCCATTGGGAGCGCTCGCCTTGCGGGCGACAGCACCGACATCCTGCTTCGAAGCAGTGATCTTACCCTCAAGGGTGAGGTCGCAGATACCGCCGTTGAAGTCCTCAAACATAGGAGCGGACAGGGTGATCTTGTGATTCTTACCATAGATCTCGCCGCTGAAGGGCTGTTCATAGGTCTTCGTAAGAGTCAGATCGTTTTCGATCGAGTAGTAGCCGTTGGGCTCCATTGCAAGGAACTCGGCTTCGGTCGTAATCTTCTTGATTTCCGATTCGGGTCTCTCATAAGCGGAAGCACCTATGACGACGATCGAAAGAAGCATTGCGACGCTGAGAATGATTGCAAGTGTTTTGCGCATAACAATAAACCTCTCTAAAATGTAGTCAAACTGCCTTCTCCGGAGCGGAGAGCGGCTCATTTGTACTTGTATTATAGCAAGCAACGCGCCGATTGTCAAGTTTTTTGCATTATTCAGAATCAAATTCGGCGCTTTGCACAATTCTGCCCGAAAATAATGGTCACAAACACGATTTTCGGATTTTTTGATTGACAATAAAGTACAGAGAGCCTTATAATAGTATAGCTTTTATTTTTTACGGAGGTACAGAATGCTTTATCCGAAAAACAATGAGCCGACGCTCTCACCCGAGCTTTTCCGCTCACCCACCTGCGAATACCGCTCCGCGCCCTTCTGGGCATGGAACTGCCGTCTTGAGAAAGACGAACTGCTCCGTCAGGCAGACATCCTCGGCGAGATGGGCTTCGGCGGTTATCATATGCATGTCCGCTCCGGACTCGCCACCGAATATCTCGGGGACGAGTTCATGGATCTCATATCCGACTGTGTGAACAGAGCAAAGAAGAACAAGATGCTCGCGTGGCTCTACGACGAAGACCGCTGGCCGTCGGGCTTTGCCGGTGGACTTGTGACAAGGGACGAAAAGTACCGTATGCGGTACCTTCTCTTCACCGCCGTGCCTTACGAGAAAGCCGGCGCCGACAAGTCGGAATACGCAAACGAGCAGAACCGCGCCAAGCGCTCGGGGGTAAATTCAAAGCTCATCGCGCGCTACGACATAACCCTTGACGAAAAGGGATGCCTCAGGGAATACCGCCTGCTCGAAGACGGCAAGGAGCCGCGCGGCTTCGTCAGATACGCCTACATAGAGTCGCCGCAGAACAGCCCGAGATACAACGGCTTCACCTATGTCAACACGCTTGACAGGAAGGCTATCGACCGCTTCATCGAGGTGACTCATGAAAGATATAAGAATAAAATAGGAAGCGAATTCGGCAAGACCGTCCCCGCGATCTTCGCGGACGAGCCTCAGACGACCTTCAAGACAACCATGAAGACGCCCTTCTCGACCGACGACGTGACTCTTCCATTTACCGACGACCTTGAGGAGAGCTTCAGAGCGGCTTACGGTTTTTCGCTTATCGAGCGGCTTCCCGAGCTGTTCTGGGAGCTTCCGGACGGCGGAGTCTCACGCACAAGATACCTCTATCACGACCACACAGCCGAGAGATTTGCAGAGGCTTTCTCCTATAACATCGGCGATTGGTGCAGAAAGAACGGGATACTCTTCACCGGACACATGATGCGGGAGCCGTCTCTCGAATCGCAGACCTCCGCGGTCGGCGAAACGATGAGAAATTACCCCGGATTCACGATCCCCGGCATAGATATGCTCGCCTTCCGCCGCGAATTCAACACGGCAAAACAGGCGCAGTCCGCCGTCAACCAGCAGGGCGCCGAGGGCATGATGAGCGAGCTTTACGGCGTTACGACATGGGATATGGATTTCCGCGGCTACAAGACCTCAGGCGACTGGCAGGCGGCTCTCGGAGTCACCGTGCGCGTCCCGCACCTCTCGTGGGTGTCGATGGAGGGCGAAGCCAAGCGCGACTACCCCGCCTCGATAAACTATCAGTCGCCGTGGTATAAGGAGTATCCCTTCATTGAAGATCACTTTGCAAGAGTGAATACGGTCATGACAAGAGGCAAGCCGGTCGTAAGAGTAGGTGTCATCCACCCGATCGAGAGCTTCTGGCTGAATTGGGGTCCGAATTCGCAGACCTCGCTCAGACGCTCGCAGCTCGACCGCGAATTTGCCGACCTCACCGAATGGCTGCTCTTCGGCGGGATCGACTTCGACTTCATCTGCGAATCGACGCTCCCGAAGCTCTGCAGCGACGGCAAGGCGCCCTTCACGGTCGGAAATATGAAGTACGACGCCGTGATAGTCCCCGGCTGCGAAACGCTCAGAAGCACCACGCTCGAGCGCCTCACATCCTTCGCTCATTCGGGCGGAAAGCTGATATTTGCCGGCAGGATGCCGACGCTCCTTGACGCGATGCCCTCCGACCTTCCCGCAAAGCTCTTCTCGGAAAGCACACAGGTCGAATTCTCGCGCGCGTCCCTGCTCGACGCTCTCGAGCCCTTCCGCACACTGAAGATCACCTCGGGCTCGGGCTCGCTGACCTCGAATTTCATCTACCGCATGAGGTGCGACGGGGATTCGCTGATTCTCTTCATCGCGCACGGCAAGGACAACGCCAACCGCGACCTTTCAAAGACGGAGGGCATAAAGGTGACCCTGCCCGGACACTATAAAGTGAAGCTTTACGACACTCTCACGGGCGAGATAAAGCCCATGGCGTACCGTCACGAGGGCGGCTCGACGGTGATCTCCGCGACACTTCAGCAGGCAGACAGCCTCCTTCTCGGACTCACGCCTTCGGAGGAAGCCTTCGCCGCTCCCGAAGCGCCCGCAAAGCCGACCGAGAGCCTCTCGCTTCCGGTCTGCTGCGAGAACCGCTTCGTACTTGACGAGCCGAACGCGCTGCTGCTCGACATCGCCGAATGGGCGCTCGACGACGAGCCTATGAAGGGCGCCGAAGAGATCCTTCGCATCGACACAGCCGTCAGAAAACGCTTCGGATGGACTCCGTGGGGAGGCTCCGCCGACCAGCCGTGGTACATGCCGAAAAAGGCGCCCGATCACACCCTGCACCTGCGCTACACCTTCAGGAGCAGGATAGACCTTGCCGCTCCGACCCTTGCCATGGAGAATCCCGAAACGGCGACGGTGCGCTTCAATTCACAGCCCGTCGACACCTCGGCACCCGTCGGATATTACACCGATAAGTCAATAAAAACAGTCGTCCTTCCCGATATGCGCAAGGGGACGAACACCCTTGAAATAGATATGCCGTACGGCGAGGCGACCGCCGCCGAAATAGTGTATATACTCGGCAAATTTGCAGTAGATGTCAGCGGATATGATTTAACAGTCAATAGACTGCCCGATAAGATCGGATTCGGAGATATAACCTCACAGGGGCTTCCCTTTTACAGCGGAAAGCTCACATATATCCTTCCGGTAAGCGTAAAGAAGGCGGGAAAGCTGAACCTGAGGGTCCCGAAATTCCGCGCAACGCTTCTCCGTGCCACACTCGGTGAGGAGAGCTTCCCGATAGCCATCGCGCCCTATGCCGCATCCTTTGAGGTAAAGAAGGGCAGACAGGAGCTGAAGCTCGACGCCTACATTCCGAGATCGAACGGGTTCGGTCCGATACACTGCGCCGACGAAAAGGTCTCATATCAGAGTCCCCGTTACTGGAGAACCACCGGCGACTCGTGGAGCTACGAATACTGCCTTATGACAGAGGGTATCATAAGCTCGCCCGAGCTTAAGCTCGATGTCTTCGGCAAAAAAGGAACAAACCGATGAAAATAACGCTGAACCCCGACGAAGAGATCGTCAAAGCCGTAAAGGAAGGCCTTAAGCGCACGGGAGGCTACTGCCCCTGCCGCGTCGGGCGGCTCCCGGAAAACAAATGCATCTGCGAGGAGTTCCGCCGTCAGATGGCGGACCCGAATTTTCACGGTTACTGTCACTGCGGACTCTACTATAAGGAATAAGCATCCATGATTGTATGTACGGTATCCGACCTTGGGCTTTCGTTCGGGGCGGATGAAATCTTCCGGGGGCTGACTTTCTCGGTCTCGGAGGGGGACAGGGTCGGCATCATCGGGGTCAACGGAGTGGGCAAATCCTCGCTCTTCCGCTGTATCACGGGCGAATACACGCCAACCTCGGGGCAGGTGTTCCTCGCGGGCTCGACCACGGTCGGAATGCTCGCGCAGGATACCGATCTCTCCTATCTCGGCGACATGACGCTCGCCGATTATGTCCTTTCCGCTTTCCCGGAACTGACGGCGCTCGAGGGAGAGATCGCGCGCACGGAAGAGGCGCTTTCCATGGCTGACGGCGAAGAGGCGGCGCGGCTCTCGGGGGTGCTGAACGCGCTCCACGCGCGCTATGATGACCTCGGGGGGCGGACATATCGCGCCCGCGCCTGTTCGCTCCTTGCCAAAATGGGGTTCCCGGAGCTGGAGCGCACGGTCGATGCACTGTCAGGCGGGCAATATACGCGCCTGTCCCTTGCCAAACTGCTCGCGCGCGAGCCCGACCTGCTCCTGCTCGACGAGCCGACGAATCATCTTGACATTGATGCCCTGACGTGGCTGGAAGAGTATCTTTCCGCCTATCGGGGGACCTTTCTTGTCATATCACACGACCGGTATTTTCTCGACCGTGTGACGAATAAGACGTTCTGGCTCCGCCGCGGGGGCGGGCGGCTGTACCCCGGCTCCTACTCGGCGGCGAAAGAGCGCGAGGCGGAGGAAGAGGCGGCGCGCGAGCATCGCTATCGCGAACAGCAGAAGGAAATCGGCAAGATCCGCGCCAATATCGAATTTCAGCGTCGGTGCGGGCAGGAACACAATTTTGTCACGATCCGCTCCAAGGAAAAACAACTCGCACGCATGGATCTTGTCGCCAAGGCGGCGCCGCCGGAGCGCAATATTCGCATCAGTTTCGCGACGGAAGAGGCGTCTGCCGAGCGCGTTCTGGAAGTGCGGCATCTCACCTTTTCGTACGGTACGGCGCCGCTCATCACCGACCTGAATTTCCTTGTGCGGCGCGGGGAGTGCGTGCTGTTTCTCGGTGCCAACGGGTGCGGGAAGTCCACGCTCATGAAACTGATCCTCGGGCGCCTCGCGCCGCAGCACGGCGTTACGGAACTCGGGTACAATATGAAAATCGGGTACTACGACCAGGAGAACCGCGGGCTCGACCCTGCAGGGACGGTGTACGGCGAGATGCGCCGCGCGCATCCTGCGATGCCCGAGACGGAGCTGCGCTCTGCGCTCGCGCTGTTCCTGTTCGGTGCCGACAACATGGACAAGCCGGTGTCGGTGCTGTCCGGCGGGGAGAAAGCGCGGCTGTCGCTCGCGATCCTCGTCAAACAGAAGGTGAATCTTCTGCTGCTCGACGAGCCGACCAACCACCTGGACGTCGGTTCCCGTGAGGCGCTGGAGACGGCGCTCGCCGCATTCCCCGGGACAATCCTCGCCGTGTCGCATGACCGTTACTTTATTTCGCGGCTCGCGACGCGGATCATCGAACTTGATCGCGCCGCCGACGGGGGGCTCTGGGATTACCCGCGGGAATCCTATGACGACGCGTATGACGCCTATCTCGCCCTG
>CAKXXW010000040.1 GCA_934378145.1 uncultured Eubacteriales bacterium
CGAGGGCTCCTTCAGTCTTTCCTCCCTGCGGTCGGAAATCCAGCTCCCTCCCGGAGGGAGCCTTGGTTAGGGTGGTCATTCGTCGATAGAAGTAAGGTATTTCTTGTTCGTTTGAAGGCGGGAGGATGGTATCCTCCCCTACGGGTACGCGGAAAACGATCGTTTTCCAACAGAAATGATGTCTTCCTTTTCCCGTTCGGGGGCGGCGGGTAATAAGAGTCTCACCCAAGGGCGGTGAACTTTATTTTCAATTGTAGGGGAGGATATTATCCTCCCGCCCGGCAGTGCCGGGAGCCGATCCTCGCGGCTTATTCACCGAATGGTGAGGCCGTCACCCGGAGATAATGCTTTTCGGAAAGGCAAACGCCCTGTAAAAAGACGATGCTTTTAACGAGCCTCCCTCCGGGAGGTGAGGGTTTCCGCAACTGCGTTGCGGAGGGAAGGAGCCTGCGGTGCTTAAAATTTATGATTGCAAACAACCTGTTTGCCTGTATAAAAATTTTATACCGAGGGCTCCTTCAGTCTTTCCTCCCTGCGGTCGGAAATCCAGCTCCCTCCCGGAGGGAGCCTCGGTTAAGGCGGTCTTCGTCGATAGAAGTGAGGTCTTTCTTGCCCGAATCCAATGTAATGCCGCAAGGGCAGGCGGCGGCGCGCGGGAAGGGAATATAAAAAAGTACGCCCCCTTCGGAGAACGAATCCTCCGAAGGGGGCGATATGTCATTTTGTATTCTTAAATGTATTATCAGTTGGCTTTAACAGTATACTGAAAATCAGCAGCAGTGCCATTAGGGATTAGCGATTTTTCAGTTGTGTAACCATCAGCGCAGAAGTTGGTATTTGCTCCCTCAGCCCAACAATCAGCGGGATTGAATTTTAAGAATGTTCCGCCTGTTACGACAATTTTGGCAGTGTTTGCCTTGCGGTTAGCATCATAGCAGTTTAATACAAATTCATCTGCTTTAGTGGGATCGGGATACTTTTGCACCACGCTATAAGTTCCGCCGTTTACAGTGAGTGTTCCTTCAAGAACATAAACAGCATGAACATTACCTACGAAAATACCATTTTCAATAGTGCATTTGCTACCGTCTTGAAGATCAAGTGCATAACAATCGTTTGCTTTTGCTTTAAATGTTCCGTTTCCGGTAATGGTAAGATTTGCGCCTTCTCTAACAGAAACCAAACTCCAGTTAACGGCTTCTTCATTCGTAACATCCCAAAGGTCAGAGGTGTTAGTAATGGTCTTACCATTCATATCGAGTGTGACTGTAACCTTTTTGACAGAAGCTGTGAGAGTAAGGTCAATGTCATCAAGAACCTTGATCGTATCCCCATCTTTTGCTGCGTTGAAAGCAGACTGGAGATCCTTGAACTGAATTCCGTTGATCTCGGCTACGCCGCCCTCGGCGACAAGCTCGGTGTTTTTGCCTGTGTTCTTGATCGCATCAAGAGTTTCTGAGGCTTCTGCAACTTTCTTCGTGCTGTTCTCGACAGTAACCTCCACATTAGCTGCCTTTGTATATTCGACGACATTCGCGCCCGAGACTTCCGCGAGCTTAGCGGTCGAGGCAGCGGCGTGAACACGAAGAACCTTCGCGGTGCTTTCGGCAACGAAGCGTCCCGAGGTAACGGTTACGACTGCGGCAGAACCGAATTCATGGAAGGATGCGCCTTTAACCTTCTCAATATCAATGAGGTTTGCCGCGCCGTAGTGGTCGACGCTGGATTCAGCACCATTAACAGTGAGTGTTCCCCCGTTGGTACGGATAATAACATTCTGT
Source organism: uncultured Eubacteriales bacterium (assembly GCA_934378145.1). GTDB lineage: Bacteria > Bacillota > Clostridia > Oscillospirales > CAG-272 > RGIG3994. The sequence continues at coordinate 1,782 of CAKXXW010000040.1, forward strand.
GTTGCCTCGCTGGTGTAGTTAACGGTCTTAACATTGGTGTTTTCACCTGCGTCGAAGCCGACCGAGACGGTGACTGTGCCGTCGGCAAGGGTCGCATCCTTCGAAAGGTAGATGGAGTACTTCGGATTCGAGGGGATTTCTTTGTAAATTACGAAGTAGTCAACGGCGTTCTGAACCTTCTGTGCATTTGCTCCGGCATCCGTCGGGTAAATGTATGTGTCATTGTTCGCATCAATGAGAACGAAACGGTCGTTTTTGCTGTCCCATCCGATGTTGTTGCCCGACTTCGACACGATCCTGTCTATATCGTAGCCGGCGTTCTTTGCCATCTTAAGGGCATCGTTCATCGTCTTGTTGTTCTCGCCGCCCGCCTTCTCGGTCGTCAGCGCGGTGTTGAGGTTACGGACAAGCTGGGTGTCGGCAGAAACATTCGCCTTCGCGATAAGGCTCGCAAAGGTCGGGATCAGGACTGCCGCAAGAATAGCAATTATAGCTATGACTATAACAAGCTCTACGATCGTAAAGCCTTTCCTGTTTTTATTCATTATTCAATTCTCCTAAAATATAATTATTGAAATTTTCCCCGTTTTCGGGCGCAGAAAAGGCACGACTGCAAGACCCCCGATTCCGGAGGTTTTTTTACAGTCGTACCCTGCTTATTTCAACAATTATACCTGCAGAGAGTCTGTTGATAATTTACCGGCGGGATGTCCCGACGGAAGCTTATATCTTCTTCAATATGTCTGCGCGCGAAGGCGAGCTTCGGGCAGCGCCTGAACAGCCTGCGCACCACGCGGATCGCCGTGATGAGCGCGACCGCTATCGCGGAAATGCAGACGAACGCCGAAACTACGATCGCTATCAGGAATGAATACGATACGCCCGGCGCGAGATTGCGGAATATATTGAACTTGATGCTCTGCGTCAGCGCGATTATCATATCGCGCGACATGAAGCCGAAGGGCGAGATGTCCTCGAGCAGGACATCCCCGACGCAGAAGGGCAGGTAGAGGAACATGAGGAAGAACGCCACGGTGTAGAGTATCTTCGCCATGCGCATCCTGTACTTTTCGAGTACGGCTATGGTGCAGAGTCCGACTATCGGGTATAGAAAATAGACTATCAGCAGGTCTACCGTCATTGTCCGCACCTCCTTTTTTGCGCTTCGGTCAAGGTATGTTCTTACCTTTGGAATCTAATCACGCGTATTATATACCGCGCTGTCGGGTTTGTCAAGGGATTACACCCAAAATTCACAAAAGCCCCCGACGGATGTCGGGGGCTTTTTCTATATGGTTCGGAGATCCCACTCTCCGAGGTCTTCGTCCTCCGGAAGGGCAGGGGATGCCGTTATGATGTCGGAGCTTTCAAAGCTGATTACCGTTCTCTTCCGCTGATGCCCTTCATCAAAAGCGCACTTGAGGAAGAAAAAGCACGGCAAGAGGAAATGCAGCGTGTTCTGCGCAAGTCATACAACAGAAAATATCTGGACTATGTGTGCGTGGATGCGGTGGGGGATATTCTGAAACCGCAGTATGTCTCGGAGCATTTCAAGGTTATCCTTGAGAGAAACGGGCTGAAGAAAATACGATTCCACGATCTGCGGCACTCCTGCGCTTCGCTTCTCGTGTCACTGGACGTGAACATGAAGGTCATTCAGAAGTATCTCGGCCATAGCAATATGAGTACGACTGTGAATATCAAAAATCCACACATATTATTTGCAGCAAAAACAGTCAAAGCCGCCTGCAACTGTATGAATAAAAATATGTGATGAATTATACCGACGGCAATCCAAGCCGCTGCAAGTTTTTTCCTTTACAATGTAACAAATCCTTCTGTCCACGACATTCATACAATAGAACATACCGGAGGTTATATTGATGAAAAAAGTATTCATAATCATTATTGCTGTAATACTTGCTTTGCTGTGCTCGTGTTCTCCTGCGCAGGACAACAAGACTCCGCCGTCGGATGACGCAAACAGGTTGATTTCCACGGACAGCATTCAATACAACGGCTGGAGAGGCTTCGTATCGGACGCAGACTATGTTATTGCCAGCCAGTATCTCGGATTCGACGGTGTAGCCAAAATCAACATTTCAACTGGAAATATAACCGATGTATGTCTTCAGCCGGGGTGCGGACACTCCCGCGTAATATTTGAAAATCTCGGAGAGCATTGTTATATTCCCGAGGGGAGCAGTCTGCTCTTCGTTGTGGATCACACTGTTTATTATAAATACACAGTCACTGCATTTGACGAAAAGCAATTGGAAGCAGAAGGAACCGTGAAGCCCTCACACACACAAATATTTGCCTGTTACGATTTAACAACCGGAAAGCACAGAGAAATAATCTCAATTAAGAACACCGAATTTGAGACCATGTATAATTTCGTATATCATAACGGGTACATTTACTATACAAGATATATTGCAAACATCCCGAATCCATCGAAAAAAGGCGATTTTTCATACTCACTGTGCCGTATGAAGGTCAAAGAATATGAGCAGCAGGTTCTGTTCGCATTCAGCAACGAATTCCCTGCAAATGTTGTACACGATCCGCTCGCAATTGACGGCGGGAGAATCTATTTTACAGCAAACGAAACCGGACAGCTTTATTCATGTAATCTCGACGGGACTGATCTTCGTTTTCTGCTTGACGGGGACAAAGATAACAGGGGGATCTTTGATAGTTACGGCACTTTTTTCTGTAACGGATACATATATTATGCGTCATATGTCTCCGAAACCGATCCTTCCGTGACCGAGAGCGATGCGTTATATCTGAACCGTGTCAGCTGTTCAACCGGAGAGGTAAAGCGCCTGACCGAGGATTATATAAAGTGGCTGTTTGTCTCTGATGAACATATTTACTATGAGCTTTCGTCCGTTCAGCCGGGAAAGGCAGCGCAAGACGACACCGGCGTACATAAAATAAAACAAATGACGCACGACTGCGTCATGCAAGCCGAATGGGAGGTCTTAGCCGAAAATGTACGGCTTGCTCAGGTATGGGGAGCGGGCGACTGCCTCTACTTCAAGGCAAATTATCGAAAGGATACAGGCACCTCCTCGATGCTTGATATATACACTATCAGGTTAAACATTTCTGACGGCAAGCTCACCGAGATAGGGCGCACCAAATGAAACTGACGGGATATGAACTGAAAAAGCTGTTCGGTCAGAGGCTTCTCTTGTGGATAGCTCTCGTCCTGCTTGTAGTAAATGCTGTCATTGCGTATTGCTTTACAGAGAAAAACGAAAACTATTTTTACCTCAAGGCTATCGGAGAGGATTACAGAAATGACCCTGATGCAATCAGGTCGTACTATGCCGAGCTTGAAACATATGCTCAAAGCTATTCAGAGCTTTACCGAGCATATATGCACGGAGAGCTTACCGAAGAGCCACAGCTGAGTTACCCCTGCAAATATTCCGGAGTTGCTTCGGCCGATGATTATGTACTCCTGAAAGAATTCTTTGCTCTTACCGAAAAAAACGACGAGCTGATAAAAAAGCTCGATTTCGAGATCCATCGTGCCGAGATAAACAAGCAGGAGCTTCTGACTTCATATTCCGGAACAGATGAAAACAGCTTTGCTTATCGTCGTCAGGCACTTATCGGCAGAATGTATACAAATGTTCGCAACCGCGTAGAGCTTATGCCGGAGCAGGGGTACGGTTGGGACAGCTTTTTCGGGTTTGATGCGGTAAATGTATTTATGGCTCTGCTGGTTGTAATTGGCAGTGCATATATTTTTATGTTTGAGAAGGGCAATGCATCGCTGCTTCTGCACTCATCGCCTCGCGGACGATCTGCCACGGCAGCAGCAAAGCTGGCAGCAGCTCTTATATGGAGCGTAGCAGTAGTTGCGGCTTTTCTGATGACAACGCTTGGCGCCGTTGCACTGAAATGCGGCACCATGTCGGATATGAGTAATTACATTTCTGTTTTTGACTCAATGTCTCTGTCACCGTATGCCTTCACGATAGCGGAATATCTTGCCGTCTTTTGTGCGTCTAAGCTATTGCTTTTCTCGGGTGTTGCAATTATCTGCAGCATATTGACTTTGATCTGTCGCAGTGTGACATTTGGATTTTTGCTGACTTCCGGTGTTTTGGGTATCGACTGTCTTTTATACATTATGTCGACAGACGAAATCAGGCATCTGAGCCTTGTCGCCTATGCCCGTAATTTTTCCATGATCTCCGGCGTAAGACCGATAAATGTTTTCGGGTATGCTGTTGATGCATTTCCGCTTATGACGGTGGTTATTGCCGTATTTTCCGTTGCTTGTGTTCCTGCCTGTATCATGTTATTTGTCTGTCTCAGGTTGGGGACTGCAAATTCCGGAGCGGCTTTGGCGAAAGTAAAAGCGAAGCTCTCGACTGTGCATTTCAATCATCGTGTCAAACGGGAAAAATATCCGTCAAGTCTTCTCGGATACGAAGCCTGTAAGGTCTTTTCAAACCGTCTGACGCTGATAATTCTTGCCGCGCTATCGGTTGCCGCAATATTTACGGCAGCCGATACTTACGCATCGAAAAACAGTTACAGTCTTACAGTGTATCGTGAATATACCGATCGTCTTTCAGGTCCGCAAACAGACGAAAAGCGCAAATTCATTGAGGATGAATACAACAGGATCAATGCAGTCACAGAAAGCTACGGCGATAAACGCGCGGCATATCTGCGCGGAGAAATGGGGCGGGAGGCGTATAACTCATTTCTGAAAGAATATAACTATGCCCGCGAGCGTGTTGACATTGTCAAGGCGCTTCGAGCCCATTCCGAATACCTTGACGAGCTTGCGGAAAGAGGCATCATCGGTTGCTATCTTTACGACACCGATTGGCTTCGTATCGCAAATGCCGGCACAAATCCTTTTCTGATAATTATACTTATACTTATTGCATCGGGAGTCTTCGCCGATGAATACAAGTACGGGAGCCTTATAAATATAATCCGCACGACAAAAAAGGGGAGGAAATCACTTTTCGTCACAAAAATTATTTTTTCGGCGATCATGGCGCTGTTTTTTTCGTCAGCGATTGCTGCGGTTGACTGTATTATGATCTTCAAAAATCTGAATCTTCCCGACGCTTCTTTTCCGTTGGCTTCACTTGAGATCTTCGGTTCTTCGGCGGCGGGAGTGTCGATTGCAGAGTATTTTGCCATTGCATTTGCCGTGAGATTATTACTTCTTGAAGCGGTGTGCATAGCACTGATGTCACTCGGAGCCCTGATAAAAAATAAATTATATATGCTGGCGGTATCATTTTTGCTTGTCTTTGCTCCCAAAACGATTTCAGATCTTGGGGTGAGGTCGCTCGAATATATCGACATAACTGCGGCATTTGATTTTACACGGCTGTATTTTCTCGGTTCAAGACTCGGCGGAATACATTACGTGGTTATTTTCATCATAACAACGATAGCAGCGTGTATTGCGATAACCGCTGTTTCGTGGATGAAATACTGTAAAAATGGCAGTTCAAAATTCTCTGTTCTGAAGGAGAAAAAATTATGAATCTGATAATCAGGGGAATATCAAAATCTTATGGTAACAATAAAGCCCTGTCGAATTTTTCCGCGACCTTTGAGCCGGGGATCTATGCATTGCTGGGACCAAACGGCTCAGGCAAATCGACTCTCATGAATATAATAACTGATAATCTTAAAGCTGACTCCGGCGAAATTCTTTATTCCGACGGCGGAGAGCCCGAGAATATACTCGGAATGGGTGTTCGCTTTCGAGAAAAAATCGGATTTATGCCGCAGTACCCGGAAATGTATCCGGGATTTACGATCGAACAGTTTATGCGTTATATGGCAGTGCTGAAGGATATGGGTAACGGGATGCAGCGTCGTGAACGCCGCGAATACATAAATACAAAGATCTGTCAGGTACTTACCGCTGTTGAGCTTCAGGATATTTCAAACCGAAAGATCGGGGCATTGTCAGGAGGGATGAAGCAACGCCTTGCATTGGCACAGGCGGTGTTGAGCGATCCCGAAATACTTATTCTTGATGAACCGACAGCGGGACTTGATCCCAAGCAACGCATATCAGTGCGCAATTATATTTCGCAGATCGCTCTGGATAAAATCGTGATTATCGCGACTCATGTTGTATCCGATATCGAGTTTATTGCTCGAAGCATAATTATGCTGAAGCGCGGAACCATTATTGACAATTCGCCCGTAACCGTCCTTGTTTCAAAAATCGACGGCAAGGTATGGGATGTCCCTGTACCCGAAGCTGATGTTGCCGCATTTCAGCATAGGTTTCGCGTGGTGAATATCGCAAGAGATGATGTATCCCCGCAGCTCGTTCGTTTGCGGGTAATTTCTGATATCCGTCCGACGGATAATTCAAGTCCTATATCACCTACGCTTGAAGATTACTATCTTTATACCTTCAATGATATTTCAAAACAGTAATATAAACAGCCGCCGGCAATGCCGGCGGCTGTTTATATAGTTAATATTGATCACTCAACGGGTCTGCTTTACGAGCAGCAAGTTATATAAGACGAGCGTATCAGATTGGAATATGTATGACCGCAGCGTTTGCATTCACCGACTTCAAATAATTCCTGCAGGCAGCGAGGCTGTGAAGCACGGACACGGTGAGTGACCGTAGTAACGGTGCCGGTTTTATAGTCATGACCGAAAAGGCATAAAATATTGAATCCGTTTGTGGAAATACCGCTGTCTTCGTTATTCAGAAAATCAATTATGACCTGACGCTCTTTCTCGTCAAATTGACAGTCTTCATTAAAAATGATCTGCTTATTGCCCTCTGTATGAACATGTGAAACATCGTCGTAAGCCGAGGCGGATATGCAGAACAGACTGAGCATCAATATAGCCAATAGTGTCGACAAAATTTTTTTCATTTTTCAAACTCCTTTAAATTATCAATTATTGAGATCATCTGAGAATAATCGTGGGTTACAATAACATATTCATAGCCTTTTATCTGACCAACGGCCTGAAAAGTGCCGACTTCCGGTTCAAACCAACAGAAAGTCAGCCCGTTTGGACTCAGATAGTCTTTATGCTCTATGACATCGGTATCGGTCTGATAATAATTGTAGACGAAATAGCTTATGTCATCAGACGACATTTCAAAGGTGACAGAATACCTGGCAGTATCGCCTTCCGGTATGAGCCAGATCTTCTCAATGCGTACTCCTTCCGGCAGAACTGCGGGGTACATGATCTCAAGCCCTTCACCTGCCAGCAGGTCTTCTATCGTATCATATTTCGTGTAATGTCCGTTTTTTATAATGGTCATGCCGTCAAATCCTTTTTTATCGCCCGACGCCATTCCTAAAAGCTCGGATACATGCTCCGCAACATACGAAGCGGCTTTTCCGATAAGCCCTGTTGCTGCAGCAGTTACAATTCCTATTGATGCTATCAAAGCGGCTGCAATGATGGCTGCCATTGCTTTGCGAGAAAGCTTGTGCAAGCGTTTTTTATTGTCCGGCGTCACCTGAGCCTTTGCCTTGAGGGCATCGCATTTTGCTTTCAGCTCCTCTTCGGAATGTCTTGCCCCCTGTGGCATCAGGTCTTTTATATAATCACAGCATTCCTGAATAAGGTCAAGATCCCGCTGAGATTCCGGCTTTGAAAGTTCGGCATTTATAATGTCTGTCAGCCGGTCGATCTTCTGCTCATCGGTTCCTTCAAAATTTATTTTACCCATAATCTGTTTTAACCCCTTTGATCATGTTGCACATGAGATCACCTCCTCATGTATTTATGTCATTTTGGTCTTGAATTGTTACATGGTCTCTGAAAATTTTATCCGAAACCTATTATGCTGCCGATTGTTTTTTTGATATGTTCTCGGGTGCGTGACCACCTTACGCGCAATGTTATCTGAGATATTTCCAGATACTCCGCCGCCTCTTTAAGGCTCATATGCTCCACTACTATGCAATTGAATGCGGCAAGCTCGGCAGGAGACAGGCGCCGCTGTACCTCGCTTATGTAATCCCGGTATAGCAGATCTTCTTTCATGCCAAGTGAGTCGGCATCCGGGAATATTTCCGTCAGTTCCTCGGTACTGTTCCGATAAGCCTTCCGGTTGTGTTCCAAGCATTTGAAACGGATAGTATTGCACAGCCATGCAGTCAGCACTTTTTCGCTGTGATTATCAAAAGAATCCCATTTCTGAAAGAGCAAAAGGAAAGTTTCACTGACAATATCTTCGGCATCGGCGGTGCTTACTTTGTTTTGGCAGATCCTGATGAGCATATCGTAGTTTTTGATGTAAGCTTCTTCGAATGTCAGCTCACTTTCAGATGGTTTCATATTACGACCGTGCCTTCCGTAAAAAATGTTGTAATCACTTGATTTTGTGTTTATTATACCACGAAGCAAAAATGCTTGCTTGCAAGAGCATTTTTGCGAGGCCGTCAATGCCACAGCCGCGCAAAGCGCGGATAGGCGACAGCCGAGAGGGGTGCGAAGCACACATAACTGTGGCTATTATACCATATTCGATTGCATTTGAAAACCTTTTTTGATTATATTTGCGATATTTTTATAGTGCTATAAACGTTTTTAAATTGAAAATTATTTTTATTTTCATGTAACATAATTGCGCTTTCGGCGCATTTTATCATAGAGGCTTCTGATTAGGAAGAATATTTCTAAAAATTTGACAAGGTAGCTTTTTGCTAAGTTTTATAAGGGGTGATGCTTAATGAAAGTTATAGCGTAAGAAATTCGGGACGCTGACAAGGTTTATTCCCGATTTGCATTAAGGAAATATAATCTTTCTGTTACAGCACATTCGGGCAATTGCTGTCATCGGCAACATATAACTGTGAGCAGTCAACTCCGGTCAAGGGAGCGTATCACTCCATATACTATAACACAGATTCGGGAAGTCACATATTCGGCACCGTAAGCGAAGAATATAACGAACTCGGTTACTGTACATCATATTTTTACGACGAAAATAACGGCAGACTTCTCGCGGTCATTTCGCCCGAAGGCTACGGGACCTGCTATTCCTATGATGAGATTGGTAACCTGACGGAAGCCCTTCCGGCGCAGATGCAATATGATGAAGACTATAACCCGGACGGGTATATCGAGGATCGTGATGATTCGTTTGTCGAATACACTTATGACAGCGTGACCAACCGCCTCAATACGATAACCACCTCATCCACGACATATACTTTTGTGTACGATACATTCGGAAACACAAAGGAGATAAAGGCTGGTACAAATAAACTCGTCAGCTACGACTACAACGCGGGTAACGGCAAACTGAATACCCTGACCTACGGTAACGGACTGAAGGTAAAATATGTTTACGATGAGCTTGACAGAATCTCCGAGATATGTCATAATAATAACAACGGAGGTTACGATACCGCATACAGTTATGAATACGATTCATACGGCAAGCTGTTTTCGGTAACGGACCACATAAGCGGCGAGACCACCGTGTTTTCTTACGGAGCAAACGGAAAGCTCACCGGGTCATATGTTTTCGATACTAATACATTCAATACTCTGAACAGCACCGGCATATATTATAACGATGATATGAAGGTCAGCCGGGTGTACCGCAATGTGAATTATTCCGGCGGCTGGTTCATGTCGTATTATGCCTATAACTATAATGCCGATACAGGTAATATTTCGAATTTGCTCGTGAGTGACGAGGATCTTTACGGTTACTTCACCCCGAAATATGACGGCTTCGGAAGGCTGACGCAAAGGACCTCCGATTTTTCAAGGAGCTACGGTCCCGACGATACAATAGATATGCACTACGAAAAGTGGACATATTCTTATTCGGGCGGCGGTATATACGGTGAAAGCAGCCGTGTCAGCAAAATAGTCAAGGAGATCCGCCGGAGCCAATCCTCCTCACTGCTTGCCTCGACAGAATACAGGCTGACATATGACGGGAACGGAAATATCACGGAGATAGCCGATTCGAGCGGCGTCGTACAGAACAGGTATTGTTACGACGACCTCGGGCAGCTTATCCGCGAAGACAACCGCGAGATGGGGCGATCCTATACCTACGACTACGATGACGCGGGGAACAGGATCCTGAAGAGGGAATTTGCGTTCACTCTCGGTGCGCTCGGAAGCACGGTCAGCGTTTACCAGTATTCCTACGCATCGTCGGGCTGGAGAGACCGTCTGACCTACGACGACTATTCATACGACAGCATTTCATACGATGCGATCGGAAATCCGATATCCATCGAGGACAGTGACGATCCGGATATTTGTACCTCGCTCAGGTGGAAGGGCAGACTGCTTATGTCGTTCAGCGACAGCGAAGGACCGAGTGTAAGTTTCACCTACAATGCCGACGGAATACGCACGAGCAAGACGGTAGGCGGGGTCAAGCACAAATACACCCTCGACGGCAGCAGGATCGTCTCCGAGGTTTGGACAAAGAATAACATAGAGTATTTCCTCTACTTCATCTATGACGAAAACGGCTCGCCGGCTGGTATTGAATATCGCACGAGCGAATATGAAGACGGCGAATTTGACTACTATTTCTTCGACAAGAACATATTCGGCGACATAATCGGTATCTATAACGAAAACGGCAGGAAGATCTGCACCTACACATATAATGCGTGGGGTGAATGTACCGTGTCCGTCGCATCGGGTCTTACCGGCTATGACTTCATTATGGCGCACGAATATAATCCGTTCAGATATCGCGGCTATTATTACGACATCGAGACAAAGTATTATTACCTCCAGACGAGATACTATAACCCCGAGTGGGGTAGATTCCTTAATGCCGACTCGGCATTATATAATACTATGCTGGGATTCAACTTGTTCGCATATTGCGGCAATGATCCTGTCAATTATATTGATCCGACTGGCGAAAATGGAACTTCGGATGTTCTTATCGGATGGGCTGGTGCCGCATGGTGGTTGGCTTTTGTTGATGGTCCTTTGCCATTTGGAGAAATTATCTATGCAGTAGGTTTTATAGTGCTAGGAGTTATAGTTGCAGCTGAAGCTATTAAAGTTGCGGATTTTGTTCAAGAGGCAGCGAACTCTGAAAAAAAGTCTGGTTCTGACACCAAAAACACCCCAGCACCGCCAGAGGTTGAATATCCCGGTGATGATCCGACTGTTGCACCGGGCGATGATTACGAATGGAGGGGTCAGCAACCCATCGGAGGCGATAGGGGGTCATGGGTTAATAAATCTACTGGGGAACAGTGGCACCCGGATTTAAATCATCCGTATCCGAAAGGTCCACATTGGGATTATACTGATATTTGGAAGGTTGTTTGGAGCGTTTTTAAAGACGGACGAGTAATTATATGGAAATGATTGGAGGAAAATCATTATGGGAATAGAGATTGATGATTGGAGATTGTTTGACCAAGAAAAATATTTAAAGGATAAAGCATTAAAGAAAGTCAAGTTTATAAAAAAGAATGAGGATCAGGATCATACTCATTGTGTTTTTTGCTGGGCTAAGTTCAGTGAATATGATGGGGATCTGCATATAGGTTATTCAACGCTTGATAATATGCATTGGATATGTGAAAAGTGTTTTGAAGATTTTAAAGATATGTTTCATTGGGTGGTTGTAAAAGGAGATATATCTTAAGGATATATGAGAGCAATGAAAAAACGCTGACCACGCCAGTGTTAAGCTGAACCCGTTCCGTTACAGAGGCTATGGGGCGCTCCTATACCTACGACTACGATGACGCGGGGAACAGGATTCAAAAGAAGGAATTTGCGTTCACTCTCGGTGCGCTCGGAAGCACGGTCGGCGTTTACCAATATTCCTACGCCTCGTCGGGCTGGAGAGACCGTCTGACCTACGATGACTATTCATACGACAGCATTTCATACGATGCGATCGGAAATCCGATCTCCATTGAGAACGATGAAGATCCGGATATTTGTACCTCGCTCCGGTGGAAGGGCAGACTGCTTATGTCGTTCAGCGACAGCGAAGGACCGAGCGTAAGCTTCACCTACAACGCCGACGGAATCAGAACGAGCAAGACGGCAGGCGGGGTCAAGCACAAATACACCCTCGACGGCAGCAGGATCGTCTCCGAGGTTTGGACGAAGAACGGAGTTGAATACTTCCTCTACTTCATCTATGACGAGAACGGTTCGCCTGCCGGAATCGAGTACCGCACGAGCGAATACGAAGACGGAGAATTTGATTATTACTTCTTCGACAAAAATGTATTCGGCGACATAATTGGTATCTATAACGAAAACGGCAGGAAGATCTGCACCTACACATATAATGCGTGGGGAGAATGTACCGTGTCCGTTGCGTCGGGACTCAACGGCGATGACTTCCTTATGGCGCACGAGTATAATCCCTTCCGTTACAGAGGGTACTACTACGACATCGAGACAAGGTACTACTACCTGCAAACAAGGTATTATAATCCCGAGTGGGGAAGATTTCTCAATGCGGACGGCTACATCAATGCGAATGGCGACATCCTTGGCTATAATATGTTCGCATATTGCGGGAATAATCCGGTCAATAATGTTGATCCCACGGGAGAATCATTCTTGGCGGCAGCAGTTATTTTAGGCACTTTGGCCATTGTTGCTATAGTTGCGAGTATGTCGAGCTGTTCTGTGGTAAGTACTGCCAAAACAGTTAAGGAGATGTATGATGACGCCGACGACATGACTAAAGCTAAATATATTGCTGCATCCAATGTGATTGGCAGAGCAAAAGATCCTGAATATGAGATTCAAACTGATTGCATTGACAAGGAAACATATTGTAAACAAATAGACAATATTGTTTCGAACATGGATAATCTTTCTCAGGCTCTTCCGGGTAGCTATCCAATTTATCGTGGCATTAAAGACGGGAGCATTGGAGAGATGACAAGCGAACAATTCAATGCTTTGATAGGAGAATTGGACACATCTCAATTCAATCATGTTACCACAAGCGATGTAATGAAGCCTACAAAGGGATTTTTGAAAAATGGCGTAAAACTTATTTATCGGGCAATGAAATGGGGGGTAAAATATGCGACATAATGCAAAAATCACCATTGCTGTTGCACTTATAATTTTGTTGACTGTGAATTTGTTCGTAATGTGTAGTTGCTCAGAAAAGACTGTCGAGGTTTGGCGCCTTGTAAAAGAATATGATATAGAAGGCTTGGAATTTGCG
>CAKXXW010000041.1 GCA_934378145.1 uncultured Eubacteriales bacterium
AAAGGATATTTCCGAATCGCTGAAGCATCTCGGCACATACTGCGCGGAATGGATTCTTGACGACCTTTCGCCGCATGAACGGTCTTTCCGGCTGGGGTTCCAAAGCATCTATGAATTCCGACTTGAGGACAAAGACGGGAACCCGCATGACGGTGCATTTGCCTATATTTTCAACAACTCGAAGCAACTTATTACAAAATCCTCTCTGCGGGTCAATATATCCGACCCTCTTTCCCCTCCGGAGACTCTGTTCGCGGCGTGGGTCGGATATGTGGAAACCTACACCGCCTCCGTGTATTCGTATTGGGTCGATGTCAGCAACAGCGGGACAGCCGCAAGATTCGATTTCAACGATATAACAACAGCTTACCCGGAACCCATTGTACTGACGATTGATTACGAACTGCTCTACCGGATTCCGCGGTATACCGGCGAACACGACACGAATATCAAATCCGTAAAACAGCAAAAGGACGGTAGCTACCTCGTCAGGCTCACGCAAAACGGCGCCGCCGGCTACCAAAGCCTGATCGCTCTGCCTGCGGGCGCGTTCAACGTCATGCTGGACGGCACGGAGCAGACTTCCCGTGAATTGGAGCTCCAACCGGGAAAAATCTCGCACGATGTATCCTTCAGCATCTCCGAGGCGGATCTGAAGTCGGACAACAGCATCCGATGCTATATCATCACGCCACAGGGCAACAGAAGTCTGCAATTCGTTCGTGAGATCGATCATGACATATTCGCTTACAGTGTGCCCATGAAGGTAAGTACCAACGAGGTGATGTTCCACGAAGCGCTGCGCAACGGTACGTCTCTGCTGGGACCCGGAATAACCCAGCCGGTACAAAGCATCTTCTACTATAATCTCGGCACGAGGTTCGGCACATACTGGGGACTGGAACGTCGCCTGTTTACAAACGCCATCACCGGGAAAACGACGTCGACGGAGTATGACAGACTGAATCCTGCGAGTCCGTACTACAAGCCGGATTACACGGTGGATGACTACCGGGATACCACATACACCGCTTTTGCTAATGGTAACAGCTACAAGGCATTTGAGTGCAAGTGGGTCTCATTCAAGGCGAACACCGATGATTTTGCCATTGCGCTGAATGTGGACGGAGCGGTGACATATATCGACACGCTATGGCCGAATGCCTCGTATTTCAGCTCCACGAGGATCGTGGGCTTTAAGCAGAATATTCCCCCCGACAACCTGTCCTGCTCCTTTACCGCAGGCTATGACAAGGAGAATAACTGCTACTGGCTCACCTCTGCTTTCCTTGAGAAGTACGGATTTTATGACCGCTCCACCGGCTATGGCATCCTGCCAATTCCGATGAGTGAGCCGGACAGCTATCCGCACACCTACAAGGCAGAGCTGAAATTCAAGTACAAGAACGGCGCAGGCGAGACCGAGATGCTGGAAAACAGCAACGATATACGGATGTATTACGATGCGCCCGTTCTGCAGAAGTGGGATTTCGACCATTACACCAAAGGGCGCATCGAAACCTCGCCGATGCACTACGTAACCATCACGAACCGTGCCGACCGGGATGACTGCAAACAGCAGCAGAGCAAAAATAACCGCTTTACCCTTGACTGGAACGGAACGGACATCTTTACATTCCGCGCGTGGTTCGACAAGCCGTCGGAAGTCTGCAATGTCTATGCAATAGGCAATGTTCCCACGCAATGCGATAACTTCGCCATCAGGCTGGAGTACGATGAGGAACTGGGCTGCTACACCGGAACGGGTATGCTGGGCGATGCGCTCAACCCGCCGAAGCAGTTCAGCGTGGTATACGAGCTTGTCGCGGAGCAGCCCTACAACGGCATGCCGACTGTCCAGCTGAAGGATATGCGGAAAACCGAGCAGGAAAGGAACGCCGCAAGCGAAAAGCAGTACAATTTGCCCGAGGGCTGGACCGTAAAGGAAAACGCCCCGACAAACGGCTGGACGCTTGCCGAAACCTACCGCGCATGGGAAAAGTATGCCGAGCTTTACAATTCCGACAAGCCGATAACCAAGGAGACGCTGCTTCCGATCCTCGGCAGGGAGCTGATCCTATACAGACCGCTTCTGGAAATCTACAACCCGGAGGGCAAGCTCGTCGGAACGGTGCAGAACTACTACGACTTCAGCGGCAGGGCACCGGACACGCAGATAAGCGTGGATGTCGCCGTGATGGACGGCGGTAAGTATATCACCAAGGTAACGAGCGGAGCGAGCAGGAGCGAGGACGGAAAGAGCATCCGATTCGCCATGACCTCTGACGATCCTGCCGTGATTCTGCCGGACATCAAGCCGACAGACGTCAGCAGTGCCGGCTGGGGAACGGTCGGAAAGGCGGTCGGAACCGCAGTCGGCGCATACTCCGATTACTCAACGCTGGACAGCGTTGCAGATTATGCGGCAAGCGAAGCGGATGCCGCAGGTTGGAAAAACAACCTGACACCGGAACAGCGTGAAGCGTACAACGACTACAAACAAGCAGAGGCTCTCCGCATCGGTGTGGAGTCGGTGATGGGTGTTTCCGGCATCGGCGCTGCAGTGACTGTTGTGGGAGATCTGGTCATCGAAACAGTACTCGGAGATCAGGATGTCGATGGGCAGTACCGCAAAATGGCACAGCTCAACGAGCAGATGAAAAAACAGCAGGAGGAGATGGAATTCTTCAAGGAGCACGGCTACCGTCCGGGCTATCCGCCCCCGCCGGCTGAACCGAACATCAAGCGCGGCGCCAACGGCTTCCCCCTTGATTGCGTTTGGGGATTCGATCCTGACTATTATATCGACCCCTCGGGCTACATTTTCGAGGGTACGGAAAACAATCTTCTCGATGGCGTGAGAGCAACGGTCTATTACCTTGATAAAGACAGCGGCGAGTGGGTCAAGTGGGATTCCGAGGCTCACGGAGAAGGTCCGAACCCGAATATTTCGGGCGCGGACGGCAAATACGGCTGGGACGTTCTCATCGGCAAGTGGAAAGTTGTCTTTGAAAAGGACGGCTACTACACGGTCGAGAGCATCGAGCTGGATGTTCCTCCGGCGCATCTGGATGTCAATATGAGCATGGTCTCCACCTCCCCCGCAATGCTGAAAGAGGTCAAAGTCGGCGCGATGGGCGCGTACATTGACTTTACCTTCGACCGTCCCGTGCTGGTGGACGACGCGAAGCGCCTTGTTTCCGTCATGCTTGGCGGCGACGCGCTGGACGGCAATGTGGAAGCACTCAATGCGGCACTCACCGCCTTCGGAAACAAGCAGAAGGCGGGAGTGAACGATGTGACCGTTGGCTTGAATGTGGCAACCAGATTCCGCTTTACTCCCGAGGATCCCATCGAAGTCGGCGCATCGGTCAAGGTGGTCGGCGAAAAGGGCATCCTCACCTACAACGGCATCGAAATGGCGGCGTTTGAGAGCGGGTATGCGCTCGTTCCCGAAACGGTCGCCGACCCGATAACCGCACTCTCCTACACCGGCATAAAAGAAATTGAAATCGGCGCAACGCTTGACCTCAAGGCTGATCTTACAATCACGGGAAGCGAAGGCACACTGACCTTCAAGGCAAAAACCCCGACAGTCGCGACGATAGATGAAAACGGCATTGTCACGGCGGTTTCCGGCGGCACCGCATACTTTGAAATCACCTGCGGCACGGTCAGAACCATGGCGGCGGTTTCCGTGAAGGAAGCACCGCATGCGCACAGCTTCACAGAAGAGTATCCTCTCATGGAATATCTCGCGAGCGAGGCAACCTGCACGGAGGCGGCGAAATATTATCGCTTCTGCTCTTGCGGAATAGTCGGCACGGAAACCTACTCCCGCGGCAATGCAAAGGGTCACAGCTTCGGCGAATGGACGCTGAACCTTGCGGATAATACCTGCGAGAGAACCTGCTCCGTATGCGGCGAGGTTGAAAAGGATAACAGCATATCGCTTCTGTCGGTATCCGGAAAGACGGCAAAGGCGGGAGATACCGTAAGCGTGACTATCTCGCTTGCAAATAATCCCGGCATTGCGGCGCTTGCCTTCCGCGTTTCCTATCCGAAGGGCGCGATGACGCTTGAGAGCGCCGTCGCGGGCGGGCTTTTCGGCAGTGCCACACTCAATACATCGACAGGAATGTTCCTCTTTGACAATGCCGCCGATGTAACGGAAAACGGCACTCTTCTGACCCTGACCTTCAGGGTATCAGACATGGCGGTACTCGGTGAATACCGCATATCGCTTGAGATTGTTTCCTGCAACAACGCCGCCGAGGAAAGAGTTGTCATCTGCGGCGGACAGGCGAATATCGAGGTCGGAGACATTCTGCACGGCGACGCAAACGGCGACGGGGTCGTCGATACGCTTGATATCACAAGACTCCGCAGATACCTCGCGGAGGAAAGCGTAGATCTGTTCCCCGGTGCGGATATGAACGGGGATGGGGTCGTTGATGTCGAGGATCTGGCGCGTCTGCGCAGGTATCTTGTCGAATCCGGCACGGGTCTCGGCGGATAACCGATTGAATCAAATAATATTACCGACACTTATACACTTATATTTATCATCGCCCGGGGCGTAGGTGGTCAGTCCCGACAGTGCCGCAGATGCAGCGGATGCTGTATCGGGACTCCGCCGAGGCAGGCGAAAAGAGAACAACTGAAGAAAGGGGTGAAGCCGAAAGCAAAGCTATCATTTCTTCACTGAATTCGATGGAACTCCCGAAAAAAACATTTCCGCCGATGGGAAACGGTATCTTTCGCGGCACATGTTGTGCCCGAAATGTCGTTCGGTGACGGAGGACGCGATCTTTTATCTCTATGATTCCACCGGCAAAAACGGAAAGATATTCTTCGGTCAGCCGATATATGGCACACGCGCGAAAGTCAAGTGCCATTGGCAACAACAGGCAAAATATCGAACATAACAAAACGGATTTAAAAAGGAACAACGATTATGACACACAACACAAGGAGAACAAAGACGCTGGCTGTGTGCCTTGCGCTTATGCTTAGCATTGTATTTGCAAGCCAGGCTTTTGCAGTATATGCGGAAGGCGAAACACAGATTGACACATTGGGCGTAGCGTTCAACAAGGTAGGAGTTGGCGACAGTCTTGCCGTCGCGTTTGAATTCGAGGACGAAACGGAAAGAACGCTCAAAGTGCCAAGTGGCGCAAACTATACGGCAACGCTCAGATTCATATCCAAAAACGGGCAAACAACAACGTTGTGGGAAAAAGACAATGCGTCGTTTCCGTGGAGCAGAGTTGAAAATCAACTTGTGGAGAAGAACGTTGCGTATTGTATCCGCGTCCGTTTTTCGCCGAAAGAGAACTATAGGTTGTCCAAAGACGGAGCTCTGCTCAAAAGAAACATGCAGATTTTGGGCGCGGAGCTTGGCAAAGGCAAGGATATCGAACTTTGGGATCTTGCCGGACAAAACGCCATTACAACGGAAATAGACATGGACTTTATCATTTCAAAAGGTATGACATATACAGGTTATACACAAACCGTATATCCTGAAATCGGTGTAGAAAAAACGGGCAAAATCGGCACGTTGTACACCGACACGGGAATATGGCTCAGAGGCGCGCCCGGTCCATACACCTATGCGGCAAAGAATGTGCCCGTAGGTGCGGAAATTCAAACGAGCAACATTTTTGACGAATCGACCTGCTACTATCGGATAACCGCCGTGAACGCAATGGACGGCGGAACGATGTACATCACCGCAACGGCGGCGGACGGGCAGACCTGCGATATTCCCGTCAAGATTGCAGCCGTATCGGGCGGACACGAGCATACATGGGTTGAAAAAATCGAGAAGATAGATTTTGACCATCACGGTTACACAAAATGCACCGACCCGACCTGCCCCGGCGTTGCCCCTGCTTTTGACAAAGGCTCGGGATACGAAAGCCACGATTTTTATTCCGGTTGCAACGCGAAGTGCAAAACGTGCGGCGACCTGAATAATCCGGACGCAAAGCATACTTTTACCGCTGCGCCGGACGATGCCGACGCTACTCGTCATGTGTTTAAGTGCGCTTGCGGAGAAGTTGAAAAGGACGGAAGCGGTAACATCATAAAGGAAAAACACAGCGGCGGTATTCAGACCTGTTTAAGCGGCGCAAAGTGTGAGGCGTGCGGAAAAGAGTATCTTGCCGCTACGGGGCATAAGTACGAATTCAGATCGTTCGGCAACGGAGACGGAACTTACACTCATCTTGGCTTTTGTAAGTATTGCGGCGCCGAAAACACCGCTCTGAGACACTCTCCCAAAGGCGGCGTGGCGACCTGTCAGAAGCGTGCAAAGTGTGATTATATGTATAACGGCGACGTTTGCGGTTGCGAATACGGCGAGTTCAAGGCGCACAATTTCGTGGGCGGAATCTGCACCGAGTGTTCGTCGGACGAATATATAAGGGAAGTCGTAATCGACGTGCCCGAGTTTTACAAAGGAATGGCATACAGCCCGTTGTTTTATCCCAACGTCATGAAAGGCAACATCATTCCCAACGGGATTTATTTTTACAAGGCGTCTTCGGATCTCGACGGCAACGACACATTGTGCAATGCTGCCGATTGCGGTGGAGTATATATTACCAATAACAGCGTAATGGTTTACTCATTCAAGCCACACACCACCTGCAAATTCCCCGCAAGCGTCGACGACCTCAACGTCACCGTAACAAACGGCGAACTTTTGAGCAAACAGATAAGACAAAGCGACGGAAGTCTGGTTATACTGGTATTATTGCGCGTTGAAAACACGGTGCAATCTTTAGACATTGAAGTTTCTCAACCGCTCGCCGGAAATCTTCCCGAAACGCTGAAAATCACCGAGAAGAACGGATGTGAGGTGACGGTAGATCAAACAAGCATCGGTCCGTTGATTGAAGGGTTGTTTTACCTGGGCGTTCCGTGCGAAGTCAGTTTTACGGTTCAGGCGCCCGAGGGGAAGATTTTTCCGGCTTTGAAAGCAGGGAATATCGACAGATGGCTTTGCGATTTCAATATTACGGGCTGTACTTTGATGAGATATAAACAAAGCGCTGATATGACGAAAATAACGTTCACCGTTCAAACGAGGAGAGCAACCGATTGTATACACGAAAACGTGACGATAAAAGAGATGGGAAAACTTGCAACCTGTACCGAAGAGGGCGTGCAGGATAAATATGCCTGCGTCGGTTGCGAAAAAGAATTTTTCGACGCCGCCTGCACGAAGCCGTGGAACGACTCGGTTGCAAGCATACCCGCGACGGGGCACAGCTTCAGTTCGGTATATACCGTAGGAAAGGATACGCACTTCTTTGAGTGCAAGATCTGCGGCGAGAAAAAGGACGAAGCGCCACACGATTTCAGCACGCTTGTCGGAAAAACGAATTCTACCTGCATGCAGAACGGCATAAAGGCGCACTATGAATGTTCGGCTTGTAAAAAACTCGTGGACGAAAACAAGCAGGAAACCACACTGGAAGATCTGAAACTACCCGTTAATCCAGGAGGACACAGCTTTGGTAAGTGGATCGATGAAGTCCCTGCTACAACGGAAGTGTTCGGTACGAAAGGGCACAAAGATTGTACGATTTGCGACAGGCACTTTGACAATAACGGTAACGAAATCACCGAAATCAGAATTGCCAAAATCGGCACGCACAATGTGGTAATAAACGGCGAAAGTAAATTCTATGCGCACGGCGAAAGCATAACCGTAACCGCAAACGATCCGGCCGAGGGCAAAGTGTTCAAGGGCTGGCAGGATGCAAGCGGAGAAATCGTAAGTGCCGAAAAGAGTTATACCTTTGAGGTAACGGACGAAAGAGTTCTTACCGCCGTGTATGAGGACAAAACTCCGATCGGCAGCGGAACAGGCAACGAATCCGGCAATGATCCCGGAAACGATCCCGGCGGCGAAACACCCCCGGCACCAAAAAAAGAAGGTCTTTCGGGCGGAGCGATTGCGGGGATCGTGATCGGCTCGGTCCTCGTGGTCGGCCTCGGCGGCTTTGCCGTTTTCTGGTTTGTGATCAGGAAAAAGACATGGGCTGACTTCATGGCGGCCGTCAAGGGCGTGTTTGCGAAAAAGCAATAAAAATAAACATAAAAACCAAACCCAAAGCAAAAGCACAAGACACAAGACACAAGACGTAAAACGCTGAAATTCGCAAGGGTTTCGGCATCGGATCGCTTTTCGCCTCGCCGATTTACGCGGCGAGGCGAAGGGAAACGGAAGACAACAAACACATCTGCATACGCATGAAAGGGAGGTAAAGAAAAAATGAAAAAGAAGCTACGGTATATCCTGTCCATCACGGTGATTCTTTTAGGCATATTCCTGCTTGCAAGCTGCAACGGCTGTGACAGCTGCGGCGGGTGCAACGGCTGTGATATCCAATTGAAGGAATTGAAAAGCGATATGGGCATTGTCCTGCAAGGCGGAGGCTTCGAAAGAGGCTCCAAGCTCATAACGGAAAAGCGCGACCTGTCCGATGAGGCGGTTCAAAAAGCGCTGGCCTTGTTGCCGGAACGGTGTGCCGCCTTTGAGGAGTCGGACTTGGCGGCCATTGACATCTCGGTTCTTAAGGAAGGCGCCAAGGTGCAGCCCAACGGAAAAGTGAAAATAACCGTTCCTGCGCCCCTCAAGGACGTAACCGACTACGTGGTGTACCACGTCAAGAGCGAAACCGAAGTGGAGGAGCTTGCCTGCGAATATAAGGACGGGCAAGTGATCTTTGAAACCGACTCGTTTTCCCTGTTCTTTTTCGGGGACGCATCGGTGGGTGAAAAGATTACCATCAAGGTGGAGAAATCGTGCCCGGGCGGTGTATCGGTGAGAAGGACCGATTTCTTTGTCCTCCACGATCGTTTTTATCTGAGCGACGGCGAGGAAACGACCGTCTATGTAAAACAAGGCGGGGAATTGAGGCTGAAAGTCTCCGAAACGGAGGGCTTCTATTTTGCAGGGTGGTTCCTTGAAAACAACGGCGTAGTGGAGGAGAAGCCCTTTTCCACGGAGCGTGACTACAATTTTGTCGCCGGCGGCGAACAAACGATTGTGGCCAAATTCTACGCCGATTTGACCGGGGTGTATCAGCTGTGGCATTTCCCCGGCACATCCAATTTCCCCGTGGCGTATGCTGATGGCAGAGCGTCAGAAAAGCTTTTCCTCAAGCCCGGCAACAGCAAAAACTACGACATTAACGGCCTTGTGCTGAAGGGACTGAAAAGACACCCTAAAACGGGCAAGATGATGTTCGTTGAGCTGTCCCCCGACCAATATACCGTGACCGGATTGGACGAGGTGGACTACACCAAGGAAGGCGAATATGTGGTTTGGTACAAACTTAAGGATCATGATTTGAAAACCCGCATAGCGCTGCACATTTCCGAGGACAATCCCATGCTGGCGGCACGATCGACCTACGGCGGTAAATTCCGCGTGGAGGCCAATTACGGCGTGGGGAAGGACACATACCACAAATACAAAGAGTTTATTCTGACCGGAGACAACAGCGAGTATACGCTGATCGCCGAGCCGAAGGCTTGGGGGGACGGACAGACCAATGAAAATGATTTTGAGTTTGACGGCTGGTATGAGCTGCACGAGGGCGGCGTTATCGGCGAGAAACTGTCTGACAGTGCCGAGTTCAAGCTCAACGGCGACAGAGGCGATTTGACCGTCTTGGCGGTGTTCAAAATCAAATCAACCGCATCGAACATGAAAGGAGTATATCAGCTTCGCCTGTTCCCCGGTACCTCGAATATCCCCGCCAGAGAAAACGGCACGCTGACCCAAGAATTGTTTTACAAACCCGGCGCACCGGAAATCGACCTGTTGAACATACAGGTGATGGGACTTCGCCGCACGGCTGACGGCAAAGGCACGGAGCTTGTGCCTCTTTATTTCGGCGATTATACCATTGATTACGACGGGTTGGACTTCCGAAAAGAAGGTATTTATGACATAGACTACAATATTATGCTGGACGATCATGAGTACACCGGCGGGTTTAGCGTTTCCATTTCGGAAAAGCACGCCAACCTCACCCTGGAATTTGAGGGGAACGGAAGGCTGGAGGTGGATCGCTTCCATGAAACCGTCATGACGGAAAGCGGCGTTCCTCAAACCTTCGGGTATTTCCGTCTGCACGGTTTCAGACGCATTACGGCCGTGCCCGACGCCGGATACCGGTTTGTCGGCTGGTATTCCGTTGACGCGGAGGGACGTGTTTCCGAACAGCCCGTTTCTACCGAAGCGGAATATGATTTTACCCAAAACGGCAAAGACGAGCATCTGAAAGCCTTATTCAGGGAAGATGTCATGTCGATTGAAGTGACCTGCGACGGATTTGAATACGGATTCTTCCATTACGACTTGTCCTCTAAAAAACAAGCCGACCTTACGGGGCTTACCGTAACGACGAACAACGGCAACGTTCTCGACGCGTCCGAATATATTGTCGATGCAAGCCGGGTGGACTACACAAAGACGGGCGATCATGAAATCATCATTACTTACAAGCATGACAAGGGCGTAAAAGCCACGCTTATGGTAAACGTACCCAAAGCCGAAATGTATTGTTACTTAGACAATAGCGAACAAAACGGCATAATCAAAAAAGGCGATGTCACCGTGGTGGATTCCCCCGACGGCTACCGGGAGGAAATTGACCTTGGCGGCACGGTAACTCTGACAGCGCACCCCAACGAGGGCTACAAGTTTGAAGGCTGGTACATCAAGCACTCGTACAGCGGAGAAGCACAGTATGTCTCGTCCAACGCGACCGAAACATTTACCTTAACCGACAACACCTACATCTACGCAAGGTTTGTCGAAAAGAAAAATGTGACCTTGACCGTCATCGCGGATGAACGCGGAAATGTTTACGAATATAAAGAGCAAGGCTCGTCCGGCCCCGAAAAGGAGCTGCAATTGGAGGTCGTGGAAGGCTCCAAGGTTAAAGTTTCGGCCAGCGGCGCAACCGGTTACTATAAATTCGTCGGCTGGTACGACGGCGAAGGCGAAAACGCAGCGCTGATTTCTACCGAAGACATTTACGAATTCACCGTAGACGAGGACACCACAGTGTACGCAAGATTCGGCTATGCGTTTTACATTGCGGCAAGAATCGAAGAAAACGGCGCGGGTGAGTTTGTCGGCGTGGATGTTTCGGAAGAAGGAGACTTCTATGTGGATGACCTGCCGGAGAACGCAAGCGTTACCCTCGAAGTGAAGCCGAAACCCGGCTATCAGTTTGTCGGTTGGTTTGTTTCCGCCGACCTTTATTCCGCGGAAAATTTGATTTCGACCGAGAAAAAGCACACCTTTGTCGTCAACGAGCATACGAGCAATCTGCATTTGACCGCGCTGTTCCGGGCTACCGTCACCGAAATCAAGCCGGCGGACGATCCCGATTGGGGCTTTTACCTCGATAACGAAGGAAAATTGATAACCGAGTATGTGATAGCAAAGAACAGCGAGTTTTATGCCTCCCCCGAAGGGCTGCCCGTGCTCGGCAAGGTTGGCGACGAATACCGGGCGTTGATTTACGGTGTGGAATATAAAATCGACAGCACGATCCCGTACAACGAAAACGGAAGGTTTGACACGAGCCAAACGGGTACGTTCACGATCACGTACACGTACTTAGCGAATCCCAAATTAAAAGCGACCATTACCATTAAGGTGACCGAGATTTTCAGCTTCCTTGCGCAGACCTCTCCTTTCAGCGGGGGACAGATTACCGAAAACGGAGCCGAGGTGAACTTCGGCAACGGTCGGAGAGTGGAAAAAGGAACGAAGATCACACTGACCGCAGTAGCGAGCGAAGGCTATAATTTCTCCGGTTGGTATGTTGTCTCTCCCAACCAAAGCGAAACGCTGATCACCACGAACGCAACCTGTACCTTTACGGTCAATGACAATATGTACGTTCAGGCTAAATTCGCGGAAAAGGAAATGTACAACTTTATCGCTTATCCGGCCGAGGCCGGTTACTTCACGGAAAACGGACAGCAAGTGGACTTCGGCAACGGTCGCAGGGTTGAAAAAGGCACACAGATCACCTTGACGGCTCACGTAAAAGAAGCGGGCTATCGGTTTGTCGGCTGGTACCATGCCTCCGATCAGAACGAGACGCTTATCTCCTCGAATGAGACATATACCTTTACCGTCAACGAAGACATGTACGTTTACGCGAGGTTTGAGGAAAAAGAAAAGTTTAACTTCTACGCGTATGCGATGGGAGAGGGCTTGATCCTCGAAAACGGAGAGGCAGTGGACTTCGGCAACGGTCGGAGAGTGGAAAAAGGCACAAAGATCACGCTGACTGCCGTAGCAAGCGAAACATATAACTTTGTCGGCTGGTACCTTGCCTCCGATCAGAACGAAACGCTGATCGCCACGACCGCGACATATACCTTTACGGTTAACGAAAATATGTATGTTTACGCGAAATTCGTCGAAAAGGAAATGTATACCTTTATCGCTTATCCGACCGAGGCCGGTTACTTCACGGAAAACGGACAGCAAGTGGACTTCGGCAACGGCCGCAGGGTTGAAAAAGGCACACAGATCACCTTGACGGCCCATGTAAGAGAACAAGGCTATCGGTTTGTCGGCTGGTACATTGTCTCTCCCAACCAGAACGAAACGCTTATCTCCTCGAATGAGACATATACCTTTACGGTTAACGAAGACATGTATGTGTACGCAAAGTTCAATGAAAACTCGGACAACTGAGCGCGACTGAGCAGAAAAACAACCGCCCGCGAAAAGCGGAGGAAAACTATTTTACCATAACACAATAAGAAGTGCAGCGGCTTGTTTTACCTGAAACATTTCCGCCGATGGGAAACGGTATCTTTTGCGGCACACGGGTGCCCGAAATGCCGTTCGGTGACAGGACCGGACGCGCACTACTGCCATGTCTGCGGCGAAAAGCTGTCGAGGGCGATACAAAAACAAAAAACCGAAAAGGAGAAGAAACAACATGAGTAAGATTACACACAAAGTCATTTGTCTGCTTCTGACTCTTGTGATGCTGCTGGGAGTTCTGCCGCTTGCAGGCCTCGGCACGTTCAGTGCAAAGGCGGCAGAAGCACCGACCATTGGCGAAGTCGGCAAAGAGAAAACGCAAGAGGATCGCACGAAAAAGCTGATCACGACGCTGAACCCCGCAGACCGCACAAAGGTAAGCGAAGTGGCGGGAACCTCCGACATCTCAACAATACTTGTATACGGCGGCACGTATAATAAGCCCACCGTTATCGTGACAACAGGCGCACCCGCACGCTTCAATATAAACAGCGGCAACGGAGACTGGTTCAAGAAGAACAGCGCGGGCGAATGGAAAAGATATACCGGAGCTACCTTTACAGAGGGTACATACATGTTCCATTGTCAGGTTCGCATCGACGACGCGGCAGGCTTGACGCACATGCTTGACAGCGCAGGCGTTACCGTTACGGTAGACGGCGTGGCATGGACGACAGACACCCCCGGAGTGTATGACGACTACTCGCTCGTATGGGCAGATTCTCCCGAATATACGGTCACTGCACCCGCAGGCACACCGCTTGCATTTGCAAAGAACGACGCATGGGATATCGAAAATCCGAAAAACGGCGTGGCTATCACTTCCTTCTCCGTAGCAAGCGGCGCAACAGGCGGCACGGCACCGTATACCTTCTCCAAGGTTTCCGGTCCCGCTTGGCTTGAGGTTGCCCCCGACGGTACCGTTTCCGGCACACCGACGGCTGCAGGAGCAAATGAA
>CAKXXW010000042.1 GCA_934378145.1 uncultured Eubacteriales bacterium
AAATGAAGCGCACCTTTGGTGCATGAAAAATGAAGCAGGGCTTCGCCCTATGAAGCGCGGCTTCGCCGCACGGAGGAGAAAGCGGGTGCGCTTCGCTTCATGTTCGCCGAAGGCGAATGTTTCATGGCAACGCAGTTGCCGCTTCATGTTTGCGGAGCAAACGATTCATTCATTTGTATCGCGGGCGCCTACCGTGGGAGATTTTTGCCTTTTTATAGGGCGATTGCCCTCGGAAATTTATAGGCGCTTTTTCTTTTGCCTATAAAAGGCACAAAAGAAAAAGCTAAGCAAAAAGAAAATGCCGTAAAGAGGCTTTCGCCCTCTGCGGAGGGCGACCAAAGGCTCTGCCTTTGGAAACCGCAAGCCTCCCGAAAGGCTTGACCTAAACTTGATAAGCGCTAAGGGTGAAGGCTTCTCGTTCTGCGAGCGTTCGGTTTAACGGTGCGTTCGACCTGTAAGCGAACGCAGCCTTAAGGTCAAACGGTTTTTGCCCTTGTCTCGGGACAGAATTTTCCCCCGCGGGGGAAAATTCCGGTGGGTTTTTGGGGAAGGTCTGATAAAAGGCTGCTCGCAGACTTTTGAGGAGCTTTTCCAAAAATCCACCAAAGTTTTGCCGTAGGCAAAATGCCGCGAGACAAGTCTTTACTGCCATAGCCTTTCAACAAATTCTTTGAAGGGTTCGGGAAACTTTCTCGAAAGAAAGTCCCCCGCATCTCCCGTCATCTCCCGTCATCCCTCGTATCCCCCGTCCGTCCCACGGTGCGGCAGGGAAAATCGGATAATATGTAAACATATAAAAAATGCGCTTGACAATCGGGGCGGCTTGAGTATAATAGTAATACTTTGTAATTTCCTTAATTTAGGAAGAATTATCTTCTAAAGTATGTTTTAAAAGGCTATTATAAGTAATTATTATAAAAAATACCATAAATCAAAGAAAGGAAGCCTATGCAGAAAAATCATGTTATCCGCACGCTGGCGCCCTGCGCACGGGGCCACATTGCGCCCTCGATCCTGGCTCCCGTTTTCGTATCGATGGAGGTCGTCGTGGAATGTTTCATTCCGCTGCTCACCTCGGGACTCATCAACAAGATCGAGAACGGATGCGAGATGACCGAGATCGTAAAGTACGGACTGCTTCTCGTCCTGCTCGCCGCGCTGTCGCTGACCTTCGGCGTTCTCGCGGGAAGGTTCTGCGCCATTGCCGCCTGCGGCTTTGCGAAGAACATCAGGCACGATCTCTACTACCGCGTGCAGGATTTCTCATTCTCAAACATCGACAGGTTCTCCACCCCGAGCCTTGTCACCCGTCTGACTACCGATGTCGGAAATGTCCAGATGGCTTATATGATGATAATCCGGACGGCTATCCGCTGCCCCTTCATGCTCGTCTTCGCCTTCGTTATGTCGATAAGGCTCGGCGGCTCGCTCGCGTGGATATTCGCCGGAATAATCCCCGTACTCGGCATCGGACTCTTCCTCATCATCACGAAGGTCTATCCGATATTTGACCGCGTTTTCAGAAAGTACGATAAGCTCAACGAATCGGTGCAGGAAAACATCCGCGGGATGAGGGTCGTAAAGTCCTTCGTACGCGAGGACTACGAGAGCGAGAAGTTCAGCCGTGCGTCGGAGGACATCAGGCGCGATTTCACGAAAGCCGAGCGCATCATAGCCCTCAATAACCCTCTGATGCAGTTCTGCATCTACGCGGCGATGATCCTCATCTCCTTCTTCTGCGCGAAGATAGTCATAAGCACCGGCGGAACGCAGCTCGGGCTCGGCGTTCTCTCGGGCATGATAACCTACTCGATGCAGATCCTTATGAGCATGATGATAGTCTCCATGATCTTCGTCATGATCTCGATGTCGACCGAATCGGCTAACCGTATCGCCGAGGTGCTCAACGAAAAGAGCGACCTCACCGACCCCGAGAACCCCGTAACAGAGGTCAGGGACGGCAGTATCGACTTCGACGGAGTATATTTCAAATACAGCGACAAGGCGGAAAAATACGCCCTTGACAATATCAACCTTCACATAAAGTCGGGACAGACGGTCGGCATCATAGGCTCGACCGGATCCTCGAAGACCTCGCTCGTAAACCTCATCTCGCGCCTTTACGATGTTACCGAAGGCGATGTGAAGGTCGGCGGAGTCGATGTCCGCGACTACTCGCTCGAGACGCTCCGCAAGAATGTCGCCGTCGTGCTTCAGAAGAATGTCCTCTTCTCGGGTACGATAAAGGAAAACCTTCGCTGGGGCGATCCCGACGCATCGGACGAAGAGCTTGAGCGCATCTGCCGCCTCTCCATGGCGGACGAGTTCATACAGACCTTCCCCGACAAGTACGACACCTACATCGAGCAGGGAGGAACGAATGTCTCGGGAGGGCAGAAGCAGAGGCTCTGCATCGCCCGCGCTCTGCTCAGAAAGCCGAAGGTCCTCATCCTTGACGACTCGACGAGCGCCGTCGATACCCGCACCGACGCCATGATAAGGAAGGCGTTCCGCAAGGAGATCCCCGGCACGACGAAGATAATCATAGCGCAGAGGATCTCTTCGGTCGAGGACGCAGACCTTATCGTCGTTATGGACGACGGCAAAATAAGCGCCTCCGGCACGCACGAGGAGCTTCTCAGAAACAGCGAAATATACCGCGAGGTATATACTTCTCAGACGAAGGGAAGTGATGCCGAATGAAGAGAAACGCAAGAAACATAAAGGAAATCCCGAAGATAAACTTCGGCACGGTGAAAAGGCTCATAAAGTACGCCCTTGCCGACTTCAAGCCTCAGATAATCGCGGTCTTCGGCCTCATCGCTCTGGCATCGCTGATAAATGTCGTTCCTTCGATCTATGTGAAGACGATAGCCTCCTATATCGAGCAGGGTCTGGCACAGGTAAAGGCGGGCGGCGTCCCCGCAGAGGTATACTCGGCTATGACGCCGCAGATACTCCGCTCGATCATCACTATGGTGATCATTTATGCCGTTGGGCTTCTCATAGTCTTCCTCTATACGCAGATAGGCGCATACCTCACGCAGGCGTTTATGAGCAGGATGCGCGAGAGGATGTTCTCGAAGATGCAGACCCTTCCGATAAAGTACTTCGATACGCACAACCACGGCGATGTGATGTCGCATTACACGAACGATATAGACACTCTGCGCGAGCTTGTGTCGCAGTCGCTCCCGAGCCTTTTCCAGTCCTCGCTGACGCTTATCGCGCTCTTCGCGATAATGCTCTACTACTCGGTATGGCTGACCCTTGTCGTCATCTGCGGCGTTGTCGGTATGCTCTTCGTGACGAAGTTCATAGGCGGCGCCTCGGCGAAATACTTCGTTCGTCAGCAGAAGACGATAGGCAAGGTCGAGGGCTTTGTCGAGGAAATGATGCACGGGCAAAAGGTCATAAAGGTCTTCTGTCACGAAAAGGAGTCCGAGCGCGACTTCGATAAGATCAACGAGCAGTACTGCTCCGACTCGACGAACGCCAACAAATTCGCGAATATCCTCATGCCGATCATGGGCAATATAGGCAACATCCTCTATGTCCTTGTCGCATTCGTGGGCGGCGCGCTCCTCATCGGCGGCGCGATCAACCCTTCGCTGAATTGGCTGATAAACGGCTCCGAGCACAGGCTGCTTGAGATCGCGGTCGTCGTGTCATTCCTCGGAATGACAAGGCAGTTCGCAAACCAGGTGACCCAGCTAACGAACCAGGTAAACGCCATAGCCATGGCAATGGCGGGCGCTGAGAGAGTCTTCTCTCTCCTTGACGAGCCGTCCGAGACCGACGACGGCTATGTTACCCTCGTCAACGCGAAGTACGACGGGAACGGAGAGCTTACCGAGACCGATGAGCATACCGGCATATGGGCATGGAAGCATCCGCACACTGCCGACGGCAGCGTGACCTACACAAAGCTCGAGGGCGATATAGTCTTCGACAATGTTGATTTCGCCTACGAAGAGGGCAAGATAGTCCTTCACGACATCACGCTCTACGCCCGCCCGGGACAGAAGGTAGCCCTTGTCGGTGCGACGGGTGCCGGAAAGACGACGATCACGAACCTCATCAACCGCTTCTACGACCTCGCCGACGGAAAGGTGAGATACGACGGGATAAATATCAACAAGATAAAGAAGGCAGACCTTCGCCGCTCGCTCGGCATAGTGCTTCAGGATGTCAACCTCTTCACGGGTACCGTGATGGACAATATCAGGTACGGAAGACTTGACGCGACCGACGAAGAATGTATCGCCGCCGCGAAGCTCGCGAACGCCGACGGATTCATCCGGATGCTGCCCGAGGGCTACAACACGATGCTCGAGGGCGACGGCTCGGGACTTTCGCAGGGACAGAGGCAGCTCCTCTCGATCGCGCGTGCCGCGGTCGCCGACCCGCCCGTCATGATCCTTGACGAGGCGACAAGCTCGATAGACACCCGCACCGAGGCGATAGTACAGAAGGGAATGGACGCGCTGATGAAGGGCAGAACGGTCTTTGTCATAGCGCACAGACTCTCGACCGTCAGAAACTCGGATGTCATCATGGTGCTTGACCACGGAAGGATCATCGAGCGCGGCAACCACGAAAAACTCATCGCCGAGAAGGGGACTTATTACAGGCTCTATACCGGCGCGTTTGAACTCGAATAAACGGGGATACGAGGAACTCGGGGAAACCTTCTTTCGGAGAAGGTTTCCCCGCTTTTCGTTGCAGGGACGCGACGGGGGATGCGGGAGACTCGGGAAACTTTCTTAGAAGAAAGTTTCCCGAACCCTTCAAAGAACTTGCTGACGGGGTATAGAGGTTATGTCTTGTCTCGCGGCATTTTGCCTGCGGCAAAACTTTGGTGGATTTTTGCCGAGGACTCAAGGGTATGCGAGCATCCCCTTTTCGCCTCGGGCAAAAACCCACCGGAATTTCACCTCACGAGGTGAAATTCTGCCCGAGACAAGAGGCTAAAAGCCTTCAAGCTAAAGGTGAAACCCGCTTACAGGTCGCACGCACCGTTAAGCTGCACGCTCACCGAAAGGCGAGAACTTCACCCACAGCCTTTTTGAAGATTAGGTCAAGCCTTTTTAAAGGCTTGACCTAAACTTGATAAACGCTTCGGTGCGCTCTTATTGTCCTGTGAGTGTTCGGTTTAACGGTGTGTGCGACCTGTAAATGAGCGCAACCTTAAGGTCAAACGGCCAAGCCTCTTGTCTCGGGCAGAATTTTCCCCCGCGGGGGAAAATTCCGGCGTATTTCGAGGAAGTCCGAGAAAAGGCTGCTTGCAGACTTTTAAGGAGCTTCCTCCGAAATACGCCAAAGTTTTGCCGCAGGCAAAATGCCGCGAGACAAGACACATTCCTCCCGTAACCCGTCAGCAAATTCTTTGGGGGGTGGGGGCTTTCTTCCAAGAAAGCCCCCGCATCCTTCGTATCCCCCCGTATTCCGTACTGTCCGTTTGTCTCCGGAAAGGCATTTATTTATAACAAAATGGCATAAAAAAGGTAAATTTTCATCACATCCGATGCCTGCTTCGTTACATTTATCATTGAAGGGATTGATTTATCCTCTCTTATAGTGTATAATGTCCTAAATGTGCCCAAAAATAATTCTGTATCGGAAGAGACATTCAACATGAAACGATCTGAAACCGTCGGTGCGGACCGAAAGGCCGTCGCCGGCGTTACCCCTTCTGCAAATGCAAAATCCCCCGCCGACGCAAAGCCCGTTCCCGAGCTGCTGCGTCGCGTAAGGGCGTTCTGCTCCGGCGTCCCGTTTATGCTTCTGACCTTCCTCGCCGCCACCCTCGTCATCTCGCTCGGCATAGAGGTTCCCGGCGCCGTCTTCTTCGTCCTTCTCATCTCGGCTCTGCTCATCATATGCGATGACCTCATGGTGCTGCTCTTTCCCATCCTTTCAGCCTGCATC
Source organism: uncultured Eubacteriales bacterium (assembly GCA_934378145.1). Lineage (GTDB taxonomy): Bacteria > Bacillota > Clostridia > Oscillospirales > CAG-272 > RGIG3994. The sequence goes on from CAKXXW010000042.1 coordinate 5,932, forward strand.
GCCATGCTCCAATGCTATGACTCCTTCAATACTTTTATAAAGCTCGCCTTTCTCGCGGTCATACCGGTCGGCGCGCTGATATTCCACTTCGTTTACTACAAGACCACCTTCAGGATCGGAAAGAGCTTTTCCGGTCTTGTTGCCGTCGCTGTGGCGGTGACCTTCGGCGGACTTTTTTCGATCCCCGTAAAGGAATATTTCAACCCGACGGCACTCTATTACACCGTGATGCTCGGCGTCGGCATGATCGGGATATATATGCTCGTCAAGTCGCAGTCAAGACATGGCGCGGAGCGGGGAGAGCGTTTCGTCTTCATCCTGTTCCTCATGGGAATGCTCGCATGCTTCCACACCGTCGAGATCTATGTCGAGTGCATGACGCAGGACGGCGCGGTCTGGGGAGCGGCGCGCGGACTTGAGCCGTCCTGCTGCGAACAGTTTGCAAACGGGATGACCTTCTCCGACTTTGCGGACGAATTCACGAAGTACGGTTTCTTCGGTTTCAATTCATCCTACTTTGCGGCAAGGCTCCAGCCCGGCAACAACCTCTCGACCTTCCTTCTCATCTCCATGCCGGCGGCGTTCTGGCTCTCCATGAAAAAGAGCAGGTTCTTCCTTCTCTCGGTTCCGGTCACGATCGTCTCGATAATCCTCGCGCGGTCACGCGGAGGCATCGTCATGGCGACTATCGAGCTTTTCTTCTGCCTTCTTCTTATGGCGGTCGGAGAAAAAAGGAATAAGGTCCTAAAAGGCATCTTCATCGGTGCGACGGCGCTTTACAGCCTTACCGGGATAGTTCTCATAATAAAGTTCTCGCTCCCGGACAAAATAATAACCATTATCGCCGATCAGGTCGAGCCGAGAGCAAAGCTGCTCGTCCGCGCGCTCGAGGATTTCTCGGAAGCTCCCATATTCGGAAAGGGCCTCGGCAACACGGCAAACAGCGACCTCTATAACGGCAAGGCAGGTACGCTTCCGTGGTATCATATGATGGTGCCGCAGATAATCGGAAGCATGGGTACGCTCGGACTCGCCGCCTATATATTCAGATTCGCGACGCAGGTACGGCTCGTATGGCAGAAGCGGAGCGTCATGACGGCGACGCTCGCGCTCTCGTACCTCGGACTGCTCCTTATGTCGCAGGTGAACCCCGGCGAATTCTGCCCATTGCCCTACGGGATGATCGCGACGCTCATCTTCATAATGATAGAAGAGGAACCCGACACCGAAGCCCGACGCAGGGGAAGATCGGCAAGGAGATCACGGCACAGAAGGCACAGATAGACTCAGGAAAATTTTTATTTATCCGAGGATGTTAAAATGGAAAACAAAGCAAAGGGAGGCAGAAGGAAATATCTTCTGCTGATAGACTCTGCGATATTCTTTGCCGCCGCCCTTATAGTATTCATACTCGCAAAGCTCGCCCGCGGATCGGTCTTTGATGAAGCCTGGATGTTCGCGGAGGCTTGCGTGATAACCTTCATATTCGTCTCCGGCGCAAGGATCATCGGAAGAGCCTACACGATAGTGTGGAGATATTCCGACTCGGCGGCGTACATAAGGATGGTGCTGGCGGATATGCTCGGCGGAGCTATCGCGGTCTGCCTTATCCATGTCCTGCCCTTCATAGAGGTCAGCGCGTGGGTGAATATCCTGATCGTCGCGCTGTTCGATATAGCCTCGCTCGCCTCGCGCTTCTGCTACCGCATAATCTGCAAGAGAAAGAATGCCGGAAAGCATATCGCGGCCATCCCCGTCGCGATAATCGGCGCGGGTCAGACCGGAGCCATGCTCTATGACGAGCTTATGATGAACTGCCGCCTCTCCTGCCGCCCCGTGATGTTCGTCGACCGCGACGCCGACAAGGTCGGCAACACGGTGAAGGGGCTTCGCGTCTATGACGAGAACGATAGGCTGCCCGAGCTTTTTGAAACATACGGGGTAAAAGAGGTCATCATAGCCCTCCCGAACCTCAGCGGAAGCGCGGTGAAGCAGCTGTTTGAGCGCTACTCGGCGCTCGGGTGCAAGGTAAAGATATACGACCTGCGCCTCTCGGACGGCGGCTCGGAGAATAACAGGCGCCCCGAGCTTCACGACCTGCGGATAGAGGACCTTCTCTTCCGCGACAGCATAAAGATCGACGACACCTTCGTGAAGGGTTACTATTCGGGAAAGACCGTCCTCGTCACGGGCGGCGGAGGTTCTATCGGCAGCGAGATCTGCCGCCAGATAGCAAGGCTCTCACCGAAAAAGCTCGTGATCTTCGATATTTACGAAAACAACGCCTACGATATTCAGCAGGAGCTTCTCCGCACCTACGGCAAGGAGCTGAACCTTGATGTCGAGATAGGCTCGGTGCGCGACACGAAAAGGCTCGACGCGCTGTTTGACTATTACCGGCCCGATGTGGTCTTCCATGCCGCGGCGCATAAGCATGTCCCGCTCATGGAGCATAGCGCGTCGGAGGCTATAAAGAACAATGTCATCGGGACATACAACACCGCGAACGCCGCGGAGAAATACGGGGTCGGGAAGTTCGTCCTTATCTCGACCGACAAGGCGGTCAACCCGACGAATGTGATGGGCGCGTCAAAGCGGCTCTGCGAGATGGTCATCCAGTGCAGGACCGACAGCGCGACCTCCTTTACCGCGGTAAGATTCGGAAATGTCCTCGGCAGTAACGGCTCGGTCATCCCGCTTTTCAAGAAGCAGATAGAGAAGGGCGGACCCGTCACCGTGACCGACAGGCGGATCTGCCGCTACTTCATGACGATACCCGAGGCGTCGCAGCTCGTCCTTCAGGCGGGCGCGATGGCGAAACCCGGCGACCTTTTCGTTCTCGATATGGGCGAACCCGTGAAGATCGTCGACCTTGCCGAAAATATGATAAGGCTCTCGGGACTCAGACCCTATGAAGACATAGATATAGTCGAGATAGGACTTCGCCCGGGCGAGAAGCTCTACGAGGAGCTGCTGATAAAGTCGGAAAAGACGACGAAAACGGCGAACAGGCTGATCTTTATCGAACACGACACGCCGAGAACGAGGGAAGAGATAGAAGGCATTATCTGCGGGCTTAAGGAAGCGATCGCGAATTCGCCTGCACCCGAATCGGCGGAGGGGATCCGGAGAGCGATCCGCCGCGCCGTCCCGACCTATAAGGACCCCGACGAGGTAAATCTTGCGGTAAAGTAAAACAATGCCTTTATGCAGGAAAACGGGAGACGGGAGATGCGGGAGACGCGACGGGGGACGCGGGGACTTTCTTCCAAGAAAGTCCCCGCATCTCCCGTCCTGCGTCTCCCGTCTCTGATTTTAACGGAGGAAAATTTGATGCGCGTCAATGCGAAAAAAACAGAACTCGAAAAAATGACGACCGAATCGGTCTGGAAACTCGTCTTCCTCCTCTCGATCCCGACCGTCCTCAGTATGCTGATCTCCTCGGTCTATAATACCGCCGATACCTTCTTCGTCAGCAAGCTCGGCGACAGCGCGACCGGTGCCGTCGGCATAGTCTTCGCGCTTCAATCAATAATCCAGGCGTTCGGCTACGGCATCGGAATGGGCTGCGGAAGCCTTGTCTCAAGGCACCTCGGCGCCGGTGACCGCGAAAGCGCAAACAAATACGCCTCAAGCGCCGTCGCCGCGGCAGCAGCCGTCGGCGCAGTCATCTGCGTGATAGGCTTCGCCGCGACCGACCCCATGCTCCGACTCTTCGGCTCGACCGAGACGATCCTCCCCCACGCGCGCGGGTATGCAAGGTTCATCCTTCTCGGCGCGCCGATAATGTCGGTCTCCTTCACCCTCAGCAACATCCTGCGGTCGGAGGGACACGCGACCTTCTCCATGATAGGTCTCACGGTCGGCGGACTCATAAATATGGCGCTCGACCCCCTCTTTATCTTCACCTTCGGCTGCGGAGTCGCCGGCGCGGCTATGGCGACCGTCCTCAGCCAATTCATCAGCTTCACGATTCTGCTCTGCTTCTTCCTTATGAAGAAGAGCTGCATCACCCTGTCTTTCGGAAGCATCAGCCGTAAGTTTTCCGATTATTCTCTCATAGTCCGCACGGGGCTGCCGACCGTCTTCCGCCAAGGGCTCGGAAGCGTCGCGACGACCCTTCTCAACAACGGCGCGGGAATGTTCGGCGATCCGGCTATCGCCGCGGTCAGCATAGCGAGCAAGCTCTATATGCTCCTCCGCAGTCTCATAATCGGCGTCGGGCAGGGCTTCCAGCCGGTCGCCGGCTATAACTACGGCGCAAGGCTTTACGGTCGGGTCAAGAAGTCCTTCCTTGCCGCGACGGTGATCGGGAGCGCGGTCTCCTGCGCCTCGGCGCTCTGCATCCTGATCTTTCCGACGCAGATCATGGGCTTTTTCAATCCGGAGACTCAGGCGACGGTCGACTTCGGCGTGCGGATGCTCCGCTTCCTCGGGCTCTCACTGCCCGTTCTCGCCTACTCGACCTTTGTGAATCAGCTCTACCAGAGCCTCGGGTATGTGAAGGGCGCGACCTTCCTCGCCTCCTGCCGTCAGGGGATCTTCTTCATCCCCCTGATACTTATCCTTCCGCGCGTTATAGGCGAAACGGGGATACAGATGTCGCAGGCGGCAGCCGACCTCCTCACCTTCGCCGTTTCGATCCCTTTCAACATATACTTTTTCCGTATGCTCCCGCGAAATGACGGGGAAGAACCTCCCGCCCCCACAGCGAAAAAGAAAAATTAAGGAGTTGCTGTTATGGACTCTTTTCAGCTTACAGACACTGCGGCTGCCGAAAGCGAAACTCTTCCGGCAGCCGAACCTTTACCTTTATCGACAGACAAGCCGCAGAAAAAAGAGAAAGGCGAATACAGCTATTCGCTGATCGCCGAAAACACGGCTGATTTTTTCGGAGGTTCAAGGCTCCGTCTCCTCGCGCGCCGTTCCGCCCGCATCACGGCGGGCGAGATACGCCTGAGCGAGGACCCGATAGAGACCGTGATCCCTTCCGAAGACGAGGCGGAAGAAGCGGACCCCGAAGAAGAAGCGTCGGAAGGGGAAGAGAAAGAAGAAGAAGAGGATCCCGAAGCCACCACCGAAGAGGATGAATACACGGACGAAGACGAATACTTCGATTACGAGTACCTCGATGATGAAGACGAGGACGAGGAGGATGAAGAGATCTCGGAAGAAGAGTTCGAAGCTCTTTTTGACTTCCTTTCAAAGGAGGATCCGCATGAGGACCTGCGCCTGGAAGAGGAGACGAAGTTTGAAGAGATCCTTGCCGCGGACGAAACAAAGAAGGATTGGGTCAGGGAATATTTCGCAAACTGCGAAAAGCTCGAAAAAACGGAGGACGAAACAGCAGGATGCTTCCTTCTGCGGCAGGCAAGAAAGATATGCCGCACCCTCGGCGTCAGGTTCCGCAAAGGAGGCATAGTGACCGACCCGTGCGGCGTTCCGCTCGAATCCGACGCGCTTCCGGCGGTCCTGCTTGCCTCGGCTGCGGCACTTCTCGGAACGACTGACCCCTGCGTGACCTTCTCCTTCGCCATCGTCGACGGCGAGCCGATAATAAAGCTCCTCCTTACCTCGAAAAAAGGAAAGGCGGACACCGAATTTTTCAACGGTATCCGCCACTATGTCGAAAGGACAGGTATTTATTTTTCAACCGCTCCTCATCCGCGCGGCTTTTTCGCCGAGATATGCGCCACCCGCACCGATCCCTCGTTGCTCGGTCTCAAGAGTCCGGTCGTCTTTTCCGTATGGGAAAATCGGTGAGCCTTCGCCTTTTCGCTGTTTTTCCGGTTTTTCAGTGCAAGAAAGAGGCAGAAAACGCAAATGAGTATAGCAAGCACGATGATAAGGCAGTTGAGTATCGAGTCTAATCTTCCGTCCGAAAGGACAAAGCCGCATGCAGCCTCAAGAGTCTTTATCATATACACCACCCTCCACGGAATTGTATGTATATGGTACGCCTCAAATACAGCCGCAATATGTCTGTAATGTAAACTTTAATTTAAGGTTAGCATTTAAGAAATATTTACTGAGCGGGCGTTCATAATTAGAGTTCTTTTCGGCAGAGCGCAAGCGCCGAGGCTATGACGGCATCCATATCGTAGTATTTGTATTCGCCGAGCCTTCCGCCGAAGACCACGCCGTGTTCCTTTTCGGCAAGCACCCTGTATTTCTCGTAAAGCAGGGTGTTTTTTTCATCGTTGACGGGGTAGTAAGGCTCGTCGCCCTTCTTCCACGCCGAGCTGTATTCGCGGCTGATGACCGTCGTCGGAAGCTCCTTGCCCTCGCTGTCAAGCCCGAATTCAAACCATTTATGCTCGATGATACGGGTGAAGGGCGTCTCTGCGTCGGTATAGTTGACGGCGGCGTTGCCCTGAAAGTTCGGGGTATCGAGCCTCTCTGTCTCGAAACGCACCGAGCGATACTGGAGGCACCCGAGCGAGTAGTCGAAGTAGGCATCGACGGCTCCGGTGTAGATTATCCTGTCGGCGACACTCACGAGCGAGGCGCGGTCGGCAAGGTAGTCGATACCGAGGCTCACATCGGCGCCCTCGAGCATACGCCCGACCATATTCGTGTAGCCTCCGACCGGTATGCCCTGATAGCGCGCGTTGAAATAGTTGTTGTCGAAGGTGAACCGCACCGGCAGGCGGCGGATGATGAAGGCGGGAAGCTCGCGGCAGGGTCTGCCCCACTGCTTTTCGGTGTAACCCTTTATGAGCTTCTCGTAAATGTCGGTTCCGACGAGCGAGATCGCCTGCTCCTCAAGGTTCCGCGGCTCGCCGATCCCCGCGGCGCGGCGCTGGCTCTCGATCTTCTCGTAAGCCTGCTCGGGCGTGACGACACCCCACATCTTATTGAAGGTGTACATATTGAAGGGAAGGCTGTAAAGCTCGCCGTGATAGTTCGCGACCGGGCTGTTCGTGAAGCGGTTGAAGGTCGCAAAGCGGTTGACATAGTCCCAGACCTCGTCGCGGTTCGTGTGGAAGATGTGCGCGCCGTAGCGGTGGACATTTATGCCGTCGATCTGCTCGGTGTAGACATTTCCGGCAATGTGATCGCGGCGGTCGATGACGAGAACGCGCTTGCCGCGCCTCGCCGCCTCGCCCGCAAAGGTCGCACCGAAAAGTCCGGCGCCGACGACAAGATAATCATAGTGTTTCATTTTTTGTTTCTGTTTCCTTTCTCGGATGTGATGGGGAGCGACAGGGGACGCGGGAGATGCGGGGGACACGGGGGATGCGGAGGACACGGGAAACTTTCTTAGAAGAAAGTTTCCCGAACCCTTCAAAGAATTTGTTGGCGGGTTATAGAAGTAGTGCTTTTTTCACGATTAAAGACTATGGAAGCTATGCCTTGTCTCGCGGCATTTTGCC
>CAKXXW010000043.1 GCA_934378145.1 uncultured Eubacteriales bacterium
AACTCTGCAATTGCCTTTACGGATAGTCCCAATGTACGAAGAACAAGAACATTTTTGATACGAGAAATTTGCTTTTCGGTATATTGTCGGCGAGATGAGATCCCAACGGTGGTGCTTTGGATGATACCTTTTTCTTCATAAAAGCGAAGCGTTCTTGATGTAGTGTCAAGCATCTTGCAAACTTCTGTAATATCGTATAGAGATTTTTGATACATACCCTCACCCCCTCTGTATTATACCACTTGACGCAGCGTCAATGTCAAGTGAAAATAATACTTTAATAGAACTTTCAGGTATGAAAAACTATTGACAGTACTGTACCTTCGCTAAAGTGAAAAGCGAAGAAGCAAATTATGCAATCAAAGTTTTCCGTTGTAAAGCGAAAAAGCACTTGATTATTTGCCTTCTTTATGGTATGCTGTCATATGTGAGGGGGGAAGACGATGTGGGGTTTACCGGATGAGCGGTTGGTTTACGAGATCCTCTCGGTCGTGGAGGAAATCCCGGAGGGACGCGTGGCTACCTACGGTCAGATCGCCCGGCTGATCGGAAGGGACCGTAACGCGCGACTGGTGGGAACGGTCCTCAGCCGCGCCGGCTGTTACGGGCAGTATCCGTGCCATCGCGTTGTGAATCACGCGGGCAGGCTGGTCCCCGGCTGGGGTGAGCAGGCGGAGCTGCTGAGGCAGGAGGGCGTTGTTTTGAAGGACGCCTGTCATGTCGATCTGAAAACATATCAATGGGATTTATAAAGGCGCGGCTGTGATGCCTATACCGCAGTAATTTTCGTGTGGTATCTTTTTTGCGGCGCGATACATAAAAAAGCACTTGCTTGGGCAAGTGCTTTTTTTGCTAAATAAATTCATTTGAGATTTGCGAAATGTGCTTCGTGCTGTTTTCTCCTGAACTCAACCACTTTTTCTTTTCAGTTTCAAATTTTACACTGTTTTTCACGAATTTCACAATAACTATTGCATTTTAATGCGAATTCATGTATAATGTTAATGTTACAAAATTTTGGAGGACAGATATGAAAAAAATTCTTGCATTATTTTTTGCAATTATAATCTTAATCTTAGCGATTCCTCTTTCGGGATGCAATGGTCCCGCGAAAAATCCCAACCCCGAATCGGATTTCAAGTACGAGGAAGAAAACGGCGGTATTAAGATCCTGTGGTACATAGGCAAGTCGGAAACCGTTGTCATTCCGAATGAAATTCAGAATCTCCCGGTTACAAAACTCGGAGGGCAAGCTTTCATGAAGAATAACCTCGTTACCTCCGTGACCATGCCCGATACCGTGGTGGAAATCAGAGATGACTGTTTTTCCGAATGCAGTAAACTTGAGAGCATAACTCTTTCAAAAAATCTGGAATTAATCGGTGAAAGAGCTTTTTATAAATGCACATCGCTCAAACATATCACAATTCCGTCAAAAACAAATGTAATAGGCTATATTGCCTTTGAAAGTTCCGGTCTTGAAACGATCGTTTTTGAGGAAGGGCTTGAGATCATAGGCGGTTACGGCTCTTTTGCCCGTACAAAAATAAAGGAAATAAGACTTCCCTCAACAGCCAGAGAAATAGGAGATAGCGCATTTGGCGCCAATCCCAACCTTGAAACTGTTGTGTTGAACGAAGGCCTTGTAACCATCGGACACAAGGCATTTGCCGCTAATCCGAAGCTAAAGGAAATCGTCATCCCGAAAACAGTAAAGTATGTCACATATGAGGATTTCAACGCATGCAGCGGTCTTAAAAAGGTTAAGTTTGAAGGCAACGCCCCCGAAACCTTTGAGTTTACATATACAGATCCTGATTTAGACATTAAGAAAACATGGGATTTAGACTTCACGGTATATTATCATGAAGGAGCCACCGGCTTCACATCGCCCACATGGTACGGGTACAAAACAGAAATATGGTGATTTCAGAGGCTGTTAAAAACTCGATGTTTTTAACAGCCCCTTTTGCATTTATTTCTTCCGGTCGATCTTTATCACGAACAGGCAGTTGGGGCATCTGAGATGACCCTGAGTAAGCAGATCCGTGATGCTTGCCGGTATAAACCGTCCGCATTGCGGGCAGGTAATTCCCGTCTTTCCCTGCGATCCGTACTCGCTCCTGCCCCCGCAGGCAAGCTCAAGCTCTTCTTCGGTGAGTGTGCAAACGCCCGTATTTTCTTTTTCGTTGCCGTTGTTCATAATTATCTCCTTTTTCCGGAAGGTCATTATTTCGGTGTGCCGGTACCTTCAGTTTATCATATGTTGCGCCGATTGTCAAGGATCCGGTGAACAATATCGGAGATATCTTTACATTAATACATTTTTATGATATACTGAATCAACTGAATTCCGAGAGGGTGATATTATGTCTTTGCGTGAAAAGCTCGAAAGGCTCGACGGCGGATGCTGGCGGGGTGAGAAAGTGAGTATCAGACCGATTCTGACCGAGGATGACTTTATATATGCGACCTACGACTGCCGCCTTAGCGAGGAGCAACAGGAGCTTGTCAACCCCGCGTGGTTTTCTGTCGGTCGGGCGTATCTGTGCAGGGAGGATAATTATCCCTGTATCATTGACAATGAGAAGGGCGAGCCTGTCGGTTTCATAAGTCTCTGTAAATGGCTCGGGGATGGCGACGCTTTCTCATGGAGTTATTTTATTGACCTCGGGCATCAGGGGCAGGGCTACGGCAAAAGTGCCGCACGGCTTGCGATAAGTATTCTGAAGGCTGCGGAATCGGGAAAGCCGATCAAGCTGTCTACCGAGGTGTGCAACACAAGGGCGCAGGAGCTTTACCTGTCGCTCGGATTTCGGAAGCTCGACGAGATGGACGGCGACGACCTTGTTTTCGGGCTTTGATATTGAAAAGTGCGCAAAAGTGTGCTATAATTTCGGTCAGAGAAGACAAAGGAGGTAACTGCATCATGAAAAAGAAAACAAAGATAATCCTGATAACCGTCGGCAGCGTCGTCGCGGTGCTTGCATTGCTTTTTACATTGTTTGCAATCGGGGCGTGGTCGATGTTCGGCACCTTCGTTACCGCCGCGAACACGATAGAAAAGCTCGAGGACGGGCTTTATTCGATGGAATTTACCGGCGACTACGGCTTCGACGAATTCCTTGAAAAGGGCGGCGCTGCGAGCGATGCGGAGGTCGCCGATTACCTTACCGAATTTCTCTCGCGCGGCTTCTACAAGCCCGAAGCGAAGGTCGAGACCGGAGAGTTCGGATGCTCGACGATATGCACAAAGGATGCGGACGGCAAGGTGTTCTTCGGACGCAATTACGATTGGGAAGAGTGCAGCGCGATGATAGTCCACACAAAGCCCGACAAGGGATATGAGTCTGTCTCGACCTCCTGCCTTGATTTTCTCGGATTCGGCGAGGACTACAAGCCCGACGGCTCGATGTTCGACCGCATATTCAGCCTTGCGGCGATCTATGTTCCGCTTGACGGCATGAACGAGAAGGGGCTGATGATCGCCGACCTTATGGCGGGCGACAAGGAGGAGACGCACCAGAAGACCGACAAGGTCGACCTCACCACGACGACGGCGATAAGGCTTGTCCTTGACCGCGCGGCGACTGTGGATGAGGCTGTCTCCCTGCTGAAAGAATACGATATGAACTCCTCGATAGGCTCGGCGCATCACTTCTCGATCGCCGATGCGAGCGGAAAGAGCGTCGTTGTCGAATATGTAAACGGCGAGATGCTCGTGAAGGAGACGAATATAGTCACGAACCATTATCTTGCCGACAGCGAAAAGAAGGGTACCGGCTCGGAGCAGTCACACCTTCGCTATGACAGTCTTGCATCTCACGAGGGGAGCGCCGGCAGGGAAGAGGTCCGCGCACTGCTCGAGAGCGTTTCGCAGAAGAATTACCCGCAGGACGAGGGCAGCTACGAGAAGACCATGTGGAGCATAGTCTACTGCCCGGGCGAACTTCGCGCCGATTTCTGTTTCTCGGAAAATTATTCGCACGGCTATGAGCTTACTCTTGCCGGCAAGGATGGCTTTCTTAAAAAATAAAATATAAGGTGAGTATTATGAGAGATCTGACGATTAAAAGAATAAAGAGCTTTGTTGCCTGCCTTATGCAGATGAAGATCTATGCGGAGGATCCGGCGGGCGATACCGAGATAGACGGTACGCTCTGCCGTTTCCTCGGCACTCTCGGGAACGGTGAGGAGAAGACCTTTCCGATCGGGGAAGAAGAGATGCGCGTGTTTGTCATCGCCGACGGACTCAGCAAGGGCTATTGCAGCGATTATTACCGTGTGCCGGCGGGGAGCGGGAATGTCTTTCTTTCCGGAAAGAACAGGCTCAATCCGGCAAGCGGAAATGCCTTCAGGTTTGACGATAACGACACCGAGGAAGTGCGCGCCTCACGCAGAAAAGGTACGCGTCGCGGGACGGTCGTTATGGCGGTCAGCGTCGTTGTCGGACTTATAATAGGCTTTTCGGCAGTGTATGTCGCTATGGCTTTGACGAGATCCGAAGCATATACGAAGGAGAAGACCTTTACCTCGGGAGGTGTAACGCTGACACTTACGGAGGATTTCAAAAAGTTCAGATATGAAGGTACCGGTTTTGTTTCGGCATACGATTCAAAAAGAGTTGCGGTATTTGTGTTCAGGGATGACTTTTCGACCGGTGAGGAAGCCCTGACATTGAGCGTCGGAGAGTATATCGACGCGGTCATCTCGTCAAACAATATCGTCACACTCGGAAAGAATACCGAAGCCGACCCGGCATATTATATTTACGATTACAGGAATCCCGACGACGGCAAGACCTATATATATTATTCATATGTGTACAAGGCAGGAGATGCTTTCTATACGGTAAGGTTTGCGGTTGAGGATAAATATTCGGAGGATCTCGCACCCAAGATAGAAAAATGGGCGGGATCTGCGAAATTTTCATAACATAAAATTCCTGCCACCCGATGCACGGGTGGCAGGAATTTTTTTATTCAGCTTGCGCTTTTTGTCTTGAGGAATTCCGAGTATCTTTCGGCGATCTGTTTTTCAAAGAAGGGAAGGATGTATGCCATTCCCGCCTCGTTGAGGTGGCTGACATCGTTGTCTTTGATGCAGTATTTGCTTCTGAAAGAGGCATCGTCCATATTGATGCCGGTGGCGTCTTTGTCGGATGCGTTGATGCAGGTCACGCGGGGATCGTTGCGGTATTCGGCAAGGGCGACCATCGCGTTTGCGTAATCGACATTGGAGAGCCCCGTCGATGCCTTGCCTGTGTTATACCACGGAGTCACGAGGATTATCATTGCGTCGGGACATTCCGCAAGGTACTTGTCTATCATCGTGTTGAGCGCGCCGAGGAAGGTCTTCGTGTCTTTGTCGGTGTTTTCTCCGATCGGAACGCCGACATTGCGGTCATTTCTGCCGCCCTCGAGAAGGATGACATTCGCCTTCGAGGCGAATTCGGTCGAGTTGCGCTTTACCATGGGATTTCTGTCGGTAGTGAAGTCGGAGACGGTGCTGCCCCCGATACCGTCGTTTTTGTAGGTCATGCCGTAGATGTCGCCGAGCTGGTTGACCCATGTGAGGTCTTTTCCGAGCGCCGAGCCGCCGAAGTAGCTGTCGCCCATGGCGTACATCGTGATACCTTCAAGGACCGAGTAGAACTCCGAGTTCCGGTAGTCCGCCGAGAGCTTCACTTCGGCATCGATCATGGTAGAGCCTTCGGTGAGGCATTCGCCGGTGAATTTTTCAAGGGCGACCTTGAGCGCCTGATAGCATCCGGCGTTGATGACAACCTTTTTGCCGATGACGGTGATTATGTATTCGCTGCCGCGGAGACCGCTGAGGGCTTCTGCCGATTCCTTGCGGTTGGTCTTGCCGATAAGGATCTCGTATTCCGCCTCGGTGAATTCGGTGCCTTCGCGGACGAAATCGTCGGTGAATTTTATTTTGAGACCGGTCTTTTTATTCAGAGCGGTATAAAATGAGGAGTATATCGACTTTTCTGTTTCGGTGGCTCTTTCGGGGCGGATGATGGTATAGACCGAGAGGTCTATCTTCGGATCTTCGGCGCCCGGCGTTTCGGAGCCTAAGGATAAGGAGCCGCTGTCAGAGCCTTCGGGCGTGTTTCCTCCGCCGTTGCAGGAGAAGAGCGACAGCGCCGATATGAGCATAGCGAGGGTCAGTAATAATGCAGTGATCTTTTTCATAACCTTATGATCCTTTCCGGATATTTTCAAGGGATATTATATCACTCGGGCAGGAAGGTGTCAAGCATAAAAGAATCCGGCGAGCCAAAAAACCTCCCGTGAGTCTTGACAAATTCGGATCTTCGTGGTAAAATACAGATTGCCAAACCAACTGAATATAAAAATGTAAACTGTTTTACCTGTAGGAAGCAGTTTTTGAACCTCGCACTGTTTTTCAACAGAATTTGATAAAATGCAAATTCCTAACGAAAATGGTGTGAGCTATTTATGCTGTATTCGGTTGGTTTGGCGACTGACGGAGTTTGCGTTTTTGTGCGTCTGCTCTGCGGGCGCACTTTTTTATTTTCAAAATTCAATATGAAGGAGACAAACCAATGAAAAAAGCAAGCATTCTGTTATTTGTTGTTGCGCTGACGGTTCTGGCGCTTGCGCTGTCGTCGTGCGCGGGGTGTTTCGGCGTCCCGGACAATCGTGATGACCCGGCAGTAAGTCCGAGTTACGATGACGCGGCGACCTCGGACGACAACGGAGGCAACGGCAACAACGGCGGCAACGGGAGTCGCGATGATTCCGGCGATGTCGGCGACGATTCAGGCAATCAGGGCGACAAACCCGATGATCCTCATGTACACGCCTTCGGCGAATGGAGCGTGCTGAAGGAAGCCACCTGCACCGAAGACGGAACAAAAGAGGCGACCTGCACCTGCGGCGAGAAGAAAACCGAGACGATCCCCGCGAAGGGGCATACCGAAGCTATCGATGCTGCCAAAGCTGCAACCTGTACAGAAACAGGATTGACAGAAGGCAAGCATTGCTCGGTTTGCAACGAGGTGCTTGTGAAGCAGGAAGTTGTAGCGGCGAAAGGACACAAAATGGCTGACGGCGTGTGCAAAAACTGCGGGGCAAAGGAAAGCGCAGGACTTGAATATGTTGTTGTGGCCTCAAACTATTATGTGTCGTCATACGGAACCTGCACCGATACTGATATAATAATTCCGGAGATGCACGACGGAAAACCTGTAACCGGAATATACAGTAAATGCTTTATCAGTCGCCACAATATCAAAAGTGTATATATTCCGGGCACTGTGACCGAAATAAAGAATATGGCATTTGAGGATTGTATCGAGCTTTCCAATGTCATTATTTCCGAAGGTGTTGTAGCTATCAGAGATTATGCGTTCAAAGGATGTATAAAGCTGACCGGTGTAGTGATACCCGGTAGCGTGAAGAGCATTGAATACGGTGCTTTTGAGAATTGTCTTGCGCTTTCGGATATCGATATTTCGGAAAATGTAACGGGGATCAGCCGTTATGTGCTTGATAATACAGCGTATAGTAATGATCCCTCAAATTGGACTGATGATGTTCTTTATGTAGGCAATTATCTCATCGCGGCGAAGGCTACGGTCCCTAAAGATTATAGCGTAAAGCCCGGGACAAAACATATAGCGATCTCAGCATTTTTCGGGTGCAAGGATCTTAATTCCGTGAATATTCCCGGCAGTGTTATCGATATCGGGAAACAGGCTTTTTATCAGTGCGAAAAGCTTGCTAAACTTACTGTCGAAGAAGGCGTTCTGTATATAGGTGAGATGGCTTTTTCGGGATGTGACAATATCAAAGATATTTCATTGCCGGACAGTCTTATCGGTATAGGTCAAGATGCTTTCAGTTCTAAAGTGTATGCGACCGATTCGGATAATGTTTCGTATATAGGTAATCATCTTATATGGGCATATCAATGGAATACGGGAAAGTACACGGTGAAAACGGGAACGAAATGTATTGCAGACCGTGCATTTGCATATGGTAAATGGACCGGTATTACGATCCCCGACAGTGTGACGAGCATCGGTGACTTTGCATTCGATGGTTGCACCGGATTGACCTCTATCACATTCAATGGCACCATGGCACAGTGGAATGCAATTGAAAAAGGTCAATATTGGGCCGGATACTCAGGCAATTACACCATCCACTGCACCGATGGTGACATTTCAAAGTAATAAAATAAAAGGGAGAAAAACAATGAAAAAAGTATTATCTGTTGTTCTCATGCTTGCCATGATCGTTTCGGCGCTTGCGCTGGCATCGTGTTCGCCGGGCGATAACTCCGGACTTATGTATGAACTCAACGAAGATGGGCAGTCCTATTCGGTTTCGGGTCTGAGCAAATCGTTCAAGGAAGCCGAGTTAGTCATTCCTTCGGAATACAAAGGCAAGCCCGTAACGGGGATAGGCGATACGGCTTTCGCAAAATGCACTGATTTGAAATCGGTAGTGATCCCCGACGGGATAAAGAGTATAGGTAATTATGCGTTCAATGAATGTGTCGGCTTGGCTTCGATTACGATCCCGGACAGTGTTACTGATATAGGTAGCAAAGCATTCTATAATTGCTGGGGCTTAATCTCGGTTAAGCTCGGAAGCGGATTGACGAGCATTGGCGACAAGGCATTTTGCTATTGCATAGGTCTGACTATGCTCGAAATTCCTGCGGGTGTTACGAGCATCGGCACCGAGGCATTTACCGGATGCAACGGTCTGTACATTGTAAATAACAAAAGCTCATTGAATCTGACGATTGGCAGCGAAGACAACGGAAAGGTCGCGTTCTTCGCAAAGGTGATCCTGAATGCCGACGGAAGCGTGACCGGAAACGGCGACGGTTATGTATATGTGCTTGAAAAGAACGAATTCCTGTTCAGGCTTGATGAGGAAAGCAATAAATACTCTCTGATCGCATATACCGGCGGCAATGAGACAGTGACCCTGCCCGGCAGTATCAAAGGTTCCTCGTATGAGATCTATGAACTGCGCGGTGTCAGAAATGTAATTATTCCGGACGGCGTAACGAGTCTTAGCTATGGTGCATTTTACGGTTGCGAAAGCATGGTTTCGCTTACGATCCCTGCAAGTGTGACGATCATCGGGAAATCTGCACTGGCGGGTTGCACGCAGTTGACCTCGATAAACTTCGGCGGCACTAAAGCCCAGTGGGAAGCAATAGAAAAAGGGGATAATTGGGGCCCATCATCCCTTTACAATTGTATCGCCCATTGTACCGACGGTGATATAACAATCGAACACTGAATAACGGACAAAAAGCCTCCGCAGGACTTAAAGCAATCCTGCGGAGGCTTTTTTATATGATTTTTACTCCCCGAAATATCTCTTGAGCATACCCTCAAAGCCCT
This sequence comes from uncultured Eubacteriales bacterium, assembly GCA_934378145.1. Classification (GTDB taxonomy): domain Bacteria; phylum Bacillota; class Clostridia; order Oscillospirales; family CAG-272; genus RGIG3994. Next base: position 9,401 of record CAKXXW010000043.1, read on the forward strand.
TGCCGTGGCGTGCCTCGTCCTTCGCCATCTCGTGGACGGTGTCGTGGATCGCGTCATAGCCAAGCTCCTTGGCGCGCTTTGCAAGCTCAAACTTGCCTGCCGTCGCGCCGCACTCCGCCTCGCTGCGGAGCTGAAGGTTCTTCTTTGTCGAGGGTGTGACTACCTCGCCGAGCAGTTCGGCAAATTTCGCCGCGTGTTCGGCTTCCTCATAGGCTGCCTGAAGGTAGAATGCGCCGATCTCGGGATAGCCCTCACGGATAGCCTGGCGGCTCATGGCGATATACATACCGACCTCGGTGCATTCGCCCTCGAAGTTCGCCTTGAGTCCGTTGTAGACTTCCTCGTCGATCTTGCCCTTCGCGCCGACTCCGATGACATGCTCGCAGACGAAGTTGAGCGATTCATCCTTCATTTCGGTGAATTTCGAGCCGGGAACGCCGCACTGAGGGCATTTCTCGGGCGGGTTTTCACCCTCGTAAACATAACCGCAGACGGGACATACGAATTTTTTCATGGTGGTTTCTCCTTTTTTTATTCAGAATTAAGTTTTTTGATACACTCACGGCAGGTGCCGTAGAAGACGAATGAATGTGAGTCGATCTTTACTCCGTATTTTTCCTCGAGCAGGGGATCGATGCCGTCGGTCTCATCCTCGCCGATGTCGGAGAGGCTTCTGCATACCCGACAGAAGAAGTGGTTGTGGTCGCGCGTCTGCGCGTCGTAGCGCACCGTGCCGTCGCCGACATCGAGGCGTATCGCCTCGCCCTGCGCACACAGCACGCCGAGGTTGCGGTAGACCGTCGCAAGGCTCAGCTTCGGGCAGTCGCGCTTAAGCTCGGTATAGAGCCATTCGGCGCTCGGATGGCAGGTGACGCTTTTCAGCAGCGCGAGAAGCGCGTCGCGCTGTTTTGAATGTTTAAGCTCCTGTGTCATTCTGTTCCTTTCTAAATCAATAATGATAATTATTATTGATTTATTGGTATAAGTATATCATACCTTTTTCCGTCTGTCAAGTGCTTTTTCAAAAAAAATTTTGGCTTTTGCGCTGAAATGACGGGCAGAGCCGAAAACAAATAGCCTCAGCCGACGGCTGAGGCTATTTAATACGGTTGTTATAGGATCATTTGAGGATCCTGATCTTGCCGATGAAGGGAAGTTCTTTCATCTCACCTTTGGCGGCATTGACGATGCCCAGTACCATAAATACTACAAATAAAACGGCTACGGCAGACGAAAGTATTCCGATGATCGTTGCAAGTATGGCGAGCGGGTGCAGGAATACGGAGAGGGCGCTCACAATGGCGTTGAGTACCTGAAGGGCAACACCTCCTCCGGTCGCGAAAATGGTCAGCACAAGTCCTTGATTTGCATGGAACCGGGCGTAGGGTGACTCTTTCGCCGCAAATATCGGGATGAGGACGAGCCAGCCGATGTAGGCGAGGATCGCCATCGCCTTGTTGTTCTCAAGATCCTTCGGATCGGGAGCAGGCTCCGTCTTGGGGGCGGATTCCGAAGTTTTTTCGGTATCCGCGGTCTTTTCTTCTGCAGTCGCGCCGCAGTTTGGGCAGAATTTTTCGCCGTCTTCAAGCGGGGCGCCGCAATTTTTACAAAATGCCATATGTTTTTCCTCCTGTTTTCCGGTGGTGCAGGGCAGTGCGTCGTTTTCTGCAATGTCCGACCTTCGACGATATTTCCGCTCCGCAGGGATACGGAATTTATACATTATTTATTATATCATACGGCACCGCGCGTGTCAATGCTATTTGCCTTTGTATAACGAAAAAACGAAAACGGCGGTCTTCGTCAGATGTCCCGACTTTTCGTGCTTTTGTTTGTCCGACGGATGTGCAACGGTGCCCCGTTTTCTTTACCGGTCGGGCGTTATCACGGAACAATACCCGAGGATGTATCTATTCTTCCTATATAACAATTTACGGCAAAAGGCAACTCTGCGTGCCCGTTCCCAAAATATTTATGAAAAACATTCTTGCACCTGCTTACATATTCATCGAAGTTTGCCTCATTTGGCAAAGGCGCAGTGGCAGAGGAAAGCAAATCATTGATATATCTTTCCTCATCAAAGGATTGCGTATATTCAAAACGGATGTGCTCTGTGAATCCCATGCCGAAGAATGCCTTTGCATCGTTCAAATCCTGCATGGAATAATGCTTGACTTCGTCAATTCGTTTGTCCGATTCGTTGTTGTTCGCTATTCTTAAAATCGCTACGTGCTTTTTATTTCTCAATATGCGCTTACATTCTATGCGGAATTCATCCTTGTCAAACCAATGAAACGCGGTGCCGACAACTGCCGCATCACAGGAAAGTGGAGGAATGCCGGTTGCCTCGGCACTGGCTTTCAGACATATCGCGTTTTGATATGGAGAAAGATTCTTACACAGCTCAAAAAACATATCCGCATTCGGTTCTACGGCGTACGCAGTGCCGCAAACCGTGAGAAAGGGCTTTGTCAGTATGCCTGTTCCTGCACCGATATCGGCAATAACGCTGTCTGCACGCAAATTGAATTTTTGTGCCAAATAGTCGATGCATTCTTGCGGGTACAACGGTCGGCTGTTGTAGAATCCGGCTTTGCCGTTAAATTTGTCTTCGTTAGCCATGACTACCATCCTTTATCGTATTGTGAGAGACTACTCTTTGATGTTTGATTTGTATTTTACTCCCGATCCGGTCTCGCGCCGTACTCTCTCTGCATGGAATCCATCGACACCACCCACTGCTTACCGAATTTGCAGACATCCACGCCGTTGACCGGCTTGCCGTATGAGATCGCCTTGCGGAGGGTGCTTTCATTCAGCCCCCACAGCTCGGAAGCGTTCATCCTTCCTTTTCATAAAAATAAGCCAAATGCTCGGCTGAGTTGCGTTTGGCTATGTATGGGATTCTGTTAGGCAAACTGGAATTTGTCGCTAACTACTACTTCTATGAATCAAAGAATTTTTCTGCAAACCATACATCCTTCAATCTGTC
>CAKXXW010000044.1 GCA_934378145.1 uncultured Eubacteriales bacterium
GATTATACCACAAAGCCCCTCCAATGTCAATAGAATTTCGAAAAAATATTTTATTTGTCCATTCATTTGTGAACAAAATCCATTTGAGCTTCATTTTTATGGTCTTAAAAGCCCCTTTTGCTTCGTAGAGTTGGTAACTCTACGAAAAAAAGTCCCCGAAATCGGGGACTTTTTTCATTATATCCGATTTTTAAGGATCGCGGCAGTAAGCGCTTCCGCGGTCTTTTTTGCTTTTGCGGGACTTCTTTGACTTATTTTTCCTTCATTACTCTCGCGATATCCTCGTCGTTTCCGATGACCGATACCTTCTCGCCCGCCGTGAACACCCGGTCGGGGCGCGGTGAAACATCGACATTGCCCTCCGCATCGGTGAGCGCTATGATATTGACCCCGAAGCGGCGGCGGACATTCAGCTCGATAAGGTTCTTCCCTATCCACGAGGCGGGGACCTTCATCTCTATTATCGTATATCCCGAAAATTCGGTGTATTCGGTGACATTTTCCTTCACGAGCTTGAAGGCGAGCTTCTCGCCCATATCCTTCTCGGGGAAGACTATCATATCAGCGCCGAGGTGCTGAAGCACCCTCATATGTCCGTCATTGACCGCGCGGACGATGACCTTCTTCACGCCTATCTCCTTGAGCATTATCGTGAGAAGGATGCTCTCATTTATATTTCCGGTAAAGCACACCACGGCGCAGTCGTAGTCCTTCACGCCCGAGGCGCGCATGACCGATTCGTTCGTCGGGTCGCCTATGACGGCATTCGTGACGAAGTCGGCGATCTCGCTCACCCTGTCATCATCGGTGTCGATGACCATTACCTGCTTGCCCTCCTCCGCCAGAGACAACGCAAGCGACTGACCGAATTTTCCGAGTCCTATTATGCAGAAACTTTCCATTTTATAAAAACCTCACAGCTTTCAGCCTATAAGCAGATTTGCGTCGGGATAGGATATGCTCGAACTTGTCGAGGAGGTATGCCTCATCGTCATCGCATACGCGACCGTGAAGATCCCGACACGCCCGAGATACATAAGCACGATAAGCACGAGCTTTGAAAACACCGACAGCCCCGCAGTTATTCCGACGGTGACTCCCACGGTGTTCACAGCCGAGGCGACCTCGTACAGCACCGCCCCGATCGAGAGTCCGTCCTCCGCCGCGAGAAGCAGCAGAGTGCCGCCTATCATCAGCCCGAGCTGAACGGTGAAGACCGCCACCGCTCGGGTGAAGCTGTCCTTCGATATCCTTCTGTTGAGGATGACTATCTCCTTCTTACCGAGCGCCACGCACCAGACGGTATAGATAAGCACTCCGACGGTGACGACCTTCGCGCCGCCGGCGGTAGAACCCGATGCGCCTCCGATAAACATAAGGACCGATGAGAAGAGCAGCGTTCCCTCTCTGAAATTCGCGCTGTTCACGCTCGCAAAACCCGAAGTCCTCAGGCACGCCGAATGAAAGAGCGCCGCACGGATCTTCTCGTTCCACGAAAGCCCGCCGAAGGTCCCCGCATTGTTCCACTCAAAAAGCGCGATTATGACCGTTCCCCCGACAAGGAGTATCGCAGTTATGATAAGCACGAGCTTTGAGTAGACCGAGAGCCGCTTCTTCTTCCTCTGGAAAAAGTTCAGCACATCCGACCAGACGAGGAAGCCGATGCCTCCTATCGCCGTCAGAAAGATCAGAGTATAGCTCACGACGGGGTCCTTCGCATAGTCGCAGACCGAATTTCCCGTTCCGAAGACATCAAATCCGGCGTTACAGAACGCCGAGATCGAGGTAAAGCAACTCATCCAGATGCCCTTCGCCCCGAACTGCGGCACGAGCCTTGTCATCAGCACAAGTGCTCCGAGCGATTCAAATATCGCCGTGCCTATGACTATCTTACGAAGAAGCTCGAACACGCTCTCGTAGGAATTGAGGTTATAGGACATCGCGATCATCATCCTGTCCCGCGGGGTCATGGCTCGCCCTATGAGAAGACCGCCGAGAACGGCGACCGTCATAAAACCGAGACCGCCTATCTGTATCATTATGATTATTATGATCTGCCCGAAGACGCTCCAATAGGCTCCGGTATCGACGGGTATCAGTCCGGTGACGCAGGTCGCGCTGACCGAGGTGAAGAGCGCCGTAATGAAGTCGGTCCCCTGCCTTGCCTGTGAGGACACCGGCAGCATCAGAAGCAGCGTCCCTATAAGTATCACCGCGAGAAATCCGAGCGACATAACGCCCGTCATATTCATTTTTCTGCGTTTAAGCAGTTTCTTTTTTACCTTATCCATAATCCTCTTTTCATCTCCCGATGGGGATCGGAAAGATTATAGCACCAACGGGGACTTTTGTCAATCCATATTGCGGCGAACAAGGCGACAAAGTGTCGACAAAGCCCGACCTGTATTCTCGTCTCCCGGGTCGGTTTCGGCATAGGCAACAGTCTCGAATGCCTCGGTTATGCCTTCTATCCCCTCGTTATCCCTCTCGCGCGACAGCTTTGCAGCGATCTGCCTCGGGGTATCCGAGCGCCGGATCCCTCGCCCCGCGCGGAGAAGGCAGGCGACAAGCGTCGAATAGGCGTAGATCAGCTTTTCGCCGTTGCCGTTTACCGAGTCGAGCCTTTTTTTGAAGTCCTCAAAGCTTCCGGCAGGCGCGATGCGCACATTTTTCCTGTTTCGTTCGCGGAAGCTCTGGCGCTGCCTTTCCTCGTCACGGTAGCTGTAAAAGCCCGGCTCGACGACGGCGGGGCGCCTTCTGCGCTCGAAAAGCGCCGAAAGGAATTCGGCGAAAGAGGCGATGAAGCCCTTCACGGAGGCTATGACCGAGCGGAGCCATTCGCTCTGCCGGAATATGATAAATATCATCGTGGCGGCAAAGATCGCGACGATGAAAACGAGAGAGACCTCGTTTATCGCCTTCTCCGCACCCGTTTTGCCGAAGATTATTCCGACTGCCTGCGTTGCGCCCTCCTCGGCCGGAGTTTCCCTGTCGCTGTCCGGAATATTCGTGATAAGCACAAGTATCGCGCGTATCAGCACCGCAAGCCCGTTCAGCGCTCCGAACAGCAGAAGAGCTGCCGCCGCAAGGAAAACAAGAAGCGTTGATGTCAGCGCCATATTGTAGACCCTTGCCTTCGCGCTCATAAAAGAAACAGACTCTACACACCTGTACTGCCGCGTTATATTGCCCTGATTTATCAGCACCATAGTTATCACTATGTATAAAAACATACAGACCGACACTGTAAAGAGCGGCGCCGGCGCTATGGCATTTAAGATGAACGCCGCAAGCATAAAGGGCAGACCTATCATAGGGTACCTTATCACGGTGAACCTCTGATACGGGAAGAACCACAGCACGCTTCCGCATATCATAAGCGCCGCGGCAAGGCATCCGTATACATAAGGTAATAAATTTCCGTCCGTATAGTAAATCTCACCGGCGCTATCTGCGGCGGCGCGAAGTCCCGCATCTATCGGCGAAATGAGAAGGAAGCCGACCGCGACCGCAATGACTATCGGTAATGCGGCACGCCCGACATTGAAGAATTTTGTGTTGCTCTCATATACCCCGTCGTCGCCCCGCCGCTCGAAGTTGCTGATGCGGCAGACAAGCGCCTGTATCAGCCACCCTGCCCCCATAAAGGCAAAGACTATCGGCATCGTCAGCACCGACGGCAGTCGGCTCGGGAGCAGGAGCGGCACCGCAAAAGAGCATACCGGACATAAAAAAGACAAAAATGCCGCAAAGGTATAGATCCTTCCGAAGCGTATCTCCTCACGCGTCCGCGTCATAAGCCCTTCTCCTCCCTTCAGCAGTTCATAAAGTAAATATCGACATCCTCGGGCAGGATCATCTCCCGCCGCGTCGAGGTCACATAGTAGATAACATTGACCCCGTGATTCCTCATCAGCGGATAAAGATTCAGCATCCGCCGGTCTATGTAGGGTGAAACTATTATAAGATTTTCGCTGTCGCGGTAAAGCTCGGGATTTTCCGAAATGTGATCGAACATCCGCTCGGCGGGAATCGAGATAGAGAGCTTCAGCGAAGCGAGCGCCCGCAGAGCCGAGAGCATATCCTCTCTCCCTCGGAAGGGTTCGCTCATCATTATCTTCTCACCCGTCGGGTCATCCGACACGGGAAAGAACGCCTCGCTCCCTTCGCACGGGTTGTTCACGATAAGGCGCACCGGAATATCCTCTGTCGCCACGCGGTCAAGGATCGAAGCTGCGACTCTGATGCTCCGCTCGACCGCAAAAGCATCCGACGGTCTGTCGGGGTACTGCTCTATCTCACGCGAGTTCATATTGAGGACTATATTGAATCTGTGCCTGACCGTCCTCTCCTCCGAATTTACCATAAGGCAACCGTGCGAGGCGCTCGATTTCCAATTGATCCGATTCACGGGATCGCCCGGCATATACTCTCTCGCGCCGCATATCCTCAGCGGGTCGGTCACGGGACAGATATTGCTCACTATGTCGCCGCAAAGGTATTTTGACGAAGTGAAATTATCCTCAAGGCTCATCGCCGACGGCAGAACGGTCAGCTTCGGTCGCCTGTCCTCGGGGAATTCAAGCTCCTTCGTCCCGCGGAAAAGCCCGAAAAGGTCTGTCGTCCCGATTATCACACCCGAAAGGGTATATTCTCCCCTTCCGGTGCACCTCACCCTCCAGCGGCGCCTGACCGTTGCCCCGGGGCGAAGCATAAATATGCTCTGTATATATCCCGTAAGGTTAGTCTTCGCCCTGCCGTTCTTTTCCTCGAAGATGCAGAAGCGAAGTCCCTCCGGCAGATTCGTGTCGCTCCTCACATAGGGAAGCGGCAGCCTTCCGGTGTTCGTGACCTCCTCGAAAAGGTACACATCGTCGCCCTCATATACCTCGTCCGAGCCGAAGGATACCGAATAGGACAGCCCCGACCGGCTGTATTTCTTATATATCAGATATTCGGCAAGGATAACGCCGAATATCGCGCCGAGAAGCGCGAAAAAAACCATATCCTTCTCCTTTCCGGACAGATCCTTTTATTCTTCCCCGCCGTCCTCTTCGGGTGTAAATGTCGGGGTATGACCCTCGAGCCTTATCAGAGAGTGACGGCACCGCGGGCAATGCGTCTCGGTATCCGGCAGGACATTGCCGCAGACGACGCATATATACTGCCCCTGCCGCACTGCCGAGAGATTGCAGGGGAATTTCAGTCCCCTGCGGAAGCACACCGTATCCCCGTCAAAGAAGAGCCTGCTCATTATTCCGTCGTCATAGAGCCGCTTCTTTTCGGTCTCTCCGTTGCCCGTGTCGATGAAGAAATACACGACATCCTTTTCAAGGCTCTTTCCGCCGCTCTCGGAGTTATAAGCCCTCACCTCGGCTGCCGAGATCGGACCGCGCGTAAGCTCCTTTTCCTTTCTGAAGCCCTTTTCGACGAGCACGCCGCATATATTCTTTTCCGACAGGAGCTTTCGCCATATCGCAAAGTAGGCAAAAGCCGTGATCGCACAGACAAGGCATACGGCGACGACGGCGCCCGAGCTGCTGTTTATCGGATACCACACCGTGGCAAACGCGAACAGAGCGTAAAGCAGCAGCGTGAGTATCGCCCGCCATACATATTTCATTACAATATAGCGCAAAATATCTGCGTTCTCTTTTTTAAGAGGAGGCACCCTTCTCTTTTTCATTGCCATAGCCTTACTCGATAGGTGCCGCGACGGTATCGAGGATAAGCTCGACGACGGCGTCGTTCGTCTGCGCAAGAGTCCTTGTATTCTGCGTTCTCGTGATTATCCTGTGCGAGATGACCGGTACCGCGACCGCCTTCACATCGTCGGGGATGACAAAGTCTCTGCCCTCGATCGCGGCATATGCCTGCGATGCACGCATAAGGGCAATGGTGCCTCTCGGACTCATCCCGAGCCTTATCCTGTTGCTCTCCCGCGTCTCATCGGCGATGCGAAGGATGTAATCCTTTATAAGTCCGCTCACCTTTACCGCCCTGACCTCGGGATACGCCCCGATTATATCCTCTTTTTTGCATACGGCAGTGAGGCTGTCAAGCGGAGACTCGGTCATATAGCCGTCAAGGACGGCAAGCTCCGCCTCACGCGAAGGATACCCGAGCGAGAGCTTCATAAGGAATCTGTCGGTCTGCGCCTCGGGGAGCGGAAAGGTGCCTTGCGATTCTATCGGGTTCTGCGTCGCTATGACGAAGAAGGGTGCCCCGAGCCGGTATGTGACCCCGTCGACAGTCGCCTGCCCCTCACCCATACATTCGAGAAGCGCCGACTGCGTGCGAGGCGTCGTGCGGTTTATCTCGTCGGCTATAAGTATATTCGTGAACACCGGCCCGCGGCGGAAAGTGAATTCTCCCCTTTTCTGATCGTAGTAATTCACGCCCGTTATGTCGGCGGGAAGAAGGTCGGGGGTGAATTGGATGCGCTTCGAGTCGGCGCCGACCGACCTTGCGAGCGCACGGGCAAGACTCGTCTTACCCGTTCCCGGAATATCGTCAAGCAAAATATGACCGCCGGCAAAGAACGCCGTCAGCACGAGCTTTATCTGTTTATCCTTTCCGAATATGACCTTTCCGATATTTTCGCTTATAGCGGCGGAAAGTTTGTTAACTTTCATAAATAGCCGACCTCCGTGATTCATTTTTTTTGATTATATCATACATTCATATGATTGTCAAGGCTTTTTTCACAATTGTACCCCCAACGGCATATTTTGGATATGGGAAAGAATCAAGGCATCACCGCGCAATTCCGATGGTACAATTGCGAAGTCGGATTTTTCGTCAGACGATACCAAAAATTCGCAGGCTGCGCATTGCGCGGTGATGACTCAAACCGTACGAAAGGATGCATACGACCATGAATAACGGAAATTACGCCGCGCAAAAGCCCTATCCGCCGACCGATACCATCGGTAACGATCCGAGAGCGGCAAGATCCCTCTTCGCCCTCCGCGATGGCGAGCTTGAGGCTGTCTCCGAATACATCTACCAAAGCATAATCTTCGGCGAGGTATATCCGAAGCTCGCGACATTGCTCGAGGGCCTCGCCATGACCGAAATGAAGCACTACCGCCTGCTTTCGGAGGCAATACAGGCGCTCGGAGCCAATCCGTCGGTGAATTCAAGGGTCAGGACCTCTCTGATCGACATATCCTCCGACACGCCGAGCATGGCACCCTACGCGGCAAGGCGCGCGCTGAAATCGAACATCGCCGATGAAACGGCAATGGCAAAGAGCTACCGAGATGCGGCGTCGCACACCTGCGACAAGGCTTTGTCCGACCTTCTCATCCGCATCGCAGAGGATGAGGAGCTTCACACAGTCCTTCTCACCGGCGCGCTCAACTCGATAAAAACAGGCTGACGGGACGCTTCCGATGATGAAATTTCCGAAAACCGAAGAGCTTTTCGACCCCGGTCACACACGGGCAGCCGGGTTTCTCTCGTCCTTTGCCTATCCGTGGGAGTGCCTGCCGCATCTGAAAGACTTCATTCTCTCGCTCGGGCAGGAACTCGGCGATGATTTTTATTCCCCCGCCGAGGGTGTCTTTATCTCGCGCACGGCAAAGGTCGCCGAAAGCGCGCTGATCCTCGCCCCCTGCATAATAGGCGCCGGAAGCGAGGTACGGCACTGCGCCTTCATAAGAGGCAGTGTTCTTGTCGGCGAAGGCTGCGTCGTCGGGAACTCGACCGAGCTGAAAAACTGCATCCTCTCCGACTCGGTGCAGGCACCTCACTACAATTATGTAGGTGACTCTGTCCTCGGATACCGCGCGCATCTCGGTGCCGGAGCGATAATTTCAAACCTCAAAGCCGATAAAACGGAAGTCCTTATCGCCTTTGACGGCGGAAAAATAGCGACCGGTCTGCGAAAACTGGGAGCCATGGTCGGCGACCGCGTCGAGATAGGCTGCAACGCCGTGCTGAATCCCGGAAGCATCATAGGGCGCGACACGACGGTATATCCGCTCAGCCCGGTCAGAGGCGTGATCCCCTCCGGCGTGATAGTCAGACAGAACGGCGCAATAACCGTAAAAGAGAAAGGAAGAAACTGATATGGGGAGCCTTTTCGGAACCGACGGAGTGCGGGGCATCGCAAACCGCGGGCTTGACTGCCCGCTCGCGTACAATATAGGCAGAGCCGTCGCCGCGATCATCGCCGAAGGAAAGGACAAAAAGCCGCTGTTTCTCATCGGAGGCGACACGAGAGCCTCGACTGAGATGCTCTCGGCGGCGGTATCGGCTGGCATCTGCTCGTCGGGTGCCGATGTGATACGCCTCGGAGTCATCCCGACGCCCGCTGTGTCATACCTTGTCGGAAAATACAGGGCGGACGCGGGCATCGTAATTTCCGCGTCTCACAATCCCTTTGAATACAACGGCATAAAGATCTTCGGTGCGGACGGCAAAAAGCTGCCCGATATGCTCGAAGACCGCATCGAAGCCACCGTTTCGGGCGGAGCCGGAGAGCTTCCCTCCCCCGTCGGAGAGGCGGTCGGGAACATCCGTTTGTCGGATAAATCTTCTGATGATTATATAAAGCATATTATTGACAGCTCAGAATGTTCTTTTGAAGGCATTAAAGTGGCAGTAGACTGTGCAAACGGCGCATCGTCAGCCACAGCGGGTGAAATATTCACGAAACTCGGTGCTACGGTGAGCCTTATCAACGCCTCTCCCGACGGAAAAAACATAAACACGGACTGCGGCTCGACACACATCGAGGCTCTCGGCGCCTATGTAAGAGAAAACCGGCTTGACTGCGGCGCGGCATTCGACGGGGATGCCGACAGGTGCATTTTCGTCGACGAAAACGGAGAAGAGGTCGACGGCGACGCGATAATGGCGATCTGCGCACTCGACCTTGCCGAGCGCGGCAGGCTTCGCGGGAACAGAGTCGTCGGGACCGTGATGACGAATCTCGGATTCGTGAAATTCTGCGACGCACACGGAATGAACTTCACCGCGACAAAGGTAGGCGACCGCTTTGTGCTTGAGGAAATGCTTCTCGCCGACTGCTCGTTTGGCGGGGAACCCTCGGGGCATATAATTTTCCGCGACCACGCGGTGACGGGCGACGGTCAGCTCACGGCGGTACAGCTACTTTCGCTGATAAAGAGGAGCGGCAAGCCCCTCTCGGAGCTTTCATCGGTGATGGTCCCCTTCCCGCAGGTAACGGTGAATGTTCCGGTCACGCCCGGCGGCAAACTCCGCTTTTACACCGACGAGCGGATCGGACGCGCGATAGAAGCCGGGAAGGAAAGCCTCGGCGACGACGGTCGGCTCATCGTCAGACCATCGGGTACCGAGCCTTATATCAGAGTCACCGCCGAATGTAAAAGCCGGGAAGAGGCGCAGAGCATCACCGCGCGCCTTGCGGAGCTTATAAACAACACCCTATGATACGGAGGATCACACAATGTGCGGAATAATAGGCTATACGGGAGAAAAAGAGGCACTGCCGGTGCTTCTTTCGGGGCTTCGCGCCCTTGAATACCGCGGATATGACTCCTCGGGAGTCGCTCTCGCGGTCGACGGCGGCATCACGGCGGTGAAGGCAAAGGGCAGGATAGATCTGCTTGAAGAAAAGCTGAAAAGCAGTCCTCCGGCTCCCTCCTTCTGCGGAATAGGTCACACGCGCTGGGCGACTCACGGCGCGCCGTCAGACCTTAATGCCCATCCGCACTCGACCGGGAACCTGTCGCTCGTCCATAACGGCATAATCGAAAATTACGCGGAGATCGAGGCATTTCTCTCGGGTCTCGGCTACACCTTCGTGTCGGAGACCGATACGGAGGTCGCGGCAAAGCTCGTCGATCACTTCTATAAAAAGACCGGCGAGCCGAAGGCGGCGATCTTTGCGGCGACCGAGCTTCTCCGCGGCTCGTATGCCTTCGGAGTGATATTTTGCGACCTGCCCGGAAAGATCTACGCGATAAGGCGCGACAGCCCGCTGATCGTCGCAAGATGCGCTCACGGGAGCCTTATCGCATCTGATATTCCGGCGCTGCTGCCATACACGAAAAAATATTACCGCCTGCCCGAGGACACGGTAGCGGTTACAGACGAAGCAGATGCGGAATTCTTCGCCCGTGACGGAAAGAGGCTCACACTTACCGAGGAAAGCGTCGATTGGAGCGTCGGCGAAGCGCAGAAATCGGGCTATCCCCACTTTATGCTGAAAGAAATATCCGAAGAACCCGAAGCTCTCCGCAAGACCGTCAGCGCAAGGCTCCGCGACTCCCTTCCCGACTTTTCCGGAATAATCGACAGGGTCCCCGAGCGGATCCACATAGTCGCCTGCGGCACGGCAATGCACGCAGGTCTTATCGGAAAGACTCTTATCGAAAGATTCGCCCGCGTACCGACAGAGGTCTGCATAGCCTCCGAATTCCGCTACCGCGACCCGATACTGAAGGAAAACGAGCTTGTACTGCTCCTTTCGCAGTCGGGAGAAACGGCTGACACGCTCGCGGCTCTGCGCCACGCGAAAAAGGTCGGCACCCCGACCCTTGCGATAGTGAATGTGATAGGCTCCTCTGTCGCGCGTGAAGCCGACCGCGTGCTTTACACACTTGCGGGGCCCGAGATCGCCGTCGCCAGCACGAAGGCATACTCCGTGCAGTGCGCACTTCTGACTCTGATCGCCGTCGATCTTGCCCTGAAGAGAGGCAAAATGGGCGAAAATGAGGCTCGTGCTTTGACAGAGACCCTTCTGAAAAAGGTCCCGGAGGTGGTCGGAAAGGTCATCGGTATGAGTGAAGAGATAAAAGCCCTCGCCGACGAATTCACCGACACCGAACATCTGTTCTATATCGGAAGAGGCGTTGACTGCGACCTCTGCGCCGAGGGATCGCTGAAGCTCAAGGAGATATCCTACATTCACAGCGAGGCATACGCCTCGGGCGAGCTGAAGCACGGCACGATCTCACTCGTGACCGACGGTGTTCCCGTTGTAGCCGTTATGACCGACCGTGACCTTGCCGGCAAGACCCTTTCGGGTGTGCGCGAGGTAAGGTCGCGCGGCGCGCATCTGCTCGTTATCACGACCGAGGGGGTAAAGGAAAGCCTCGGCGCGCCGATCCCGTGCGATAAAATGATAACGGTACCCGAGATAAACTGTGAGGACTGTCCCGATGCCGCAAGGCTTCTGACCCTTTTCCCTGCGGTCACGGCGCTCCAGCTTTTCGCCTACCACACGGCGGCTGACCGCGGACTTGATGTCGACAAACCCCGCAATCTCGCCAAATCCGTGACCGTCGAATAAGGCGGTCGGAGAGACGGGGGATACGAAGGATGCGGGGGCTTTCTTGGAAGAAAGCCTATCCTCACCGCAGGTGAGGAAATGCACCCCAAAGAACTTGAAAAATGGTTTGTAGGGGAGGATATCATCCTCCCGAAACCAATGCCTTTGCGCAGAGAAACGGGAGATGCGGGAACCTTTCTTGGAAGAAAGGTTTCCCGCACCCTTCAAAGAACTTTGTTGAAAGGCTATGGCAATGCTGCCTTGTCTCGCGGCATTTTGCCTACGGAAAAACTATGGTGGATTTTGCCGAGGACTCGAGGTGATGCAAGCATCACCTACTCGCCCTCGGGCAAAATCCACCGGAATTTTCCCCCGCGGGGGAAAATTCTGTCCC
>CAKXXW010000045.1 GCA_934378145.1 uncultured Eubacteriales bacterium
CTCAAGGGTATGCAAGCATCCCCTTTTCATCCTCGGGCAAAATCCCCCGGAATTTTCCCCCGCGGGGGAAAATTCTGCCCGAGACAAGGATTTTGACCGTTTAATCTAAAGTTTGCGTTCGCTTACAGGTCGAACATTTGCGCGAACTTTGCGCAGATTTACGATTTGTAAGATAAGAATTAAAACAATTGTGCGGTAGGGGCGACCATTGGTCGCCCGCTTTGAACGGGTAAGAAAGACCTCACCGAAGGCGGTAAATTTCATTTTTACTTGTAGGGGAGGATATCATCCTCCCGTTTTTATCGATGAAGAAAATCTTCACCAGAGACGAATATCATTTTGTGCGGGCGCCCGATGGGATGCCCCTACCGTGGGTGAAAATGAAGCGCACCTGCGGTGCATGAAAAATGAAGCAGGGCTTCGCCCTGTGAAGCGCGGCTTCGCCGCACGGAGGGTAAACGAGTACGCTTCGTTTTATGTGCGCCCTGTCGGTGAATTTTGCCTTAAGGTTAAACAGTCAAAATCCTTGTCTCGGGCAGAATTTCACCCCTCGGGGTGAAATTCCGGTGGGTTTTTGAGAAGATCCGATAAAAGGCTGCTTGCAGACTTTTGAGGAGCTTTCTCAAAAAGACACCTTAGTTTTGCCGCAGGCAAAATGCCGCGAGACAACTCCTTACTTCCATAATCCGTTAGCAAGTTCTTTGAAGGGTGCGGGAAACCTTTCTTTCAAGAAAGTTTCCCGCGTCTCCCGTCCCGTCTCTACCGTCGTGTATCTCTTCGGTGAATGATCAGCGATCAAGTGCGTATAGCGCGAGTGCGCGGCGGCGAAGGCGGAACACCGACCTTCTCGAGATCCCGAGCAGCTCCGCGCACACCTCGAATGTGTTCCCGTTTATGTAATGCTGTATCAGAAGCAGTCTCTCCGGTGACGGCGGCAGGCTCATGACCGACCGCCTTATCTCAAAAAGGTCTGCCTTCACGCTCCCCGCATCAATCTCCGCGTAATCTCCGAGATATTCCGCCGCCTCAAGCATATTTTTCAGCTTCATATAACACGAGAGCTTCCTGTCCGCCATCTCCTCGGCGGTCATCTTTTCGTTTCCTGCCATTTTTTCATCTCCTTTGCCGGCATACCGCCTGTTTTTTCATTTCTCCACGGTCTTCGCCGCTCCGAGTGCAAGTATCAGTCCGACCTTGCTTCCCTTCCCGCAAAGCCTCACAAGTCCGTCGGCGTCAAGTCCCTCGCAGCAGTCAAGGCAAAGCACCTCTCCGTCGGTAAACCGCAACGCTTTTTCGGCCTCTATCGGTTCTCCGCAACACGAACAGCGAAGCACCCGCGCCGCCCGATACCCGGGGCAGTCCGACGGACACCTTCTGCGATGACATTCCTCACACATTTTTCCTCCGCGGGGATAAAAAACCTCCCGTGCGAAGTTTTTTTCCCTGTTTTCCTTTCTTTTTCGATTCAGCCTTGACAAAACGGATCATCTGTTTTATAATGATAGTGCATCGGCAAACGATGTATATGACCGTCCGCGCCGTCATTGGCTTCCTTCGTTTACGGTAGGATTATAACGCATTTCCGAAGTATTGTCAAGATATATTTCTGAAAAAGGAAATATTTGTTTATTACGCATATTACGGCATACCGGCATTGGTCATATTGCCCGCAAATTCACGGGAAACGCCACATAAGGAGTTCTGCGAATATGAATTATCAGCGCTTTGAGGCTCTTCTCAAGAGTCATAACACGACGGTCTACCGCCTTGCGAAGGCGACGGGCATCTCGAATTCTACCTTCACCGATTGGAAGAACGGCAGGTCAACGCCGAAGGCGGACAAGCTGAAGCTTATCGCCGATTACTTTTCGGTCCCGGTCGACTACCTCATAGGAAGCGAAGCCGAGCGCTCGGCAGAGCAGAAAAACTACAAGGCTGCGGTCGCGCGGAAAATGGTCCCGATCATCGGCATCATCCGCGCCGGCACGCCGATAATCACGAACGAGACGCTTCTCGGCTACGAGCTTGCCGACATCGACGACGCCGACGACTATTTTTACCTCAGGGTCAGCGGCGACAGCATGAAGGACTGCGGGATGGTCGACGGCTCGCTCGTGCTTTTCCGCAAGCAGCAGTACGCCGAGGACGGCGACATAGTTGCCTGCCTTGTCGCGGGCGAATGTGCCACGGTCAAGCGCTTCCGCCGCGTACACCGTCGCATCCTGCTCGTCCCCGAAAACCGCGACTATTCGCCGATAGAGCTTACTCCCGAGGATTTTGAATCGGGAGACGCGCGGATTCTCGGCGTTGCCGTCGAGGTGAAAATAAAGCTCTGAAACTCTCCCGAAAGGAAACACAGATGACTGTAATAAGTGTCAGCCGCCTCACCCTTCACTACGGCGTGAGGACGGTGCTTGAAAATATCAGCTTTTCACTCAACGACAACGATCGCCTCGGCATCGTCGGGGTCAACGGGTGCGGAAAGACCTCGCTCTTCCGGCTCATCCTCGGCGAGGAGACCCCCGACTCGGGCGAGGTCTTCATCGCGAAGGGCAAGACTGTCGGCGTCCTTGCGCAGGACAGCGCCTTCCGGCTCCCCGAAGGCACCGACGAGAGCCTTACGCCGAAGGAGTTTATGTACCTCGCCTTCCCCGAATTTATAAAGGCGGAGGCTCAGCTTGACGAGATGAACGCGCGCCTTGCGGCGTGGTCGGGCGTATCGGAGAATAAATTCTACTCCGAGCTTTCACAGAAATACACTGACCTTCACGAAAAATATATCGCCGACGGCGGGCTTGAATTCCGCGCAAGGTGTTCTTCGATCCTTCTCAGGATGGGCTTTGACGAAGAGATGATGTCGCGCCCGCTTGATTCCCTTTCGGGAGGCCAGCGAACGCGCCTTGCCATCTCGCGCCAACTCTGCCGCGAGCCGGATATTCTCATGCTCGACGAGCCGACGAACCACCTTGACATAGAGACGCTCGCGTGGCTCGAAAACTACCTTGCCGCCTACAAAAAATGCGTCATAGTCATCTCGCACGACCGGTATTTTCTCGATCGCGTGACAAACAAGACGCTCTTCATCGAAAACACCCATGCGAGCCTCTACGACGGGGCATACACGGCGGCGCAGGGCAAGCGCGAGGATGACCTTCGCGTACAGATAAAGCACTATTGGGAACAGCAGAAATATATCCGCCACCAAGAGGAATTCATCGCCCAGCAGCGTGCATGGAACCGCGAAAAGAACATCGCGCGTGCCGAGAGCCGCGAAAAACAGCTTGCAAAGCTCGAGCGGATAGAGCTTCCGCCCGAGGCGCCGAAGCCGATACACCTCCGCTTCACGCAAAGCACGAAGTCGGGCGGCGAGGTAATGGCGGTGAAGGATCTGACCTTCGGATATTCCTCGTCACCCCTTTTCAGCGGGCTTGATTTCCTTGTCAGGCAGGGCGAGCGGCTCTTCATCATCGGCAAGAACGGGTGCGGAAAATCGACTCTCGTAAAGCTCCTCACCGGAAAGCTCGAGCCGACGGGCGGCAGGATAGAGGGCGGATACAATGTACAGATAGGCTGCTACGATCAGGAAAACCGGACGCTGAACGACTCGAACACCGTCTTTTCCGAGCTTCACAACGCCTATCCGCAGAAGACCGACCTTGAGATCCGCTCGACGCTCGCCGCGTTCAGGTTTTTTGCCGACGATATGGAGAAGAGCGTCGGTGCGCTCAGCGGAGGAGAACGCGCGCGCCTTATGCTTGCAAAGCTGATAATGTCGCACATGAACCTTCTGATCCTTGACGAGCCGACGAACCACCTCGACATAGGCTCACGCGAGGCGCTCGAGGACGCGATAGAGAGCTTTGACGGCACGCTTATCGCCGTTTCGCACGACCGGACTTTCATAAACCGGCTGGCGACACGGATAATCGAGATATGTCCGAAAAACGGTACGGCGGGCGATATGACCGATTACACGGTCACGAATGTCGGCTCGGGATACGACGAATACAGGGCTTTCGTAAGCTCGCGCGAGGCATCCGGTGCGGTCGCGGGAGAGAAGGCAGCGCCGGCGAGCGACAGCCGCGCGAGGTACGAGGAAAACAAGAAGAATCAGTCGCGGGAGCGGAGCGAGCAACGGAGGCTCGAGCGGCTCGCGGATGAAAAAAAGAAGCTCGAAGCCGAGCTTGACAGCGTGACGGCGGAGCTTTACGGCGAGGCGGCGTCGGATTATATCCGCGCCTCGGAACTTGAAGCGCGTCGGCAGGAGATCGAAGAGCGCCTGCTTGAGATTTACGACGAGATCGGGATGGATTGACAGGCGGGGGACACGGGAGAGAACGGGGGACACGGGAAACTTTCTTAGAAGAAAGTTTCCCGAACCCTTCAAAGAATTTGCTGGAAGGCTATGGAAGTAGCGCCTTGTCTCGCGGCATTTTGCCTGCGGCAAAACTTTGGTGGATTTTTGGGAAAGCTCCTCAAAAGTCTGCGAGCAGCCTTTTATCGGACCTTCCCCAAAAACCCACCGGAATTTTCCCCCGCGGGGGAAAATTCTATCGCGAGACAAGAGGCTTGACCGTTTGACCTTAAGGTTGCACTCATTTACAGACCGCACACACCGTTAAGCCGAACGCTCACCGAACGACAAGTTTTCACCCGAAAACTTTTTGAAAGTTTAGGTCAAGCCTTTTCAAAGGCTTGCGGTTTCCAAAGGCAGAGCCTTTGGTCGCCCTCCGCAGAGGGCGAAATCTCCTTTATGGCATTTTCTTTTTGCTTAGCTTTTTCTTTTGTGCCTGCTAAAGGCAAAAGAAAAAGCGCCGTTAAATTTCCGAAGGCGAACACTCTGCAAAAGGGCGATACTTTTAATTGAAACGGTAGGGGCGTCCCATCGGACACCCGGCGGGTCGTACCCGCACCCTTGAATCGCGGTTTATGCACCGAAGGGTGAGATTTTCACCCGAAGAAAATACTCTGCCAAAGGCAAGAAAGACCTCACCCGTGACAACGCCCATAACAAGTCATTGTCTCCGGGGGAGGTCTTCACTTTTGGTAAGCATCGGTTTAATGGTGCGTTCGACCTGTAAGCGAACGCAACCTTCAGGTCAAACGGTTTCCTCCCTTGTCTCGGGCAGAATTTCGCCTCGCAGAGGTGAAATTCCGGGGGATTTTGCCCGAGGGCGAAAAGGGGATGCTTGCATACCCTTGAGTCCTCGGCAAAAATCCACCATAGTTTTGCCGTAGGCAAAATGCCGCGAGACAAAGCGTTACTCCCATAGCCTTCCAGCAAGTTCTTTGGGGGCGTGGGGGACTTTCTCGAAAGAAAGTCCCCCACATCCTTCGCGTCTCCCGGCACTGCCGGGGCGGTCCTTGTTTCCAATATAGCTTAGAGCGCTTTTACAAGCTCCTCGGTGTCCTTCGCGATCATAAGCTCCTCGTTGGTCGGGATGACAAGCATCTGCACCTTCGCATCGGGAGCCGAAATGTTGTACTCGACGGAGGTGCGCTTCGCCTTCTCGTTAAGCTCCTCGTCGATCTTCACGCCGAGGAATTCAAGGTTCTTTGCGACTCTCGAACGGTAGTGAGGATTGTTTTCTCCGATACCGCCGGCAAAGACTATCGCGTCGACGCCTCCCATAACGGCGGCGTAGCCTCCGATATACCTTGTGAGCTGATGCACGACCATATTCTCGATGAGCTGGTAGCGCTTATTGCCCTTTCTCGCGCCCTCTTCGATGTCGCGGTTGTCGCTCGTGACCTCGGACACGCCGAGCATACCCGATTCCTTGTTCATCATATGATCGATCTGATCGGGGGTCATTCCCTCCTTCTTCATAAGGAACGGTACGATGGCGGGGTCGATCGAGCCGCAGCGCGTACCCATTATGATGCCCTCGAGCGGGGTGAGTCCCATAGATGTGTCATAGCACTTTCCGTTCTTCACGGCGGAGATAGACGAGCCGTTTCCGAGGTGGCAGGTGACTATCTTCAGCTCTTCGGGTTTCTTTCCGAGCATCTCGGCGGCACGGAGGGTCACATAACGGTGCGAGGTGCCGTGGAAGCCGTAGCGGCGGATATGATACTTCTCATAATACTTATAGGGGATAGGATAAAGGTAGGCGTAATCGGGCATCGTCTGATGGAAGCCGGTATCAAAGACAGCTACCTGCGGCACGCCGGGCATCATCTTCTCGCAGGCGCGGATGCCCGTGAGGTTATGGGGGTTATGAAGCGGCCCCAGCTCGCAACATTCCTCGACAGCTGCGATGACGCTGTCATTTATTATGACCGAGCCGGAGAATTTTTCGCCGCCGTGAAGGACTCTGTGACCCACTGCGCTGATCTCCGAAAGCGAATCTATAACGCCGTTTTCCTTCGAGGTCAGGGTGTCAAGCACGAGCTTCACCGCTTCGGCATGGTTATTCATATGGATGTCGATCTTGTAGTCTTCTCTGCCCTCGACCTTCTGCTTGAAGTTGCCGCCATCGATACCGATACGGTCAGCCTGTCCCTTTGCAAGCACCTTGTCGTTTTCCATATCGATAAGCTGATACTTTATCGACGAGCTGCCCGCGTTTATAACGAGAATTTTCATTGATATATGCTCCTTGATTTTGAATTTACAAATAGAATCACTATATAATACAATATTTTCCCCGTTTTGTCAACCGAGACAGGGTAATTTATCTCCTTATTTATTGACAAAAGGCTCCCGTGATGATACAATATGAATCGAAATTTTATAAAAGGAGATGCCGAAAATGCATAAAATAGGCGTACAGTCGGGCGGGATATTCTCGCTCGCAGATCATGAGAAGGGTTTTGCCACCCTTGCGGCGCACGGATTCGAGTGCGTCGACCTCAATGTCGACAACCTGCTCCCGAGCAAGACGGTCAAGGAGGGCGAGGTCGGCGGAATGTATGCGAAGTCGGTCGAAGAGCTGATCGAATACTTCACACCTCTCCGCGACTCGGCGAAAAAATACGGGATAAAGATAACACAGATGCACGGACCCTTCCCGCTCTGGGTCAACGGACGCGACGAGGACATGAATCCCTTCGTGCTTGAGGCGACGAAGAAGGCGATCGCCGTCGCAGACTTCCTCGATTGCCGCAACATAGTCGTTCACCCCATAAATGCTCAGTATATTCTCTCGAAGGAGAAGGAAAAAGAGCTTAACTTCGCGCTTTACCGCGCACTTATGCCGACGGCAAAGAAGTACGGCGTCACGGTCTGCCTTGAGAACCTCTTCGCCGGCGTCAACGGCAGGAATGTCGAGGGTCCCTGCTCGGATGTCTCGGAAGCCTGCAACTACATCGACACTCTCAACGCCGAGGCGGGTGAGAAGGTCTTCGGCTTCTGCCTTGATATAGGTCACTCGAACCTCTACGGCAGAAACCTCAAGGAGTACATAATCGCTCTCGGAGACAGGCTCTCGATCCTTCACATCCACGACAACGACGGCGCGGGCGACCTTCATATGATCCCCTACTCCTATCTGCGCGGCAAGTCGACCTCTATCGACTGGAACGGCTTTGTCGCCGGACTACGCGCGATAAACTACAAGGGCGACCTCTGCTTTGAGACTTTCCGCGCGATGAGCGCCTACCCCGCCGACACACATCCGCAGGTGCTTGACCTTATCCACGCGATAGGTGTGCACTTCGTCAAAGAGCTGGAAGCCGAATGAGTTCCCGTGCGGAGCTTCGGCTGATATACTCCGACGGCTCGGTAGCCGTCGCAGACAAGCCCTCGGGCGTCGATTCGGAAAAGGGGCTTCCGAAACTTGTTTCGGAAGCTCTTGCCGATTCGGGGCAAACGGGGGAAATATACACCGTCCACAGGCTCGACAGGATGACCTCGGGTCTTATTCTGCTTGCAAGGACGAAAAAGGCTGCCGCCGCTCTCTCGGCGTCTGTCGCCGCGGGGGAGCTTGACAAACGCTACATCGCCCTTGTCGGGGGCATCCCCGACCCGCCCGAGGGAGAGATGGAGGATCTTCTCTTCTTTGACAGGCGGCAGGGGCGCTCATACACGGTCAACCGCGAGAGAAAGGGAGTCAGGGCGGCGCGCCTTGCATACACTCTTCTTTCCGTCGACAAAGAAAAGGCAAGAAGCCTTGTGTCGGTAAAGCTCTTTACCGGCAGAACACATCAGATACGGGTACAGTTCGCATCACGCGGGATGCCCCTCTGCGGAGACAGGCGCTACGGCTCACGCGAGCCGCCCGACTCTTACCTGCTCCGTGCGGTATATCTTTCCTTCCCTCATCCGGATACGGGAAGGACGCTTGAATTTTCACTTGAGTATCCGGACGATATTAGTTTTTTTAATTGAATTGAAAGGAATACTTTTTTACCCATGTGGTTCGTTTTTGCACTGATAACAACGCTGAGCTGGGGCGCCGCCGACCTCTTTTATAAGAAGGGCGCGGACGAGGACGACAGGTACAGTCACCTGAAGACCGCCATGATGGTCGGTCTCGTGATGGGACTGCACGCGATCCTCACTCTCATTTTCGGAAATATAAACTACGATCCGATAAACCTTCTCGTCTACTTCCCCGTCTCACTGATGTATATTTCATCCATGGTCATAGGATATTTCGGACTGAAATATCTGGAGCTTTCGATAGCCTCCCCGATACAGAACGCATCGGGCGCCGTCGCTGCGATACTCTGCCTCGTATTTCTCAGGCAGATCCCCGACACGCTCTCGATCTTCGGTATCATCCTCATCTGCGGAGGAGTTTTCGCGCTCGGGATCCTCGAGAAGAAAAAGGACGATGAATATCTGAAGGAACACGACAAAAAATACAAGATAGGCTTTGTGGCATTCCTTATGCCGCTGCTCTACTGCGTAATAGACGCGCTCGGGACATTCTTTGACGCCTTCTACCTTGACGACGCGGCATCGACTCCGCTGAAAAATGTCACGGAGGAGACGCTCGAGGATGTGGCGAATGTCTCATACGAGCTGACCTTCCTCATCTGTGCCGTCGGGATCTTCATCTTTATGCTGATAAAGAAGCAGAAGTTCTTCACCCGCTATCAGGGCTCAAGGCTCGGCGCGGCAACTCTTGAAACAGCGGGTCAGTTCACCTATGTGAAGGCTATGTCGGGTCACGGCTCTGTCGCCGCACCGATGATAGGCTCCTACTGCATAGTTTCGATCCTTCTCTCAAGGATATTCCTCAAGGAAAAGCTCTCGGTATGGCAGTATATCACCGTCGCGGTCGTCGTCGGCGGAATAGTCCTGCTCGGAGTGGCGGAGGGCATCTCTTCGTCGGCTGAGGAAGCCGAAACGCTTCTCGCCGGAATAAGGGCACTTTGCCTTTCAAGGGCATAAATACAGGAGGTCGTTCAAATGTATGAAGATATAAGAAAACAGGCATCCGAGGCGGTACGCGAGCTTTTCGAGATCACGAAGCCGGCGGACGGAGAGATCTTCGTCGTCGGATGTTCAAGCTCCGAAATAGTCGGAGAAAGGATAGGTCACGGCTCGAACGAGGAGGTCGCAAGGGCGGTCTTTGAGGAGCTTTACCAGATCGCGAGGTGGCGCGGAGTCTACCTTGCGGCGCAGTGCTGCGAGCATCTCAACCGCGCGATAGTCCTCGAGCGCTCCTGCATGGAGAGATACGGCTTTGAAGAGGTCTGCGTAATGCCGCAGGTACACGCGGGCGGATCGTTCGCGACGGCTGCTTACGAGCTTCTGCCGCACGCCGTAGTGGTCGAGAGCATAAAAGCTCACTGCGGGATGGACATAGGCGACACGCTCATCGGTATGCACCTGAAGCGGGTCGCAGTACCCGTCAGGATCAGTGTGAAGCGTATCGGCGAGGCAAATGTTGTCTGTGCGGGAACACGGCCGATGCTTATCGGCGGCGCGCGCGCCTGCTACCCGTCAACGGCAAAAGAGGCAAATCGCAGTTGATTCACGAGACGGAGAATACGAAGGATGCGGGGGACTTTCTCGAAAGAAAGTCCCCCGCGCCCCCAAAGAACTTGCTCAAATGGTCTTGTAGGGGAGGATATCATCCTCCCAGCGGGTCGTACCCGCACCCCTGAATCGCGGTTTATGCGCCGAAGGGTGAGGTCATCACCCGGAGATTTTGCCCTTGTGCGGAAATGAAGTTCAACATTTATTAAAAAAGTCACCCCGAGTGGGGTGACTTTTTTCGTGGATGGGACGAATCTACGAAAATTATTATAGCACAAAGGTGTCCGCTTGTCAATATGTATTTGAGAAATAATTTATTTTCGTAAGGCAACTGTGAACAAAGGCTCCGAATTAATGAAAAGTCCTTTTTACCTCCATATTTTCCTTTGAAAACGGGCATAAAATCCTTCCGGATTTTCGTAGATTCGTCCCATCCACGAAAACGGGCGTGAAAGCCTCTCTCGCGGGCGGGCGAAAAAATCAAAGAAGAAAAAGGAGAACCCCCAGAATGAAGAAACTTAACAAAAAGGGCTTTACGATCGTAGAGCTTGTCATCGTCATCGCGGTCATCGCGATCCTTGCCGGTGTACTTATCCCTACCTTCGCGACAGTTGTAGATAAGGCTAACAAGAGTTCGGCAGAACAGCAGGCAAGAAACTTCTACACGCTTCTTGAGGCTGCCACAGCCGCGCCGACGACATATAAAACATATACAATGAGTATGCAGAAGACAGGTCTTGTTGTCAAAAATAGCAGCAATGATAATCTTACGCCGAATGAACTCCTTAATAAACTTCTCGGTGATGATATTGCAAAATATTATGGTGCAAATGTAAGTGTAAGTAATGTAGATAGCCTTAAGCAAAGTTCTCCGTGGACAATTGAAAAGGTTTACTTCCAGCCGAAGGGGAGCAAGTATTATGTAATAATCGACCTTGTTGCAGGTACTGTCGGCGAAGCGGTAAAGATCGATGACACAAACAAAATGCCTGCGAGCATCACACTGTCGAAATTTACGGAAGCCAACACCGGGAGTTGAATTGATAATATTTTAAGTGTGTAACCCCGCCTTTCAGGGGTTATGCCGCGGGTGTTTGTTGAGTTCATCCGCGGGCGCGGGAGACTTTATGCGAAAGCATGAGCCTCCCGCGTGTTTTGTTTTTGCCCTTTTACAGGTCGCTCACACCGTTAAACCGAACGCGCACAGAATGATTTTTGATGGTGAACAACCTGTAAATTGAAGAACCGACTTGCGCGGACAAGAGGCTCCCTCCGGGAGGGAGCTGGCGCCGAAGGCGACTGAAGGAGACAGCGGTATTAAAGATTTGCGATTGTCAACGGTCTGCTTGCCTGTGCAAAGATATTATCCCGCAGGCTCCCTCAGTCTTTCCTCCCTGCGGTCGGAAATCCAGCTCCCTCCCGGAGGGAGCCTCGGTTTAGGCGGTCATCTTGCGATAGAAGTGAAGCTTTTCAAAAGGCAAATGACCTGTAAGTGAGCGGCAATCTTAAAAACATTAGACCTGTCGGTGTACTTTGCCTTTAGGTCAAACGGTTTTTGCCCTTGTCTCGGGACAGAATTTTCCCCCGCGGGGGAAAATTCCGGTGGGTTTTTGAGAAAGGTCTGAAGAAAGGC
>CAKXXW010000046.1 GCA_934378145.1 uncultured Eubacteriales bacterium
CAAGGCAACAATTTGCACGAACCTTAAATCTTTAAGGTACCGCCCATTTATAGGTCGTTTGCCTTTTGAAAAGCCTCTCTTCTATTGTGAAATGACCGCTTAAACCGAGGCTCCCTCCGGGAGGGAGCTGGATTTCCGACCCGCAGGGGAGGAAAGACTGAAGGAGAGCGCGGTACTTAACACTTACGATTGCAAACGGTCTGTTTGCCTGCGTAAAAGTTTTATACCGCCGGCTCTTTCAATCCGCAACGCAGTTGCGGAAATGCTTACCTCCCGGAGGAAGGCTCGTTAAAAGCATCGTCTTTTTACAGACCGTTTGCCCTCAAAAATCGTTTGGCGCTTTTTCTTTTGCCTATAGCAGGCACAAAAGAAAAAGCTAAGCAAAAAGAAAATGCCGTTGAGGGGCTTTCGCCCTCTGCGGAGGGCGACGGGGGACGCGGGGCGCTGCCCCACACCCCGCAAGCCTTTGAAAAGGCTTGACCTAAACTTTCACAAACACTTCGGGTGATGACCTCACCCTTCGGTGAATAACCCGCGAGGATCGGGCGCGGGTCTTGCCCGCAAGGCTTGACCTAAACTTCAAAAAGGCTGCGGGTGAAAACTTGTCGTTCGGTGCGCGTGCGGTTTAACGCTGCGTGCGACCTGTAAGCGGGTGTTGCCTTAAAGGTTGAAGGTCTGAGCAAAAGTGCGCAAAAAGTTATCCCTGTCGGTGAATTTTGCCTTCAGGTCAAACGGTCAAGCCTCTTGTCTCGGGACAGAATTTTCCCCCGCGGGGGAAAATTCCGGTGGGTTTTTGAGAAGCTCCGAGAAAAGGCTGCTCGCAGACTTTTGAGGGGCTTCCTCAAAAAGACACCAAAGTTTTGCCGTAGGCAAAATGCCCCGAGACAAGACATAACTCCCATAACCCGTCAGCAAGTTCTTTGAAGGGTGCGGGAAACTTTCTTCTAAGAAAGTTTCCTGCGTCTCTCGTGTCCCCCGTCGTCCCCCGCGTCCCCCGTCAGTTTCCTGCCTGACAGAGATCCAGGTACTCCCCGTATCGTTCGTCAGCCGAGGCGACAGCGGCACTGTCGGGCGCGGGAAGCTCCTCGCGTCCGGTAAAGACCTTCGCGGCGGCGTTCAGACTGCCGAAGCTGCCCTCGCCGACGGCGGCAAGCATCGCGGCACCGAGCGCGGGCGCGTCGGGCTCCTTCGTCACGCTTATCTGCCTTCCGAAAGTCTCCGAAACGAGCCTTGCCCAAAGGCTGCTGAAGACCGCGCCGCCCGACAGGGTTATCCTGAAGCCCTCGGGCAGCCCGAATTCCTCCGAACCGCGCCGAGCCTCGAACGCCGCACCCTCAAGCAGAGCGCGCCAGACCTTCACGGCGTCGCGCGGATCTGCCTTTTCCTTCTCCGAAAGGGCGTCAAACGCCGCGGAACGGGGCAAAAATCCCTTCCCCGACGGGCAGGGACATATCACCGACCTGCCTTCGACGCCTTCGGCTCTCATGTCAAGCTCCGACGGCGAAAGCCCCAGAGCCGACGCATAGCGCGAGACCTCCGAGCCTATCCCGCCGAGCGACGCCATCGCGCCGAATCCGCCCGCGGGATGCACACAGGGGGCAATGTGCGAGGGCGTGAAGAGCGGCTTTTCGGTCACGGTGAAGAGTACCCAAGCCGTCCCCGAAGCGATGAGAAGCTCACCCGCCCCGGTCACGCCCGAGCCGAGCGAGGCGCAGTACTGATCGTGCGTCCCGTTCATCACCTTCACGCCCGTCGGCAGTCCCAGCTCCTCCGCCGCAGAGGGCGAAAGAGTCCCGATAAACTCACCAGCGCGGGCGAGCGCCGGAAGCCGCTTCTCGCTTATTCCGAGAAAACAGAGCATATCGTCGAAGAACGCGCCCTTTTCTATGTCAAAAAGCCTTGCGATCGCAGCCGAGGCGGGGTCGGTGACAAAGACGCCCGTCAGCTTCTTCATAATATATTCCTGCGTCGTGAGAAATACTCCCGCACGACGGAAGATCTCCGGCTCCCGCCGACGCATCCGGAGCAGCTTCGCCGCCGCCGATGCCGGAGTCATACCCCAGCCGCAGGCGCGGTAGACCTCCTCGGCTCCGAGATTTTCACGGATCTCCTCAGCCTCGGAGAGAGCCGTCGCGTCCATCCAGCTCGACGCGGCGCAGAGCGGCTCGCCCCCGTCGGTCGCGGCAAGGATGCTGCCCCCCTGCGAGGAAAGCCCTATCGCCGAGACCTCTTTTCCGTGTCCCGAGGTCGCCTCGCGCACGGCGGTCACCGCCGCAGCCCACCAGTCGCGCGCGTCCTGCGTCACGACTCCTCCGGGGGCGTAGTTCGTCGGATAGGCGCACCGCCCGACAGCGACCGTGCTGCCTTTTTCATCCTTCAGCAGCGCCTTTACCGATGTGCTGCCTATGTCAAGTCCGAGGAACAGACTCATTCCGCAAGCACCTTGTCAAGGATCGCGAGCAGAGCGTTCAGCGTCGCCTCGGTCGAATTTACCGGAGGCTTGAAGAGTACCGCGGGAACGCAGTTCGCCTTGTAGAGCTGCGCCGAGGCATCGACGCACTCATGATGAAGCGCGTCGGTGAATGCCGCCGCCTCGGCAAGAGTGTGGAAATGGAGCGCGGCAAGCAGTCCCTTGCCCTCTGTCGCGACGAGCTTTTCGGGATATTTTTCCTTAAGAGCCGCCAGCCCCTTCTCAAAGAGTTCGCAGTTCTTCGCAAGCTCGGCTTCGTTCTCGTGCGCGAAGGTCATCGTCACAAGGTAAGCGAGCGAGGCAAGCTCCTCCTGCCCGTTCGTGACGAGCGCGCCGAATTGGTTGAGGTTGTCATATTCCGCCGTCGTGAGTATGCGGCTCGCCGGATATTCTCCGCCCGGGAAGCCCTTCCCTATCGCGCAGAAATCGGGGTCAAGGCCGTAAAGGCGGAAGAGGAACATCCCGGGATACCACATGCAGGTCTGTATCTCGTCGACAAGCACAGGCGTGTCGCTCCCGTGGCAGAGGCGGTATGCCTCGTGCAGGTATTCCTCGGTCAGCCTGATCCCGCCGTAGTTCATCATCACTATCTCGTGAAGGAAGCCGGCGACCTTGAAGGCTCCCGAATTGTATGTATCGAGCTTTTCCTTAAAGTCGGCAATGTCGTTGATCTTCACGGGTACGACCTTGTAAAGCCCCGCGCGCTCGGCAAGGTCGTAGAAGGGCGACCAAAGCCCGCGGAAGGTCTGCGTCAGCACCGTCGTGCCGTGATAGTTGCCCGTCTTGTCACCCGCGTTGTCAGCCATCACGAAGAAGACCGGTGTCCTGCCCTCGTATTTCGGGGCGGGAAGCTCGGGCGAGAGCCTGTAAAACCTTGCGAGCATCATCTTGACTCCCGCCTCGACGGCGAGCGAGCCTGTCTCAAGGTTTATCACGCGGTTGAGCCTGTGCGCTTCGCGTGAGGCAAGAAGCTCCTCGGTCGCCGCGTCGTCGTTCCAGTCGATACCGTTCGCCGTCTGAACGATCCGCTTCTCGCAAAGGCGGGTGATGTAGCCGCGCGTGTTGTTGTGCGTCGCGTTCGGGATTCCGAGCTTGCGCGCGTGGTCGATCAGCCTGTATCCCGCGAAACGGTGTCCGAGCGAGGCGTGGTAATGCTCGCTCTTCATGGTCAGATAGAGCTTCCCGTCCTCGCCTACGCGGTAGGGTCCCCTGCCCGTGACAGGCGAGGCGCTCTTGTTTTCCGCCTTGCGGAAGGAGTCGGTCGGCGCTCCGTCGTTGTCGTTGACAAAGGGAGTCGCTATCTTATGCCCGACGAGCGGGAGAAGAGTGTCCTCGGCGCTCTGTTCGGCTTCGGTGAAGAAGTCGACCTTGCCGGAGAGCCATGCCTCAGCCTCCATGCGGCTCATCGCGCCGATTGCCTCGTTCGCCGAGGCGACCGATTCGGCGTAGTCCTTGCCGAGAAGGTCAAGAAGTGACATATTTACATTCTTAAACATATTTTTACCATAGCTTTTTTACCAAAAGCTCCTTTCTTGCGTGTGTTATTTGAGAGCAAACTGAAGAATACGGGGGAAACGAGGGACACGGGAAACTTTCTTAGAAGAAAGTTTCCCGAACCCTTCAAAGAATTTGTTGACGGGTTATAGGAGTAAAGACTTGTCTCGTGGCATTTTGCCTTTGGCAAAACTTTGGTGTCTTTTTGAGGAAGCTCCTCAAAAGTCTGCAAGCATCCTTTTATCGAAGCTTTCTCAAAAACCCACCGGAATTTCACCTCTGCGAGGCGAAATTCTGCCCGAGACAAGGGCAAAAAGCGTTTAACCTAAACACAAAATTCACCGACAGGGCGAACATCAGCGTAAACCTTACCATATTACGACCTATAAGATAAGAATGGATACAATTATACGGTAGGGGCGACCATTGGTCGCCCGCCCTTACCCATAATAAAATGAAGCGTACTCGTTTATCCTCCGTGCGGCGAAGCCGCGCTTCACAGGGCGGAAGCCCTGCTTCATTGTTCATGCGCCGCAGGTGCACTTCACCTCAAGGTTAAACGGTCTAACTCCTTGTCTCGGGACAGAATTTTCCCCCGCGGGGAAAATTCCGGTGGATTTTGCCCGAGGGCGAAAAGGGGATGCTTGCATACCCTTGAGTCCTCGGCAAAAATCCACCAAAGTTTTGCCGTAGGCAAAATGCCGCGAGACAAGGCATTACTTCTGTAACCTTTCAGCAAAGTTCTTTGAAGGGTACGGGAAACCTTTCTTTCAAGAAAGTTTCCCGTGTCCCCCGTTCTCCCGGTTTTCTTGCGCAAAGGTATAGTTTTCGGGAGGATAATATCCTCCCCTACAAACCATTGGTTCAAGTTCTTTGAGGGGTGTGGGGAACTTTCTTTCAAGAAAGTTCCCTGCATCTCCCGTAATCCCCCGTTAAACCTCGACGGCGCGGTGTTCCTTGTGGGAGAGGAGCGCGGCGGTCTGGAGCCTGTGCGACAGGGCTGTTTCCTCGGGGCGGATGCAGCCGAAGGGCACGGGGATCGAGCAGACCTCGCACACGAACGCCGCCCACATCTGAAGGATGGCGTCGGTGAAGCCGAAGCCGAAGATCGAGCCTGTCACGGTCGGGATCATGGGCTTTGAGCCTATGTCGACGCGGCACCATGCCTGCTCCTTGCCGAACGGCTCGGTGTAGTAAAAGGCGTTCGGGTCCTTCGTCGAGAAGCGCGCCGAGAGGTCAAGTCCGTCGACCTCTATGCTCCAGTCGTTCGTCGCGCCGGGGCAGATGCGCTTCGTCTCCATTATCATCGGGAAGAGGTCGCCGTCCCTGTCCTTCACGCGGCAGGAAAGTGTCGCGTTGTCCCATGTGAGGCAGGGAGCCATACCTCCCTTCCCGTCCGGACGCTCTTTCACGGTCTTCGTGAGGTTCGCGTAGACATCGACCGGCACCCATCCCATGCGGAAGGGTATGTGCTGAGTGTGAAGACCGAGGTCGCCCATGCACCCGTACTCGCCGTTGAATTCTATCATCCGCTTCCAATTTATCGGCTTGTTCCGGTCAAGGTCGCTCGAGTGGCAGAAGGACGACCTCACCTCTATCAGCTTGCCGAAGCTCCCCGCCTCTATCCGTCGGATAAGCTCCTGACAGGCGGGATAGTAGGGGAACTCGCTCGAGCAGCGCACCACTACCTCCGGATGAGCGGCGACAGCGGCAAGGATCCTCTCGTTCGCCGCACGGTCGATGCCGAAGGGCTTCTCTCCGAGAAGGTGCTTGCCCGCGTTTATTATATCAATGTAGATCTTTTCGTGCAGATTGTGCGGCACCGCGCAGTAGATCGCGTCGATGTCGGGAGAGGCGAGAAGCTCGCGGTAGTCGGTCGTTATGTATTTCGGCGCGGGGAGCTTAGCCGCGAAAGCCTCGGCTGCCTCTCTGTTCACATCGCAGGCACCGATGATCTCCGGCACCGGAATGTCGGCGGCAAGCTGGCACCAGCGCGCCGCGGCAGCGGCAAATTCGCGCCCCATCAGCCCGCAGCCGATGACGCCGAAGCGTAACTTTTTCTCAGTTCTCATCGCCCGCGTCCTTTCCGAGAAGCTCCTCTATCGGTATCGTCGAGTAAGGCAGGCTGTTCGGCTTGCCCTCCGACGGGAAGGGCGTAAGCTCGTCGTTTTCGTAGAGCCTGCGGTCCTCTTCCTTCCTGAAATCGGGGATCCCGAGCTGGCGCGAATCCTCAAGGACAGACCTCCAGCCCATGATAGCCGTCGCCGACATCGCAGTCGCCGCGTAAACATCCGGGAAGAAGGGCTTTTTGTCCTTCACAGCCTCGACAAAGGCGCGGGTGACAAAGTAGTCGCTTCCCGCGTGGCCGCAGTGGCTCGCTTCCTCGGCGTTTTCACTGAATTCAGCCTCGTAGATCTTCTCCTCCTCGCAGCCCTCGGGGATAGACCAGGCGTTGTAGGCAAGGCGGACGAGCTTTTCCTTGTGACCTCTGATAAGCTCGGTGCCTCCCTCGATGCAGCTCAGGCGGTACCAGTTCTCGTGAGGCGCAAGGTATGACGAGCCGCTGATGCGGAAGAGCGCGCCGTTGTTCATCTCGACGAGCATTATGCCGGCGATGTCGGAGCGGATCCGCTCGTATTCCTTCGCGTGCGCGGGGGTGTCAAGGACAGCCTTGCCGATGACCCTCTTCGGATAAAGCCCCGTCATATACATGAGCGGCGCGAGCGAGTGCGAGCTGTAATAGGTCACGGGGAGATAGCGCCTCCAGTGGAAGCCGCCGTTGTCGGTCGCGTTCATGTACTTGCGGTTCTCGTCGGGGCTCATCGGATGCTCGTATTCGCCCTCGGCAAACCTCACCTCGCCGAGCGTCCCGCTGTCATAGAGCCTCTTCATCTCAAGGCATCCGCGCGTGTAAGGATAGTTCTCAGCCATCATGTAGACAAGTCCCGACTTCTCGACCGCGCGGCAGAGCCTTACACAGTCGGCAAGGGTCGACGCCGCCATAGTCTCGCTGAATACATGTATCCCGTGCCCGAGAGCCTTTATCGCATATGTCGCGTGTTCGTTAAAGTAATTCGCAAGGATCACCGCGTCGAATTTTCCCGACGAGATGAATTCGTCAAAGTCGGTATAGAAGGCGCAGTCCCCGTCGACATCAGCCTTCGCCTTTTCGAGCCTCGATTCCTTCTTTTCGCATACCGCGGTCACGCGCGCGCCGTCGATGTAGTGCAGAGCCTTCATGTAGGTCCTGCCGCGCCATGCGCCGAATACGCCTATTCTGAGTTCGTTTTCCATCTTGTTTCCTTCCTTTCGGAGCTGAATTTTTCCTGATAAAATTATACTTTCACCCGCCCCGTTTGTCAAGGCATTTGACGGATATTTTCAATAACGGGCAAAAAAGTGACATTTCATATCAAATGCATGCTGCTTTTTCGTCAATTCGATTGACAAGACGGCATTTTTGAGGTAAAATGAAAGCAAACCAAGGAAAGGATGCCATGCCCTTTGCGGGGCTGCGACGATAAAACAAAGATGAAGAACAACGAAATGAGAAAGCAGAAGGTGCTTGACCTGCTGCTCGAGCGCAAGAGACTGACCATCGAGGAGGCGATGAAGGAGACCGGCGTCTCCGAATCGACAGTCCGCCGGATATTTCTCGGGCTCGAGCGCGAGGGCGTCGCGATAAGGACCTACGGCGGGATATGCTGCCGCGGCTTCGATGAACCGATAAACGAATACTCCTTCGAGGCTGTCAGCCTTGACAACCCCGAAAAAAAGGCAAGGATAGGCGTCGAAGCCGAAAAGCTGATCGCCGCCGGCGACACGGTCTACCTTGACTCGGGAACGACGGTGATGTCGCTCTGCGCCGAGATCGACCGGCTCTTCCGCGCGGCGAAGAGCGATACCGACTCGGAGAACACCCTCGCCGCACGCTACGGCGGCGTGACATTTTTCACCCACTCGCTCGTGAATTTCAACCTTCTGAAGCACCACACGAAGGTCTTTCTCCTCGGCGGAGAGTACCGTGACGCGCGGCGGGACTTCTGCGGCTACCTCACCGAAGAGGCAGTAGGCGGTCTGAGGTTCACGAAATGCTTCGTCGGCGCCGACGGCTTCTCGGAGGACAGCGGGCTCCTCGCCTCGGACTTCGGTACGGCAAGGATAAACCGCCTCGTCGTCGACCGCTCGGGATACAGGATCCTTCTCGTCGATGCCTCGAAGTACCGCCGCGGCGCGATGGTCTGCTACGCCCCCTTCGGCTCGATAGACTGCATAGTCGCCGACGCGAGCCTCCCCGAACCGATCTGCGCCTCTCTCACCCGCAACGGCGTCAAGCTCATCTTGGCTTGACCGAGGACGCGGGAGATACGGGGGATACGGGAGATTCAGGAAACTTTCTTAGAAGAAAGTTTCCCGAACCCTTCAAAGAATTTGCTCAAGGGCTATGGATGTAAAGTCTTGTCTCGCGGCATTTTGCCTGCGGCAAAACTATGGTGTCTTTTTGAGAAAGGTCTTCAAAAGTCTGCAAGCAGCCTTTTATCGGTGCTTCCCCAAAAATCCCCCGAATTTCAGCGCTGTGCGCTGAAATTCAATGCTCGAGACAAGGGCGAAAAGCCTTCAAGCCAAGGGTGAGGCTCTCTCACAGAGCGCACACACCGTTAAACCGAACACTCACAGGACAATAAGAGCGCACCGAAGCGGTTATCAAGTTTAGGTCAAGCCTTTTTAAAGGCTTGACCTAAACTTTGAAAATGCTAAGGGCGATGACCACACATTTCGGCGAGCATCGGTTTAACGGTGCGTTCGATCTGTTGGCGAGCGTTGATTTAATGGTGCGTTCGACCTGTCAGTGAATTTTGCCTTTAGGTCAAACGGTTTAACTTCTTGTCTCGGGCAGAATTTCACCTCGTGAGGTGAAATTCCGGCGGATTTCGAGGAAGTCCGAAAAAAGCTGCTTGCAGACTTTTAAGGAGCTTCCTCCGAAATACGCCATAGTTTTGCCGTAGGCAAAATGCCGCGAGACAACTCCTTACTTCCGTAGCCTTTCAGAAAAGTTCTTTGGGGGTTGGGGGCTTTCTTCCAAGAAAGCCCCCGCGTCTCCCGTATCTCCCATCGTATCCCCGCCATCACCAAGCGGAGGACAAACAAAAAAGCCCCCGATGGAGGCTTTTTTCTTATTCTCTTTTCTCGCTTTTCACACGAAGATCATCACGATCGAGAAGGCAAGGAAGAGCGCCGTGCAGATCGCCGTACCCGGCGTGAGCAGGCACGCCCGGAGGTTCTTCACAAACTGCCCGCGCGTCATCGGCTCATCATCCGACGGCGGGTCGCTCTCGGCATACCTTGCGAAAAGTCGCCTCGCGCCGCCGCAGAAGCCCACGAGCGCCCCGATAAGGATCGCGATAAGGATCAGCACCGCCGTCCCCGTACTGCCCGCTGTGATGTAAAATTCGGTTATATACGGCTGCCCGAAAATGCAGAAAAGATTATAGACAAAGTGCGCGATGATGACCGAAAAGACCGACCGTGTCGTATAAAGCAGCAATGTCAGCACCGCCCCCGCGAAAAGATAGACCGCGAGCTTCATAAAATTGAAGTGCAGGAATCCGAAAAACAGGGCGTTCATTATGATCGAACAGATGACGCCGTAGCGGTCGTATTCCGAGCAGAGAAAGCCGCGGAAGACGAATTCCTCGCACACTGCGGGAAGCGCCGCGTAGGCAAGCACGAGCCATACCGCGCCGAGCGGCTTTCCGTCATACCTTGACACAAAGACATCGTAGAGCGAGAAGCTGCCCTCGAGCGAGCTGCTCTGCGAAAGCCCTATGCTGAGGAGCAGGCAGCCCGAGATCAGCACAAAGACCGCCGAGACGATGACCCCGATGTGCGACAGACGCGGAGGCGTGAGCCTCAGCCTCTTCGCGGTAGGTTTCAGCGCCCCGCCCTCCGAAAATCCGGGCAGGAGCCGGAGCCTGTACCATATCGCCGCCGGAAGCGCAAAGGTCAGGAGCTGCAGTATTATCACGGCAAGATATTCGTTGTCGCTGTCCCCCACCCTTCGCATCACGAAGCGCGAAAAGATCAGCATTATGTAGCAAAAAAGTACAAGATAAGCCGGATCGAGCCTTATTTTGATGCCCTTCAGGCTTCTTTTTCTGTTTTCGTTCAGCGTTTTCAGTTTTTTTCACCTCTTTTGCTGTTCGTATCGGTCATAAATCATAAGTCATATGTAATAAGAAATAAGCCAGTCGGCATTGCCGGCGGGGGAGACGGGAGATGCGGGGGACACGGGAAACTTTCTTAAAAGAAAGTTTCCCGAACCCTTCAAAGAATTTGTCAGAGGGTTATGGAAGTAATGCTTTGTCTCGCGGCATTTTGCCTGCGGCAAAACTTTGGTGTCTTTTTGAGAAAGCTCCTCAAAAGTCTGCAAGCAGCCTTTTTTCAGAGCTTCCCCAAAAACCCACCGGAATTTTCCCCCGCGGGGGAAAATTCTGCCCGAGACAAGGGGTTAACGCGTTTGACCTAAAGGCAAAGTACACCGACAGGTCGAACATTTTTAAGGTCGCCGTTCGCTTACAGGTCATTTGCCTTTTGAAAAGTTTCACTTCTATCGCAAGATGACCGCTCTGACCGAGGCTTCCTCCGGGAGGTAAGCATTTCCGCAACTGCATTGCGGATCGAAAGAGCCGGCGGCATAATATCTTTGTACAGGCAAACAGACCGTTTTCAATCGTAAATCCTTCATACCGCGCTCTCCTTCAGTCGCCTTCGGCGCCAGCTTCCTCCCGGAGGAAGCCTCTTGTCCGCGCAAGCCGATTCTTCATTTTACAGGTCGTTCGCCTTCGGAAAAGCTTCATTTTCATCGTAAGATGCACGCTCTAACCGAGCCTCCCTCCGGGAGGGAGGTGGATTTCCGACCCGACGGGGAGGAAAGACAGAAGGAGCCGGCGGCATAATGCCTTTATACAGGCAAACAGACCGTTTGCCATCAAAAATCGTTTGGCACTTTTTCTTTTGCCTTTAGCAGGCACAAAAGGCGGACAAGTCCGCTCTCAACCTCGCGGATTATTCACCGAAGGGTGAAATCATCACCCGAAGCAAATGCCTGATAAAAAATAATCAGCAAAAAGAAAATGCCGTAAAGGGGCTTTCGCCCTCTGCGGAGGGCGACCAAAGGCTCTGCCTTTGGAAACCGCAAGCCTTTAAAAAGGCTTGACCTAAACT
>CAKXXW010000047.1 GCA_934378145.1 uncultured Eubacteriales bacterium
TGCCCTTGTCTCGGGACAGAATTTTCCCCCGCGGGGGAAAATTCCGGTGGGTTTTTGAGAAAGGTCTGAAGAAAGGCTGCTCGCAGACTTTTGAAGACCTTTCTCAAAAAGACACCAAAGTTTTGCCGTAGGCAAAATGCCGCGAGACAAGTCTTTACTGCCATAATCCGCTGGCAAGTTCTTTGGGGGTGTGGGGACTTTCTTTCAAGAAAGTCCCCGCATCTCCCGCGTCTCCCGTCAGTCTCCCGTATCTCCCGTTACCTTCCGGCAAACTTTCCCTGCCAGAGATTCTCGGAATAGAGCGCCTTGTCGATGTCGTTGACGACGCAGGTCTTCCTGCGGCTCCAGAGCGGGGCGAGGAGCGTGTCGGGGGCGCCGTCGCCAGTCAGGCGGGCTATGACCGTTTCCTCGGGAAGGATGGTCAGGGCATCCTTGACCGTGTCGATGTAAGCCTCGCGCTCCATCGGCGTGTACTCTCCGCGCTCGTACATATCCCCGAGGCGGGTGCCTTTTATCACATAAAGCAGGTGCAATTTCACCTGATCGGGGCGCAGGGCGGCAACGCGGCGGACGCTTTCAAGCATCTTTTCCCTCGTCTCGCCCGGAAGCCCGAAGATGAGATGTACGCAGATCCCGATCCGGGGATCTGCGCGGCGGAGCCTTCCGTAGCCTTCCGTGAAGGTCGAAAAGTCGTGTCCGCGGTTTATGAGCCTCGCGGTTTCGTCATCGGCGCTCTGAAGCCCCAGCTCAACGGTAAGGCTCGTCCGCCCCGCAAGGGACGAAAGAAGCGCGACTATGTCTTCCCCGAGGCAGTCGGCGCGCGTCGCGATGTTCAGCCCGACGACGCCGGGGAATGCGAGCGCCTCGCAGAACTTGCCCTCAAGCTCCGCGACCGGCGCGTAAGTGTTCGTATGCGCCTGAAAATAGGCTATGTATTTGTCTGTCTGCCACTTCGGGGCAACAGCGCGTTTCCCGACCTCAAGCTGCTCGGTGATGCTCAGCGACGCCTGCGGCGCAAAGTCGCCCGAGCCTCGCCCCGAGCAGTATATACAGCCGCCCACAGCGCATCTTCCGTCGATGTTCGGGCAGGTGAAGCCTCCGTCGACCGGGAGCTTCGCGACCTTGCCGCCGAAGGTCCTTCGCAGGTAGTATTCGTAGGTATAATACCTCTTGTTCGAGTCGCTGTAAGGGAAAGGGTTCGTGTCCTTCTGCGACATTATTTTGCGAAAATGCCGGAAAGGCACTCGACGACCATCTTTATGCCGAGGACTATCAGCACGCATCCGCCGACGAATTCCGCCTTCTTCTCGTATCTGTTGCCGAAGACGCTGCCGACCTTGACACCTATCGCCGAGAGCGTGAAGGTCGTCAGACCTATCATCAGTGAGGTCACGGTGATGTTCAGCACATCAAGCCCCGGGAAGAGCGCGATCTCGGCCGGATTCAGTCCGTAACCTACGCCGGTCGCCAGAGCGTCTATGCTCGTCGCCACCGCGAAGCGGAACATAAGCCCGAAGGCGAGCGAGGCGTCAGCCTCCTCTTCCTTCTTCGAGAGCGCCTCGCGGATCATGTTTATTCCTATCACGAGCAGTATCACGAAGGCTATCGCCGAGCATATGCAGGTGACGATGAGCGCCGAGTTCTTCTCAGCCTCGCCCTCTCCCGCCGCGCCGACGATCTTCGATATTATGAGCTTCAGAAGGATCCCGAGGAAGAAGCCCGTGAAGGGCATTATCGCCTGAAATCCTCCGAACCAGCCTCCTACGATCGCCGCTTTGCCGGGCGTGATCTTCTTCATCGCAAGTCCCTTGCAGACCGAGACCGCGAAGGCGTCCATCGACAGCCCGACGGCTATCAGTAGCACTGTGATTATCTTTGTTGCTGTGTCCATTCCAAACTTCCTGTT
Organism: uncultured Eubacteriales bacterium; assembly: GCA_934378145.1. GTDB lineage: Bacteria > Bacillota > Clostridia > Oscillospirales > CAG-272 > RGIG3994. The sequence continues at coordinate 1,907 of CAKXXW010000047.1, forward strand.
TTTCTTAAGTATTCGGCCTCTCGAGCGAGGCGATCTTTATGCAAAGACATAGGATCTCTGTCGCTTTTTTCAGTTCTTCGGGTGAAGGATAGCTCGGCGCGAGCCTTATGTTGCTGTCCTCCGGATCGTATCCGTAGGGGTAGGTCGCTCCCGCCGGCGTGAGCTTCACGCCCGCGTCCTCGCAAAGTTCGCAGACCCGCTTCGCACAGCCCGGCGTGACATAAAGGCTTATAAAATAGCCGCCCCGCGGCTTTGTCAGGACGGCAGTTCCCGTACCGGAAAGCTCGCGGTCAAGTATCTCCTCCGCCGCCTCAAACTTCGGACGCAGTATCGCGGCGTGCTTCTTCATATGATGAAGGACACCCTGCGCCGAGCCGAAAAAGCGCACGAAGCGGAGCTGATTCAGCTTGTCGTGACCTATCGTCTGCGCCGAAAGTATCGGCTTTATCTGCGCAAGGTTGCCCTCGCTCGCCGCGAAGAACGATACCCCCGCGCCGGGGAAGCAGATCTTCGAGGTCGAGGCAAAATAAAACACCCTGTCGGGGTCTCCGTATCTGTCGCAGGCATCAAAGATGTCGGCGAGGCTGTCGCCCTCGCCCGGATAAAGGTCGTGTATCGCGTAGGCATTGTCCCAGAAGATGCGGAAGTCCTTCGCCGCCGTCTTCATCGACGCAAGGCGATACACTGTATCCTCCGAGTAGGTTATCCCGTCGGGATTCGAGTATTTCGGGCAGCAGAAGATGCCCTTCACCGCCGGGTCGGACACGGCAGCTTCCACCGCGTCCATATCGGGACCCTCGGGCGTCATTTTTATGTTTATCATCCGGATCCCGAGGGACTCGCATACCCTGAAATGCCTGTCATATCCCGGCACGGGACAAAGGAAGGCGACCCCTCCCTCCTCACGCGACCAGGGTCTTTCGCTGCCGGCGACGCCGTAAAGCATCGCCCGCGCCATTGCGTCGTACATGAGGTTAAGGGAGGAGTTGCCTCCGATGATGATCCTTTCTTTCGGTACGGAGTACAGCTCCGACAGAAGCGCCTTCGCCTCCGGGATACCGTCAAGTCCCCCGTAATTGCGACAGTCGACCCCGCCGCATATGCACTCCTCTCCGCTTTTCAGCGCGGTGAGGAGTCCCTCCGACAGGTCGAGCTGAGCCTTTTCCGGCTTGCCCCGCGACAGATCGAGCGAAATACCGCTTTTCTTTACACTTCCGTACTCTTTTTTGAGTCCGAGAAGGAGCGTTTCCCTCTCACTTGCGTCAAGCCCGGAAAAAAGCATAACAAAATCTTCCTTTCGGATAAATCAGAAATCGGCGTTGCCGGTCGTTCTCGGGAATGCCTCGACATCCCTGATGTTCTGGATGCCCGTGATATACATTATAAGTCTCTCAAAGCCGAGGCCGTAGCCGGCGTGCTTTACACTTCCGTATCTGCGGAGGTCGGTGTACCACCAATAATCCTCCGGCTTGAGTCCGAAGCGATCGATAGCCTCCATCAGTTTATCGTATCTCTCCTCGCGCTGCGAACCGCCGATAAGCTCTCCGACTCCCGGCACGAGCATATCCGCCGCCGCGACGGTCTTTCCGTCGTCGTTCTGGCGCATATAGAATGCCTTTATCTCCTTCGGATAGTCGGTCACGAATACCGGCTTGCCGAAGATCTTCTCGGTGAGGAACCTCTCATGTTCGGTCTGAAGGTCGATGCCCCACGACACGGGGTAATCGAAGGCCTGACCCGATTCCTGAAGCAGCTTCACGGCGTCGGTGTAGCTGACCCTTGCGAATTCGTTGCTCATAAGGCCGTCGAGCCTCTCAAGCAGTCCCTTATCGATGAATTTGTTGAAGAACGCCATCTCGTCGGGGCATTGCTCGGTGACATAGCGGACGACATACTTTATCATAGCCTCCGCCGTGTCCATATAATCGTTGAGGTCGGCAAAGGCAAGCTCGGGCTCGACCATCCAGAATTCCGCGGCGTGTCTTTGCGTATTCGATCTCTCGGCACGGAAGGTAGGCCCGAAGGTGTAGACCTTTCCGAATGCCATGGCGAAGGTCTCGACATTGAGCTGACCCGAGACGGTGAGTCCCGTGTGCTTGCCGAAGAAGTCCTTTGAGAAGTCGACCTCGCCCGATTCGGTGAGCGGAGGATCCTTCGGGTCAAGGGTCGTGACGCGGAACATCTCGCCCGCGCCCTCGCAGTCCGAGCCGGTTATCAGCGGCGTGTGGACATACACGAAGCCGTTTTCGTTGAAGAATTTATGGAGCGCGTAAGCCGCGACCGACCTTACGCGGAAGACCGCGTTGTAGGTGTTCGTCCTCGGACGAAGGTGCGCGATCGTGCGCAGGAATTCGGGGCTGTGGCGCTTTTTCTGAAGCGGATAGTCGGGAGTCGACGCGCCCTCGACCTCGATGCTTTCCGCCTTTATCTCGCAGGGCTGAGGAGCATCGGGAGTCAGCACAAGCTCTCCCTTCACGATAAGCGAGCATCCGACATTCTGCTTGGCGATCTCCTTATAATTCGCGAGCTTCGAGTCCTCAAAAACTATCTGGAGATTCTTGAAGCAGCTTCCGTCGTTCAGCTCAATGAAGCCGAAGGCGTTGCTGGCTCTGACAGTCCTTGCCCAACCCGCTACGGTGATGCTCTTTCCGGCGAGCGAGGCGCTCTCGGAAAATACCTTTTTTATAAGAGTTCTTTCCATTTTTCCGTTCCTTTCGATGCTCTTTTTTATATAATAAAAGTATTATACCACTCATTATATGAAATTGCAAGGCTTTTTAGTTCAGATCTGCCCGCTCAAAAGATATTTTCCGCCCGAACGGACAGGCGGCGGGGGATACGAGGGATGCGGGGGCTTTCTTGAAAGAAAGCCCCCTGCACCCCAAAGAACTTGCTTGCGGGTTATAGAAGTAGTGTCTTGTCTCGGGCAGAATTTCGCCTCGCAGAGGTGAAATTCCGGGGGATTTTGCCCGAGGACGAGAAGGGGATGCTTGCATCACCTCGAGTCCTCGGCAAAATACACCATAGTTTTGCCGTAGGCAAAATGCCGCGAGGCAAGGCACTACTTCCATAGCCTTTCAGCAAGTTCTTCGAAAGGGTTCGGGGAAACCTTCTCCGAAAGAAGGTTTCCCCGAGTCTTCTTCGTCTCCCATAGTGTCTTACTCGCGGGTCATTCTCAGGAAGAGCGACGCCGAGAAGACGAAGAGCGACAGCGACGACCCGGTCCGCAGCAGCAGATACACCGATGTACTCCAGAGGCAGAACAGGCTCAGAAACGAAAAAAACTCCGCGAGCCTTCCGTCGGCGAACCCGTCGGACATCCTCGCAAGCAGGCAATAAAGTATCCTCCCGCCGTCAAAGCTCTTTATCGGCAGCAGGTTCAGCAGTGCCAGAAAACAGCACGACACAAGGAAAAATACGCAGAAGTCCTTTCCCTTCCCTTCGATCACCCTTGAGATCGGATAGGCATACGCCGCTCCGAGAAGGTTCGCCGCGGGTCCCGCCGCCGCAAGCGCCGCCTCCTTCATATACGGCACCGTGCCGCTCTCGGTCATGAGCCTTGCCCCGAGCATACTGAACGAAAAGCGCTTCAGCCTTATCCCGAGAGCTTCTGCCGCGAGGATATGCCCGACCTCGTGAAGCGCCGCGGCGGAGAGCGCCGACATGGCAAAAAGCGGATCCCCCGACACAAAGAGCGCCGCAAATACTGTCACAGCCGGAAAGAACGCCGACAACGCCTTCGCGGCTTTTTTTATACCTTTTTTATTTTTCATAATAAATACTATGCCGGTCGGAGGTAAGATATTATCAAAATGTAAATTCAGGTAAAGGCTATTGACAGTCACGCGACCGTATGATATAATTTAAGTGTCAGATGATGATAAGATAGGAGTTGATAAAATGAACCTTCAGATAACCGATGAATACATCCCCGGAACGATACTTAAAAAGCAGGAGATGGGGAATGTAACGGGGCTTGCCTTTTTGCAGAAGATCTTCTACATCACGGACGGGATCATGCTGAACCAGATACGCGAGATCTCCGGCATCGACGGCTCGACGCTTCAGAACTGGACGAAGCGTGGCTGGGTGAGCAACTCAAAGCTCAAAAAGTACAATATAGACCAGGTAGCGCATATCCTGATAATAAATATGCTGCGGAGCTGTATGCAGCTTGACCACATCGCATTTCTTATCAGGTATGTAAACGGCAGTGTCGACGACCGGAGCGACGATATAGTAAGGGATTCGGTGCTTTACGACTACATCTGCCGCATACTCGATAAGATAATGACCGAGGATGTCAGCGTCGGAGGCGGTACACTCCGCCGTTGTATCGCGATCATTACAGCCGATTATGAGGAGAAGGTCACCGGTGCGCGCAAACGGCTGACCAACGCCCTCGAGATAATCATCATGGCATACTACGCGGCACTTATAAAGGGCTATTCCGACAGCAGGGTAGCCGGACTTATGAACAACTGAGGAGGAACTCACAAAATGATTGAATTCTGGAACGGGCTGATCCTCGCGCAGAAGATATTCTTCTGCATAGCCGTACCGTCAACGATGCTTCTGATAATTCAGATAATCATGATGCTCGTCGGACTCGGCGGGCACGGAGACGCCGATGCCGATGCGGGCGACGGCGTTGACCTTGACGGAGACGGGATACCCGACACCGACGCTGACGGAGACACCGATCTTGACTCCGACACCCCCGATTCGGGGCTTGCGATCTTCTCGCTGCGCGGGATAGTTTCGATGCTCTGCATCATGGGCTGGAGCGGATTCGGTCTGCTTGACCCCGCGACCGGACTTCCGGTATGGGCGGGCATCTCGATCTCTGTCGTACTCGGAATACTGACCCTCATCGGAGTCGCCTTTGCCATGAAAGCCATTTCCCGCCTTCAGCAGTCGGGCAACCTTGACCTCCGCAACGCGGTCGGCAAGGTCGGGCAGGTCTATCTCACTGTCCCCGCCGGCGGAAGCTCCGCAGGTAAAGTGAACCTTACCGTGCAGGAGCAGCTCCGCGAATTCCCCGCCGTCACGACGGGTACGAGCGAGATAAAGACCGGAACCTATGTCCGCGTCGTGGCGTTCGCCGAAAACGGGACCCTTGTCGTCGAACCGATAGCGAAGCCTCAGAACTGACACGGCAACCTTTTCACCGGTATCAATTTAATTAAAGAAAGGACAAAATCAATGAAACTTATACCCGTAGCCCTCGAGGGAGCCACGCTCGGCCCCGCGGTCGTACTCATCATCTGCGCGATCGTCCTGATAGCCTTCATGCTTCTCGTAACGGTCATCTCGCGCTACAAAAAATGTCCCCCCGACAAGATCATGGTCATAAGCGGTAAGGTCGGCAAATCCGCCGACGGCACCTCGCGTCCCGCAAAGTGCATACACGGCGGCGCCGCGTTCGTGCTTCCCGTGCTTCAGACCTACGAATACCTTGACCTCACGCCTCTGTCGATCAGCGTCGACCTCAAGAGCGCGCTGTCAAGGCAGAATATCCGTGTCGATGTTCCGTCGAGCTTCACAGTCGGTATCTCTACCGAGCCGGGAGTGATGCAGAACGCCGCCGAGCGCCTTCTCGGAATGAAGATGAACGAGATACAGGAGCTTGCAAAGGACATCATCTTCGGTCAGCTCCGCCTTGTCATCGCGACGATGGACATAGAGGAGATCAACACCGACCGCGACAAATTCCTTGACGCGGTATCGGGAAATGTTGAGAGCGAGCTTAAGAAGATCGGTCTGCGCCTCATAAATGTCAATGTCACCGACATCAACGATGAGTCGGGCTACATCGCGGCTCTCGGTAAAGAGGCTGCGGCGAAGGCTATAAACGACGCGAAGGTCTCGGTCGCCGAGGCTGACAGAAACGGTGCCATAGGTGCCGCGAAAGCCGAAATGGAGCAGAGGATAAGAGTCTCGAAGTCTAATTCTGACGCTATCGCCGGTGAAAACGAGGCGAAGGTGCAGGTAGCGGCTTCGGAGGCTTACAGGCGTGAACAGCAGGCTGATTCGCTCCGCCGCGCGACCGCTGCCGAAAACATTCAGGCAGCCCGTGCGCTCGAGGAATCCTACGCCGCGCAGAAGAAGGCTGAGGAAGCCCGTGCCGCGCTTGAAAAGGCAAAACAGGAGGCTGACATCCTTGTCAAAGCCGAGATCGAAAAGAAACAGCTCGAGATCAAGGCTGAGGCTGACGCCGAGCAGATCCGTCGCCGCGCCCGCGGTGAGGCTGATGCGACCCTTATGAAGATGCAGGCGGAGGCTGACGGTCTTCGTGAGATGCTGACAAAGCAGGCAGAGGGCTTCGCCGAACTCGTGAGAGCGTCGGGCGGCTCGTCCGATGACGCCGTCAAGATGATGGTCGCCGACAAGCTCGCCGAGCTTGAGAGGATCCAGGTCGACGCCATAAAGAACCTCAAGATCGACAAGATCACCGTCTGGGACGGGGGCAAGGGCGAGAACGGCAAGACCTCGACCGCGAACTTCATCTCCGGACTTATGCAGTCGGTGCCTCCGATGAATGAGGTCTTCAAGATGGCGGGCATGAACCTTCCCGAATACCTCGGAAAGGAAAATCCCGCACCGTCGGCAGACACGCAGAACAACGCCTGAACGCCGGCACTGACGCGCAAGCTACACGCCAATAACGCATAAACGCGGGGGAAACTTTCTCAGAAGAAAGTTTTCCCCTTTTCCGTTGATATGGAACGACGGGAGACGCGGCGGGGGATACGAAGGATACGGGGGGACTTTCTTTCGAGAAATTCCCCCGTGCCCCCTCAAAGAACTTGAAAAATGGTTTGTAGGGGAGGATATTATCCTCCCGGCAGGCGGCGCCTGCAGCCTTTGATCGCGGTTTATGCACCGAAGAGTGAGGTCGTCACCCGAAGATAATAATTTGCTAAGGGAAAAAAGATTTCCGCCGCGAGGAATCCTCGCGGCGGAAATCTTTTTCAGTTTTTATTGAGTAACCTTCGTCGGAGTCTCTCCGGAGAAGTCCCACACCCAACCTGCGGCAACGGCCTGATCGTATGTGTTGATGGCATTGAAGTTTGTAGCAGTATATTCCTTACCGTTTATAGTGAATTTTACTGTATCTTTCGCAGCACCTGCAAAGCCAAAATATGCGGTAGTAGGTCTGTATTCCCCTGGCTTATCATTCTTTTCAACAACTTTTCCGTCATAGGTCTGATTAAATCCTTTATTGAAGGTCGCATCATACATTTGGGACGATTCGCAGACAACAGAGCAGTTCTTTATAAAATTATCAAGATCAGACATAAGAGCCTTATCTATAAATATCCCAGCCGTATTAACTCCGCCGTCGGAAGTAGATCCGAACAGGATTCCCGATTCTCCCTCGGTAGAGATTACTTTCACATTTTCAAGCTTTGTGTTACCTTTAACCGTAACCTTCGTACCGCCCGAATACTGCGCACCGATGAAAGCGCCGAGCTTATTCTTTCCGTAAAGAGTTGAATTTGCAATAACAACGCTATTAAATGTAACCTCGGTACGATCTCCCATTGTTTTTCCGATAAGGATTCCCGAAGTTCCCACATCTTTTTTACCGGTTACTATGTTATCAAATTTAATATCGTCGAATACAACGGTTGCATTCTTATCAACATACTTTATCAAACCGGTATAATAGTTTCTCTCTATTCCCTCATTGTTGCATTTAGCATTGGTCATGCCTTCTTCAAGGTTGCAAATACCGCTGACAGTATGACCGTTACCCTTTATCGTGAGTTTAACCCCACTCATAACAGCTCCGATGGAGAACGATGCACCCTTCATATCAATATCTTTGGTAAGCTCAATAACAGTATTTTCATTGATAGATTTGGTAAAATTGGTCTTAATATTGAGCCTCGAGCTTAAAACGATTTCATTACTGCTCTGTTTGAGATCCTTTACCGCCTGATAAAGCTGATCGCCGGACTCGACAGTAATAGTGGTTATGCCTTCAGCTTCGGTTTTGCTATAATTAGAGTCACCCTTGATCTCTGTCGTCAACGAATACCACTGATGATCCGCGTCGGTGGACTTGACATCCTTGTACTCTTCGGGATAGATAACCTCATAGCTGTCGTTCGTGTAAAGCACACGGTTGAGCTTTGCATCCCAGAAATAGTATGTGTTCGACGACAGAGGCTTGTAGTCCTCGGCGTCCATTCCGCCCGCCTTGAGGGCCTCGTAGACCTCGACGATCGTCTTGTCCGCGGTCACCTCGTTGACGGCAAGGTATGTATTCATCTGCCTGCACGCCTGAATGTCCGCGCTGGTGTTAGCCTTCTGAATAAGGCTCGCGAAGGTGGGGATCAGAACCGCGGCGAGGATGGCAATAATCGCGATAACAATTACCAGCTCGACGATAGTGAAGCCCTTTTTGTTGCTTCTTTTCATGGTTTTTTCTCCTTTTTTCTTTTTGATTTTTCCGTCCGACCGCGAAGCGGCTTTCCCTGCCCGTTTTCGTGGATGGGACGAATCTACGAAAATCCGGAAGGATTTTATGCCTGTTTTCAAAGGAAAATATGGAGGCAAAAAGGACTTTTCATTACTTTGGAGCCTTTGTTCACAGTTGCCTTAAGAAAATAAATTATTTTTCAAATACATATTGACAAGTGGACACCTTTGTGCTATAATAATTTTCGTAGATTCGTCCCATCCACGAAAAAAGTCACCCCACTCGGGGTGACTTTT
>CAKXXW010000048.1 GCA_934378145.1 uncultured Eubacteriales bacterium
AACGGTCACTATATGCCGTTTGCACAGCTCACCGACAGCTACGGTCGCTCCCGCATTGACGTGGATTATTACTTCTCGGTCGGCGAGCCGGAGCCTTACGGCGGCGCGGACGACAAGCACCTGATGCTCGTCAAGCCGCAGGATTATGTGCGCACAGGCGAGCCGATGCCCGATGTATTCGATTTCCGCGTAGTATGGAAGGATAAGCTCGACGACGCCGGAAGAAACGTCGGAACCAAGCTGTCGGTCATCGGCGTAACATGGTTCATCGACCGCAACGGCAACGGCAAATTCGACGCGGGCGAGGATAAAAACATCTTTGACGCAAAGGGCAACGCGCTCCCCAACACCGTATATTCCGGTACTGTCACGCTGATGGCGGAGGACAATGCGAATGTACGCTTTGCCGAGCCCTGCCGACTCTATCTCGGCGGCAACAACTATGCGGTCATTGACGAAAACAATCTCACCGTAACCTTTACTCTCGGCGCGGACCCCTACGAGCTGCACACGGGAATGATCCTTCCCACAGGCGGCGCGACGGGCAGCTTCAAGATGTTCACTCTGCGCCCGACAGCCGCACTGAACGGTCTCTCCATAGCTGACGAGCATATCGAAAAAGCGGACGGCACGGTTCTCACCGCAAGTCAGCCTATGACCGCGGGCACTACCTATTATTACTGCATTACCTATCAGTATGAGCCTTCCTTCTTCCTTGTTTCGGACAATGCCGACCTCCTTGCGAACGCACGCGTCGTCATAGACGGAATCGAGCTGGGCAACGACGCATGGGAGCTGACTACCAAAACCGTCGGCGATAAGACCTTCTATTCCGGCTTCAAGGTACGTATCCCCTGCTGGGCAGAAGGCTCGGGAAGAACGGTATCGGGCACGATAACGACCTTCCTTGACGACACCGACGCAGTAACCGTAACTCTCACGCGCGAAGGCGATAAATCGCCGTCATATTCCAAGGTCGTTTACGGCAACAGCGCGGCGTATAAGTTCGACAGCGTTGCCGAAGGCACCTACATAATGACGGTTTCCAAGAAAAACCACGTGACACGCACCGAAAAGGTTGTTGTCGGCGCGACAACGGTCACAAAGAATGTGAAGGTTCACCCGACAGGCGATATCAACGGCGACGGTAAGATCACCACGCTTGACTATATGAAGGTCAACGCTTATGTCAAGGGTACCGTAACCCTCACGGAATACGAACTGAAATGCGCCGACGTTATCGGCACGGACGGCAAGGTTACCACAGCCGACGCGATGCGTATCAACGCACACGTCAAGGGAACCAAGCCTCTCTGGTAAGCCGTAACACACAGCCGACGCTCTGTAAAGACAGAGCGTCGGCGTAGGCAACACAAACATGAAAAGGAGAAGATTGTCTATGAAAAAGAAAATCACATCAATGCTGTTATGCCTTGTCATGATTTTTTCCATGCTGTCTTTTGCGGTTCCCATTAACGCGGCTTCGGTCACATCGACACAGCTGACCGTTACCGCAGACAAAACGACGGCTGCCCCCGGTGATACCATTAACTATACCATTACCATGGGGCCTGTTTCGGATCTCGGAACCATACAGATGGTGCTGGATATGCCGGACGGACTGACCTATACCTTGGGTTCGGGCAAGCTTGCCGCGGGCCTGAAGGGAAAGCTCGGCTTTGACTCTCTCGACTATACGGAAAGCCAAAAGGACGGCAAAACGAGAGTGATGATCAACGGCGTTGCTTCCTCCGCCGATTACGAGAGCGCCACCGATACGCAGATCGCCACCTTCCGTTGCACCGTGGACGCGGGCGCAACAGGAAAGCTCTCAGTGGGACTGACGGAGCTTGAATTTATCTCCTGTCAGACCTTTGACGATTTTACCGACCGTTTCTCGGTTGTCAAGGCAGATGTTACGATAAGCGGCGCAACGCCGCCCCCTGTGACCACCTATACCGTCACCTTTAACGCCAACGGCGGAAGCGGCAGTATGGCAGCGGCCACAGGCGTTCCGGCAGGCGCATATACGCTTCCCAACTGCGCCTTCTTTGCCCCCGCCGGAAAAAGATTTGTCGGCTGGGCAACCACACAGACGGGAACCGCCATGGCGGCAGGTACCTCCTTTGCCGTATCGGGCAACGTCACTCTGTACGCGATATGGGAGGACATCCCCACAACGCATCCCGCCAAGCCCACCATCTATGTAACCGGTACATATACATACAACCGATCGGTTCAGACGGCAACCGTGGCGGGCTTTGACAGTGCGACCATGCTGATTTCCGGCAATACCGGAACAAACGCCGGCACTTATACCGTCAGCGTTACATCCAAGAGCGGACGCTGGGCCGACGGCACAAGCACCCCCGTGACAGCCACATGGTCAATCGGACGGAAAGTGGTTACCCCCACGATACGTGTTGCCGGAACCTACACCTATACAGGCACACCGGTGGAACCGACCTTTACCGTAGAGGACGGCGGTGCGGTAATTTCCACTTCCGAATACGCCAGAACGATTACCGATAATAACGCCGTCGGAACGGGTAAGATCACCATTTCCGATAAGACGGGCGGCAACTATGAGATTGTGACAACCTCGCAGACCTTTACAATCGGAGCGCCCACACCGCCCCCGACGATCTATACCTCCACACAGATAAAGCTCACGGCGGACAAGACGGAGGTGAAGGCAGGGGACGTGATAACCTATACCATCACCATGGGGCCGGTTTCCGACCTCGGCTCGATTCAGATGAAGCTGAAGCTCTCGACAGGGCTGACCGTGGTTGCAGGCTCGTGCAAGCTGACAACAGGGCTCAAAGCCAAGCTCGGTTTTGACGACATTTCCTTTACGGAGGGGACGGATTATGTCATAACGGGCATCGCGAGCGCGGCAAACTACAGAAGCGACACGGATACGGTTATCGCCACCTTCAAGTGCAAGGTCGGTACAGGCGCCACAGGATCTTTGAAAGCGGACTTGAAGGATCTTGAATTTTACTCGGTGACTTTCGACGACAACACCTCTCGCTTCAGCGTAGTGCCGGCGACGGTAGCCTTTTCGACAATGGCCATCACGGACGCGCTCGTTCCCGTAACCGGGCTGGCAGGCAAGGCTTATACGGGCGCGGTTCAGGAGCCGAGCTTCGGCGGTACACTCGTCCGCAATACGGATTATGAAGTCACCTATAAACTCAAAACGGCCGGTGCCGGCTCGCTTGACGGCGGAAAGCCCAAGGGCGCGGGAACCTATATCGTGACCGTTACAGGTAAGGGCAACTATGCAGGCAGCTTCACCAAAGAGTTTACGATAGGCAAGGCGACCCCGACCTATACGATTCCCTCGGGAATCCAGGGCGAATACGGCAAAGCGCTCTCCACCATAACGCTCCCGGAAGGCTGGAGCTTCAAAGACAGCGGAACGGTGATGACCGCGGAGGGAACTCACACCTACAAAGCAATATTTACACCAAAAGATACAACCAACTATAATGTGGTTGAAAACATCGACGTCAGTGTTAAGGTCGTCAAAACCGACTCGCGCCAAAAGGTCAACAAGGTCACGGCAACCTCGAACATCGCCGACATCGTCGTATTGGACGGCGCGAAGCAATTTCCGTCCTTTACCGTTACGGAAGGCAGTCCCGCATATTTCTCCCCGACTTCGGGTACATGGGTAAAATACAACGGTACAGAATGGGAAGAATACACGGCTTCGACCTTCACGGAAGGGAAATACAAGTTGAGGGTTCAAGTGCGCATCGACTACCCGGGCGGCGATACGCATGTGCTGGATAAGAACGGCATCACCGTTACGGTAGACGGAAATGTGTGGAACGCGGACGCTCCGCTCGTGTATAGCAATTATTCGTACGCATGGTTGACCTCCGGCGAATTTGTGGTAAACAAAACCGTCACCACTTACACCGTCAGCTTTAATGCCAACGGCGGCACGGGCACAATGGCCAATGTGACCGTTTCCGCGGGCGCGTATACACTCCCTGTAAATAGCTTCACCGCACCCGCAGGCAAGCAGTTCAAGGGCTGGGCAACCGGCGCGACAGGCGCGGTGATCGCAGGTACAACCTATCATGTTGCAGACAATGTGACATTCTATGCCATCTGGGAGGACACTCTTCATACGCACAACTACGGCACCGATTGGCATAAAAACAGTGAAAAGCATTGGCATGAGTGTTCGGTCTGCCATGAAAAGAAAGACGAAGCGGCGCATACCTTTGCGTGGAAGGTTGACAAACAGGCAACCGTGACCGCAACAGGCGCCCAGCATGAGGAATGTACGGTCTGCGGGTACAAAAAGAATGCCGTAGTCATTGACAAGCTTGCTCCCTCCATCACGGAAGGGAAGGACAGTACATGGAATAAGAACAGCCAAAACGGATTGATCTTCAAGTCCGACGCGGCGTATACCGATTTCACGCAGGTTCTTGTGGACGGCGAGGCAGTAGCCGCCGATAACTATGATAAGCGTGAAGGCAGTATCATCGTTGAGCTGAAGGCAAGCTATCTCGCCACGCTTTCGGAAGGAGAGCATACGCTGACGATACGTTCCAAGAGCGGCGACGCAACGGTCAAGTTTACGGTGGAAGCGGCCGAATCCGCAAAATCAACCGCGTGGATTTGGATCGTTCTTGCTGTTGTAATCCTCGGAGGAGGCGCAGCGGCCGTCTATGTGTTCGTCATACGCAAAAGAAAAACGGCATAATTAAAGCGACATTTGTGGAGCCCCCGTATCCCTACGGGGGCTTCACTTGTGAAGGCGAAAGGAGGAAACGAATGCCGAAACGAACAAAATCGAGGGCATTGTACATTCTGAAATATCTGTGGCTATATACCGACGATGAGCACCCTGCCTCTATCAGCGATCTGACCGATTATCTTGCGAAAAACGGGATGGAAGCGCATCGCACAACGGTGTCTGCGGATATTGCGGAGCGAAGTTCCGTAGGTTCGGTCGGTCGCTCAAGTCGGGCGAGTTCATTCCGAAAGAAGCGAGAAGAGCAGTTATTTGGGTGCTTTGCGACCAAAGGCCGACGACAGGAATTTTGCAAAACCGGATGATTGGAGGAGAAAGGGGCTTGAAATAATTCGGCAACTATGATACAATAAAAAACAGTATGCATACAAAAGCATTGGTGTCAAAGCCAAAGATCGATTAAATATCGGTAAACCGGTTGAAAGACCGGTCAAAAAGCCGGAAGGGGCGAAAGAGTGAGGTTCGCTGTGGCAGCCGGTTTCTGTAGGAAATTTACGATGTACACAAAATGGTGTGTCTTCGGTATATCGTTGCCAAAAGGCCCGTCCGGAAGCTTTTTTCTGACGGGCTTTTATTATATTTTATCATAAATTACGCAATTATCATACTTACAAATATGGTCAGAAAAGGAGGAAAAACAATGACAGATGAAATGAAGCGGGAACTTTTGTTGGAATCCATCAGATCCTCTTTTGACGCTGTATTCCGACTTGATTTGAAAAATGGGGTCTATCAACTGATTTTTTCCGATAGCAAGGATATGTCAGGCAGCGTGCGCAACTATGATTATGCCGCGTTTGCCGGGAGTTTTATAGAGAAGTATTCAAATTCGGATAAAGCAGAGAGCCTTCGCGAAGCACTGTCTCTGGACACCGTGAGAGAAGCCATGAAAAGCGGAAGAAAATATGAGGTATACGGCGGAACCAAATTCGGACAAAATGCAAAGGAATATAAGAAGCTGTCCTTTATGCCGTGCGGAAACGAAAAGTATGCTTTTCTTGCGATTTCGGACTTCGGAAGCCTTGCCGATTACTATAACGAAGAGCTTCGGCGGATGGCTGAGGGAACACATCTTGATATTCTGACGGGAGCGTACACGCGTAATTATTATGAAACGGAGCTGAAGCAGACTCCGTTTGTCGGGGGTGTTGCACTTATAGATATTGACGATTTCAAGCTGTGCAATGATCTTTACGGACACGATATGGGGGATCTTGCTCTGACCGAAACGGCAAAAGCGATTTTGAGCAATATAACGGCAAGGGATATTCTGATCCGGTACGGAGGCGACGAGCTTTTGCTTTTGCTGCCGCAAGCGACGCCGGAGCGAATGGAAAGCGTACTGGAGAAGATTCGGGCGGATGTCAGTGAAGTGATAAACGGCGGGCTCGAAGGAATACGCCTGAGTATCAGCGTTGGCGGCGTCATGATGGACAAGGGACCGATTACAGATGCAGTATACCGTGCCGACCGTATCATGTACCTTGACAAACGGCAGAAAAATGCCGTCATGACTGACCGGAAAATCGAAAGCAATTCCGAAAAACAGCACAACAGCGAAAAAGAACGACCGCAGGTGCTGATTGTGGATGATTCCTCGTTCAATCGCGAGCTTCTGCGGCGGATTCTCGGCGAGAGCTTCGATATTCTGGAAGCGGACGGAGGCAAAGAAGGACTGAAGCTCCTGAAATTGTACGGAACGCAGATCTCCGTTGTGCTGCTGGATATTATTATGCCCGGAATGAACGGATTTGATGTGCTTGACGAAATGAACCGGGAGCTTTGGCTGGATAATGTCCCCGTTATAATGATTTCGGCAGACGACTCGGATGCGAACATACGCCGCGCCTTTGATCTCGGTGTTACGGATTATATCTGCCGCCCTTTTGATTCCAAGGTTGTGGAAAGACGAATCCGGAATACCATAACTCTGAATCTGAAACAGAGACGCATGCTGTCGTTGCTTGCGGAACAGAGCCGTGACAAAGAAAAGGTCGGGCGGATGATGGTAGATATCCTGAGCAATACGGTCTGCTATGTGAATGGCGAGAGCGGTCAGCACATCCGTAACATGCAGCGGATTACCGCTATATTGCTGGAACGGTTGCTTCTGAAAACCGACCGCTATCGGTTGTCCTTCCAGGATTGCGTCGTGATATCCACGGCATCTGCCCTGCACGATATCGGCAAGGTTGGCATTGATCCCGTTATACTCAACAAACCGGGTCCACTTATGCCGGAAGAGTATGAAGTGATGAAAAAACATACGCTGATTGGTGAGCAGATTCTGAAAAGCGGAGAGCTTGCGGAATTTCGGGATGAGCCGCTGCTAAAAACCGCCGAGCAGATTTGTCGCTGGCACCATGAAAGGTTTGACGGCAGGGGATACCCGGACGGGCTTTCGGGCGATGACATACCGATTGCCGCACAGGTCGTTTCGGTTGCCGATGTGTTTGACGCACTCGTAAGCAAGCGAAGCTATAAGCCGGAGTTTTCTGTTGAGAAAGCTTTGAGAATGATAGAAAACGGAGAATGCGGCTGCTTTAATCCGCTCCTGATCGAATGCCTGAAACAAACGGCGGAGAAGCTGAAAACCGATGTGTATGAAAGCTGATGCTTTTTACTTTGCAATGGCAATAATTGTATGACTGCAGCGGGCTGGTGCCGCCTTTGAGCAACCGCATTGCGGTATGTGAAGGGCGATTGGATATAGAGCACAAAAAAGCAAACGCAAAAGAGCATAAAAATATTTTCTAATAGGACTTGACAAATTTTATGATTCACGATATAATTACCGTAGGTATGTGTCTGAATTTGTCAGATGATC
Source organism: uncultured Eubacteriales bacterium (assembly GCA_934378145.1). GTDB lineage: Bacteria > Bacillota > Clostridia > Oscillospirales > CAG-272 > RGIG3994. The sequence continues at coordinate 7,611 of CAKXXW010000048.1, forward strand.
GACTATTTCGGAAAGACGGTTTGATTCTGAACGAACAAAGCATTGAGATGCGTTTCGGAGAAACCCAAAGTGGGATAAACTGAATAGTTGGCAAACCCGTTGTGAGGCGGGGACGCAAAGCCTTGGAGACTTTGAAATCAAAGTTAGTCCGGTTGCAATACAAACTGCGAAGAAGCGCGCAGGTCGTATTTTGCAATCGGACTTTTTGTTTGTTACAAAGAAATAAAAGACAGCAACAGAATAACAGAAAAGACCGGAAAGAAAACGGGAAATGTATATAAGGGGGAGTTAAGGAGTGCAGAAGAGGGATATTTTTGAGGAGCTTGCTCGTTGCGTTGGATGTCATTATATCTCGGACCTGCGATCGCCTCCGTATAATCGCGATGCGAAAGAGACCTTTCGCCGGTACTTTTGTCCGGAGAGCTACTCCCTGAAAGAATTGGCGGCACTCTACCGCTACCTGTACAAAACGGAAAGGACTTTTGAATCACACACGGAAGCAAGAGACGCATTCGGATTTCAAATGGAAAATATTTCCAAAACGGGGGGGGGTAGATCTCCCTTAAAAGAGACTTTGCACAAGATCGAGAGAAAGGAAGAAGAGAACGAGAATGACTCAATACAGACAAAACGGAAGAACGGGTTCGTTTCTTGCGGTTAACAACGGAACAGTTGAGGGATGCATTGCCGATATCGCATTCTCCTGCAAAAATGTCGGCGCGGGATTTGTTTATGAGAACAATGCAAGGCTTATCGGCTCGGCTTCTGTCCGGTGCATCAAAGGAAAACTGGCAAAGGGCTTTTATGTTCGGAACGGCGGAACAATCACTGCATCCGGATATATTGCGGGCAAGGGGGCGCTCAGGGTCGGCAAGGACGGCAAAACGGTATATGTCTTCGGTAACGAAGAGCAGTTCATTGCAGGAGACACCTCTGCGGAAAGTATCCGCCTGCGTCTGAAGCTTGACCGGTTGTGGAAGGGTGCAGGAGGCAGTGGCTTTGTCCCGGACATGGCAGCAAACAAAAAAGAGCTCACAGAGTCTGACAGCCAAGTTGTCCGCATCGAAACATCAGAAGATCTGAAAAGAATGATTGAAGATGTCAATTCGGGAGACAAGCGAGCCGCGGGTGCGCACTATGTCCTTGCGGGAAACATCAATATGAAGGGCGCAAAGCTGAAACCGATAGGCGATTCCGAAAGCTATCCCTTTTCGGGAACCTTCGACGGGAACGGATATTCAATAGGCAATTTCACGATCGACTGTCGCGGAGCGGAATACGGAGGCTTCTTCGGCTGTGCGAAAAATGCGAATGTGGCAAACCTTGCACTTGACTATATATTAAAAGGAAAAGGCGGCGTAAATGTCGGTGGAATGGCAGGCAGTATTGTCGGCGGCAGTTTTGAAAACTGTCAGGTTCGGCTCGCAATGTCGCCGGGACTTTGTTCGGGAGGTTTCTGCGGAAAGAACACCGGGCATATCCGGAACTGCTATGTCGGCGGAAAGATTGCCCCTCCTGTGCCGATCCTGCCTTGGCTTATCCCGAGCACGGCGATACTCCTCGTTCTGCTCACGGTCGGCTCGGTGATGTTGGTGCAGAAGATGACGGGTAATGTTCCGTTCAAGCCCGAAATTATCGACCCGAACCAGGTGCCGGTACCGAAGCCGAACCAGAACGAAGACCCACCTCCTGCGGGAACAAACCGTATCAGCCTTGAACTGAATCACGAGGTGTATGTCAGCGCGACCACGATGGTGGGGCAGATGGACTATGTCAACCCGCACAGAAGCACACAGGACGTCGTGATACGGCTCTGCATCAGCGACGCCGAGCTTAAGAAGGCGGGCTATGATCTCGTTGCCTGCAAGGTGAGAACGCAGAAGGAGCTTGACGCCGAGGGATATGACCCCGAAAAGGCTTTTACGGTGCTTTACAGCTCGCAGAGGTTGCAGATAGGCTACAAGCTCGGCTACTGCAAGCTTTCGGCACTTCCGAACGGGGAGACGCTGAAGGTAGGGGACTATGAAATGATTATGATGATCGACGCATATGACCCGAAGACCAACGAAAAAGCAATCGTCAACGCGCAGGCGATGACGACCATACATATCGTAGACAGATAAAGGACGGGCAAAAGTCAGTGCCGAAAAAAGCGAAACGGAAGGAGGCGGCAAGGATTGACGGTATCAGGGAAATATCAAAGCAGATCCGGAATGGAAAGATCGGTTTCATTGCTTATTGCAATATCAGTGCTTATGGCGGTCTTTGCCGTTTTCCGCCTTCCCGCGGCGGCAGCCGAGCCGGACTATACATTTTCAAGCGGAGCGGTACTTCTGGATAGTTCCTACACCGGAAAGAACATTCTGATACAGAACGGTGTTTTCTCGGTCACTGTTTCCGGTGCGACGGATGTCAATATCATTTTTGACAGCGTGACGATGGACAGACGATTCGGCAGTGATCAGAACAGGACGGTCGCGGGGCTTTACAATGTTGCACAGTCGCTCGGATGGGTCAGGAACGGGAGCTATACTGCGCAGACCTGCCCGCTGTTGC
>CAKXXW010000049.1 GCA_934378145.1 uncultured Eubacteriales bacterium
AGCGCTTATTCCTCCTATACTGCCGGAACCCCCGGAACGATCATTATCAACGGCGGGACAATAAATGCCTTCGGCGGGCATGAAGCCGCGGGCATAGGCGGCGGTCTGAACGGAGCGGCAACGAATACATCTGTTACAATCAACGGCGGCAATGTCAATGCTTATGGTGGCAGATGGGCTGCCGGCATAGGAGACGGCGACTCGCTCCAGAATAACTGGACAACAAAATACACCGACAATTATTCCATCGTCATCAACGGTGGAAAGGTCAATGCCGTGGGCGGTGTCGGATGTCCGGGCATCGGATCAACCGATGAAGTTTCAGCGGGTAATGGTATCAGCAGAATAAGCACCTCGGGACTTACAATCTATCTCAAAGGCGGCGAGATCACCGCAAAATCGGGCTATCCGGATAAATTCAATCCGCAAGGAACAGCCGGCTACAGCGGAACCGACGCGGCTGCGGCGATAGGCGCGGGAAACAAGACGAATATGGAGCCAAACTCCATCCATGTCTCGTCTGCAGCGAAAATTATTGCGTCGGGCTTCGGGCATTATTCGATTACCGAAAACGGAGTGAAATACGACGCTCTGCCGACGGTCAACATAGACTCGGACGGATATATGTTTCTCGGCAGATTTCCCGAGTTTACCTCGTCGCAGAACAGAACCTTTGAGCTTTTAGAGGCGCAGCGGTTTGACACCGTGATAAACGGCGAGACATATCAGTATAGGAAATATGTCACGCAGCCTGCCGACGGCAGCACCGGCGAGGTCTATTACTACTGCCCCGAGGCGCCCGACAACCGATGGCTCCTGAAGGCGGGAGCCGACGGCACCGTCGGAGGCTCGGCGGTCGTTCCGCTTACTTCGGCGGCGGCGCTGGAGGCAAAGCTTGAGGAGCTGATGCTCACGCTCTATGTGGACGACAGCTCGGTGAAGATAAGCAAGGTCACGGCTCTCGCACACTTCCGCTCGATAGCGCTCTCCCTTCCGAATCCGCAGGAGCACGGAGGCATCTACGCGCTGAAGGTGCCGACCGCTTCGCTGTACGGATATACGGGTACGGCAACGCTGCCGCAGTCGGGATACGCCGCCATCACCATCGGGGCGGAGGAGCAGGGAACGATCTCGGGCGAGATTGCATATCCCGGCCATTTGAACATCAAAAAAGACTCGGTCTCCGGAACGCTGACCGACCTTGATATCTACCGCGACGGGTCCCACACCGACGGAAGGAACGGGCTTATCGGCGGAGCCTTCAGGGAGAACGTGTTCGCATACAGGATCTATATAGAGCATGACGACCCCGCCGCATATTTTTACGCAAAGTATCCCGTTGAAGACAATGTAACGGTAAACACGGAAGCCATCGGAATGACTGTTGATAAGCAGCAGATGGGAACGGACATGATAATTACGGCGAGACTGGACATGACCGGCGTGACCGAAAAGGTGATCCGTCTGAAAAAGACAGATACCATAACGGTAGACGGAAAGACCGTCACACTCAACTCTGTGGTTTATAAGATTACCATAGTGAAGAAGGCGGTATATAAAATTGAGTTGAATTCCCTCAACAAAATCTATGACGGCATGGAGGTAAAACCCTCAATTCTTCGGCTATATTCCGAAGAAACAGGCGAAGCTTATACTGCGACCGACGCTGAACTGAAATCGGTAGGGTATTCCTACTTCGTGCAGGAGGGTACGCTGTGGACATCGCTCGGCGCAGCCGCTCCTAAAAATGCGGGGAAATACAAGGTTTCGGCGGCAATCCATGCCGACACTTTTACAGCCACATCGGATGCGGAATTTACAATATCCAAACGTACACTGACGGTCAACCGGATCCAGAATCCGCTGACATATGTCAGTGCCGCGGAGCACGCGGGCTGGAATGCGCCGCGCGATATTCAAGACCCGGGCAGAATATATCTCTCCGGCGTAGTGGGATCGGACGAGGTCTCTGCGAGTGCCGCGAGTGTTTTCTATAATGACATTTCCATCGGATACAGGGTGGACAAAATCACGCTGACAGGAATCACGCTTTCGGGTGCGGATGTAAATAACTATGAAACCGCCGATACGCAAAAGGTATTCGGACAGATCAGCTATTCGCTTGACGGTGCGATCTTCCGAAAGAAGCCGGGGATGGCTTGGGACAAGTTCTATCCTGTGGACAGCCTGTTTCCGGTAGCTCCCGGAACGGCAGACTGGCATTCTCCCGCAACGGGCGGAGTGTATAACGCACACAGTGACTATGTATATGCAAGAACCGAAAACATGGGCAACAGCCAATCGGTCTACGCGGTGGATATCGAATTCGGTGCAATGTATTTTACCTATTCGATGTCTAAATGGAATGTAAATACCATGGTGTACGAGGAGCTTGTCGGCGAATCCCGGTGGACGGGCTTTGAGGGAGGCAACAACGAAATCAAAGTTACCAACCGTTCCAATTCCTCAATATGGTATTCACCCAACGCAAAGATAGACTATCTGCATTCTGCTCTCGGTGACAGCACAGTCGGTATCAAGGCAAACTTCTATGCGGACAATTCTTCGTCCGGCACGCCGATAACCGGGATAAAGCAGGAGATCCCGGCAGCATTGGCAGGGGACAGAAACAGCTTCGGCAGCGCTGTCAGCCGCAGGTGCTATATCCGACTCTCCGGCGTTCCGCAGCTCGGTGATTCCGATCACTTCACGGTGGTCGGCAACGTGTCGGTCACCATCTCCCGAAGTTCGGGATAGATCAGGTATAATCCGAAAAATCGGTTTATATAAATAAAATATTTGCTTTTGAAAGGAGCAAAAAAAATGAAAAAGATTTTAGCAGTTGTTCTTGCGGTTGCGATGCTTGCAACCATCCTCGCGTTCTCCGCCGGCGCGGAGAGCGTAATCGGAAGCAGCACGGGCGTGTTGCCGGAAAACTTCACGACGTCTGAAACAACATCCGGAGAGAATCTCAACGTAAAGGTATCCGAAGTTACGCACAAGTATGCAGTTGACGTTGTATTCAGTTTTACCGAGCTGACCATCGGCGGCACGATCACATGGAACGTCGAGACGAAGAAGTATGATGTTGCAGACGCCACGCTCAAAGATACTACTCGGACAGTCACGGTTTCAAACCACTCCGACCTCCCCGTATACGCGTTTGCAACCGTAACAGATCAGGATGCCGGCGACGGAATTACCGTTGAAGCCGAGAAGGACAGCGCAACAAACAGGCTGACAATTGGAAGGGCAACCGCCGGCACAGCCGTAGCCAACGGCACTCCCACCAAAGGCGAGCTGACCATCAACGTCAAAAGCGGCAATTGGGGCGCAGTAGCCGAATACTATGCGGCAAAGAGACTTGCTACCACGAATCAGGCGGTCGACACCTTCACGGTTGCCACCGTCACCGTCACTATCAGCAAGGATTGAGGCACAAAAGAGATTTTATTTTACCGCAAGGTAACTTAAAATAAAATAATCGAAGAAAGGAGGATACAAACAATGAAGAAGAAAATTCTTGCAGTTGCTCTCTGCGCAGTGCTTTGCTTCTGCATGGCGCTTCCCACCTTCGCGGCGGGAACCGAAGCGCCGGCGTACATCGGTGAAACCAAGTCAGCGGATGTCCATGTCACGATCAGCGGCGATCTTGTCCATGTCTACCTTGTCGACATCGCGTTCACGACCCCGATCTTCACCTATTCGTCCGGCTCGAAGTGGAACCCCGAAACATATCAGTATGAGCCCAGCACAGAAGCGACGTGGGCAGGAACAGGTACCGTCACGATCACGAATCATTCCGATCTTGAGGTGAAGTACACTGTTGACAAGGCGAATGTCGTGAATACATACGGTCCGCTTGACATCACTGTTGCAAACGGAACCGGCACGATCGCAAAGTGCAATGTCGGAGATGCCAAAGGCAGCCACAACGCGACCGCGACCTTCACGGTAACGGGAACCCCCACGGTTGCCGAGATCAACGCGCAGAAGCTCGGCGAGATCACAGTCAAAATCGAAAAGTAAGACCCAAGCAAAGCTCTGTAAGGAGGGAGAAGTGCTATGAAAAAGAAACTGCTGTCGGTATTCTCATACTGCGTGGTTTTGGTGCTTCTTCTTTCCTTGCGGGGGGGGATTACGGTGCTTTCCGCAGCAACCGGAGACAAAACCGATGTACTGATAAGTGTCGGGAAAGATAAGGAGTATCGCTACGCAATAGATATTCTTTTCAAGAATGTTTCCTTTGTCTATCATCTTGAAAGCATCGCTGTAAATTCCAAAACGGGTGAACGGTATGTCAACAGCGGAAGATGGCTTGAACAGGGAGGAGCTCCCTCGCCGTCGTTTGATGTGTTGGTGGTCAACCGTTCGGACACACCGATACAAACGGCGACCAAATTCTACGCTGAGGATTTTTATCTGTGCGGCTCTGATATCTTCGTAGAAAACGACAGGGACAATGTTCTCCCCGCAGTTTTTCTGGAAGCAGAAAAGAAAACTGTGTATGAACTAAGAACAAGTGCAGTGTTCGGCATATATCCGGAGCTTTCTTCCTGCAAAGGTGTGAAGAGTATTTCGGCAACGGTGAAAATAGACCGTGCCAATGGAACGACGACCGACGGGTATCCGTTCCGCACACGGAAGCAATAACGTCAGAAAGAGGTGTTGCACAATGATAAAACTGAATAAGTCGGGTGCAAAATCTCTTTGTGCCGTTATTATGGCGGTTGCCTTGATTTTGCTCTCTGTTCCGGTATTTCCCGTACACGCGGAAAACGATGAAACGAAATCGGGCGATTACAAATACGCCGTGACAATTGAATTCGGCTCGATGACCTTCTTCTATGACTACGGCAAGTGGGATGTAAACGAAATGCGCTACAAAACGGATGACGCAAGCAAGAATCCCGCAAACGGAACCGAGTCCGGATATCCCGGTTGGTACGGCTTTGACGGTACAGCAAACCGTATCAGTGTGAAGTATTCAAACGAGAACGAAACGGATGCCCAGACGCAAAACCGGAAACTTGCCGTAACATTGGATTACCGTAAGCTCTCCTCTGCGGAGGGACGAGTGGTTGACGGAGTTGCGATGGATTTTTATTCGGATGCCGCGCTTACAGTTCCGTTTTCACCGAGTTTTACGGTTCCGCACACCGACCCCGAGGACGAGAATGCCAAGACGGTGATCTACACTTCGCTACATGGCGAGCCGACCGAGAACGGAGGCAAATATTTATCCGAAAGCTTTGTGCCGGTCGGGATGCTGACGATACGTGTCGGCGAAATATCCGATGACTGATAGGAAAGGGGAACTATGCATTCTTTCAGCAAAACGAAACTGAAAAAAGATATTCTCATCGTACTTGCGGTGCTTGCGGTTGTTGCCGTACTTGTCACAGGGATGATCCTCATCATCCGCATGGAACCGAAAATGATTGATAAAAACGAAACTGCCGGAGAGCCGCAGGATCAATCGGCAATTGCGGGCTATGTGGCATACGAAGCGCCTGATGTCTGCAAGGTAAAGATCTGCTGTGAGCCGACGCTGGACGGTGGATATGCCTCGATCTGGCTGACGAATCCCACCGACAACGATATTCTTGTCCGTGCGGAGCTGTATTCGGTCAAGACTGTTTACAATACCGAAACCGGGCAGGCGACCTTCCTGCCGGATAAGCTGCTTGGCAAGACCGGCTTCATTCACCCCGGAACATTTGTAGAAAAAGTTAAGGTGAAGGGACTCAGGTCCGGCGAGGAAACCAAGGTAATGGTTAAAATCTCGACCATGTACGAGGACACACGAACCAGCAAGGGCATCTTCTATATCCGTACGACGGTGCATTGAACAAGACTCCGCAGTCCGTAAGGAAAGCGAATGATACGCCAAAAAACGGAGGATTCTTCTGCGAACAGCGGTATTCTTTCGGTACCGCGGGAGTTCGGAAAGGTATGCTTTCATGTCTCTCCCGTTTGGCGAGTATTTTTTGACAGACTAAAAGGACGAACAGCCGAAGCTGTTCGTCCTTCCTGCTTTTTGTGATAATGCGAAAAAAGTATTATCCAATCGGCTCAAAATCCGCAGTTCCGTGTCTCGGTAATCTCGCAGTTAAACATACCGTGGGTAATAAAACGCGCCTTAAACGCGTCAACGGAAAAGGGCGCGCTTGTTTTTTTCTATTTGGGCAGGTGGCTTTTCAGATGAATCCCAAAGAACCTGCAATGCCGGAAAAGAAGACAACGCACTGTAAAACCTTCCATGCGGCAGCAAGGAAAATACTATAATCAGGAGGAGACTCTCTGTCTAAGGCAAATAAAAAACAAATGTCTTTCTTGGAGAAATTCCGAATCAGTCAGTAAAACATAAGCTTTATTTTTTATATCGCCTCTGTCACACACGATTCTGTATTGCGGAGCGTGTCAGCTGTTCAAGCCATGCGTTGTTTCTGCAAAGTCATGAGAGCCATATTTGTTACGCAACGATTGTGGAGAAAGGTTTAGCATTACCACATTGGCTCCGGCTCTGCCAACCGGTGTGATAATGGCGTTCGAGTGGGGATACCGTGCGTAAACGGGAACAGGGTCTTCGACGATGATTGTCATGACAGCGACTTTTGTTTTCATAATCATTTTTTCCTGCTTGACTTTTTCTTTTCAGTAAAGGCGGGTACAGGTCGTAGGGGAATCTGTTGTGCCGGAGGACGAACGAACACCGGCTCCGTAAGAGGATGTATTTCATTGCTCTGACATGTAGGACAAATGCCTTCGAAAATCAGACGGTGGCGGCTGATTTTATATCCGGTTTTTTTCGCGATCTCGTCATCCAGAAAAGTCTTGTATGGGTAGGGGGCGTCTATTACTTTTTTGCATATGATGCAAAACATATGATAGTGCAGATCGGTGCGCAGATCGTATCGGTCTGCACCCGGCACACGAACATGACATATTGCCCCTTCCTCACAAAGGAAGTTCAAATTTCGATAGACGGTGCCACGGCTGATTCTGGCATTCTGCTTATGAACATCATCGTAAATCTGATCTGCAGTCGGGTGGTCGCACCTTGCCCGAACTGCGTTCAGGATAAGGTGACGCTGCTTTGTATCTCTTCTGATCATTTTATCTCCGTTCTGTGTGCCCGCCAGCCGGCAGTGCAAGAAGGCACTGTATGATATATTTTGTGCGATTATGGATTGCGGTATCCGCACTCAGAACAGACACCGTTCTCATTCAGCGAAATACCGCAAAGCGGATAGCAATCCATCTGAAGATGAGGCTTGTAGCATTCTGACGCCATATTCACTCCGCCGGAGAAGGCGCGTTTTACGATGTTCAGCTTGTCATTCGGATGTCCGTTTTTATGCCCTTTGCCTCATATAAACTACGAATTGCCGGAAGCATGGGGTCATCGCGGCGAAGAATCAATGTGTGGCCGAAGTTTTTCAGAATGTCTCATGAAAGTTTTTTGAACCAAAGCTTGGCGCGCTTCTTTTAATTGGCGACCATTTTGAGAAAGAGATCGGCAATCTGTTTGAACAATTGCTTTTTCGTGACGAAGGCGGAATCAGTGTGCTTGTTTCTCATCTGCGACTCTCCGGCAAAAGCCTCCATAAGGTTCTTCTCGGTCCGGGTCCCGGAATAATTTTTTCTTTCATTTGCCTGTCCACTGTTTCACTTTATAATTAGGACAAGTTCCTGTTTATATTATATCCTATAATTGTACAGCTGTCAATAGTTTCGAAGGAAAACAGGACAAATTCCTGATAAAGATCATAACTTTTTTCCTGTTCAGTGAAAGCGATGAAGAAGGTCGTTCTTTTGATTATCAACCGCTCGCGATCGTGTCCATGCAGTCGCTATAAAAAAAGCTCCTTACTGCCGCCGCGGCAACAAGGAGCCTTTCTTACTTTATTGTCTCACTGTTGTTTATGACCGATGCGGAGTAAAGGAACAGCGCATCGTCTGCTTTAGTAAAGTCGATCAGCTTTCCGAGAGAGGATGGCGAGATATAGCGGATATCAACAAGCGTTATTTCGGAATAGCCCGCAGCAAGAAGCGGTGCTATACTGCTGCCGAACGAATCCCGGAAAACTATGAGCCGGCGTTTTTTCGCGGCATTCGGATTTGTGACCCTGATGATCGAGCGCGCGCCGCCGAGGAACATTTCATAAGGATCTCTGCCTGCGGCAGCGCTGAGGTCATAAACAGGAATGTCAGACGATGTTTCGGCATTATATACCTTAAGGCTCCGTATCACCGCGTTATCGAGATAGAAAAGCCTCTCCGGTGCGTGCGGCAGGGCTGCCTGACCGTAATAGACGCCGTAAAAAGAAATGCCTGTGTCATGCTTTTCACACTGTCCTATCCGCTCCGCGCCCATTTTATCCGCAATTTCGTCGGCAACCTTCAGTATTCTTTCCTGGCGCCAGTGTGAATCGGTGTAATAGAAATCATCCGCCGACAGAAGACCTGAAATATCAATATACTTTGCCTCCGGAAATCCGTTTCTGAGGCGTTCGACAAGAGCCTTGTAATCCTTGTCGGGATAGCCGTTTAGCGATGCGATAAAAACATTTTTATCAGGTATCACCGACAAATATGTTTTTACTCCGGGACTTTTCAAGTAAGCGTCATATACATACCGAAAACGCTGTGCGGCACGATTGACCGAGTCGAAATCCGTCGGAAAATCCAGCTTTGAGAGGTGCTCTCCGACGGAATAAAGTCCGTTGTTATCCTTTTGCATAAACACCTTTGCATTTGCGGCTGCTTTGAGTGTTCGAAAGCCGTCCCGCAGCGGAAACTGGTCGAGCATATAGTTTTCAAAGTCGTTCATAAAGCTGCCGTTTGCAACCGACGAAAAGGACAGCGCAGGGCTTTTCGCAAGATGCCGTCTTTCGACTGTCGATTCATCGGCATCGGGCAAAATCCAAAACAAAGCAGCAAAAACCGCAATGAAGCCAAGTGACAAAACCAATGTAAGTATTTGTTGGGTTTTCTTCATAATACTCCTCCGGGATAAAATTTAAAATCGCAAGTCAAAACCGGAAATAGACAAACGGGTTGAACGACCCGTCGATCAGATATGCCGTGCACACGGCAATTGCCGCAACGGTTGCCGTCGGCGTCAGAACGGCAAGAGCTCTGCTTCCGCCAGCCGTCCCTCCGATTTTCTCATAAATCCGTTTGGGCAGGGGAGTCGCCCCGACAACTGCTATAATAAGCAGTACGAGGTTACTTTTCAGATAATAAAGCGAAGCCGAATTCACGGCAGGAATTCCGGCAAGCCCGAACAGGGACTTAAAGCTCATAAATGCGTCGGCAATACTTGCCGAATCGAACAGTACAAACCCGAGCATGACAAACAGCAGCGTATAGATATGCATCGGAACGGCAAACCGTGCCTTCGGGCGGAGAATGTATTTTTCAAACAGCAAAAGCACCGCATAAAGAAGCCCCCACAGAACAAAATTCCATGATGCTCCGTGCCAAAAACCGGTGGCTGCCCACACGACAAGGATGTTAAATACATGCCGTATAGGCTTTACGCGGTTTCCGCCGAGGGGAATATAAAGGTAGTCGCGGAACCAGCCGCCGAGGGAGATGTGCCAACGGCGCCAAAACTCCGTAATACTTGTTGAAATATACGGGTAGTTGAAATTTTCGCAAAAACGAAATCCGAAAATGCGCCC
>CAKXXW010000050.1 GCA_934378145.1 uncultured Eubacteriales bacterium
GAACAAAAGCCCCGAAAGTCGCGATATTCGCGGCTTTTTTCCTTTTTTCTTTCGTAGAGTTAGTAACTCTGCGAAAATATATCGCGTCTTACCGCGAAAAACAAATCAAAAAAGGAGAAAAAACCATGAAGAGAAGCAACAAAAAGGGTTTCACTATCGTTGAGTTGGTCATCGTGATTGCGATTATCGCCATTCTCGCGGCAGTTCTGATCCCCACCTTCGCGAGCCTCATTCAGAAGGCTAACACAAGCGCAGACATTCAGGCTGTCCGTCAGATGAACACAGCGCTTGCACTTCTCGATGCGACCGATAAGCCCGAGGACATCAATGCAGCTATTATGGCACTTTCGGAAGTCAAGATCAGCCTTGAAAACTACAAACCCCTTACAAGCGGTATGCAGTTCTATTGGGTCAAGGACATAAACCGTGTGGTTTATGCTGATGAGGATTTCAAGGTATCGTATCCCGAAGAGTATAAGACTCTGACAAAGGTTGCCGGAAATTGGTACAGCCTTAACGGTGAGATCAAATTTGAAGAGTACACAATTTCCAACAATGAAGTCACAATGTCAAGCGCCGGACAGCTTGCATCATTTATCAACGACTACAACAAGGGTGTCGGCGAGACCAAGAGCGTAACGAAGATCACACTTTCGGACGATATAGACCTTGCCGGTTCGTCGTACAAGTTTGTAGGAGATAAGACGAACGGCTTTACCGGAACGATGGAGATCGACGGAAACGGAAAGACCGTTTATGGATTCCGCGATGATAATAATACAATTTTCGGTTCCGGAGAATTTGCCACAAAGGGCTACGGATACGGACTGTTTTATAGGATAGGAACCGGAGCCAATGTAACTATTAAAAATGTTACTTTCTCGGGCATGAGTGTATCGGACAGCTCGAATCTGAATACCGGTACTATCGGTCTTATTGCAGGCTATATGTATGGTACACTGACTCTTGAAGATGTAACTATAGAAAACAGCTCTGTCAGCGGTTCGCAAAAGGTAGGAGCTATCGCCGGTCGCGTTGACGGAACATTGGTTATGAAGAATGTGACATTAAAGAATGTTAATGTATTCGGAGAGTATGAGGTTGCTAAACTTGTCGGATATGTTCCCGGAATAATAGAGCTTGAGAATGTCAAGGCTACGGAAAATGTCAATGTTAAATTCCGCGATACGTTTAACTATAAGAGCGAAGGATATACTCGTGTTTCAAATGATAAAATGGCAGCTGCTATAAATGCGACACTGTCGGAGAATTCATACTATATGGCAGAATCTGAGCTTTGGAATGGTAGTTACTATACTTGGTCTGGAGTGACAGATGAATATTTTTGGAAATTAGTTGATTCATCTGTTCGCCAGATCACAATTGACGAGAAGCCGCATTATTGGTACGCTTGCCCCACAAGTGAAAATATAACTAAGTAAAAACAAAAATACATATCCCGCCCCCGCGAGGAATCCTCGCGGGGGCGGGTTTTATATTTCCTTCCCGTGCGGCGCGCCGCCTGCCCGCGAGGATTCCTCGCGGCGGCTGTTTATATCTGTCAAGCAGGTTCTTTGAAAGGGTACGGGGAAACTTTCTTTTAAGAAAGTTTCCCCGTGTTTTATTCCTGTGATTTTTCAGTTAAGAAAGCCCTCGATGATCCTTGCCTCGGCTTCTTCCTCGGTGAGTCCGAGCGTGCGAAGCTTGATTATCTGCTCGCCGGCGATCTTGCCGATGGCTGCCTCGTGGATGAGGGCGGCATCACAGCAGTTCGCGCAAAGCTTCGGGGCGGCATCGACCGTCGCCTTGCCGTCGATTATCGCGTCGCACTCGGAATGTCCCGAGCAGGCGGCGTTTCCGACTATGACCGAAGAGTATTCCTGATGCGACTCGCCCCTCGCGACGGCGCGCGAGACTATGTCGGCGCCCGAGCCTTCACCGTTCAGCTCGACAAGGAAGTCGGTCACGGCGGTCTGAGCCTTCTCGGTCAGGATCCTCTCGCGGATGATGAGCTTCGCACCCTTTGCGCAGGCGGCGCGCGTCTTGCGAAGGGTCTTGACGACGCCTCCGATCTGCGCCGTGTCCATCTCAAGCACCGAGTCCTCTCCGAGTTCCGCCTCGGTCACGGGGTCTATCGTGCGAAGGCCGACGCCTTTACCGAGGCCTATGTGCTTTTCGACATATTTTACATGGGAATTCGGGCGGAGGAAGAAGCGGTGGATGCCGTTATGCCTTGCCGGCTCGCCCGTCGTGGTGTGAACGCCGCAGCCCGCGACGATCGTTACATTCGCGCCCTCGCCGACGAAAAAGTCGTTGTAAACGAGGTCGTCCTCGTTTCCGTGCGTGACGCAGGCGGGGATGTAGACGCTCTCGCCGTCGGTCTCGGGGCTTATGATGATGTCAAGTCCCGGCTTGTCCTTCTTCGGAAGGATCTGAATATTTTTGCTCGACTGCCTGCCGACGCACTTTCCGTCCTCACGGATGTTGAAGGCGCCCTTGAAGCTCTCGGAGAAGTCCGAAACGGCTTCGATTATCTGTTTCGATATCTCATTCATCTGTCAGCACTCCTCCCCCGAAAGGCAGTTGCTCTTCACACTGCCCGATGTGAAAACATGGGTCATCATTTCGTCGGGCGAACCCGATGCCCTGACCCTGCCGTCGGCGATCAGGACTATCTCGTCGGCGATGCGAAGGATCCTTTCCTGATGCGAGATTATGATAAGGGTCATATCCCCGCGCTGATGGAGTTTGTCAAACACCCCGATGAGGTTTTTGAAGCTCCAGAGGTCGATCCCCGCCTCGGGTTCGTCAAAGACCATAAGGCGCGTGTCGCGCGCGATAAGGGTCGCGATCTCGATGCGCTTTATCTCACCGCCCGAGAGAGTGGCGTTCACCTCGCGGTCGATATAGTCGCGCGCGCAGAGTCCGACGCTCGCGAGTATCCGGCAGAGTCCGGGCTCGTCTATCTCGTGTCCCGCGGCGATGCCGATAAGCTGTCTGACGGTGATGCCCTTGAAGCGCACGGGCTGCTGAAAGGCGTAGCTTATGCCTTTCTTCGCGCGCTCGGTGATGTCAAGCGAGGTTATGTCCTCGCCGTCAAAGAGCATCTGCCCCTTATCGGGTATGTCGATGCCGGCAATGAGCTTGGCAAGGGTCGTCTTTCCGCTTCCGTTCGGGCCGGTGATAACGACGAGCTTTCCCGTCGGAATAGTAAGATCCAGCCCGTCAAGCACTGTCTTGCCGTCGGGAGCCTTCCATACGATGTTTTTAAGTTCAAGCACGGTGTGATCCTTTCTGTCGCGCTCAGGCGCGTCCCGCCGAGCCGAAGAGTTCTATCTTCCGCATCACGGCGCGTTTAATGAAGTCTTTCTTTAGGTTGCGCATTTCAAGGTAACCTATACCTTTTTCAAGTCCCTCTTTCATTCCGGCTTCTCCGGCAAGGCAGAGGTCGGTGAAGATGTTGACCTTCGCGATCCCGCGGGCGACGGTGTTGCGGAAATCGTCGTCGGAAAGTCCCGAGCCGCCGTGAAGCACGAGCGGAGTATCCGTCGCGGCGCGTATCTGCGCGAGCCTCTCAAGGTCAAGGCAGGGCTTTGCCTTGTATGCTCCGTGAGCGGTGCCGATGGCGATGGCGAGAGCATCAACGCCCGTGTCGGCAAGGTATTTCTTTGCTTCCTCTACCGTCGTGTAGCGGTCGCTCGTCGCATTGTCGCAGGTCGATGCCTCGCCGACATGACCTATCTCGCCCTCGACAGTCGCGCCGAAGGCGTGCGAGACGCGGACGACCTCACGCGTGACCGAGGTATTGCTCTCGTAATCTCCCGCCGAGCCGTCGAACATTATGCTCGTGAAGCCGAGGTGCAGAGCCTCCATGCAGCGATCAAAGGTCAGACCGTGGTCGTAGTGAACGACGACGGGAACCTTCGCGCGGTCTGCGGCGGCTATGACCGAGGGAGCTATCAGCGAAAGCTCACCGTAGGGCAGAAGCACCTCTGCCGTTCCGATTATGATAGGCGAGCGAAGCTCCTCCGCGGCGGAGATCGCCGCTTCGAGCATATCTGTGTCGGTCGTGTTGAAGAGACCGACGGCATATTTTCCCGCCTGCGCGGGTTTAAGAACATCGTTCAGATTTGCAAGCATGGGTATATATTTCCTTTCGATAAAAATCCACCCTATATTTTACCGCAGATTCTGTCTCTTGTCAACCCGTAACGACATGAAATCCGCAAAGGCGCCCGGGAATGACGGGAGCCTTTTCTCTTTTTGCAGTCATATCGCGAAGACAAGCCTCATAGTATTTACTGACCCCGGACAGCCCCTGCCCGGGCATACGGAAAAGGAGGACGGGATATGGACAGAAGTCTTCGGTCGGTGCTTGGGTACCTGCCGCGCGGGATAGGCTCGGAGCTTGCTTCGCTCGATCCCCCGTCGGCGGATGAGCTGAGGCTCCGCACGGGAGGAGCCTGCACCCTCCTTGCCGGAGGAAAAAGGTACATACTTCGGTGTAAGGTGAGCCGGGGAGAACTTTCCTCGACGGTCCTCGGGATGTGCGGCGGCTCGGTCTATGCGCACCGCGATACTATATGCAGGGGGTTTATAACCCTTCCGGGAGGCATCAGGGTCGGGCTTTGCGGCTCGGCTGTGACCGAACGCGACAGCATCACCGCCGTTGCGGACATTTCGTCGCTCTGCGTAAGGCTTCCGCACGATATAAGGGGTGTCGGGGAGCCGGTCTGCCGACTTCTGCGCGAGAAGCGCGGAGGTGTACTTATATATTCTCCGCCCGGGGTCGGGAAGACGACCCTTCTGCGCTCGGTGATAATAATGCTCGGGAGCGCTTCACCTCCGAAAGACATTGCGGTGGTCGACACGCGCGGCGAGCTTGGAGCGCTGCTGCCGCAGACGCTCAGTATCGACCTTCTCTCGGGGTACCCGAGAGGCGAGGGGATAGAGACGGCGACGCGTACTCTCTCGCCGGGCCTCATAGTCTGTGACGAGATAGGCGGGAGCGCGGCGGAATGTAACAGCATCATCGAATCATCGGGATGCGGAGTGCCTCTGCTCGCCTCTGCTCACGCCGACACGGTCGGAGAGCTTCTGCACCGCCCGGGTATTACGAGGCTGATAGAGGCAGGGGTTTTTTCGCACCTTGTCGGGATAAAGCGCTCGGCGGGGAAGGATTATCTTTACACTGTCACGCCGGTATCGGGAGTGAAGGCGCCATGCCGGTAAAGATCGTCGGATGCCTTCTCATCCTTGCGGCGGGAGCCTGCGCTGCGGTGATCCTTCGCCGTGAGGCAACGGCAAGGCTCTGTCAGCTCGAGGGCTTCATAGCGCTTCTTCGCTACATACGCGCCTGCATCTCGAGCTACAACACCCCGATGGACAGGATCCTTGCATCCTGCGACGAAGACATACTCGCAAAATGCGGAGCCCGCGGCAGCCACAGCGATATTGATTCGCTTATGAAGTCGCTCAGCCCGAAGCCCGAGGGCGAGATCGCGTCGGTGCTTGCCTCGTTCGCGTCGGAGATCGGTCGGGGATTCCGCGAGGAACAGCTTCGCGGGCTTGACTATCACATAAGCCGCCTCGAATCTCTCAGGGCGGGCACTGTTGAAGCCACAGAGAAGAAAAAGAGGCTCGTCACGGCGCTCTGCCTTTCGGGAGCGGCGGCGACAGCGATTCTTCTTATATAATTAAAAAGGAAGGAAAAAAAGATGGATATAAGCCTCATTCTGAAGATTGCCGGCATCGGACTGCTCGTATCTCTCTGCTCGCAGGTACTCTCGAAATCGGGGAAGGACGAACAGTCGGTCCTTGTAACGGTCGGCGGAATAATCGTTGTGATGCTTATGCTCGTCGGCGAGCTCGGAGAGCTTATCGAGAGCATAAGGAAGATATTCGGCATATGAATGTATTTACGCTCACGGGGGACGGCGCACTCTACATAGAAACGATGCTGAAGGGTCTCGGCGCGGCGCTGATAACCGGACTTTGCGCCTCGGTCTGCCGCGAATGCGGGAAGGGCAGCCTTGCCGACCTTGTGGAGCTTGCCGGAAAGCTCGAGATCCTGCTGCTCTGTCTGCCGCTCATCCGCTCGGTCGCGAAGACCGCTGCGGCGCTCCTCAGCCTATGAACGAAGAGCTTGTCTCGGAGGTCGGCTACCGCGAATTTTTCGGCGGACTGCCGGAGATACTTCTCCGCCTGCTGCCCGAGGGCATCTCGGACTCGCCCGAGGCGGCGGCATCGGCGCTGACCGATTGGAATTTCCTCTTCGCCGCCTTCTTCGGCGAGGCGGGAAGGCAGCTCACGGCGATACTGCCCTCATTTTTCCTGCTTCTCGGGCTGATACTTGTCTCGGCGCTGATAAATTCGGTGAAGTCGGCATTCGAGCCGAAGACCGCCGGCGTCATCTCGGTCTGTTCTTCGGCGGTGACCGCAGCCGCCGCGGCTTCGATGCAGGTAAGGATAATCTTCACCGCCGGCAGCTATCTTGACGACCTCATCTCGCTCTCACGCGGAGCCGCGCCGGTCATCGTGGCGTTGTATGCCTCGGGCGGCGGCGCGGCATCGGCGACGGTCAGCGCCGGAGCCATGACGGTATTCCTCGCCTTTGCCGAGAATGTGATAGGCGCGACCGTCGTGCCTGTCTCGGGGATACTTCTGATGCTTACCCTTGTCGCCTCGGCGTCGCCGGGACTCGGGATCAACGGCTTTATAGGTCTTATAAGGAAGACATACACGGGGAGCGTGTCGTTTCTCATGACTCTTCTCTGCGCCGTGCTTGCCGGGCAGAAGATCATCGCCGCGGGAAGCGACAGCATACCTCTCCGCGCCGCGAAGTTCTTCGCCGGCTCTACCATCCCCGTGATCGGAAGGTCGGTGAGCGAGACTCTGCGCACGGTGTCGGGCAGTATGTCGCTCATCCGGAGCTGCTTCGGCGTGACCGGCGTGATGCTGATAATCCTTCTGATGCTTCCGACGGCACTTCTGCTTGTCGCCGACCGCTTCTCGCTCGGTTTTGCCTCGGCGTGCGCCGACCTTCTCGGATGTCCGAACGAGGCAAAGCTCCTTGACGGTATCTCGGGGGTCATCGGAAGCGTCCTCGCCGTCGTGTGCGGCTGTTCGCTTATGTTCATCTTCTCGCTTGCCCTGCTTTGCGTGGGCATCATGAATTATCAGTAATTATGAACGAGTATATTCTGACCGCGCTCGGCGTCGCCTTCGCCGCGGCGGCGGTAACGGCTCTCGCGCCCGAAGGCAAGGGCGGGGGGCTCTCAAGGCACATAAAGCTGCTCACCTCGCTCGCACTTCTCTGCACGCTGATATCTCCGCTCCTGAATCTTGCCGGCAGGCTTTCGGAGCTTGCGAAGGATCCGCCCTCCTTTTCCGTGAGCGCGGACGGGACGAAGGATCTGCTCAGGGAAAAGCTGAACGAGGCGGGAAGCGAAGAGGCGGCACTGCTGATAAGGGACGACCTTTGCAGTGCCTTCGGGATCGCCGAAAAAAACATAACGGTAGAGGTTGAAGCCGACCGTAGCGCCGATGTCTTCACCGTTTCCTCGGTAAAGGTCTTTCTCTCGGGCGCGGCTGTCACGGTCAGCCCGTATGAGATCGAGGCGCGTGTGACGGAGACCGTCGGCGCGCCCTGCCGTTGCGATATAGGAAAGAAAGGAGGTTGATAAATTTTGAAAGCACTTTTCGGAGAGGGCGGCAAAAAAACGAAATACCTTATCCCGCTTGCGCTCTTTCTGCTCGGGATCATCCTCATAGTTGCCGGAATGCTTCTCGGAAACCGGGGAAACTCACGCGGAGCCTTTGCCGCTCTGTCGGGCAGGTCGCAGGAAGCCGAGCTTGAAGAGAAGATCAGGAGCCTTTGCGAGCAGGTCGACGGAGTTTCGGAGGTCACGGTGGTCGTGAGCCTTTCGGATACGGCGTCCGACGCCACGGCGGGCAACATCGCCGGTGTCGGGATAGTCTGCCGCGGGGGAGAGGATCCGCTGATCGGCGCGCGCCTTACCTCACTCGTGTCCGCAGCGTGCGGAATAAGGTCGAACAGAATCTATGTCACCGGCGCGGGAAATTGAGCGACCGCGGAATATTTGAGCATCCCCGCAAATATATTTGTAGTGCAAAACATAAAACGATACGGAGGAAACATTATGGTCATCGAAAAACAGAAACCCGTGAACAGGGTCGCAAGATTCTTCTCAAGGCTCGGAAAACGCAATATCATCATAGCTGTCGCCGTCATCGCCGTAGGAGTCGCCGTCTGCGTGAACTGGGCGATCCTTGCGAACCGCGGAGATTCGGGCTACCAGGGCTACAAGGTCAGCTCGGGAATGTCGAACACCTACGGAAATGTCTCGGCGGGCAAGGATGAGACCGAGGTATACTTCGCCTCGACCCAGACGAGCCGCAACCGCGCACGCGATGAGGCTCTCGAGGTCCTTCAGTCGGTCGTCGACGACAAGCAGGCGGACGAAGCGAGTAAGAACGCCGCATACAACGGCATCTCGAGGATCGCGAAGGATATGGAGAATGAGGCTAACATAGAGTCTCTCATCGTCGCGAAGGGCTTTGCTCAGTGCGTCGCCGTCATCAATGACGACAAGGCGAGCGTCGTCGTCAAGTCCGACACGACCCTCACCCGCGCCCAGCTCTCGCAGATCAACGAGATAGTCTACACTCAGGCGGGCATCACTCCCGAAAATATCACGATCATCCAGAAATAAGCCTTTGAAAGCAGGGAAAGTCCCTCCCGGAACGGGAGGGACTTTCCTTTTTTTGTCAGTCTTTTGATTTGTAGTAAAGGAAGCAGTGGCAGTAGCCCTCGAAATCGGGATCGGCGATCTGATCCCTGAATTCCTTGCACATACAC
>CAKXXW010000051.1 GCA_934378145.1 uncultured Eubacteriales bacterium
GCTCAAGGCAGCCTACATGCAGTGTGTCGGTGCGGAGGTGGAAGTCCTTATCAAATCTCATAGATATCTGATCCTTTCAGTTTGATTGAGATAATGATACCACTTCGGGCGCCTTATGTCAATAAAAACAAAGAAAAACGGACTGCAACGAGTGCAGTCCGTTCGGGGTGATAAAATTATTCGGCGTCGGCTTCTTCAGCGGTCTTATCTTCGTCGTCGAGGACGCAGATGTCGCAGTCGTCAAGCTCTTCGCTGCACTTGCAGGCCTTTTTCTTCTTCATCAGCTTAACGGCAAGGAATGCACCCGCCGCGAGAACAGCTACGGTAGCCGCCACGATTCCGATCACGAGACCCCAATTTGTTTTTTTGTTTTCTTCCATCTCAATTTCCTCCTTTGAAATAAATATTTTAATCAAAATGATTTCTGCATACAGTATATCACATTTTTCGCCGAATTCAATATGATTCCAAAATTTTTTACATTTTTTTCGAACTTCGGGGTGTTATGGGGGAAAATTCTGCTATAATATAATAGAGGTGATTTTTGTTGACATATTCGGAGATCTGCAAACGGCTGGAGGCGGTCGGTATTGAGGATCCGTCGCATGAGGCGACGATCCTTCTGTGCCATTTCTGCCCGGTACCGCGCGAGGAGCTGCCGTTTCGGAGAAATGAGGATTTTGCCTCACCCGAGCTTGCCTCGGCGGTGAAGAAGAGGGAAGCGCGTTACCCGCTTCAGTATATAATCGGCGAATGGCTCTTCTGTGATGAGAGCTACCGCGTCGGAGAGGGATGCCTTATCCCGCGGAGCGAGACAGAGCTTCTCGTGATGCGCGCCTGCGAGCTTCTGCCGCGAGGGGCGCGGTTTCTCGATCTCTGCACAGGCAGCGGCTGTATCGCCGTTTCGGTGCTTAAGAGAAGGCCCGACTGCACGGCTGTCGGCGTTGATGTTTCTGCCATGGCGCTCAGATATGCGTCCGAGAACGCAAGGCGGAACGGAGTTACCGACAGGGTCACCTTCACGGAAGCCGACATTCTTGATCCCGCCGTGCCGGAAAAGCTGTTTTCTGACGGGGGCTTTGCGGCGATACTTTCAAATCCGCCTTACATAAAGTGCAGTGCGGCTTCGGAGCTTGAACCCGAGCTGTCGTTTGAGCCGGCGCTGGCTCTTTTCGGCGGAGAGGACGGATTGGTCTTTTACCGTGCCGCCGTTTCGGGCTTCCTCCCTTATGTTATGAAGGGCGGCTTTGCTTTGTTCGAGATAGGCTACGATCTCGGTGAGGATATGAGGAAGCTCTGCGCAGAGAACGGCTATGAATGTAAGGTTGAAAAGGATCTTGCCGGGCTTGACAGGCTCGTTTATGTAAAACTTTGATATGTCAGAAACGCGCTTTTTGCGTATAATGGAAAAAAACACTTATGCTTTGGGGGATAATAAATTGAAAATAGCAGTGCTTGCGGGCGGACTTTCGCCCGAACGCGATGTTTCGCTGGCGTCGGGTGCGCTCATCGCCCGCGCGCTCATCGACGGGGGATACGAGGTCGCCCTTGCCGATGTATATATGGGTATAAAGGGTGAGGTATCCGACTTCGACTCACTTTTCACGAGGGAAAAGCCGGGGCTTTACATAATCGACAGCCGTGAGCCGGACCTTGAGGCTCTTATCGCCTCGAACGGCGGAAGGCGCGCGCCGGTCGGCGAAAATATAATTGAGCTTTGCCGCTCCGCCGATGTCGTTTTCCTTGCGCTTCACGGGGGAATGGGTGAGAACGGTCAGCTTCAGGCGACTCTTGACAGCTTTGATATATGCTATACGGGGTCGGGGTACGGCGCATGCTTTATGGCTATGGATAAGGCGGTCACGCGGCGTGTGCTTGCCGCGGACGGAGTGCCTATGGCAGAGGGCTTTTCGGCTCGGGCGTCTTCTCTCGATGCCGATGAGATCATCTCGCGCGTCGGACTGCCCTGTGTCGTGAAGCCGAATTCCTGCGGCTCGAGCGTCGGAGTCTCGATCGTCGACACAAAGGAAGAGCTTGAAGCGGCGATCGGAGCCGCGGCGGCGTTTGACGATATTGCGGTCATCGAAAAGAAGATCGTCGGGCGCGAGTTCTCGGTCGGAATACTTGAGGGCAGGGCGCTTCCGGCTATCGAAATAATACCCGTGAGCGGTTTTTATGACTACAAGAACAAGTATCAGGGGGGCTGTACGCGCGAGATCTGTCCGGCGGAACTTACCGAAGCCGAGGCCGCCGAGGCGGCGTCGGTCGCACTTGCCGCTTTCGATGCACTGAGGCTTGAGGGCTACGCCCGGGTCGATGTGATGCAGGACAGCGGAACGGGACGCTTTTATTGCCTTGAGGCAAACGCGCTCCCCGGAATGACACCGACGAGCCTTCTCCCGCAGGAGGCGGCGGCAGCCGGTATCGGATATATAGAGCTTTGCCGCAGGATAGTTGACGCCGCAATAGCCAAAAAAGAAAAAAGAAAGGCTTAAAATAGATCATAAAGCGAAAAAATCGGCAAATGCTCTTGAAAAAATAAAAGTTATGGTTTATAATGTAACCAAAGGAAGGTCAAAAAGGAGGATTATCCATGCCTGCCATAAACAAAAACGGTCAGACCCAGAGATTCCCGACTCAGCACGACGGCAATGAACAGATGAAGGAGATACTTCAGAACATCTATGCCGCGCTGAAGGAGAAGGGATACAATCCGGTCAACCAGATAGTCGGCTATCTTCTGACCGAGGATCCGACCTACATCACGAATTATAAGAATGCAAGAGCGCTTGTCCGTCATATCGACCGCGACGAGCTGCTTAATGAACTTGTCAGAAATTATCTTGATGTCTGATGCTTGAATTTATAGACCTGCACACGGGGAGTGCGCTTGTGCGGCGACCTCCTTTTGTGCTTTGTCTCGGCAATTTCGACGGAGTCCACCGCGGGCATATGGCTCTTGTCGGCAGGACACTTGAGGAGAAGGCGGAACTGTCGGAAAAATATCCTTCGATACTCGGCGGAGCGTGGTGCTTTCGGCAACCGCCCGCCGATTTTTTATCGGGGGCACCGTCGCTACGGATAACCTCTACCGAGGAAAAACTGAGGCTTTTCGCAAAGGCGGGGCTTGATGCGGTGATACTTGCCGATTTCCCCGAATGTCGCGATATGTCGCCGGAAGCCTTCGTCACCGGAATGCTCGGAGAGATGTGCAACTGCAAAAAGGCTGTCTGCGGCTTCAATTTCCGCTTCGGACAGGGAGGAAAAGGTACGCCCGATCTGCTTTCGGCTCTGACCGAGGGATATTCGGAGCTTGATCCCGTGAAGGTCGGCGGCGTGACCGTAAGCTCGAGCGCCATAAGAAGGCTGATACTCTCGGGCGATGTCGGATCGGCGGCTGAAATGCTCGGAAGACCTTTTTCGGTCTTTTTGCCGGTCGTGCACGGAAAAAGGCTCGGCAGAACGCTCGGTCTGCCAACCGTAAACCAGCACTTCGGTGCGCACGATCTGATCCCCGCGCACGGGGTCTATGCCGCGCTTGCCGAGACCGATGACGGAAAGACCTATCCCGCAGCCGTGAATGTCGGCATGAATCCTACCGTCAAGGATGACGCGACGGTCGTATGCGAGTCGCACCTGCTCGGCTTTTCGGGCGAGATATACGGCGAGCGGGTGAGAGTGAGCTTTCTTTCCCGCCTGCGCGGGGAGAAAAAATTCGGCGGCACGGATGAGCTTGCCGCCGCGATAAGAAAAGATATAGAAAACGCGGAGAAATACTTCGCGGATCATAATATCCCATAATATCCGCTGAGGCGGACAAAACGGAGCCGGAATGAAAAACGCGGTCGGAAAGGTAAAGAGAGATCTTCCGCGCAGAGTTTCTGCGCTCCTTTTTGCCTGCCTTTTCTGTTTTCTGTCGGTGATGTTTCCGGCGACGGCGGAGCCGGTAAGTGAGGTATCGGTTCCCGACGCCTCCTGCTGCTTCGGTTTTGCGCTGTTTGAAACGGGGGCGGGAGGGCTCCTGTTCGGGAAAAATTACGATGAGCCGATAAGACCCGGTCCGACCGTGAAGCTGATGACCGGACTTATCGCCTGCGAGAGCTTCGGAGATGATCCGGAGGGCGAGGTGACGATCCCCGAAAGCGCTCTGATAAGCGTCTCGGGGAGGTCGGCCGGACTTTCTCCCGGGCAGAAGATAAAGAAAAAGGAGCTTATAACGCTTCTGCTCTCGGGTGGCTTCAACGACGCCGCGAATGCGGTCGCGATACTTGTTTCGGGTGGTACGGCAGGTTTTGTCGACCTTATGAACGACCGCGCCGTGAGGCTCGGAATGCGTTCGACGGTGTATATGAATGCGACGGGGCTTGACGACGATCTGATGTATACGACGGTGCGCGACACGGTCACGCTTGCCGAAGCCGCCGCCGAAAACGAGCTGTTCCTTGAATGTTCGGGCAAGGCATCGTTTACATACACGCTTGCGGACGGGGAGAAGAAGAGCGCGAAGAATCCGAACATCCTGCTCTCGGACAGAACGGAATATTACTGCCGCAGCGCGCGCGGGCTGAATGCCGGATATACCGACAGGGCGGGGTACTGCGCAGTCACCTTTGCGACATACAAGGGCGCCTCGTATATCTGCGTCGCGATGGGCGGAAATTCGGGGGAGAACGCGCATTTTGCCCTCATTCAGAACTATTTGCAGTGGGCTTTCGAAAGCTATTTCATGCGAAGCGTTATGGCGGAAAAGGAGAAGGTCGGCACCCTTCCGGTGAGCCTTTCGGATACGGACACCGAGGTCGGGCTGATGCTTTCGGAGGATCTTTCGGTACTTGAAGCCCTCGGCGGTGAGTGGAAGAGCTACTCATACAGCCGGCGCGATTTTTCGGAGAGCCTTGAGGCTCCCCTGAAAGTCGGAGACAGGGTCGGATATATGACCGCGTGGGACGGAGAAAAGCTCGTCGCGGTCGCCGATATTACGGTCACCTCCGATGTTTCGAGAAGTCCCGTGCTTTCGGTCATCGAGGGCGCGAAGGCTTATCTCACCGGCAGAGCCTTCCGCGCGACGCTTGTGAGCGCCGCTGTTCTGATCATAGCGCTGTTCGCCTTTCCGCGCATCGCACTCGCAATAAGACAGAGAAGACGGAAATATGTGCGACACAGGGGCGGATTCAGGCTAAGATAATAGCCGTATACTGAATAAAATAATTCCTTCGGTAAATCCTAATAAAAAAGGATACCGGAGGAATTTTTTTGTGAAAAAGGTTGCCATCATCGGCGGAGGCGTCGCGGGACTTTCGGCGGGGATATACGGACAGCTCAGGGGATATGACTGCACTGTGATAGAGAAGAATCATACGGCGGGCGGAAACCTCACCGGCTGGGAAAGGCACGGCTGCAAGATCGACAACTGTATGCATTGGCTGACCGGAACGAAAGAAGGCGGCGAACACAACCGTATGTGGCGCGATCTCGGAGTCCTCGGCGAAGGGATAGAGATGAGCCGACGGGATCCCTTCTATTACAGCGAATACGGCGGAAAGCGGCTCGGACTATGGCGCGACACGGGGCGCACGCTTCGGGATATGAAGGCGGTCTCGCCCGTCGACACCAAGGAGAGCGAGCGTTTCATCCGCACCGTCGAGTCGCTGATCGCGGCGAAGGATGAAAAGGATGCCGTAAAGCGGAACGGAGCTTACGCTGCGGCGTATATCGGGTACGGAAGGATAACGCTTTCCGAGCTTGCGAAGAGATTTACGAGCGAGAGCCTTCGCTGTCTTATGACCGACTATCTCGGAGGCGAGCTTGCCGCGATAACGCTCATCGGGGCTTACGCGGTCTTCGCCTCGGGTGACGGTGATGTACCTGCCGGGGGATCAAGGGCGACCGCCGCACGCATGGAGGAGAGGTTCAGGTCTCTCGGCGGCAGACTTATGACCTCGACCGAGGCCGAGCGTATAATGTACCGCGGGCGGCAGGCTTACGGAGTCCTTCTTCCGAAGAAAAGGCTCCTGACCGCCGACGCGGTGATATGTTGCTGTGACCCGAGGGTGACCTTCGGACGGCTTTTGCCGAAGAGTGCCATGCCGAAGATGCTCGGATACGCCTATGAAAGGGGAGGGGAGCTTTTTTCGAGCATACACGCGGCGTTCCTCTGCCGCGACGGGGCGACGCTTCCGAAGGGGATAACGGCGTTCGGGATGAAGCCCGTGAAGCTCGACGGTAAAGAAAAAGACCGTATGGTCGTGATGCCGTACAGAGAGGGCTTCGCCCCCGACGGCAAGGTCGTGCTTCAGGTGATGTTCTTTCTTCACGAGGAAACGGCAAGGCTCTGGATCCGTGCGTCGGGGAACAGAGAAAAATACTCTGCGGCAAAGGAAAGATTTGCGCTTGCGATTTCTTCAAGACTGAAAGAAAGGTATCCCGAAGTCACCGACAGCCTTAGCCTTCTTGATGTATGGACTCCGGCGACATATTCGCAGTTCCTTTCATCTTATGAAGGCTCGTATCTGAGCTTTGCCGCAACGCCGAACGGGATGATCTACCGCGCCCCGAGCCGCATACACGGGTTTGACAATGTCTGTCTTGCGACCCAGTGGCAATCCTCTCCCGGCGGGCTGCCCGTGGCGGCGGCGGCGGGGATGAAGGCTGTAAATCGGCTCAGGCTGTAACTTGCTATTGACAAAATCCGTGATGTGCGGTATAATAATATTTATCGTATGCGGATATGCCGTAAATTCTTTATCCGAGGTAGAAATGAAGAAGGTCGGATTGCTCCTTTCGGGAGGTATTTCAAAGGGCGCGTATCAGATAGGCGCACTTGAGGCTGTAACTGAATATTTCGATCCGGGTGATTTCTGTTGTGTCAGCGCGTCGTCGATAGGCGTGCTGAATACTTATTCCTTCATAACGGGAAACCTTTCGGGTGCAAAGGGTATCTGGAACTCCATCAACCCGAACGGCGAGAACACACACCTGCCGGCTATGCTCAGAAGCGACTTCCTGCAGGAGACAATTATGAGCATTATCAGAAAGGAGCCGCTCGCGATACCCTTTTATATGCCGCTCTGGAATATAAAGAAGGGTAGTGTACTTTATTCCGATATAAGCCGCTTCAAGCCCGGAATGATGTACACCTATATGCGCGCCGGCGTCGCCATGCCCATATATAACAGGGGAGTCGAGATAGACGGGGCGACCTACTACGACGGCGGACTTATCGACAATATCCCGATATATCCCGTTTCATCGTTCGATATGGACTATATCATCTGTATGTACTTCGATAAGTGCAACTATATTTTCGAAAGCTATGATTTCGATAAGAAGGTCATAAAGATAAACTTCCCGAGCGACAGAAGTATCCTCGATTCGTTCAGATTCAATCACGCGATGATAAACCGTATGATGATAGACGGAAGAAATTGCGCAAAGCGCGTGCTTGATACCGTTTTTGCCGACGGAGTCGATAATATAGAGGCGGTCAGGCATCATATTCAGATCGTCAATGCAAGAAATAAGCAGGAGCAGAAGCCGAGACTGACCGGCGATGTCGTGGTCAATAACCTCGATAAATTTATGCTCAGATATGCGAAACGCAAGATAGTTCGTAACGGTCCCGCCTCCGATGCGGTCGAGGTCGCGGAAGATAAGAAAACCTCGGGGATCGTTCAGACCCCCGACGGTAAGAGCGAAGCCGAAGGTAAGTAAAGACTTGCCTTAGGAGCTTTGAAAGGACGGGGAAGAGTGAAAACTCCCCCCGTCCTTTGCTTATGAAAACCGATAAAAATCATAAGTAAGCGAAAAAAAGCCGAAAAGCCCTTGACAACGCGCAAAATTTGTGTATAATAGTAACGGTAAGAGCGAAAGCATGACTTTTCCTCTCTTCTTTTTCACTTATTATTTGTTCACTTTTCACTCTTACTTGTTACTTCATATGCGGGTATGGCGGAATTGGCAGACGCGCTAGATTCAGGTTCTAGTGGGGGCAACTTCGTGGAGGTTCAAGTCCTCTTACCCGCACCACCAAAAAGCCTTGAAAACACTGAGTTTTCAAGGCTTTTTGCTTTTTCTTTTCCGTTGTCACACGGCTTGCAGGGGATGCACGACCTATGGCGGTGCGTCTGCCTATTCTCAGTTCGCTGCGAAGGCTTTCGCGGTAAGTGCGCCGTCCTCATCGTAAATGTCAAGGTGGCTACTGAAGGCGGCTTTGAGGTCAATATTGATCGACAGCTTTCCGTCGCTTTCGTGAATCACGATATTGTCAACGAGCAACCGCAGGTTGTTGTCGCTGACCGCACCGTCCTTGATGATGCCGTCGAG
>CAKXXW010000052.1 GCA_934378145.1 uncultured Eubacteriales bacterium
TAGAAGATGCCCTTGCTGGTTCGTGTGTCCTCGTACATGGTCGAGATTTTAACCATTACCTTGGTTTCCTCGCCGGAACGAAGCCTCTTCACCTTGACCTTTTCCACAAATGTTCCGGTATGAATGAAGCCTGTCCTGCCGAGCAGCTTATCCGGCAGGAAGGTTGCCTGCCCCGTTTCGGCATTATATACTGTTTTCACCGAATACAGCTCCGCGCGGATGAGAACATCATTATCGGCGGGATTTGTAAGCCAGATTGAGGCATATCCGCCCTCAATTGTCGGCTCACAGCAGATCTTTACCTTGCAGACATCAGGCGCTTCATATGCCGCATAGCCCGCAATTGACGACTGGTCCTGCGGCTCTCCCGCAGTTTCGTTTTTATCAATTATTTTCGGCTCCATGCGGATTATCAAAACCAGCCCGATGATAAGCACAGCGACAACCGTAGTCACAGCCAGTACGATGAGAATATCTTTTTTCAATTTCGTTTTGCTGAAAGAATGCATAGTTCCCCCTTCTGTCAGTCATCGGATATTTCGCCGACGCGTATCGTCAACATCCCGACCGGCACAAAGCTGTCGGATAAATATTTGCCGCCGTTTTCCGTAGGCTCTCCGCGTAGCGAAGTGTAGATTACCGTCTTGGCATTCTCGTCCTCCGGATCGGTGTGAGGCACAGTAAAGCTCGGCGAAAACGGAGCGGTAAGCGAGGCATCCGAATAAAACTCCATCGTGACACCGCCTACCACTCTTCCCTCTGTGGCAAAAAGCGCGCGGTAATCCAATGTAACGGCGAGCTTCCTGTTCTGCGTAGGAGAGTCCGTTTCGTTTTCGTTTGAATATTTCACGCTGATACGGTTTGCCGTACCGTCAAAGCCATACCAACCGGGATAACCCGCCTCTGTACCGCTTGCGGGATTTCCGATTTCACCATCAGTTTTGTAGCGCATTTCGTTTACATCCCACCTGCCGTAGTCATAGCAGAAGGTCATCGAGCCGAATTCAATGGTAACGGCGTATTTGTAATCGCCCGATTTCGTTTCATCGTTTTCCGCGTGTACGGGAAATACCGGAACAGAGAGCAAAATCAAGGCAAACGCCATAATAACGGCACAAAGAGATTTTGCACCGTGCTTATTCAGTTTTTTCATTGTGCAGCACCTCTTTCTGACGTTATTGCTTTCGTGCTCTGAACGGATATCCGTCGGTCGCCATTCCGTCGGCACGGTCTATTTTCACCGTTGCCGAAATATTTTTCTCACCCTCATAGGAGGAAAGCTCCGGATATATGCCGAACACTGCGCTTGTTCTGAGTTCGTATACGATTTTCTTTTCCGCCTCCAGCAAAACTGCGGGAAGGACATTGTCACTGTCGCATTTCACGGTAATATCAGCGCCGCACAGATAAAAATCCGCGGCAAAAAATACAGTTTCCGAATGTATCGGTGTGTCGGATCTGTTTACCACCAGCACGTCAAACGACGGCGAGGGTGCGCCGCCCTGCTCAAGCCATTTTCCGCTGTTTACATATCTCTCGCCCGTTTTGGAATTTACTGCGATGCTTTCAAGATGATAAACAAAGGAAATATTCTTAAAAATAATATCTATTGCGTAGCGATACTCCTTATCTTTCCCGACACTTATCAGTACATCGATTTTTTCTCCGTGCGCAGACGACGGTGCGGTAAAACCCATCTGCAAAGAGAGAAAAAGCGCAAAAACCACGCAGTATGAGAATACCGACAGCAGTTTCTTTTTCATAGCACTTCTCCCTCCTTACAGATTTACCTTGGGGGCCTTATTTTGTGATCGTGACGGTGATCTCACCGAGCTTCTGCGCGGTGATCTCAGCAACAGTGGGTGTGCCCGTTACCTTGAAGGTCGCGGTTGCGTTGTGGCTTCCGATGGCGTCGCCGACATTGCACTTTTCGATCGTGCCGGTGGCGTCTGTAACCTCGATATCGAGCGGACCGTAGGTGGCTACGACATTATCCCTCTCAACATTGTAATTAACGGGAAGGTCTGAATGGTTAGTGATCTTTACAGTACCTGTTCCTGTCCATGTAGCGGCTGTGCCGGGCTCATACTTGTATGTTTCGGGGTTCCACTTGGAGCCGGACGAATAAGTAAATGTCGGATTTGTGAAATCTATATCCACAAGATAGACATGAACCATATCACCGCTGATGGTGATATTGACATCCTGTCCGGAAGTCTGCCCGGTGTACCCTGCCTCAGGCGTTCCTGCCGCGAAGGCGGGGACAGCCATGCAGAGGCAAAGCACTGCACACAGCACAATTGCAAAAATTTTCTTCATTTGTTTTCCTCCTTTTTTTGATTTTTATTTTAAATTGCCTCGCAGCAAATTAAAATCTCTTTAAGCCTCAATCCTTGGAGATAGTGACGGAGACTGTCGCGATTCTGAAAGTAGCGGTCGCCTGATTTGCAGATGCAAGTCTCTTTGCTGCGTAGTATTCCGCAACAGCATTCCAGTTGGCGCTTTTCAGGTTGATGACAAGTTCTTCGACGGTAGATGTGCCGTTGGATGCTCCCACACCGGCGGTTGCCTTTGCAATTGTCAGTTTGGTTTCCGCACTGTTGTTAACTGCAGTTACCGTGATGCCGTCAGCGTCATTGGTGTTGGTGATGGTTGCATACGCATATACCGGCAGGTCGGAGCGGTTGTACACCTTAACCTTGCGTGTGTCATCCTCAAGGGTGTTGCCGCCCACTTCATACTTCATTGTGTTGACATTCCATGTGATAGCTCCGTCTATGACCAGATCCTGAAGAGAGTAGACAAGGTCTACAGCATATTTGTGCGTAATCTCCGTGACCTTGACATTCAGGTCTTCTCCGGTCGGGGTTGTCGGTTCAAATGTAGTAACGCCGTTATCACCGCCGACCTCTTTTTCCGCGCTCACGGAAACCGCGAGCATGGTCGCAATCATTGCGACCGAAATAATAATTGCCAAAATTCTTTTCATTTTGATTGCTCCTTTCAAAAGCATGTTTTTTGTTTTTGGTTTTTTGTTTTTTTATATAAACCGCTTTCTGCGGATTATATCTGTAGAACTATCCGCTTGTACGCGATATCGTTACCGACACATTGCCGACCACCGTGAAGTGATCGGAATCACCGAGCTGCGGAACTCCGGAGAGCCTGATATAGCACGCCTGACTTGTGAAAACGCCGTATCTGTCCCTGTCTCCTGCCGTGGCTTCCGGAACCTCCTGCCAAATCCCCGTTATCGGCGTGCCGGACGAGGAATTGTTCGCATAAAAGTTTGCCTTGATGCCTACCGGACTGTCACCGATAGCGGAATGCAGAAAATCTATTTTGGCATTCGGCGTATACCATATCGGGGAATTTGAGCGGTTTGTAACTACGATTTCGTTGTTGCCGCCTTCAAAACCCGTCCAGCGTGATTCGCCGACAAGCTCTTCATAAACCATGGTGCCGGCATTCCATTCCGACATGGAATATGTAAAATACATCGAACCGAATTCGATATCCACAGCATAAACCGATTGACTGTTGCCCATATTTTCGGTTCTTGCGTACACATAGTCTCTGTGTGAATCATACACGCCGCCCGTTGCGGGAGAATGCCAGTCTGCCGTTTCCGGAGCTACCGGAAGCAGGCTGTCCACGGGATAGAACTTGTCCCATGTCACCCCCGGCTTCTTGCGGAAAATCGCACCGTCAAGCGAATAGCTGATCTGCCCGAAAACCTTCTGTGTATCGGCGGTTTCGTAGTTGCCTACATCCCCACCCGAAAGCGTGATGCCTGTCAGCGTGATTTTGTCCACCCTGTATCCGATGGAAATGTCGTTATAGAAAACACTCACCGCACTCGCAGAAACCTCGTCCGCTCCAACTACGCCGGACAGATATATCTTGCCCGGGTCTTGAATATCGCGCGGCGCATTCCAGCCCGCGTGCTCCGCGGCACTGACATATGTCAGCGGATTTTGAATTCGGTTTACCGTCAGTGTGCGCTTTGCTATCGTAAATTCCGTCTCCGACATGGCTGTAAATGTGTCGGCATATATTACTGCCGAAATCTTATATTGTCCCGCGTTTTTCGGAGCATTTGTTCCGAGCTCTGTCCACAAGGTTCCCTCCTGCGCATAGTAGGAATAGAAAACCGAATTCAGCTCGTCATCGGTCGCAGTATAAGCTTCGCCTGTTTCTTCGGAATATAGCCGAAGAATTGAGGGTTTTACCTCCATGCCGTCATAGATTTTGTTGAGTGTATTGAGCTCTATTTTATATACCGCCTTCTTCACTATGGTAATCTTATACACCACGGAGTTGAGCGTGATTGTATTTCCCTCCAATGTCACGGTATCTGTCTTTTTCAGACGGATTACCTTCTCGGTTACACCGGTCATATCAAGCGTAGCCGTGATTATGCGGTCTGTACCGATTGTCTGCTCTGAAACGGTCATACCGAAGGGCTCTATACTTACATTTACATTGTCATCTATGGCGTATTTTGCATAAAGATACGCAACATTGTCGTCATGCTCTATATAAATCCTGTAGGCGAACACATTCTCCATAAAGCTGTCGCCGACAAGACCGTTTCTGCCATCGGTATACTGCCCGTCACGATAGATATCAAGGTCGGTAAGCGTTGCGGAAACGGAGTCTGCTTTGATATTCATATGGCTCGGATAGGCAATCTCGCCGGAGAGTGTTCCCTGCTCCTCTGCGCCTATCGTGATTGTGGCATATCCGGATTTCGGCAGAACCGCCGTTCCGCTGTAGCCGTACATTGCTGCCGTCGGTATCTTCAGCGCGTATATGCCGCCGTGCTCCTGCGGATTAGGCAGGGAGAGTGCAATCGAACGGAAGTGCGCAGGCGCGGCAATCTCACTAATCTTGACCGAATTATCGTCTAAATAGAGCGTAGGCATCAGTTCGTCCAGTTTTGCCTCCAGTGCCGTCACCGAATCAAGCTGAACCACTGTCGAATTTTCGATAGTGCCGTCTGTTCCCGCTTTCAAAAGCCACCGGTTATCCGGTGCTTCGGGACAGTAATAGTAGATCTCGCCGGCGCTTCCGTCGGCAGGCTGCGTGACATATTTTCTGTACTGATATACCTCGCCGTTTATCACGGTGTCAAACCGCTGCGCCTCAAAAAGCTCGAAAATTCTACCGCTTGAAGAGGCAAGTTCGGGAAATCTGCCGAGAAAGGCATATCCGTCCGAGTCTATGTTAACCGTCGGCAGAGCGCTGTGGTTCACGCCGTTTTCCGTCACGGAATAGTGCCCGAAGCCCGATGCGATAATCTTCGCCACGGACGAAACCGAAATGGAGTTTGACTCCATATTTGTTTTGTTTCCCGCACCTATTGCCGCAGCCGCATCGGTTCCGCTGTAGCCGGCTGTTCCTTGCGGGTTGAATTTATCCGGATAGCCGGATTTTGCGGTAATCTCTCCGCCGTTGAGGTGGATTGTAAGTCCCGAGGTGCCGCGTCTCGCAAGCGTGGAGACCTCGTCTGTCGTTCCTATGCCGGGACATCCGACGCCGCCCACGGCATTGACTTTTCCGCCGTTGATGACGATGGAATAATTGTCGGTGTATTTTGTTGTCCAGTTATCCTGGAGCGAGTCACCGTCACCTATACCGGCAGCCCATCTGCCGCCATATGCATTGACATTTCCGCCGTTGATTGTAACAGATGTATTCGTTGCCGCTCCGTTCAGACCGCCGCCGATACCGGCAGCCTGATGTCCGCCGAAGGCATTTATTGTCCCGCCGTTGATAATGATCGTTCCGGGGGTTCCGGCAGTATAGGAGGAATAAGCGCTCGTGGTCGTGTTCCATGCCGCGCCGCCGCCTATGCCCGCACCGCCTGCGGTCTGGTTATGCGAAACGCCTGCAGGAGCACCGTACCCGTAGCTTGAGTTTTCCGAGTTGTCGTCCTCCACATAAAAGGCACCGTATGCATTGAGCGTTCCGCCGCTCGGTGATATAGTCAGCGTCGAGCCGGCGTCTACCTGAACTCCGGCAAAGCCACCGCCTGTTTGTACTTTGGTATATCCGTTTGAACTGTCTACAGTGCAACCGTTTGTTCCGGCGTAAAAGTTGTTCTCTCCGCGGAAGGCAACTGTTGCGCTCGCATTGTTGGTCAGCAACAGCGGGCAGGTCTGCGCAGTATAGCTCCCGTTCCTGACCCATCCGAGCGACTGTGCAACATTGTAAAGCCCCTCGACCGTCCTGTTCTGATCACTGCCGTATCGTCTGTCCATCGTCACACTGTCAAAAATGATATTGACATTCGTCGCGCCGGAAACAGTGACCGAGAAAACGCCGTTCTGTATCAGAATGTTCTTTCCGCTGTAGGAATTATCCAGAAGCACCGCTCCGCTTGAAAATGTATAGTCCGGATCCGCCGCCGATACGGGAAGACGGAAAACGGCAAAGACCGCCATAAGCATCGATATCGCAACAAAAAGCGAAACCGATTTCTTTATTCCGGATCTGTTTTGATGTTTACCTGACAGCCGCAATCCTTGCCGCCCCCCTTTCCGTCTTTCTTCCGGTGCGAATCACACACCTCAATTATCGATCCACAACGTGGATGGTTGTCATCGCCTGTGCGTTGACGATTGCTTTTTCGTTTGTTTTCGGGTCATATGCGTCGATCATCATGATCATCTCATAATCCCCTACCTTCAGCAGCTCCCCGTTCGGAAGTGCCGAAAGCTTGCAGTAGCCGAGCTTGTAGCCTATCTGAAGTCTTTGCGAACTGTAAAGCACCGTAAATGCCTTTTCCGGGTCATATCCCTCGGCATTAAGTTCCTTTTGCGTTCTCACCTTGCAGGCAACGAGATCGTAGCCTGCCTTTTTCAGCTCCGCATCGCTGATGCAAAGCCGTATCACAACATCCTGTGTGCTTCTGTGCGGGTTGACATAATCCATCTGCCCCACCATCGTTGTCGCGCTGACATACACCTCGTGATTAAGTTCAAGGCTGATGCGGTTTGTTCCCGCAGGAGGCGGATCCACCTGCTGATTCGGCTTCGGCACCGGCACCTGATTCGGGTCGATAATCTCCGGTCTGAACGGAACATTGCCCGTCAGCTTCTGTACCAGCACCACCGAACCGACCGTAAGCAAAACGAGAAGTATTGCCGCGCTCGGAATCAGCCATGGCAGAATCGGCGCAGGCTGAGCAATCTTTCCGCCGACATAGCAGTTTCGTATATATCCGGTATTTTTTCCGCAGAAGCCGCCCGAACACAGTCCCGGCGACATCGCAATCCGAACCTGACAGTTTTCAAAGCTGCCGCCGACAATACTGCCTGCCATACCTCCGATATTCACGCCGCCTTTTCCTTTTAATATATAGTCAAGTGCAAGGTTTGCCACATTCGCATTTTTCGTGCAGCCGAAAAATCCGCCGTATTCCGCTCCGCGGCAATCTATTGTGAAATTGCTGACCGTATATCCGTTTCCGTCGAAGGTTCCCGAAAAGGGATAGCTTTCGCAGTCTCCTATCGGTTTCAGCTTCGCACCCTTCATATTGATATTTCCCGCAAGGATATAGTGTGCGCCCGCGGCTTTTTTGTCTCCCGAATTGACCGACTCGATCATCATTTTCAGATCGTCTGCCGTTTCAATGCGGATAGCCGGACTGTCAGTGACCGGAAGCTCTTTTCGGTTTGCTTTCATATCCGGAACAAAGCCCTTGCCTTCCGTTCCATTCCAGAGCTTGTCAAGCTCCAGTCGCATACGGATGCTTTCTGTCGGAGTATCTCCGGCGATGAACTGCTCTTCGTTACCGAAAACATACACCCTTTTGCCGTCCTTGCCGATCTTCAGTGCTCCCTTGCCTGCTATATATCCTGATGCAGTGATTGTTCCGCCGTTCCGGATGTAAAAGCCCTTTGCCAGCTTTCCTTTGATACACCGGACAGATGCCGAGCCGATAATCCTTGCATTGTTTTCATAAACAAATCCCGCGCCGACATTTTTGCAGGAGAATGCGATATCGGCAATGCATCCCTCAAC
>CAKXXW010000053.1 GCA_934378145.1 uncultured Eubacteriales bacterium
TTGCAGACCTCTGCCTTACCGCTTGGCTAAGGCGCCGCATTGACTTGTTTATTATAACAAAAGCCCCCGACTTTGTCAAGGGCTTTTTTCCTTTTTTTCAAAAATGTTTTTCCGTCAGCCGGCTCTTACCTGACTCACTATCCAAAACACCGCCATCGTGACAGACATCAGCGCGTCGGCGGCAAGGATACAGGCGGAGGTGACCCTCAGCCATTTCTTACCGGCGCGAAGGTTCAGCCCCGCAAAAACTCCTCCGACGACCGACGCCGCCCACAGCGCGACAGACGCTATGATGCTCACCACCGCGAGGAATACCGCGCCGATAGCCTCGCCGAGGTCGGAATTCCCTTCCCCGAGCCTCATAAATTCGATCCCCGTGGTCAGCGCGAAGACAAAGCACCCGACGGCGACGACCGAAAATACGAGCGTAAGCACAAAAAACACTGTATTTCGCTTCTTCATCGTAAACCTCCCACACGCAGAAGTTTTTTAGGCAACAC
This sequence comes from uncultured Eubacteriales bacterium, assembly GCA_934378145.1. GTDB lineage: Bacteria > Bacillota > Clostridia > Oscillospirales > CAG-272 > RGIG3994. The sequence continues at coordinate 501 of CAKXXW010000053.1, forward strand.
CGTACAATTCCGGCGGTACTACCTTAATTATATCATACTTGCGTGAGACTGTCAAACCGCAAATAATTTTCATTCGGATCACCGTTCTTCAGGTGCGCTTCATTTCCAATAAAAAAAGCACTTGCTTTCGCAAGTGCTTTTTATTGGAGCGGATTACGGGGATCGAACCCGCCACCTCGACCTTGGCAAGGTCGCGCTCTACCAAATGAGCTAAATCCGCAGGTGGTGCCTCCGGTCGGAATCGAACCAACGACACGGGGATTTTCAGTCCCCTGCTCTACCAACTGAGCTACAGAGGCGTATCAGCAAGGGATGCTGAGTATCAAAAGGTGGCGACCCGAAGGGGACTCGAACCCCTGACCTCTAGCGTGACAGGCTAGCGTTCTAACCAACTGAACTACCGGGCCGTATAAGGTGTTGGTGGGAACAACAGGGCTCGAACCTGTGACCCCATGCTTGTAAGGCATGTGCTCTCCCAGCTGAGCTATGCTCCCTAACAGCGGCTTTCGCGGCGACGAGATGAATTATACCACAACCTCGCGCCTTTGTCAACACCTTTTTTCAATTTTTTCGGATTTTTTTATTTTTTCTTCGCGACGAGGAAAATCCGCTCGCTATCATCCGTTGCCTTACCCATATCGTAGCCTCCGAAAACGCCTTCAAGGCTGAGTCCGGACTCCCTGAGCGCCGCGCCGAGCTGTCTGACGCTGTACTTTTTCTCCTTCTGCACCTCGTCCGACCTGCGGTAGCTCCCGTCACCGCTCTTCTCGAAGACCGAGAGATAGAAGGTACACACGCCGCGTTTCTTATCGTACTCGTTCTGCCAGCCGCAGAAGACGCCGTCGTCCTCAAGGATATAGGCATTGTCCGCAAAGATATTCTCGAACTTATAGGGACTGTTGACATCGAAGATGAACACCCCGCCCGGCTCAAGATAGTTATGCACCGTGCGGAAGCATTTTACAAGATCCTCACGCGAGAGAAGGCAATTCACCGCGTCAAGGCAGCAGACGACGGCTCCGACGCTTCCGTAAAGCTCAAAGCTCCTCATATCCTGCATGAGCCAGAGGATCTTCTCACCCCTCTGCCTCTGCATGGCGCGGCTGAGCATATCGGCGCTTATATCGGCTCCTATCATATCGTAGCCGCGGCGGGCAAGCTCGAAGGTCATATTCCCCGTACCGCAGGCAAGGTCAAGGACTATCTCCGGACGGGCATCGGCGTACCTTATAAATATATTTTCGATCATATCCGCCCACGCGCGGTAGTCTATCCCCGCGTTGAGACGGTCGTAAACGCGCGAAACCGCTCCGTATCCGCTCATTTGTGCCTGTCCTGCCTGTCGAGCTTTTCAAGTGCACCGAGGTACCCGTCGCTCCCGTACTTGAGGCAACGGTTGACGCGGCTGATCGTTGCCGTCGAAAGTCCCGTCTCCGCCGCTATCTCGGTGTAGACCTTATCTTCGCGAAGGAGCTTTGCGGCAAGGAGCCTTCTCGACATCTCCTGTATCTCCGCCACGGTGCAAAGATCCTCAAAAAAGGCGTAGCAGTCATCCACGCTCTCAAGCGTGAGTATCGCGCGGAAAAGGTAATCTATTCTTTCATCCCTGAATTTTTCGTTTCTCATTTCAATCCCTCCTCGGAAAGCATCGGAAAAATATCCTCAATATCTCCGGCTCCCATTATCACGGCAAAACAGCCGGCGTCAAGCTCTCTCCCGAGCAGCTCCGCGATCTCACGAAGGCTGTCGGGGGCGCAGGCTTTGTCTCCTATCGCCGCGGCGAGCTTATCTGAACCCGTCCCGAGCGTGTCTGTCTCCCGCGCGGCATAGACCGGCGCGACTATCACTCGGTCGGCAAGAGACAGGGACTCGGCAAAGCCGTCAAAAAGCGCCGCAAGGCGCGAATATGTATGCGGCTGAAATACGCATACGAGCCGCCTCTCGCCGCACATCGCCCGCGCTCCCGAGAGCGTCGCGGCTATCTCTGTCGGATGATGCCCGTAATCGTCATAGACCGGCGCGCCGTTGAGCGTCCCGCGATACTGCATCCTCCGCTTCGCGCCCGTGAAGTCGGCAAGTCCCGCCGAAATGTCCTCTGCCACGATACCGTCAAGGTCGGCGCATGCGGCAACGGCGAGCGCATCGCAGATATTGTGCCTTCCCGGCACCTTCATCACGGCGTGACAGAGAAGAGCCCCGCCCTTCATTATATCAAATTCCGATGACCCACAGCCGAGGACTATGTTTTTCGCCGTGTAGTCAGCCTCGTTTTCGATACCGAAGGTGACCTTCTTTCCATCAAAACCGCTCACCGAAAGGCAGGCGTCGGGGTCGTCGGCATTCACGATGACCCTGCCCCGCTCCCCCGTGAGGGCGGCGAATCTGCCGTAAGACTTCCTTATATTATCTATATTTTTGAAATAGTCGATATGCTCAAGCTCGACATTGAGTATCACCGCGGTCGTCGGGCTGAAATCAAGGAAGCTGTCCATATACTCGCAAGCCTCGAAGATAAGATCCCTGCCCTCGCCGATCCTGAAATATCCCCCCATCGGCGGATAATCCGCGCCGGACAGCACGGTCGGGTCGCGCCGCGCCCTCATATAAACCGAGGCGAACATCGAGGTGCAGGTGCTTTTTCCGTGCATACCCGAAACGCCTATGCGGTTCTCCCGCCTCGTCATTATGTAGCCGAGGTAGTCGGCGCGCGAGATGAGAGGTATCCCTCTTTCCTTTGCTCGCAGGTATTCCCCGTTGTCGGGGGTTATCGCCACGGTGTAGACCACGGCGTCAAAGTCGTCTATCCTCTTTGCATCGTGACCGCAGAAGACCCCGATCCCGTAAGTTTCGAGCTTGTCGGTCAGCGGCGACAGAGTCCTGTCCGATCCCGCCACGCGCTTTCCGTCAAGGGCGGTAAGACAGGCGAGCGAGGACATGCTCACCCCGCCGATGCCTATGAAATATACGCTTTTGCAGGGGGCGAGCATCGAGCCTATCGCCTCCGCACCGTAATGTGTGTTGCATACAGACATAAAGAAAAAGGCACTCCCTTTCATATATCAGAATAAAACCGCCGCTTTTTCACAGAAAAAACGCATTACCGTTGAATAATCATCAGAAACCGCTTCTATAATATAATCAGAAATCCGGAAATTAAATACTGCAAGGAGAAAAACTATGGAAATTACAGACATCAAAATCAGAAAAATCTTTGAGGACGGCCCGATGAAGGCTATCGTATCGGTCACTTTCGACAATCAGCTCGCGGTGCATGACATAAAGGTCATCAACGCCCGCGACAAGTATTTCATCGTTATGCCGAGCCGCAAGAATCCCGACGACACCTACCGCGACATCGTACATCCGATCAACTCGCAGTTCCGCGGAATGCTTGAGTCTGCAGTTATCAATGCCTACGAGACCGAGTGCGCCGTTCAGGCTGCCGCCGCGCAGGCAGAAGCCGCCGAGGCTGCCGCAAACGCCGACGCGGAATAAATCAGAGTCCAAAAGTCCTTTCCTAAATCCTTTCCTTGAGAGTCCCTTCGGGGGCTCTCTTTTTTGCCTTTTTGCAGGGCGATTCCCTGCGCAAATGCAACATCCTGCGGGAGGATAATATCCTCCCCTACGGTTCGGGGAAAGGTTTCGACTTTTTATAGGACGATTGCCTATATAAAGGCATTGGCGCTTTTTCTTTTGCCTGTAGCAGGCACAAAAGGCGGACAAGTCCTCTCCCACCCTCGCGGTTTATTCAACGAAAAGTAGAGCCGTCACCCGGAACAAGTGCCTGATAAAAAATAATCAGCAAAAAGAAAATGCCGACAAATAAACCGATAATATCTTCGGGGGAAAGACCTCACCATTCAGTGTATAATCCGCGATTTAGGGGTGCAGGCGCCGCCCCACACCCCGCAAGCCTTTAAAAAGGCTTGACCTAAACTTCAAAAAGACTTCGGGTGAAAACTTCTCATTCTGTGAGCGTTGATTTTACGATGTATGCGGTCTGTAAATGAGCGCAACTTTCAGGTTAAACGGTCAAAATCCTTGTCTCGGGCAGAATTTCACCCCGCGGGGGAAAATTCCGGTGGATTTTGCCCGAGGGCGAAGAGGGGATGCTTGCATACCCTTGAGTCCTCGGCAAAAATCCACCATAGTTTTGCCGTAGGCAAAATGCCGCGAGACAAGGCAATATTGCCATAGCCTTTCAGCAAAGTTCTTTGGGGGTTGGGGGCTTTCTTCCAAGAAAGCCCCCGCGTCTCCCGTCGTCTCCCACCGACAGTCCGGTCAGACCTCGCCGATCGAGGCTAACGGCTGTCCGGCTCTGACGGTAAAGGTCGCAAAGGTCGCGCCGAAAGAGCATCCGACACTTCCGGGATTTATTATGCAGAGGGGCTTTTCAAGGATCCTGCCGCCAATCTTGCTGCCGGCGGCAAAGGTTTCCGTCATCGCCTCGTGCGTGTGACCGAAGAGCATAAGGTCGGCTCCGAGTCCTGCCGCGTGAGCCGCCATAGCCGAAAAGCCGCTCTTCACCGAGTAAAGATGCCCGTGAGAGGCAAAAATGTGAAGCCCGCAAAGGCTTATGTCAAGCTCGACCGGGATGTCCTCTGCCGAGAAAAAGTCGCAGTTTCCCCTCACGGCGTAGAGCGGAGCGCCTCTCGTGTCGAGCCATGCAAGGTCGCGCAGGCCGTCCCCGAGGAAAAATATCGCGTCCGGACGGCTCACCGAACGGTCGATGACCCTTTGCATCGCGTCGGCGTTGCCGTGTGAGTCCGAAAAAATCAGAAGATCCAAGCGTGAAGTTCCCCTTTCTTTCCGATATTCATATTATAGCACCGAAAGGCGCCTTTGTCTACTGTTTTATCTTTTCTGTCGCACATTTTGCCGCCCGACATATAATGATAGCGGAATATGAATCCCGACAGGAGGCTAACTATGAGAATAAACAAAAACACGATCGACATACTGCTCGCGCTCGATGACGAGAAGCTGTCCTACATCGTAGGCACCGTTCTGCGCGAGGCGGGCATAGGCATTTCGGAATTCGGTATCAGCGGAAACGATATTGCCGCCCTCCGCAAAAAGCTCTCCGAGCTGTCCGACGAAGAGCTTGCCGAGACCGAACGCCGCATAAACTCGGGCAGGCGCGGCGGATACGGCAATGGCTGACCTTTCGTCGCTCCTCGGCGGCATCGACCTCTCCTCGGTACTCTCAAAGGCGCTCTCCGACCCGTCCTTCGCCGCAACGCTTGCGGGGCTTGCGTCTGGGCTTCGCGAGGGCGGGCAGGCAAATCCTCCCGAATCCGAGCCGAAGCCCGAACCTAAACCTCAGCCCGACCCGAGTGAGGCTGTCGCGGCTCTGCTCCCGATGCTCGGAAAGCTCGGTGCGCCTCCACCTCCGCCCGACAAGGGCGGTCCAAAAGGCGGCGGCAACGGAGGCGGCAGAAAAGGCGACCCGAGGTGCAGCCTTCTGCTCGCGCTGAAGCCCTACCTGTCAAAGTCAAGGTGCGAAGCCATCGACAGAATGGTACAGGTCAGCAAAATAGGCGGACTTATCGGTCAGATGCCCGCCGGTAAACGGGAGGAGCCTTCGTGAAACATTTAATTTTTCCGAAAGACGAGGTGATGCCCCGTGTATAACAGATCATACGGACAGCGGCGGCCGCCGAGGATCCCGCAGAATTACTCCGGAAACGCCTTCAGCCCGTCCGGCAGCGTGCAGATACCTCAGTCTCATCCTCAGCCCCCGACTCCTCCTCCCCCTCCGGAGCCGGATGAGATCAGGTGCAACGACGCGTGCGAAAGGTCCCCGTCACCGCAGGGCGGGATGTTTGCCCTTCCACCCGCGCCTTCGCCTTTGCCGCCCGAGGATGACTGCGGAGGCTGCGAAGGTGCTGTGCGTGAGTCTTGCGAATGTCGTGAGGAGCCGAAACCGAAGCCTCACGCCCTCTTTCCGAACGGCATCGGGGACGAGGAGATGCTCATCCTCGGTCTGATCCTGCTTTTGTCGCAGGGCGGCGGAGAGTGCGACGCCGGCGAGGTCATTCCCTTCCTCGTGCTGCTCCTTTTCTGCTGAAGTTACGGAACGGGGGATACGAAAGATGCGGGGGCTTTCTTGGAAGAAAGCCCCCAACCCCCAAAGAACTTTGCTGAAAGGCTATGGCAATATTGCCTTGTCTCGCGGCATTTTGCCTACGGCAAAACTATGGTGGATTTTTGCCGAGGACTCAAGGGTATGCAAGCATCCCCTCTTCGCCCTCGGGCAAAATCCACCGGAATTTTCCCCCGCGGGGTGAAATTCTGCCCGAGACAAGGATTTTGACCGTTTAACCTGAAAGTTGCGCTCATTTACAGACCGCATACATCGTAAAATCAACGCTCACAGAATGAGAAGTTTTCACCCGAAGTCTTTTTGAAGTTTAGGTCAAGCCTTTTTAAAGGCTTGCGGGGTGTGGGGCGGCGCCTGCACCCCTAAATCGCGGATTATACACTGAATGGTGAGGTCTTTCCCCCGAAGATATTATCGGTTTATTTGTCGGCATTTTCTTTTTGCTGATTATTTTTTATCAGGCATTTGCTTCGGGTGAGGGCTTCACTCTTCGGTGAATAATCTGCGAGAGTCGGGAGAGGACTTGTCCGCCTTTGCGCGTCCTGCCTGCAAAACAAAGGCGCCCCGACGGGCGCCTTTGTTTTGCTTGATTACATTATGTAGTTAAATGCAAAGCGCGTCTTACTTTGCGTCGCCGTTGGGGGTGTTTGTATTGCCGGAATTATTTGCCGCCTGCTGCATTCTCGCCTGATTGGCGTTGTATTTTGCAAGCAGGTCCGCGAAGCGGTCATCATTTTTTATTATCTCGACGGCTTCGGGGTTGCCGATCGCAAGCTGTTCCTCAACGATCCTGCGCACATTTCTCTTGCTTTCGAGCTTGCCGCACAGCGACCTTATCAAAAATGTCAGTATCATTATGAACATGACAAATTCGAACAAGCCCGTAAATCCGCCGCAAACTATTTTTATTACTTGCCGGGCCTTGTCCGCAAGCAGAGCTTCGCCGCCGCCTCCCCCTACGAGGAATGCTACAATTCCGATCAGCGAAATCACCAAAGGAGTAATAAGTGAAATCATCGCCGCGATGAACGCATTTTTGGTATGCATTCTCACATACTTGGATTTTTTGCGGAAGATTATCCACATAATGAGCGTACCGATCGGAAAAAAGTAGGACAGGAATGCGAAGAGTCTGTTTATTCCGCTTGAATCTTCCTTCTCAAATACCGGGATTTCGCGGAATTTTGTTTTTTGTGCCATGATTGACCTCTTTCTTAATGTGATTTTGCGGGTCGGCTCGGTGATTTTTCGCAGATGAGCCAACTTTACGAAAATACGGAAGGATTTTATGCCCCATCCGATACGGCAATATGAGGGCAGG
>CAKXXW010000054.1 GCA_934378145.1 uncultured Eubacteriales bacterium
TCGACGACAGCTCGCCCATTATACCACCTCAAACCCGTCTTGTCAACCCCTTTTTCAGAAGTTTTTTCGTTTTTTTCAAAAAAATTTCAGCCAGCCTCCTTTTGCCCCTCACCGAATGCACTTTTTCGCGCCCGAGGGGGCAAAATGCTGTTGACTTTATTATCATTTTCCTATATAATGTAACTAAATATTATACTTAAAGGAGATAACCTGCCGTGAAAAAAAAGATCCTCACAGTAAGTTCGGCAAACATCGACCTCGTTTCAAATGTAAGCCTCTTCCCGAAGGCGGGGCAGACCGTCATTGAAAAGCGCGGCTACACCTACCTGCCCGGCGGAAAGGGCGCGAACTCGGCGGTCGCCGTCGCGCGGCTCGGCGGAGAGTCGGTCTTCTGCGCGGCGATGGGCAACGACTCGAACGGAAAGGCTCTGCTCGCCCTATATAATAATGAAGGCATAGACACGACGCACCTGTCGCTGCTCTCCGACTACCCGACCGGCCTTGCCGCCGTTATGGTCGGCGACGACGGGAACAACCGGATAATAGTCTACCCCGGCGCAAACCTTCACATCCCCGCCGAAAAGATCACCGAGGCTCTCGACACGACTCCCGACGCGCTCTTCATGCAGCTCGAGACAGCCCCCGAGACGGTCGTCTTCGCTGCGAACGAGGCGGCGAAACGCGGAATCCCGGTCTTCATCGACGCGGGTCCCGCCGACAGGGAGTTCCCGCTCGCCTCTCTTCCGACACTTGAGGTCTTCTCACCCAACGAGAGCGAGACCGAGATCTTCACGGGGATAAAGCCGACCGACGACGCCTCGTGCGAAAAAGCCGCAAAGGCTCTCGCGAGACTCGTTCACTCGCATTACTATGTCATAAAGCTCGGCGGCAGGGGCTGCTACATAACCGACCTTGCCTGCTCGCTCACAGTCCCCACCTTCCCCGGCGAGGTCGTCGACACCACTGCCGCGGGCGATTCCTTCACCGCCGCGCTGACCCTTGAATACCTCCGCACCGGCAACATCGCCACCGCCGCGCGCTACGCGAACGCCGTAGGCACCCTCGTTGTCGGAAAGAATGGCGCCGCGCCCTCTATCCCCACAGCCTCCGAGGTCTGTGCATTTCTGAAGGCTTTTTCCTGAAAGCCTTTTCCTGACCCTATAAAAACATTATTATAAAGGAGATCAAGCAATGAAAAGAACAGTTTCATCGGTACTCTGCATCGCGATCCTCATCACCTGCCTCGCACTCAGTCTCAGCTCCTGCGCAAAGCTCGGAATCTCCGCCGTAAACCGCCTTCAGGGCAAAGACCGCGCCGCCGCAGTGCTTCTTCGCATGAGCCTTGCCATCGGAAAGGCGGGTTCGTACACCACCGACAGCGTTGCCGACCTCTCGGTGACATTCTCAAACGGGAAAAAACTCGTTACCCACGCCGAGCAGTCCGACACGATCGTACTTGACGGTGCGGACACGAAGGCGCGTCACCGTGAAATGACGAACAAGGTCATCTTCGACGGTGAACAGACCGTTGCCGACCAGGCCGTGACCTTCGCCGACGGAAAGCTCAGCGTCCGCTCGGACAGCAACGGCGTGAAGATCTTCTCCACCGCCGACGCCGAAACGGCAAAGTATTTCTTCGGCGAGGATAAGGATAAAACGGTGAAAACGGACGACCTTGACCTCGACGATGCTTCTGTTTTTAACTGCGGCTATGAAGAGGGCAAGGGCTGGACCATCTCGCTCTCGGGCTTTTCCGGAAAGACTCTCGATACATTCGCCGACAGCCTTGACGGACTCGAAGACTACCTTGAGGGCTTCTCTCTCACCGATGTAGCCATTGAAATGACCGTCTCCGAGAGCTTCCTTCCCTCCTCTGTCAGCGCCGAATATATATTCGGGAGCGACGACCCCGAGGCGACGGATGTGACGCTCCCCACCGTGAAAAGCACGCAGACCATGCGCGATTTCGGAAAAGCTAAGGTCGAACACGACCTCACGGGCTTCACCGATGTCGGCGACATCTCCATGCTCAAAAAGATAAGCTCCACCCTCGACGGCGCGAAGGACGCGGATAAAGGCTCCTTTGACCTCAAGGTAAGAACATCTTCAAAATACAACCACAGCACCAATAACTATTGGGAAAACGATACCGTAAGCTTTGATGCGAAAAAACCCGGATTTACCTATACGGTAACGGCGGAAACGCACGAAAAGCTCAAGATCACTCTCACCTACGCCGACGGAACGCGGACGCAGAAGGTCAGGGCTATGCCGGGATCGCAGTATGCCGGATACTCCTTCAACACCCAAAAGGTCAAACAGTCCGAGGATGAGGCGAAGGCGTTCGTCTTCGGGCTTCTCTGCAGCGGGGACTTCGATGACTTCAATATCTCCTCGGTCAGCCTTACGAATGAGACCGGAAGCCAAAAGACCTACAAGCTGACGGTCGGAAAAACCGATGCCTCCCCGTTTGAAGCGGCGCTTAAGCAGTACGGAGTCAGCGAGGAGGACGCAAATATCGAGGCATATTTCTCGGTCGTGTTTGACGGTGATAAGCTCGTGTCGGTCTCTTACAGCAGCTCCTGCTCCGGTCAGGATTCGAACGGATACGAGTTCTCTGTCACCATAACATCCAAGGTCGAAAATCTCACATGGTCGAACGAAAACAAAAATCCTCCCGATTCCCCCGAAACCGGAGTTGAGATGTAAGACGGAAATCCCGTGAATAACGCGTAGATTTCTCACCTATCATAAAAGCGCCCCCGCAGGTTTTCAAAAGAAAACCTGCGGGGTTTTTAGTTTTTTATAGGTCGTTGTCATCGGAATTTTAACAGCGCTTTTTCTTTGCAGGTAGGACGCGCAAAGAAAAAGCTAAGCAAAAAGAAACGCGGTAAGGGGAATTTCGCCGCCTGCGGGCGGCGGAGGACGCGGGGCGCTGCCCCACACCCTGCAAGCCTTTGAAAAGGCTTGACCTAAACTTGATAAAGGCTTCGGGTGAAGACCTCACCCTTCGGTGAATGATCCGCAATCCAACGCCGCGGGTCGCACCCGCAAAAGGCTTGACCTAAACTTTGAAAACGCTAAGGGAGATGACCACACTTTTCGGTGAGCATCGGTTTAACGGTGCGTGCGCCCTGTAAGTAAGCTTCACCTTAAGGTCAAACGGTTTTCGCCCTTGTCTCGGGACAGAATTTTCCCCCGCATGGGAAAATTCCGGTGGGTTTTTGAGAAAGGTCCGAAAAAAGGCTGCTTGCAGACTTTTGAAGACCTTTTTCAAAAAGACACCAAAGTTTTGCCGTAGGCAAAATGCCGCGAGGCAAAGCGTTACTTCCATAGCCTTCCGGCAAGTTCTTCGAAAGGGTTCGGGGAAACCTTCTCCGAAAGAAGGTTTCCCCGAGTCCCCCGCGTTTTTATTTCATTTTTATATAACCTCGCAGGGGAGGTCGAGCAGGTCGGCGAAGAAGGCGAGCTGCTCGGGGGTTGCGCCGTAGACGAGGGCGCTGTGGTGCGTGACTCCGAAGGCGCTGATCGTCTCGAGGAACTCCGCGACGGGGAGGCTCGGGCGGAGCCAGCCTCTGACCCTTGTTTCGAAGTTCTTGTCGTCGCCGGCGTCGAGCATTTCTGCCTGCGAGAGAAGAAGCCTGAAGCCCGCCTCGTCGCGGTAGAGGTTCAGGAAGGTCGCCGCACCGGGCCTGTACCTTCCGTAGGCGACCACGGGGTCGTCCGCGCTTCCGAAGACGAAGTTTATCTTCTTCATCCCCGGCTTTCTGTCGGTGAGGTTCGGGTTGAATTCGCCCATGTGGCTCAGCAGCAGGCTGTTGCCCTTCCAATCGGGGCAGAATATCTCGACAAAGCTCGTATCGGGGAAGCCCGAGAGCAGCGCGCCGACGAGCGAGGCAGTGAGAGCGTCGCCCTCGCCCGCATATCCCTGACCGCGCGCAAGGGTCTTGCAGGCCTCGATGAAGGGCATCACGGTAAGCCCGCAGCGGTCGTCGCCGATCTCGCGGAAGTTCGCCGTGAAAGCGTTCAGTCCGTGCTTCTCCATCCAGTGCCTCACGGCAAGGCAGTTGCGCTCGGTGTTCCGCAGGTCGTCGTCATCGACCGGCGAGATCTCGTAGAAGCTCTCCCTGTCGGCGGCGACCTCGGCGGCGATCTCATCCTCGCCGACCTCCTGCCTCAGCGCGGCAAGCTCGTCGCGGTCGGCGTAGACTACCTTAACGCCGAAGCGTCCCTCTATCTCCTCGTCGGTGACGATAAAGTCGCCCATTCCGTCAAAGCTCCCGCCGATGCTTCCCACTCTCACAGAGGAGAAAGCCTTCGCGGCGACGGCGGCGCGGGCAAAGCCGACAACCCGCGCGATGACATCCGAATCCGAGATGTGTCCCGCGGCGATCGCGTAGGGCTTGCCTCGCCTTGAAAGCAGGTTGCACATATCCATAACGCCGTGGATGCCGTGGCAGTAGCTTATCTCGCCCGCATCCTGCGACGGGCTGAAATCATATGTCTCCGTCGTGTCAAGGACGATCACGGGCAGAGATGTCCCCGCGAGCGCGTCTGCACACTCGAGCGACGGACTGTACGCCGCGTGCCATGTCACGATGCAGTCGACCTGCGCCGCCTCAAATGCCTTCACCGCCGCCTCAAATTCGGGCTTTATGCGGCAGAAGGGGTTGCGCACGACCTCGGCGCCCTCAGCCTCCATAAGGCAGGCGAGCTTCTCGTAGAAAGGCTCGAGCCTCGGACGCGCCTTCGCGCCGTTTCCGATGTCGTCGTAGAGCTTGATATAAAGCGGCAGAAAGCCTATTTTTATCTTTTTCATAGCATTTTCTCCTTAAAGATCTATTCCGTAGTACGCCGAGGCGTTGTTGTACATTATGTCCTCTATGTCCGCCCTCGTGAGTCCGAGCCGCTCGCTCGCACGGCGGAAGGCACGCAGCTCCTCGTACATAAAGAGCGTGATGTCCCTGTCGTCCGACTCGCGCATGTGCGGATCGCCCGAAACATCGCCGTAAAGCCCGCGCGGGACTATGTTGATGTATGTACCGTTCTCGCCTATGCGGCGCATCCTCATCTTCGTGAAGGGCATATCCGAGCCGAACATTACTCTCTTCGTCCCGACCGCCTCAAGGCACTTCTCCATCGCGTAATCCGAGGTGTTCGCCGAGAAGTCGAAGACAAGGTTCTTCGTGTGCTTCAGCGTCTCAAAGGCGTCCCCGACATCCTCCGGAATGTAGGCGCGCCCGACATGGCAGATGATGACCTTCGCGTTCGGGTACTTCTCGTCGATCTCCATCATCTGGTGAATGTTCACGGGGTCGCGGAGCCTCATCGCGCGCGGGATGTGAAGGACGGCATAGCCTCCGATCCTGTCAAGGAAGGCGAGCTGGGTCGGGGTGAGGAAGTCGAAGATCCTGACCTCCTTCGGCGGGATGTACTTCGGGGCATTGCTGAGGTAGGGCTTTATCCCGAGGAAGCCCGCATCGAGCGCCGACTGTATCTCCTCCTCTGTCGAGTCGTACATCGTGCAGTACATCGCGGGGAGCCCGTGTTCCTTCGCGCACTTCAGCACATAGGGATTCACGAGCGAGAGGTTGCAGTTCGGCGAGCCCATGACTATCTTGCCGACCTTCTTGCCCGGGAAGAGCTGTGAAAATGAGGTCTCCATGTCCTCGTATGTCTGCGATGGCGCGACCATGCTCGTCCATGTGACATTCCCGGGGGTCTTCTCGCGGCGCGTGCCGGGCTCCCAGAGGTGTACATGGACATCTATGAACTTTTCGGGGAGGAAATCGCGCAGCTCCTCCTCATATACATTCCTGTCGTAATCGTTGAGATCAACACCGAACATTTTTATTTCTTCCTTTCAGTAAAATTTCTCTGCTTTGCGGCACCGTCAGTATCTTACGCTTCCGACGACCGTTCCGCGGTTATAAAAGCGAAGGATCTTTATCGCCTTCGCGGTGGCTTCAAAATAGTAGGCGCACTTCTGCCCCTTCTCATCGGTGAACACCATAAGGTAAACATCGGGCGACGCCATGTCCGACACGCCGTAGTAGGTCTTCGCGCACCCTTCGGCGCCTCCTTTCGCCTCGTCCGAGGCGGCGGGAGCTATCAGCGAGGCGTCGGCGATCTTCGTCGAGAAGATCTTCTTCTTCGTCCGCCCGCCGTATATCGTGTAAAAGGTCAGGCTTCCCGAGGTCAGGTTGTAAAGATATGTCGGCTGCACATACCTCCATGTGAGGAACCATATGAAGGCGCAACTCACCACGACGAGCGCGTAAAGCGGCGCAAGCAGCCTCACGATAAGTACAAGTATGAGAAAGATCAGACAGTACGAAATGTAAAGCCCGATAAGCAGCGCCTTGCGCCGACGGAGCCGCCTGTCCTTCTTCGAGTGTTCGACCGAGTATTCGTATTCGTTGAATTCTTCCATACATTGATCCTTCTCTTCTTTGCGTTTTTGCCGGAGATTACGGGAGATGCGGGGGCTTTCTTGGAAGAAAGCCCCCAGCCCCCCAAAGAACTTTGCTCAAAAGTTTGTAGGGGAGGATATCATCCTCCCGAAAACGATTCTTTTGTACAGAGAAACGGGAGAACGGGGGGACACGGGAAACTTTCTTGAAAGAAAGTTTTCCCGAACCCTTCAAAGAACTTGTTGAAAGGCTATGGAAGTAGCGATTTGTCTCGCGGCATTTTGCCTACGGCAAAACTATGGTGGATTTTTGCCGAGGACTCAAGGGTATGCAAGCATCCCCT
>CAKXXW010000055.1 GCA_934378145.1 uncultured Eubacteriales bacterium
AAGAAGGAACATAAAAGTCTCCTGTTATATCCCCGACAAGCTTTGTGTCGAGTTTAATCTCATTATTCATATAGCTAGATATTCCGATTCCTTTGCCTTATCTGGTACAAGCCAAAGACTTACCTTACGAATTGCACCTTCTATACGCCCCTCTGCACAAAATAAAGAAATCCTTCGCCTCGATATTTTCTGCTTTCTAACATTATTAGACATTCCGCATTCTTCCTTCCAAGACAAACTATACCTGTTTAAATTTTATTCCCACGAAGAAACGCTTTCACGTAATAAATTACGAATTATTTTACATCCGTTCATGCAACTATAAAATATGTTCCTCAATTCTAGTTTTCTGGGTATTAAAAAATGGCAGTAGATCTATAGTCTCAACATTAGAAAAAGTATTGTTATAGTCTCGCCTTGCAAAAGTCTAGTGTATAAAACTACTTTACTTGCCATGAAAAATTCCAGAGTTTTTCTAACTCAATTGATGCCTAACCCAAGAATCCCTTTTTTTATAGGCTTTTGCAGCCTTCTATTACTTAACCGTTGACAAAAGAACTACCGTCTCCACATGCCCCGTGCGGGGGAACATATCGACCGGTGTGACCTCGCCGCAGAGCTTATAGCCGCGGCAGATAAATTCCGCGCAGTCACGCGCAAGCGTGTCGGGATTGCAGGAAACATAGACCACCCGTCCGATGCCGCGCTCCGATATGTAGGAGATCAGCTCGGGCGTACTTCCCTTTCTCGGCGGGTCGAGAATGACGGTATCGGCGTCGATGCGTCTGCCGCTTTCCCTCTCGGCGCGTGCAAGTATTCCTCCCGTCTCAGAGGCATCGCCGCAGAAAAATTCCGCGTTTTCGATACCGTTCAGAGCGGCATTGCGCCTCGCGCACTCAACGGCGTCGTGGACTATTTCGATACCCGTCAGGCTCTTTGCCATATCCGCCATGGTAAGACCTATCGAGCCTGTTCCGCAGTAGAGATCGAGCAGACTTTCCTCTCCGGTCAGAGCGGCTTTTTCGCGTGCAACCCGGTAAAGGAGTTCGGCTCCGTCGTGATTCACCTGCCAGAAGGATGCGGGAGTTATCAGGAACCTCACGCCGCAAAGTATATCCTCTATGTGATCCTTACCGCCGATCAGCCTGTACTCATCGCCGGTTATGACATTGGTGTTTTTTCTGTTATAATTGACATAGACGCTGACGACATCGGGAAATTTTTCCGTAAGATGATCGGCGAAAGCTCTCCCGAATGCCGCGCATTCGCATCTCAGCACCGGGCAGACCATGATCTCACCAGTTCCGTCGGCGCGTCTGATATAGATATGGCGAAGTATCCCTCCGCCGCTTTCCTCATCATATGCCGCGACCGAATGAGAAGCGGCGTAATCAAGCACCTCTGCGACTATCTCCGAAAACACCTCGGGCTGGAGCGGACAGCTTCCGTCGCCGACCACCCTGTGAGTCCCCGAAGCAAAGAATCCGGCAACGAGCCGGCCTTTCGATGCTCTGACGGGATACTGCGCCTTGTTTCTGTAACCCCGGGTTTTACACGTCGAAAGCACCTCTCCGACCGCGACATCGGGCAGTCCCGCCTTGATAAAGGCGTTCCTGACATATGCACGCTTGAGTTCAAGCTCGTGTTCATATGTTATATGCCGGTAGGCGCATCCGCCGCAGCTCTCGGGCGCGGCGCACATATCCTCTGCAAGGCGAAATGGGGAAGGTTCGGTCACCGACATGAGCCTTCCGACACAGTAGCCCGAATTTATCTTGATGATCTTAGCCTCGACGGTATCGCCCGTGACTCCGCCGGCAACGAAGATGACTCTGCCGTCCTCAAGCCTTCCGACTCCGCATCCGAGGTTATTGAGATCGGTGAGCTTCACCCTCACCGTATCGTTTTTGTTCATGCGTAGAAGCACTCGCCGTCCTCAAGGCGCAGGCAGGCAGCCTTTCCGCAGTCAAGACACCAATTCCCGCGGAAATTCGTGATCTTGTCGTACTGTCCCTGTTTTGCCCTTGCAGTGACGACCGTTCTGCCGGCAAAGGTATCCGAGTTCATATCGAAGCCCACTCCCGCGAATGCGGAGGGATCAAGTTCGTAAAGATCCTCGTTGCCGGTATATCCCTCGACTCCCGCCGACAGGAGCAGCCATTCCCTGCCCTTTATCGTCGTTTCCTCAAAGAGAGAAAATTCGCCGAGATAATCGAGTATCCCCTCCCGCATATCGTCATCCATCCCGCGGAAGGCTTCAAGAGTTTCGGCTCCGCCGCGCGATGCCCATGCCTTCATCTCAGCAACGAATGCAGGATCGGGCGTGCCTCCGCCGACGAGCAGCTTTGTAAATCCCCCCAGCATACGGAGAGCGTCAAGCGCGTCCTTGTCCGACACGGGGTAAACATTCGGGCGCATACTCAGTTCGGTGACGAGTGAGAGATCCCCCCCGACGATACCGCCGAGAATGTAAACGGTGTCCTTTTCGCCCATTGCCGCGTTTTTTTCCAGCGAGCAGAAATCATCAAGGCTTCCGTGAAGCCCAGCTATCACATAAGTCATTTTTATAATCTCCTTGATTTTTATCACTTTTTAAGGCTGTCGGCATACGCCGTTGCAAGGGCGTCGCACCGCTCGTTATACGGATGTCCGTTATGACCCTTCACCCATACGAATGTAACACTGTGTTTTTTCAGCAGAGAGAGCAGCTTTTCCCAAAGATCGGGATTGAGTGCCGGTTTTCCGTCGCCCTTCTTCCAGCCCCGCGCGCGCCAGCCCTCCGCCCAACCGAGCGTCACGGCATCGCACAGATACTTTGAATCGGTGCATAGAGTGACCTCGCACGGCTCGCGCAGCGCCTCAAGTGCCTTTATCGCCGCCGTCAGCTCCATTCTGTTGTTTGTCGTAGGATTTTCTCCTCCCGACAGCTCCCGCTCTTTGCCGAGGTAGACCAGAACAGCCCCCCAGCCTCCCGCTCCGGGATTCCCGCGGCAGGCGCCATCGGTATATATGTCAACATGCTTCATAAGCTCCCCCGTTTCCTTTACTTCTCTTTTATTATACCACAATATCGGCGCAAGAGCAACAATCCGCCGAATTATATTTTGAAGCCGCGGATAACGGCAAATTGCTCCGCAAAAAGTCGGATTTGTATTGACACGGGAGGAAAAAGGAGGTATAATAACAAGTAATACACTTTTGATTGGAGATGGTCTCTTAATGGACGGTGACGGTCGATGCTGACCCCCACTATTATCGCCCTTGCGGTCGCATTCGTTGTGCTTATCATTTTCGGCGCGTATTTCGGAGGTGCCGAAACGGCATTCACTGCAGTAAACCTGATAAAGATCAGGGCTATGGCGGAAAACGGCGACAAACGGGCAAAAACGGTACTCTACATAACCGACAATTTCAACAAGGCACTTTCAACCGTGCTTATCGGCAACAACATCACGCACATAGGTGCGGGTGCCGTTGCCACATCGCTCGTGCTTGAACTCTGGAAACAGGGTACGCTCGGCAACATATCGGAGGATACCGCATCCTTCCTTTACGGAACGGTCATTGCGACCTTCCTCGTTTTCCTCTTTGCCGAGATGATCCCGAAGAGCCACGCAAACGACAGGAGCGAGACTCTCGCACTCAAGTATGCCTTCTCTCTGAAAGTGCTTATGAAGGTATTCTTCCCTCTCGTCGCCATGTTCACGGCTATCACGAAGCTCGTGTCGAAGCTCTTTGCCGGCAAGGATGAGCCTTCGATAACCGAGGACGACCTCTATGACATCATAGACACGGCGGAGGAAGAGGGCGTCATGGACGAAAAGCAGAGCGATATGTTCCGCTCGGCGCTTGACCTTTCCGATACCTTCGTTTCGGATGTCATGACCGTGAAGGACGATATGGTCACGGTCGATGTATCGATGCCGAATGAAAAAATAATCGAAATCGTCAAAGGTTCCAACCATTCAAGGATCCCGGTATGCGACGGCTCATCCGAAAAGGTCGTCGGTGTTCTCAATATCAGGGATTTCCTGAAGGCTTATATGAAAAACCGCAGTGTCCGCATACGGAGCGTTATGAAAAAGCCATACTTTGCCAGCCCGGACGCGAAGATCGAGGACGTTTTCTCGGATATGAGCAAAAGCGGCCATTACCTCGCCGTTGTCGGCGACGCACAGCACGCCGTAGGACTTGCGACGATCGAGGATTTCCTTGAGGAGATCGTCGGCGAGATTTGGGACGAGGACGATGTGGTCGACAAGAATTTCATAAACCTCGGAGGCAACCGCTTCCTTGTCAGCACGGAGCTGACACTCGGAGAAGCCTTTCGCCGTATGAAGCTGAGGCTTCCCGACCGCGGACTTACGCAGGCAAAGATATATGACTGGGCGCTGAAGGGCTTCGGTCACTTCCCCGAAGAGGATGAGACATTCCGCTATCACAGCCTCGAGGTCTCTGCCGAAAGCCTTGAAGACAATGTTATAGATAAAGAATCGGGCAGGCTCGACAAAGTAGTGTTCCATCTTGTCACGAACGATCCTCCCGCAGACTCCGGAAAGGAGGAAACGGGCAGATGATCTTACAGAATATACTTTCACTTGCGTCGGAGGCAGCTCCGACAGCCGATCCGGCAGGCGAATTCAAGGTAGCGGGCTATGTCCTGATAATCGTAATCATGGTCATATGCTCGGCATTCTTCTCGGGCTCGGAAATATCCTTCAATGCCTCAAACAAGATAAGGCTCAAAAAGCGCGCCGATGACGGAGAAAAAGCCGCAAAGCTTGCGTACAAGATAAACGAACGCTTCACCGAGGCGCTTTCGGCGATCCTTATCGGCAACAACCTTGCAAACATAGCCGCATCCACCGCCGCAACGCTTATATTCACCAATGTTCTCGCGGATGTAAAGATCGACGACGGTGTGAAAAGCACGCTCATAACCGTGCTTTCGACAGCGCTGATGACTCTGCTTATCCTCATTTTCGGTGAGATCACGCCGAAGATAATCGCAAAGCAGCATGCCGACTTCCTTGTTTACAAGGTGGCCTACCCCGTCCGTATCGTATGGATCATACTCTTCCCCGTGGTCAAGCTCGTTATGCTCCTCGTAAACCTTCTCAGAAAGATCTGGGGCAAGGACAAAGCCGAGAACGAGCCGACCGTGTCGGAAGAGGAGCTTGCCTCGATCATCGAAACGGTCGAGGAAGAGGGTGTCATCAACGAGGACAAGAGCGAGCTGCTCCAATCGACCCTTGAATTCCCCGATACCTCCATCGAGGAGATAATGACTCCCCGCACCGATCTCGTGTCACTCGACATAAACGACAGCTTCAAAAAGAATGTCGCGATAATCTCGTCGTCGCGTTTTTCAAGGCTTCCGGTCTACGACGACAGTGCCGATAATATTGTGGGAATACTCTCGCTCAACCGCTTCTACCGCGAGGCGGTCGATCATGACGGAGAGTTTGACCTGCGCTCGGTCCTTCTGAAGCCGGTCTACCTCCACAAAGCGATGAAGCTCCCCGCCGCTCTCAAACTGATGCGTGAAAAGCAGACCCACATCGCCGTCGT
Organism: uncultured Eubacteriales bacterium; assembly: GCA_934378145.1. GTDB lineage: Bacteria > Bacillota > Clostridia > Oscillospirales > CAG-272 > RGIG3994. Next base: position 5,572 of record CAKXXW010000055.1, read on the forward strand.
GACCGACGAATTCGGCGGAACTATGGGTATCGTATCACTCGAGGATATACTTGAAGAGCTTGTCGGCGACATCTGGGACGAATCCGACATAATAGTCGAGGAGATTAGCGAAAGCGCCGACGGCGTCTATACCGTCAACGGCGATATGAACATCTATGATTTCTTCGACGCCGTGGATGTCTCGCCGAAGGACTTTGAGAGCGACTGCACGACCGTCGGAGGCTGGGCGACCGAGATGCTCAACGCTGAGCCGAAACCCGGTGAATCCTTCACCTACCGTGAACTCACCGTAACGGTCGCGGCTATGAACGACCTGCGCGTGACACAGCTCACGGCTGTAGTTGACCGTAAGGAAGACGAAGAAGAAAAGTAATACCCAAGCTCCGGAAATTTTTCCGGAGCTTTTTTATTTAATCCCTTGACAAAGCGAAAAGACTGTGGTATACTCTGTAAAGTATTTTGCTTTACAGGTGATCTATGTTTGAGAAAAATCTCGGAATGGGATTTCTGCTCGACTTCTACGGGCAGATGCTGACCGAACGCAAACGGACAGTAATGAATATGTACTATAACGAGGACCTCTCGCTCTCCGAGATATCCGAAGAGATCGGTATCTCGCGGCAGGGCGTCCGTGAGCTGATAAAGAGATCCGAAGCCGAGCTTTCGGCGCTTGAAGAAAGCCTTAAGCTCGCCGCCCGCTTTCTCCGGCTCCGCGCCTCCGCCGAAAAGGTCGAGGGCATCATCGCAGAATATGAGCTTCCCGACGAGGTGCGGACAGCGGTCCTCGACCTTACGGGTGAGCTGAAACAATAAAAATAAATTCCGCCGTTATCCGGCAGACGGGAGGACGATATGTTTGAAGGACTTACCGAAAAACTGAATAACGCGTTCAGAAAATTCCGCAATAAGGGCAAGCTGACCGAATCCGATGTCAAGGCGGGTATGCGCGAGATAAAGCTCGCCCTGCTCGAAGCCGATGTAAACTTCAAGGTCGTCAAGGAATTCGTCAACACGGTCTCCGAG
>CAKXXW010000056.1 GCA_934378145.1 uncultured Eubacteriales bacterium
CTGCGGAGGGCGACGGGGGGACGCGGGGCGCTGCCCCTGCACCCTGCAAGCCTTTGAAAAGGCTTGACCTAAACTTGATAAACGCTAAAAATAAAGACCTCACCCGAAGCAACGCCTTTCTTAAGGCATTGTCTCCGGGCGAGGCCTTCACTATTCGGTGAATAAACCGCGATTATCGGCTCCCGGCACGGCCGGGTGAGGTCTTCATTTTTCAGCTCTCTCAGGCGTTCTTAAGCTCCTGCTCAAGCCATATCGTCCCGAGCGAAAAGGCATCGTAAAGCCCCTTCTTCTGCCCCTGCTTGTAGATCTTCGACGGATCCTTCGAGTCGATTATCTGAATAAATATCTCATCCGGCAGATCATTGTCGCCGACCTTCTTGTAAGACATTATCTCAAGTATCAGTATGCACTTCTCGGACATATCGCCGTAGCAGATCGTCTCGCCCTCGCGGACGAGAGGTCTGTCCTTGTAGCGGAGAAAGTCCCCCTTCACCTGTTTGCGTTCGTCGTTTGCCATATATAGTACCGTTCCTTTCATCATTTACCATTATCAGTTTACCACACAATCGCGCATAAGTCAATCATTATTCGCAAATTTCCGGTGATCTGCGCTCAAACCCGCCCGCGGAAAGCCTTTTCGGCAGTGAAAGCGTGAAAAGTGCGTCGAACCGACGCGAAAGCTCACGCTGGCGGCACACCGGTGCGTCCGCCGGCTTTGTCACCACGGGAAAGCGCCCGTAAGCCTCGCGCAGGAACGCCCGCCCCCGCGCGTTCGCGGCAAGCAGTGTCGTATATTCGGGCGGGCGGCGAAGGTCGTCCTCCGTCACTCCCATCACCGAGAAGAATACCGCGCGCCGTATCCTTGAATCGGTGTATCGCTTTGATGCTGCCGCGGAAAAGAATCCCTCAAGGTCGGTCGCCTCGCATGACGCCGCGCAAAGCCTCCTGTAAAGTCCCCCCCCCGCCTCGGCAAAGGCTGTCATACATTCGGGATTGGCGAGCCGGAAATATCCGAGTATCGCCGCCGACACCTTTTCCGCATCGGTCGGAAAAAGTCCTTCTTTCTCGGCTCTGCGGAATATCTCCGCGGCGCCCTCCGGCATAAACGCGCAGGCATCCCCGATTCTGCCCTCCGCAATCAGTCGCCGCAGAGCGGTTGCCGAGGGGTACTCGCCTTCTCTCACTTCGCTGTCCGAAAAAGCCGCGCCATCCCGCTTTATCAGCGTCGGCTTCATCGCCGCGCCCGTGCGGGATATCGCCGCAAGGTACGATAGCGCGAGCCTGTCGTTTGCGCCTCCGGGAAGTTCTTTTCCTGTAAGCGCCTCAAAAGCATCGGAGTAGGCTCCCGCGGTCCCCTTCCCGCGCTTCAGCTCCTCACGGTAGCGCAGGTCAAACTCCTCCGTCGCCGTGACCTTCGCCGCAAGTGTAAGGGCTTCAATATCCCCGCACTCGCTGCCGAAGTTAAGCTCGCCGACACCGAGAGAGTCAAGTATCCTCACCCCCGCAAGGGCAAAATACGCGGCGCTCGCCATAGAGTAAGGGTACGGCAGCTCAAGCACAAGGTCGGCTCCGGCGCGCAGGGCGGCAGAAGCTCTCGTGTACCTGTCGGTGCAGGCGAAGCCCCCCCGTTGCACGGCGTTACCGCTCATAAGGCAGACGACAGCCCCGTACCCCGCCTCGCGCAGAACCGAGATCTGGCGCGCATGTCCGAGGTGCAGAGGATTGTATTCGCAGATTATACCGACGCTTCGCAAAAGTCTTTCCCCTCCCGTTCCGTTTTCTTAATTATACCACATTTGTGCGGCTTATGCCACACTTTTATTTTTTTCCTCTCCATAATGCGACGGCTTTTGCGCCGCGCGGGCGTTATAATGGCAACAGTAAGAAAAAAAGAAAGGAAGTACTCTCTATGATAAAATCCGCGGGCAGGCTCACCTACACCTCGGCGGACGGTGTGCTGACTCTTAAGCTGACCGGCGAGATCGACCACCACAGCGCCGTCGGACTCAGGGAGGAAGCCGACAGGCTCATCTACCTTGAGCGCCCGAAGAAGCTCCTTCTCGACCTTTCGGGGATAGATTTTATGGACAGCTCGGGACTCGGCTTCATAATGGGGCGCTACGCGCTCGTGTCAAAGCTCGGGGGCAGTCTTGCCCTTCTCAATCCGAACGCAAGGGTGTCAAGGATCCTGTCTCTCTCGGCACTCGAAAGAATAATCAAAACCGAAAGGACTGATGAAAAATGAAAAAAGTCAGAAATACAATGAAGCTCGTATTGCCCTCGCTCTCTGTCAACGAGGGCATGGCGAGGGCGGCGGTAGCCGCCTTCTGCTCACAGCTCGACCCGTCGGCGCTCTTCCTTGCCGATATAAAATGCGCGGTATCGGAGGCTGTCACGAACTGCATCGTCCACGCCTACCGTGAGAGCGCGGGCAACATTTACATAACCGTAAAGCTCCTTGACGACGCGGCGGAGGTAGTCATCCGCGACCGCGGGTGCGGTATCCCCGATGTGAAGAAGGCACGCGAGCCTCTGTTCACGACCGACGCCGAGGGTGAACGCTCGGGCATGGGCTTTACGGTGATGGAGAACTTCTGCGACCGTGTACGCGTCAAGTCAAAACCCGGCGCGGGTACGACCGTGACACTGCTGAAGAAGCTCGTGCAAAAAGAGTTCCCTTCCCCGTGAAGGGCATGAAAAGGGATGGATGCCGTTTTGACGACCGACCGGCGGTTTGAAAACAATATTTCCCTGCTCCGTGAGGCAAAAAAGGGCGACACGGGTGCGGAAGAAGAGCTTCTGCGGCTCAACGCGGGACTCGTGCGCTCGATCGCGCAAAGGTTCTGCGGGCGCGGAGTCGACCTTGAAGACCTTATACAGATAGGCACGATAGGTCTGCTGAAAGCTGTCCGCAGCTTTGACCCCGACCGCGGGTTCGCATTCTCGACCTACGCCGTGCCGCTCGTGATAGGCGAGATCAAGCGGAGCCTTCGCGATGACGGGCTGATAAAGGTCGGGCGGCAACAGAAGAAGCTCGGCTTTGACCTTCTCGCGGCAAGGTCGGCGATAGTCAACGCCGAGGGGCGCGAGCCTCCGATCTCCGAACTTGCAGCCGCCTGTTCGGTCAGCACCGAGGAAGCGGCGATAGCCCTTGACGCGATCTCTCCGGTGTCCTCTCTGTCCGAGCCCGCCGACGGGGGCGACGGAAGCCTCACGCTCGAGAGCAGGCTTGCCGACCCCGACGACGCGATAGAACGCCTTCGTGACCGCGTGGCGCTCGGACAGGCACTCGCGCGGCTCGACCCGTTCAGCCGACGGATAGTCGTTCTGAGGTATTATATGGGTCTTACGCAGCAGAAAACCGCGGAGGAACTCGGCGTGACGCAGGTCAAAGTCTCGCGCGAGGAAAAGAAGATCCTTGCCGCCCTGCGCCGTGAGCTTGCCTGACACGGGGATTACGGGAGATACGACGGGAGATACGAAGGATGCGGGGGACTTTCTTTCGAGAAAGTCCCCCGCGCCCCCAAAGAACTTGCTGAAAGGCTATGGAAGCTATGTCTTGTCTCGCGGCATTTTGCCTGCGGCAAAACTTTGGTGGATTTTTGCCGAGGACTCAAGGGTATGCAAGCATTCCCTCCTCGCCCTCGGGCAAGAATCCGTCCCGAGACAAGGGCGAAAACCGTTCGACCTTAAGGTAAAGTACACCGACAGGGCTAACAAAAGTAAAGCGTACTCGTTTCCCCTCCGTGCGGCGAAGCCGCGCTTCATAGGGCGAAGCCCTGCTTCATTTTTCATGCACCGTAGGGTGCGCTTCATTTTTACCCACGGTAGGGGCGGTGAATTTCATTTTCAATTGTAGGGGAGGATATTATCCTCCCGTTTTTATCGGTAAAGAAAGTCTTCACTTCCATTGTAGAATGACCGCCTAAACCGAGGCTCCCTCCGGGAGGGAGCTGGCGCCGAAGGCGACTGAAGGAGAGTGCGTTACAAGCGATTTACGATTGCAAACGGCCTGTTTGCCTGTACAAAGGTATTATACCGCGGGCTCCCTCAGTCTTTCCTCCCTGCGGTCGGAAATCCAGCTCCCTCCCGGAGGGAGCTGGCGCCGAAGGCGACTGAAGGAGAGTGCGTTACAAGCGATTTACGATTGCAAACGGCCTGTTTGCCTGTACAAAGGTATTATACCGCGGGCTCCCTCAGTCTTTCCTCCCTGCGGTCGGAAATCCAGCTCCCTCCCGGAGGGAGCCTCGGTTTAGGCGGACATCTTGCAATAGAAGTGAGGCCATTCCTTCTCTTGACAAAATATTGTTTCCGGGCGAAGACCTCACCCTTCGGTGCATAAACCGCGAGGATTGGCTCCCGGCACTGCCGGGGAGGCGCCGCCTGCTGTCATTTCGGCGAGAATTTTTGGTCAATTTGCGGAATTTGCGCGAAAAAGCCCCTCATTTGTTCACAAAAGGGCTGAAAATAGTAATTTTTTTCATATTCGGTATTGACAAACGGCTTGTCCTGTGCTATAATCCCTTTCGTACATGTACTAAACAGCAACTCACAAAATGTGTGTTTACCGATGGAAAGGCGTCGGCGGACATACTCTCGCACTGTTCACCGGTGGAAAGGCGCCGGCGGGCATGATCTATGATGTTTTCCGGCGGAAAGGCACCGGTGAACATAAAAAATTTTTTGAAAGGAAAAACTCAACAATGAAAAAACTCAACAAAAAGGGCTTTACTATCGTAGAGCTCGTCATTGTCATCGCCGTTATCGCAATCCTCGCGGGTGTTCTGATCCCGACCTTTGCCACCGTAGTTACCAAGGCTAACCAGTCCAAGGCTATGCAGGAAGCCAGAAATGAATATCAGGCTTACCTTGCTGAATATGCCGCAGAACTTGACACTACAAAAAAACTCGTCGTTGTAACTGGTGACTATGCCTTTGAAGTAAAAGATGGTCAGTTTGACGAAACTGTAAGAAAGGCAGCTGATTATTCTACTTATACTGCTGCTGGAAAAGCTGATCTTTCTAAGGTTTATGCAAAAGCAGATGCTGGTGCCACTGCTGGATTCACATACGAAAAAGGTATATATACTGCAGTAGAAACCGGCGCTACATATGTTCTTGCAACACCCGCTGCTGACCTTGGTTCTACCACTGTTCGCATCTATGTTGCTGAATAATCCCCTAACCATACATAGAACAGACAACTGAGTCATTAACGAGGCACTCAGCGCCATTTGGGTGCGGGGTGCCTCGCCTTTATATTATATTAACTTATCTAATATTATCCACTTGAAAGGAGCGGCGAAAGTATGAACCGAAGGAAAAGAAACACGCGCGGCGTGACCCTTGCCGAGCTGTGCATCGTCATGGCGGTCATAGCCATCGTAAGCACGATGGTCGTGTCCTTTACCGTCCTCATGCAGGCGCGAACCCGCGTCATCGCCGCCGACCGCGACACCGTCTCCGACCTCGGCACGGTCGAATCCGCCCTTGATCGGTTTATCAGAACCTATGACTCGGATGAATATACGATAGTGCAGAGCGATCCGATCTGGGCTTCGGATAATCCGGTTTTATACACATTGGACGCAAAATACACTTCAATTTCCGTATTGAAGGACGGGAAGGTCACAGCAAAGCTCAAGCTCTCGACCGACCCCGACACCAACAAGGTCAACGCGATAGTCATCACAGACGGCAGTGACAAGGTCACGGTGACATATCCCCTTTACTCGGTCACCTTTGTGTCGTTCGCGGTCGAATCAAACGATACCTCGGCGCTCGTGACTGCAACCGTGGAATACACAAGCACCCACGGAAGCGAACAGGTGACCAACAAAGCCACCATCTGCCACGCAGTCAGGGCGATGAAGAGCGGGGTATCCGCAGACATCGAAACCGTAAAGTTCGCCGTCAGCGAGTTTCTGAAAAATTACGGGACGGAAGGCTATATGTTGCATTTTATGTGGGATCGTAGCTCGATAGCTTCCTCCAACTCATCTTCAATAGAAAGTGCTTATGATGAAGCAATCACTGCCGAAAAAGACAATATGTGTTATGTACTGGCACCGAAATTCTCGGGTGGTAAGATAGCGGGGCTTCACCTTTATTTTTATAAAACCGACACTCAACCCGAATCCGATAATCCTATTACAACTATTGCAATGTATCCCCTATGCAATATCACAAAGATAGAATACAAAACACCATCCGAGGGAGAGCTTACCCGCCCGAGTTCCATCACTTGCATAGTTACATACACGGACGCAGCCGGAAAAGAACAAACGAAACCAGTCCTGAATTGGAGTATCCCCACCAAAAGCCCCACCGAAGGAGGTATTGAACCATGAAAAAACCTGTCGGAAAACTCCTTAAGGGCAAGCGCGGCGCTATCAATTTACGGTTGCAAACAACCCGGTTGCCTGTATAAAAATTTTATACCGCAGGCTCCTTCCGTCTTTCCTCCCCGTTGGGTCGGAAATCCACCTCCCTCCCGGAGGG
>CAKXXW010000057.1 GCA_934378145.1 uncultured Eubacteriales bacterium
AGCAGCCTTTTATCGGACCTTTCCAAAAACCCACCGGAATTTCAGCGCACGCGCTGAAATTCTGCCCGAGACAAGAGCTTTGACCGTTTGACCTTAAGGCAAAATTCACCGACAGGTCTAATTTTTTTAAGGTTGCCGCTCGCTTACAGGTCATTTGCCCTTTGAAAAGCCTCGTTTCTATCGCAAGATGATCGCTCAAGCCGAGGCTCCCTCCGGGAGGGAGCTGGATTTCCGACCCGCAGGGGAGGAAAGACTGAAGGAGAGCGCGGCACTAAAGATTTACGATTGCGAGCGGTCTGTTTACCTGTGAAAAAATAATATGCCGCCGGCTCCTTCAATCCGCAACGCAGTTGCGGAAATGCTTACCTCCCGGAGGAAGCCTCTTGTCTGCACAAATCGGTTTCTCGTTTTACAAGGCGTTTGCCCTTCCGGAAAACATCATCTCCGGGTGATGACCTCACCGAAGGCGGCGAATTTCATTTTCAATTGTAGGGGAGGATATCATCCTCCCGTTATTATCGGTGAAGAAAATCTTCACCCGAAACGGTAATTATTATTTTGTGCGGGCGCCCGATGGGACGCCCCTACCGTGGAGATTAGATTTTTTGCCTTTTTATAGATCGATTGTCTGTAAAAAGTCTTTGACACCTCATCTCAGACGCAACGCAGTTGCGTCGTCCCCCTTCCCCCGCTGGGGAAGGCTATTAGGGCGGTCATCTTATAATGGAATTAATGATTTTTCTAAAGCAAACGACCTGTAAATGGGCGTTCGGTCTAACGGTGCGTTCGCCCTGTCGGTAAATTTTGCTTTTAGGTCAAACGATTTAACTCTTTGTCTCGGGACAGAATTTCACCCCGCGGGGTGAAATTCCGGTGGATTTTTTGGGAAGCTCTGAAAAAAGGCTGCTTGCAGACTTTTGAGGAGCTTTTCCAAAAATACACCATAGTTTTGCCGTAGGCAAAATGCCGCGAGACAAATCGCTACTTCCATAGCCTTTCAGCAAGTTCTTTGAAGGGTGCGGGAAATCTTTCTTTCAAGAAAGTTTCCCGTGTCTCCCGTAATCTCCCGTTAAACGAAAAAAGCCGCAGTCAGCTTGTGACTGCGGGACGGAAAGGAGCTTTCCGCGGTACCACCCGTGTTCACGGGAGGAGGGAGCCTTCCGTGCGCTCAGACCCCTTAACGCGGGAAACGCGGCGGTCTGCGGGCGGGCTTTGGTGCCTGTCCTTCTTCGCCGTGAGCAGAGAAGAAAAGATCTCTTCGCCGGAGTGAGCCGAAGAAAGTCCTTACGCGGAGCGTCTCAGCGAAAAAGCTCCTCTCTGTGGCGAAGGGCAGACCTCTTTTTCCGGCATCTCAATGGTATATTATAAAGAAATATATCACATTTATCCCCGATTGTCAAGGCTTTTATGCCCGATTTTTTATATATCGGGGCAAAAAGGCGCCGATCCGGTTGACAAACGAACTTTGCGATGGTATAATGATTTATTACGATAAACCGAAGAGGGAGGGGAAAAAGCCGTGGATAAAAAAGAAGAAGAGCTTTTGCTGCAGGACGACTTCTGGGCGATAGAAAAGCTCGTTCTGGACAGGAAAAAGCCGCAGATCGTGCGCCAAAACTACGATACCTCGGCGGTCGAGGTGTCCTCGGACCCTGCGGGAGAGGCAGGGACAGAAGGGGAAGGGAAGGGCAACGCGCTGAGTGCCGGATATTCTCCGAAGCAGCCCGAGCCGCAGCTCCCCGACGACGAATATGTTCCCGTCTCTCCGCTCATCGGGCGCGTGAAGATATACCGCTGGAAGAACAGCTATAACTATTACGAGGAATTCCGGCGCGACGCCATAAGGTTTCTCCCGCTGAAGGGCAAGCCGTGCGTACCCGTCTCCTTCTTTTCCTATGTGCCGCAGTATGTTCAGCTTACCGAGGCGCAGCTTCGGTATTACCTCTACTTCCGCGACTGTATGAGGAGAGGAAACAGCCCGGAGGAGGTCGATTACAGCTATGTACTCCTCCTGATATACGAGATAATCAACCTCGGCGATGCCGCCGATACCCGCAAGGGGCAGGCGCTCCTCTGCCGCATCTGGTCGGTCTACCGCGAGGTATATCCGAGGCTCGACCGCTACCTTGCCGATTGGATATGCGACTATTCGCTGATCCATCACCTGCCGCCCCCGGTCGGGATATGCGACCGCGGGCTTGCCGATAACTCGACCCTTAAGGAATTCTATGTTTATTACGGCGAGGGTGAGGGCGGGAGCATCTCGCTCGGATACGCGCACGCGCTGATGCGCTTCTGCTCGGGATACGATTACAGGAAGAGCAAGTTTGCTGCGGGCGAGAACCTTGTGCTTTACGATATGCACCTTTCGGGCGCGCTTGCGAGAGTCATCGAGACCTGCTCGGACGGCGGGCATCTGCTGTCGGCGGCGTCGCTCACCGAGAACCGGATCACGCGCGACGCCTACTCGGGCGCGCTCTGCGCCTCCGAGATGAAGAGAAGGCTCGAGATCTCTTTCTATTCCTTCTCGCGTTCGCACGAGCTGAGGTTCCTTGTCGCCGACATCCTCAAATATGCCGAGAACCGATTGAGAGGATACCTCGGGATAAAGTCAAGGCTGAGCGTTTTCGGGCTTCCGAAGCCTCTCGCCGCGGCGGTCGACGCTTACTTTGACGAGAAGTTCCCGATCCGCCGTCAGCCGAAGATTGCCCCGTCCGATGCGACCGGGGAGGCTTACGAGAAGTTTTATGATGCGCCCGCGTCGGCACTCTCGCCCGAGAGCGCCGCGAAGATAGAAGCGATGTCGTGGGAGACCACAAGGCTGCTGATAGACGCCTTCGGCGGGGAAGGGGAGAGCGAGGGCGGCACTTCCCCGAAGGAAAAGGTGCTTCCCTCCCCGAAAAAAGAAGCTCCGCCGCCCGCAAAGGCAGAGGGGAACGACAGGGAAATACTGCACGAGCTGCTCGACGCCGATATGCTCGCCTTTATTGATGCCGTGATGCGCGGCGACACCGCCGAGGAGGACAGGCTCGCGAAGGAACGCGGACTGCTTGCCGAAGCCTTTGCCGACGAGATAAATTCGGTTGCCGCCGATGTGATCGGGGATGTCGTACTTGAAGACCGCGGCGAAGGATTCGCAGTTATTGAAGATTACAGGGAGTTTTTTGAAGATGACCGATAACAATACGCAGAAGATACCGAAGAGAATACTTGCCTCGCTCCTCGCCTCTGTGGCGGCGGGGGTCGTTCCGCGCGCCGGAGCGCCCTATATCGCGATAGGCAGGGAGGACGAGATCGCCGCTCTGCTCTCCGACCTCGAGCTTGTAAACGACGGCGGAGGCACGATGCGCTTCCTCATCGGACGCTACGGTAGCGGAAAGAGCTTCCTTATCCAGCTTATGAGGGGATATGCGCTCGAGCGCGGCTTTGTGACCGCCGATTGCGACCTCTCGCCCGAGAGAAGGCTTTACGGCACGGGCGGCAGCGGTGTCGCGACCTACCGCGAGCTTATGAAGAACCTCGCCACGAAATCCTCGCCCGACGGGGGAGCATTGCAGAAGCTCATCGCGCGTCATATCTCGGAGCTTCAGTCCTCCCTCGCGGCAAAGGGCATCGGTAGCGATTCTCCGCTCTTCGATCCGTCGCTTGAGGCGGCGGTGCTTGAAGAGCTGCGGGATATGGAGTTCCTTGTCGGCGGATTTGACTTTGCGAAGGTCATAACCGGATATTTCAGAGCCTACAATACCGGCGACGAGGATAAGAAGAGCGCCTGCCTGCGCTGGCTCCGCGGAGAGTACGCGACAAAGACCGAGGCGCAATCGGCTCTCGGCTTCCGCGTGTCAACGATAATCTGCGACGAGAACTGGTACGATTTTCTGAAGCTCTGGGCGGCTTATGTCCGCAGGATGGGATACCGCGGGCTTGTCGTCTTCATCGACGAGTGCGTGAACCTCTATAAGATCACGCACAGGGTCAGCCGCGAGAACAACTATGAGAAGATCCTCTCGATGTTCAACGATACCCTGCAGGGCAGGGCGCCGGGGCTTGATATAATCCTCGGAGGTACCCCGCAGTTCCTTGAGGACACAAGGCGGGGACTTTTCGGCTACGAGGCGCTCCGCTCACGCCTCTGTGACAGCCGGTTCCAGACGGGTGAGTACAAGAATCTGATAGGCCCCGTGATAAGGCTACGCAGACTCTCTGACGACGAGCTTTTCGCCCTCATCGTGAGGGTCACGAAGCTGCACGGGCAGAATTATAACTGGGAGCCGAGGATAAGCACCGAAGAGATGACGGAGTTTCTTAAGATCTGCCTTTCGCGCGCCGGAGCCGATTCGATGATAACTCCGCGTGAGATGCTGCGCGACTATATGACCGTGCTGAATATCCTCTATCAGAACGAAAATGTGCGCTTTGCCGACCTTACGGGGCAGGTGACGCTTAAGACCGACGCCGACGCGGAGGACGGGAGAAATGCTCCCCCTGCGGCGGGCGAAAAGGGAAAATTCGATCCGGAGGAGCTTGAACTCTGACCGGGAAAGGGAAAAAAGGATGACCGAAGCCGACAGAATATTCGAACGCTTCCCCGATTTCATAAAGGAATATATTTACAGTCACTCGTGGGACTCTCTCCGCGAGGTGCAGACGGCGGCTGCCGAATGTATATTTGAGACCGACCACGATCTGCTCCTCACCTCTTCGACCGCGAGCGGAAAGACCGAGGCGGCATTCTTTCCGATACTTGCCGAGCTTTGCCGCGATATGCCGACAAGCGTCGGAGTGCTTTATATAGCGCCGCTCAAGGCGCTCATAAACGACCAGTTCCTGCGCATAGAGGAGCTGCTCGACGAGACGGGGATCCCGGTGACGCATTGGCACGGCGATGTCGCACGCTCGCATAAGAAAAAGCTGCTTGACGACCCGCGCGGGATCCTTCAGATAACGCCCGAGTCGCTCGAGAGCCTGCTCATCAACCGCTCGAACGATATAGGAAGGCTTTTCTGCGACCTGCGCTTCGTTATAATCGACGAGATCCATACTCTTACGGGGTCGGACAGAGGAAATCAGATAATCTGCCAGCTCTCGCGCATTGACCGTGCGATCGGACGCTCGCCGAGACGGATAGGACTTTCCGCAACGGTAGGCGACCCGCAGCTCGCCGCCGACTGGCTCTCGGGAGGCAGGGGCGTTATCGTAGACATTCCCCGTTTTTCGCCCGAGAAGCTGCGCTGGAGGCTCGGGCTCGAGCATTTTTACATTCAGAATCTCAGCCCCGTGCAGGCGGACGCCGAGGGAGTGAAGTTCAAACTTCCGAAGCAGCCCGCCGCCGAGATCGACGCGGGGTATGAGTATCTTTACGACTGCGTGAAGGACAAGAAGGCTCTCGTCTTCTCGAATTCGCGTGAGGAGACCGAATACCTTACGGCGACCCTGCGCCAGATAGCGAAGACGCGCGGTGAGCCGGATGTCTTCCTAATCCACCACGGAAATCTTTCCGCGGCGCTCCGCGAGGAAGCCGAGACAAAGATGAAGAACGAAGAGGTGCGCGCCGTGACCTGCGCCACCGTCACTATGGAGCTTGGGATAGATATAGGCAGGCTCGAGCGGATAGGACACCTCGGTGCGCCCTGCTCGGTCTCGTCCTTTCTGCAAAGGCTCGGGCGCTCGGGAAGGCGCGGCGACCCGCCCGAGATGATGATGGTCTTCCGCGAGGAAGAGGCTCTGCCGAACGCGCCGCTCCCCGAGCTTATCCCATGGGAGCTGCTCCGCGCGATCGCGATAATCCAGCTCTACCTTGAAGAGAGGTTCATCGAGCCTCCGAAGAGAAAGAGCATGCCGCTCAGCCTTCTCTTTCATCAGACGCTCTCGGTGCTTGCCTCTTCGGGCGAGCTGACGCCGAAGCGGCTCGCGGAGAGGATACTCTCGTTGCCGCCGTTCTCGCAGATAAGCCGCGAGGACTACCGCACGCTGCTCCTGTCGATGATAGAGAACGATTATATCGAGATGACCGAGGAGAAGGGACTCATCGTCGGGCTTGCCGGCGAGAGACTGCTCGGGACATTCAAGTTTTACGCTGTATTCAAGGACACGGAGGACTTCACGGTCCGTGCCGGCTCGGATGAGATAGGCACTATCACGACTCCCCCGCCGGTCGGCGACCGCTTTGCGCTCGCCGGAAGGGTATGGGAGGTCGAGGAGCTTGATATAAAGCGCCGGCTCATCTATGTGAAGCAGGTCGAGGGAAAGATGGAAGTCTCGTGGCCCGGGGATTACGGAGAGATCGACACGAGGATCCTCAGACGGATGAAGCAGGTGCTTGTCGAGGATACCGTCTATCCCTACCTCAAGCCGAACGCCCGCGCGCGCC
>CAKXXW010000058.1 GCA_934378145.1 uncultured Eubacteriales bacterium
AGCCCTGCTTCATTTTTCATGCACCAAAGGTGCGCTTCATTTTCACCCACGGTAGGGGCGTCCCATCGGGCGCCCGCGATACAAATGAATGAATCGTTTGCTCCGCAAACATGAAGCGGCAACTGCGTTGCCATGAAACATTCGCCTTCGGCGAACATGAAGCGAAGCGCACCCGCTTTCTCCTCCGTGCGGCGAAGCCGCGCTTCACAGGGCGAAGCCCTGCTTCATTTTTCATGCACTTAATGTGCGCTTCATTGAAAAAAGCACTTGCGAAAGCAAGTGCTTTTTTATGGTGGGGGAAGGTGGATTCGGACCACCGAAGTCAGTGACAACAGATTTACAGTCTGCCCCCTTTGGCCGCTCGGGAATTCCCCCATACCCTATGGAACTTCGGTGTAGCAAGGCTACTGGAGCTGGTGATCGGAGTCGAACCAACAACCTGCTGATTACAAATCAGCTGCTCTGCCATTGAGCCACACCAGCAAATTTCACGGAACGAAGCGATTATACCACACTTTTTCGCGTTTGTCAACACTTTTTTTGATTTTTTATTTTTTCTTTCGGGGTAATATTTCCCTGCCTTTTTGTTGACTTTGCCTCCGAAATAATATATAATGGTATTCGGTAGAGTTTTTCACCCAATTTTTACCGAAAGTGAGTTTACCGATATGAAAATGAGACCTCCCGCAACACCCCTTATCACCTCCGATCCCTTTTTCAGTGTCTGGTCGGAGACCGATGCCCTCAATGCCTCGGACACTGTCCATTGGACAGGCAGGACTATCGCCCTCCGCTGCACCGTAAAGGTCGGCGACAGGGTGTATGGCGTTATGGGTCGCAATGAAGGCACGCTTGCCGCCCGTCAGGTGGGATCCGATATGGATGCCTTCTCTTCTTACTATACCTTCGACTGCGACGGAGTGAAGGTCAGACTGACCTTTACCTCGCCCGTTATCCCCGATGATATGTACCTCATCTCGCGTCCGGTCAGTTACCTTCTTGTCAGCGCCGATGCCGCGGGCGTGAGCGCCAAGGTCTCGGTCTCAGAGCAGATCTGCCTTGACCTTGCCGGAGAGTATCCCGTGAAGGCTTCCGTCGAGGGCGGGAGCGTCACCCTTGCCTCCGAGGTGCAGAATGTCCTCTCGCGCGACGGCGACGATCAGAGGATCGACTGGGGTAAATTCTACCTCACCTGCAAGGGCGCGGAGTACGGCTCCTGCCTTTCCGACGGAATGACCTTTGTCTTTGCCGAGGCACCGGTCGGCGAAGGGACGCTCTTCAGCTTTGCCTACGATGATGTTAAATCAATAGAATATTTCGGCGACAAGCTCGACGCGTATTGGAAGACCAAGGACGCGACGATCGCCGACGCGATATGCGCCGCGCACCGCGACTATCCCGAGGTAATGAAGCGCTGCGCAGACTTCTCGGCGAAGATGGTCGCCGAGGCTACCGAGGCGGGCGGCGAAAAGTACGCCGAGCTGCTCATTCTCTCTCTCCGTCAGTCTGTGGCGGCTCACAAGCTCGTCCTTGACACGAACGGCGAGGTCCTCTACATCTCGAAGGAGTGCTTCTCGAACGGATGCGCCGCGACGGTCGATGTCAGCTATCCTTCGACACCTCTCTTCCTTCTCTACAACCCCGAGCTTGTACGCGGAATGATGCGCCCGATCTACCGCTTTGCGGCGACCGACGCATGGCAGTACGACTTTGCTCCCCACGATGCGGGCCGTTATCCGCGCGTGAACGGTCAGGTCTACGGACTCAAGGACGGCGTGCTTCTCGAGGCGAAGCAGATGCCCCTTGAGGAGTGCGGAAACATGCTCGTTATGGAGGCGACCGCCGCAGTCGCGACGGGTAACGCCGACTTTGCTGCGGAGCATCTCGATGTTCTCCGCAAATGGTGCGCCTACCTTGAGGAAAACGGCGACGATCCGGCGAATCAGCTCTGCACCGACGACTTTGCGGGACACCTTGCGCATAACTGCAACCTCACGCTCAAGGCGATCATGGGTATCGCCGGCATGGGCATCATCGAAAAGATGCTCGGAAACGACGGCGAGTATGAAAGGCTCCTCGCGCATGCGAAAGAGATGACGCAGAGCTGGATCACCCGCGCGGCAAACGCCGACGGAAGCTACCGCCTCGCCTTCAATTGGCAGAACAGCTTCTCTATGAAGTACAATATCGTGTGGGATAAGCTCTTCGGCACGGGTATCATGCCGAAGGAAGTCCTCGCGTCGGAATTTGCGAGCTATGCAAAGCATATGAACAATTACGGACTGCCGCTTGACAACCGCGCCGACTACACGAAGAGCGATTGGTACATCTGGACGGGCGTCCTTGCCGACAGCCGCGAAGAGTTCGGGAAGTTCATCGAGCCTCTCTGGAACAGCTACAACGAGACCGAGTCGAGAGTGCCTATGACCGACTGGTATATGACGACGACGGCGCTCCACCGCTCCTACGGCAGCAGCAGCGGTCTCGTAAAGAGCTTCCGCAACCGCACGGTCGTCGGCGGACACTTTATGAAGCTCCTTGAATACAAGGGAACGCTCGACCTCGGAGGTAAGGCTCTATGAAGCAGTCGCCCGAGGTCACGCTCCGCATACCCGAGGATGTGCTGAAAAAGGCTCTCATAGTCTCGGAGGCGGAGGGCAGGACGCTCAATAATCAGGTGCTTCTGCTCCTGCGCAACAGCATAGCCTACTTCGAGCGCACGAAGGGCAGGATCAGCCCCGCGGCGCTCTCGGGCGTGGACATTTCGGAATACACCGGCACGGAAAAATAAAAAACAGAAAAGCAGGGGACCTTCGAACTAAGGTCCCTTTTTTCTGTTAGGTTGTTATTCCGGTCGGCAATGGGCACATTCTGTCCGAAAATGAGATAATCACTTTGCAAAGCCGAACGCTCCGAAAAATTCGTCGGTCAGCAGCCCGGCATCGGCATACAGTATGACCATCATACCATCCTGATAATACATGACATACTTTTTCGTGCTGTTTTTAAGCTCGGATATCATCGCGATAACGGTGTTGCCGTCCCTAAGGGTGATATCCTGCTCGTATATGCGCGAATAATCCTCATAATCGCCGTAATTGTCCGGTCCCGGCGCCTTGTCGGTGATGAGCTTCAATACTTCATAATACGATTTTGCCGAGTCCACCGCGGCGTTTCCGAGAACGCTCGGGTATGCTACCTGTATCTGCAGATCCCGCTCGCCGGCAAGACAGTGATACCATACCCAAGGAAGATTATAAAGCTCATCGGTCATAAGTGTTATATTTGATAACCCTTCCCTGTTGCGGAGAGGAAGATCTCTTCCGTCGATCTGCGGTATCGCGACTTTTATCTCGCCGGATTCGTATTCGGTAAGCGTTCTCTCATAAACCCTGCCGCAATCCGCCTGCTTTTCCCTTATTCCGGAATAATCCGCGGATTTCTTTGTCATAAGAGCCTGTTTCAGACTCTGATAAGTCTCAAACGAATACGAGGCATTATCGGGAGGACTTTCAAGCTCCAGCATCGTTTTTGACCCGGGAGTGTCACTGCCGTTGTCCGGAGTCTGCTCCGTAAAGGTACACGAGCAAAATGTCGCAAGAATGATCAATGCTGTGATCAATAATATAAGTTTTTTCATCTTTTTGATCCTTTCCTCAAGTATAATAAAAAGCGCATAGGTATGCCGTGTCCGACAAACTTATGCGCTGTTGTTCCTCAGATGACAAACGGAGCCGCCGACCGTATGTCCTTGCGTGGCAGAGGAACAGGAGATCCGCTGTCGGACGCTTACCGGAGAGATGCGGCTGTGTTTCTGCTATTATAATATCACAAATATTTGGACCTGTCAACAGAGAAATTAAATAAAAATTCACAAACGAGACGAGACAGACATCAGAACTCCATTGTTACCTGCCCCATGCAGGCGCAGATCACCGAAAGTGCGCGGTCCTGCATATAGCGGTTGTTGTAGTTGCAGGCAGTCTCGGGAGCCTTTATGAACTTCGCTCCGTCGAGCGAGCAGGGGATCAGCACGGTCTGCGGTGCGACTGCGCGGTAGAATTCCATATCTCCGCCGTCGAGGCCGTGGTGCGCGAGCTGGAGAAAGTCGCTGCGAAGCTGCTCCGGCGGGACATTTTTTCGCACGAAGGAGGGCCCGACGGGTGTGGAATCGCCGACGAACATCGCGCGGTGAGATGAATTTGCGACCGTGAAGATCATCGACAGGCGGTTGAAGGACTTCGCCGTCTATTGTTTTCTTTGTCGTCGTATGAACCGGGAAAGCAATGTGGCTTTTCCTTCGCGGAAAGATATCGCAAGCGGGTGCGGAATCAGGAAAGAGGAAACCGTGGACAAGGCAATCAAGGCTTTGCTCGAAAAAGGACTGATTGAAAAATTTCACCGCAGGTTTATAGATAGACGCGAAATGAATGTTGAACTCAGGTACTGTACCAACAATTTTTAGCGACTTTCACAAGACCGATGCGCTCGCAAGCAGCTAATCCAAGAGGCGAGTCATCATCATCTGCATTAGCGTTACCAATGGCAGCATTATCTTGCAAACAACTTGCAATCGCATACTTCCACATCAAATCAATGGCTTGTCTTTCGTTTGACGAATCAAGTGTAAAAATAGCGCCGATATCGTATTTTCTGAATTCACGAATCCGGTCAAGTGTAGGCATCGCAAGGCAAACAAGTTTTCCGTTTTCAAATATCCCCATCGGTCTCATACCGATGTTGCCTTTTCCGTCAAAGTGGATTTGGATTGCTCTGATGTGGCATTCTGCGCATCCGCCGCTTTGTTTGAACACTTTTATGAAAGGCATATCTTCTATGGTGAGCAAACGAATTTCCATTCCTTCATATTCGGGAACAGCAACCGTATCTTTGGGATAGATCATGTCGTATCCGTAACGGCAGGTCAGCCCAAGCTTTGCTACTTCGGCATCAAAACTCTCCCATTCCGTATCAACCGATCTGCGGACGGAGAATCTCGGATTTGTGAGTTTTCCTAAGAGTTTCAGGTAAGGCAAAGCATCAGCCTCGGTTTCGCAGACGAGCGCTACAGCAGGCTCTGCGGAGTTGTAATCAGATACATAAATAAAATGTTCAAGCGGTTCGGAATTGCCAAGTGTGAGGATTTCGGATTCTGTAACAGTCATTCCTACAATATCCTCAGCATATTTGAGCGGATTGTGAGTGAAGCAAAAATCAAGGGCAAGATCAATATCCGATACGTTTAATTCAGGAAAACTTCGTCTGAAATGACTGATTGCAATTTTACCGGAAAGGTCATGCCAGGTAACCGCCTCTCCGGAATATTTCTCACGGTATTCGCTCGGCGTAATACTGTAAAAACTTTTGAAAGCGCGAGTGAAGCTCTCAGGGCTTGCATAACCAAAGTCAAGAGCAATTTCCAGTACGGTCTTGGGCGTTCTGCGAAGCTCAAGTGCGCTTCTCGTTAACTTGTAAATGCGAGAGTATTCCACAGGACTATACCCCGTATGCTGTCTGAATATTGCATCAAAGTAGGTGAGTGAAAATCCTGCATTGTCCGCAATGCTTTGTAGTGACAGATTGTTTTGGGGATTCTTTTGTATAAAAACGATGGCTTTGTCAATTAAATTTTTGTTTTCCATAAAGTCATCTCCTTTCTGTACTTGCATTTTAGCATACGTGTAATACAGTTGTCCTTGCAGAGATTATGGACTTTGATTATATCATAAAAGTTCGTTAAAACCAACCTCTGGCACAAAAAGAGCAGGATCCACGACATCCGATTTTCAAGCAGGTTAAAGCCGCGCCACAATGTCGGCTCGGCACTTCACATCGGACGCCCGCCCTCCCCTACAATAAAATGAATGAAGCGTTTGCTCCGCAAACATGAAGCGGCAACTGCGTTGCCATGAAACATTCGCCTTCGGCGAATATGAAGCGAAGCGTACTCGTTTATCCTCCGTGCGGCGAAGCCGCGCTTCATAGGGCGAAGCCCTGCTTCATTTTTCATGCACCGCAGGTGCGCTTCATTTTCGCGCCGGGCGGGGCATGCGAACCCACATCAAAGTGCGTTGCACTTTGATTGTGTTCGCATTGTAGGGTCACCAAAAAAAGGATACGGCGAATGCCGTACGGGAATTTCGCCTTTGGCGAATATACCTCCGCCCTTCGCCTTGCAAGCG
>CAKXXW010000059.1 GCA_934378145.1 uncultured Eubacteriales bacterium
CTTGACCCCTTGGGTACTTCTCCGTATTCCTTTTTCGCCGACAGCGGCGGATACTTTTATATTATACCGCCTGTTCCGCCTTTTGTCAATACTTTTTTATAAAAAAATTCGGGGGAGGCGCCCCGAAAGCGCCTCCCCTTCCCCGTTATCTGCCGTTGCAGCAGCAGCACCAGAGAACGAGTCCTATAAGGATCAACCAGACGATATTCTGATCGTCAAGAAGATTGCAAAGGCAGTTTCCGCCGTTCATAAAAGAACCTCCCATTATGTTTTTCGGCTCGGTTTCCCGCTCCGTTAACATAATATGACACACCTCGCACCTTTGTGACAGCCTTTTACAGCCTGCGCAAAAATTTTCCCGGGCGGGTGCGACCCGCGGCGCTGAATCGCAGTTTATGCACCGAAAGGGAAGGTCATCACCCGGAGATAATGCTTTTCGGGCGGACAAACGCCCTGTAAAATTAGGAATCGATTTGCACAGACAAGAGGCTTCCTCCGGGAGGAAGCTGGCGCCGAAGGCGACTGAAGGAGAGTGCGGTATAAAGAATTTAAGATCGCAAACACTCCGTTTGCCTGTGTAAAAATTTTATGCCGCAGGCTCCCTCAGTCTTTCCTCCCCGTTGGGTCGGAAATCCAGCTCCCTCCCGGAGGGAGCCTCGGTTTGGGCGGTCGTCATTCGACAGAAGTGAGGTCTGCCTTGCTCCTTTGAAACGGGAGGATGGTATCCTCCCCTACGGGTATACGGAGAATGGTCATTTCACGACAGAAATGATGTCTTCCTTTTCCCGTTCGGGGGCGGATAATAAGATTTTCACCAAGGACGGTGAACTTTATTTTCAATTGTAGGGGAGAATATTATCCTCCCGTTTTTATCGGTGAAGGAAGTCTTCGTCTAAGGTGACGGGGCAGCTCTGCGGGAAAGGGTAAAAAATCCCCGCCGCGAGGAAATCCTCGCGGCGGGATTCATTTTATGTCAATTTATGTCAATAGATTATGTTGAATCAGTCGCCGCAATAAGCAGTGGTGAAAACAAAGCCTTTATCACACTTGACTTTTTCACTCTCTACTTTAGTAGCGCCCCAGTAATTATGGGAATATTCTGATTTAATCAAGTTAATCGGTTTCTCCGACTCCTCGCCAATGTGAATTGTTGCATTATTGCCATCATAAATTGCCGTTACATATGCTTTTTCGAAGAACAGTCTGTAACCTTCAACCTTTCCGTCCTTGTCAAGCTTTTCAACAACGGCTGTGGCGGTGGTTGTTACTTCCTCGGTTGTTGCACCGCTGGTGGGAATAACATATTTATTATTTTCACGTTCCATATTAGTAACAGTAACCTTTGTTTCACCCGAAAGTTTAACGACTTTTCTGTCGAATTTTCCTTCAACAAGGTTCAGGGTAGCATTAACCCATACATCAAAAGGCCTGTCAAATGTTGCGACTTTTTTTGTTGTCAGACATCCGATAACCTTTCCGGCTTCGCCCTCGGAGCAGTTGACTGTCACATTTTCGATTTTGCATCCGGTCACCTTAATGTTTGTATCGCCCATAACCTGACCGACGAGGACGCCGACCTTGTTCTTGCCGTTGATAACAGTATCTATAACTTTGACATTGTTAAATTCAACGGTGACAGTTTGTTTTGACATTACCTTACCGACGACGGCAGCAACGCCTCCGGTCTCAAGGTCGCCGAAGGTGCCTCCGGAAATTGTAATGTCTTTGATTGTTACGGTGTTGCTTTCTGTGCCGTTCTTGGTGTCAATTACCTGAATAAGCCCACTTGCATAGTTTTTGCCCACGTTGTCGCCCTGTTCTACTGTTCCTATATAGTTGTTTTTAAGCTGTGAAAGACCCTTGATCGTGGTTCCGTTTTCACCGTATCCAATGATATTATAGTCGCCTTTTGCCGAGATCTGGAATCCGACATCCGCGCCCATAAGGTCGATCGTAGGGACATTAAACTGTACAGTTATTCCCGCGGGAAGGTTATTCTTATTGGCTTTTGCGAAAGCGTAATACTGCTCGGCAGAGCCGATGGTTACGGTCTTTCCGTCTGTGCTTGTTTCATAATTCTTGTCTTCTTTTATTTCGCCGCTGAGAGAGAGCCAGCCGTTTGACTCGCGGTCTGCCGTTTTGTAATCCTCGGGGAAGATAACATTATAATCGGCGTCGGTGTAAAGAACGCGGTTCAGCTTGCTGTCCCAGAAGAAGAACCTGCCGGATACGAGCGGATGATAGTCCTTAACGGTCATACCGCCGTTCTCAAGTGCCTTGAATACCTCGTTGATCGTCTTGGGTTCCTCTACCTCGTTGATTGCAAGGAAGGTGTTCATTTCGCGAACAGCCTGAATGTCCGCGCTGGTGTTAGCCTTCTGAATAAGGCTCGCGAAGGTAGGGATAAGCACTGCAGCGAGAATTGCTATAATCGCTATGACTATAACAAGCTCGACGATAGTGAAACCCTTTTTGGTGCTTCTTTTCATGGTTTTTTCTCCTTTTCTGATTTGTTTTTCGCGGTAAGACGCGAATTTTTTTCGCAGAGTTACCAACTCTACGAAGGCAAAAGGGCTTATAAAACCATAAAAATGAAGTGCAAATGGACTTTGTTCACAAATGAATGGACAAACAAAATATTTTCTTGAAATTCTATTGACATCGGGGGCAATATGTGGTATAATCGTGTCGTAGAGTTGGTAAATCTACGAAAAAAACCTCGCAGGAATCTGCGAGGTTTTTCTTTTTTATAAATTTTTTTGCGGAAGGGGCGGAGAACGCCTCTCAGTCCCTTGCGATGAGGTCGGTGAGGTAGTTCCCAACGCCGAGCATATACGCCGCGATGCCCTCACGGACTCCGGCGTCCATCGGCAGGCGGAACATCTTACATTCATAATTGAAGACGCCCGTGTATCCCGCCTTTCTGAGGCCCTCGACCGCGTCGAGCCAATCTATCGTTCCGAGGAAGGGCGGCAGATGCTCGTCCTCTCCCCCGTGGTTATCGTTCACATGAAGCACCTTGAGCCTTTTTCCGACCTTCTCAAGCTCCTCCGACTGCTTACGGAGTCCCGTCGTATGCGAATGTCCGAAGTCCCAGCAGACATCGGCGCCGAAGTAATCGGCGATCTCTATCACCTCGTCGGCGACCGAGGAATAGCGGTGGATGCCCTCAGCCTCTCTTCCGCTCCTCATATTCTCTATCGTGAGGCGCACGCCGTACTTTGCCGCCTGCTCGGCGTAGGGGGTGAGGTACTCGACATTTCTCTTGAAGCCGTCGTCGGATGTCTTGTTCCTTGCCGGATGGATGACGGCGTTCTTTATTCCCGCAAAGCCCGCTGCTTCTATCGCGAGCATCATATTCTTTCTGAACTGTTCCTTGTCATCGCTCCCGTCGGCTCTCTTTACCGGCTTGAAGGGCAGGTGTCCATAGTCCATCCTTATCCCGTACTTCGCGGCAAGGTCCGCCGTTTCGGAAAGGATCCTCTTCCAATCCACGCCCATATCGTCGGGGACGGTCGCGATATCGAAGTCTATCGCCTGAAATCCCACCTTGTGAAAATGCTCGACCATCTCGATCGGGGAGTATTTTCCGTCGGGTGTGACGGTATGAAAGCGCGACGACGCGCCGATGAGCAGTTTTTCCTTCATTATGCATTACCTCTCTTTCATACCTGAGATTATACACCCGAAAGAAAAAATTGTCAAATGCCCGACGGTATTTTCCGCCAAAAAAGGCTGCAAGAAAGGCTCTGCCCCTCTTACAGCCCCATGTCGGGTGCTTATTTGTCCTCGATCGAGGTATATTCCTCGGCGGGTCTGAAAAGTATCGAAATGCACCATATACCCGCAAGGGCAACGAGCGTATAGATTATGCGGCTGACAAGTGCGCCCTGCCCGCCGAAGATCCACGCGACTATATCGAATCTGAAGAGGCCTATGCTTCCCCAGTTCAGCGCGCCGATGATCGTAAGCACCAGCGCGATCCTATCCATAATGACCATTTCGGAAAATCCTCCTTGACTTTTTTACGGTCGCTACTATTTTGCCCGATCACGCGGAAATATTACATAAAAAATTATGGGAGTATCAAAATCCCCCCGCGTCGGAATAATAGAATCGGAATAATCAAAAAACCGAAAGGATGACCGTTTATGCGAAGACTGTCACAGATCTACGATGAAAATGTCGCGCAGCTCGACCGGCTTCTGCGCGTTGACGAAAACTTTGACATTCTTAAAAAAATAATGAAGGTAGGAAACGATGAGCTGACCCTTTACTACATCGACGGCTTCATAAAGGACGGGGTCATGGAAAAGCTCATGATATACTTCCTCTCGCTCAAAAGCACGGGAGGCTCCGCCGACGAATTCTCGGTCGCGAACCTGCCCTATGTCGAGACCGATGTGACGGAAGACCTTGACACTATGATCCACATGGTGATGTCGGGGGCGGCGCTGATCCTCGGCTCGACCTTCTCGGATTCGGCGATAATCGTCGACGCGAGGGAGTATCCCGCGAGAGAGACCTCCGAACCCGAAAGCGACAGGGTCATGCGGGGCGCGCGCGACGGCTTTGTCGAGACTCTCATCTTCAACACCGCCCTGATCAGGAGAAGGATCCGCGACACCTCGCTGACGATGCACTATATCAGCGTCGGAAGCTCCTCAAAGACCGATGTGATCGTATGCTACCTTGCCGACCGCGCCGACCCCGAGCTTGTCGGGAGCATAAAGAAGCGGCTCTCCTCGATAAAGACCGCCTCGCTGACCCTCGGGCAGGAGTCGCTGAAGGAATGTCTCATCCGGAGCAATTGGTACAATCCCTTCCCGAAGATAAGGATGACCGAGCGCCCCGACGCGGCGGCGGCGCAGCTCTACGAGGGCAGCGTCCTCATCATATGCGACAACACGCCGCAGGTGATGGTGCTTCCGACGACCGTGTTTGACTTTGTGCAGGAGACGAACGACTTCTATTTTCCCCCCGCGACGGGGACATATATACGCGCCGTGCGCTTCGTGGTCTTCTGGCTGACCCTTTTCCTGACGCCCGTATGGCTGCTCCTCGTGAAAAATCCCTCGGCGGTGCCCGAATGGCTCGCCTTCGTGATCCCGACCGAGACGGGAAGGCTGCCGATATTCGTCCAGCTCCTTCTCGTCGAGCTTATCGTCGACGGTCTGCGCATGGCGTCGATGAACACGCCCGATATGCTCGCGAACTCGCTCTCGATAGTCGGCGGACTCATCCTCGGCGACTTTGCCGTGGATATAGGCTGGCTGATACCCGAGGTCATACTCTATATGGCTTTCGTTGCGATAGCGAACTTCACGCAAAGCTCCTACGAGCTGGGATACGCGCTGAAATTCTTCCGAATGGGGCTGCTGATACTGACGCAGATATTCAATTGGTGGGGATTCGGATTCGGTCTCATCGGCATAATCGTCCTGCTCGCGACGAACAAGACGGTGAACGGCAAGAGGAGCTACCTCTATCCTATCATCCCCTTCAACGGCAAGGCGCTCCTCACGATGTTCGTAAGGGTCAAAAAGCGCGGTCATGAGTAAAAAGCGTATATCCCCCGACGAAAGAGCCGAAAAAAGGCTTGAGGCGAGAAAAGCCTCGATAAGCTCCTGCCGTTTCCCGGGAGCGGTCGCGCTCTGCCTTCTTGCCGCCTGCCTTCTGTCCGTTCCCGTGCTGACGGCGGCGATAAAAGTGCCGGATTTCTCGGAAAACGAGAACCGTATGCTCGCAACTCTCCCGACTTTCTCCTTTCCGGTGCTTCTGTCGGGAAAGTACCTCACGGCGCTTGAGGACTGCCTTTCCGACCGGATAGTCTTCCGCGATGCGGCGGTGCGGGCGCACGCCGGAATGAGCCTTGCCTCGCACCTCTTCCTCGAGACGAACGGGGTGATTCCGACGCGCGACGGGCGACTCATAGCTCTGCCCGGGGTCACGGAGGAAAAGCGCACCTCCTTCTCCCGCGCGGTCTCGGGCGGCATCCGCCTGTCGGAGCTTCTCGGCACCGACAGGACGCTCTTCGCCGTCGTCGCCCCGCCCGCCGAGGTCGAAAAGGCGAGCCTTCCCCTTCCCGTCCGAAGCGACGGCGCGTCTCTGCCCGAGGGTGTCCTTTATATTGAAGATTTTCCTGCCGACAGCTTCTAC
>CAKXXW010000060.1 GCA_934378145.1 uncultured Eubacteriales bacterium
GGCAGAACCAACCCCGAAGCCATCACCGCCGCCAAGCGCATGTTTGCATACGGTCACGGCGGAGTGTCATATTACAATAAAAACTATCATGTCTATAATTTCAGGAATATGACGGACATGGATGACAGCGTCAGACAGGCGTTCATCAGCTCCGTGAAAGCGACGCGCGTCACGATTCAGGGCGGAATTGAATGTCGCAATGTGCTGACCGGTACGGTGGAAATCACAGGAAGACTCACCGTCGGTGCGACGCTTGCAAAGGACGCGACGCTTGTTGTTTATAATGAAGAAGGAACTGCGCTGTATACTTCCGAGCCTGTTTTGAAAACGGCAACGGAGCAGACGGAGTACATTTTTACCCTTGACACCTCATCCTTTGAGGACGGCAACATTACATTGAAAATTTTCTATCGTACGGCGGCGGAAGCGGAAGCGAACAAGGATGCAACGACAGTGCAAAACTTTTCGGAATATGCAACGATCATCCGTAACAGCCTTGTGGTGACAAAAGCGAACCTATACATTTACGATCCCGCAGGAAGCGCCATTGCCGGACAGATTTCCGTATACAACGCCGATACGGGAAAGTTTTTACAGAAAGTCGGAGGTGCTTCTTCGTCCGAAATTGAGGTTGACAAAAAGCTTTTCGATGAAAACGGCGGACGGCTGACCTTCAGCTTTGTGACAGACGATATGATTTTCACAAAAACGAGTGTTTTTGCTCCGGAAATCTCTCTCGGCGGCGATGAAGCGCAGAAAACCACGCTTCATTTCAGCGGCAGTACGGTGACGCTTTCCTATGCCGATATAAAGCTTTGCTATGGAAGCGACAGCTTCGATCTCGGAACGACCGATAGGGCGGGCGATATAACCTTCTACCTTTCGGATGGCGAGCATCGCTTCTTTGTCAGAGATAAAGCAAATCGGTATCTCATATTTGCGACCGCCGTTCAGGACGGAAACAAAACCGAAATCTCTCTCGCTGAGGATATCGACGCGGCTCGCGAGATAACGATTTCCGCGGTGGATTCTCTCGGCAACGGAGACCTCTGGACGGTCGCCGCATCAAACGGCAGTATTCTCTCCGCCGGCGACGGTATGTCACTGGATATGTACGGGACAGATATCAAAACAGTATATCTCTCGCCTGTAACGCAGAATCTTGCCGTCGGCATATATGATGTCATCCGCAATAAATACGTTACATCCGGCGGAACGGAAAGTACATTAAGAAGATATTGTCATGTGACGCATATTCTCGGAGAGGTCGATGTCAATACGATGAATTCCATTGACTTCGATCCTACAAAAATAATCACACAATTTGACATAGGCACCGATACGCTTTGCTACGGAGAAAACACTACGATCGTTCATAAAGCCGTAGACGATAAAGGCAATATCCTTGTCGGCGGAGAGATATTGATAGATGCCAAAGCAACCTCACAAGATCAGTATCTTAACAGCACAGCCAACGAATTCAGCATGAAAAGCGCAAATGAGGAAGATACGGCGGACTATTATTCCGGCATGGTTGAGAACTATCCCGGCACATTGTATGCAGGCGGTATCAACCGCTGGCCGAAAATGCCGATTGCCGAATGTGACTACATTCTGAATGTCCGCTATGCGCTGGAAACCGATTTGTCCTATGATGGTACGCCCTATGTGGACTTTCTGCCGTATCAGTTCAATACGGTGACGAAACCGCTCCATGTGAAGCTCGATAAAATGATGACGCTCCGCCTGGAGGTTCCTGAGGGCTATACGTCCGCTTATGCTTCGGTTGAGCAGGGCAATATCTACATTGTCCGCAACGGAAAAGTAGAAACTCCGACAGCCATCGGCTACAAAACGGAAGAGGACGGAACCTACATAGTTTATCTCGACGCAAAAAATTGGGATGATGTCACGGATGTGTTTGTGGCAGTCAGACTCAGCAATAACAGCGGATCTTCCGACGAGAGCATAATGTTCTTTGATTATTTCCCATATGACCCCGCAAATCCCAACCGTACCGTAACAAAACCGGATACGAAATTCGGCGAGTTGAAGGTTTATCTGGGTCAAAGCGGAAGACAGGTTTACTCTCCTCTGCTGTTTGTAAACTACGGGGGACATACTTTTACAACAAGTGCCTATGACAAAATCCCGGTCGGCTCCTACTATGTCGGCGGCGTGGATTCGGTATATGGCAGTGACAAGACGGAAACCTACTATATTTTCTACCGCGGGGTCAATGTTGCGGCAGAGGGAACAAATGTAGTCCTTTCGGATGAAGAATTTCGGGAATACAACATATCCAATAATGACAGCAGCAACTCCTCACTTTGCCTGATTCCGGAGCTGGGCGGCATTGTCATGGACAACTCCGACAGAAACAGTATGTATGTTTACAGAGCTCAGAAGTTCATGCTTGACAGCGGCGTCACGGGAATGTATGCAAAGCTTTCGGAGCGCAGCTTCGAGTGGGAAGGCAGCGGCACGGTATTCATGCTGACGCTTCCTCTGAATAAGACAGAATTTACCGTAAACGGGCGGGAGATTGACTCCTTCGTCGGTTCACCCGCACAGAGCGAATTTACCACAGAGCAGGATGTTCTCATCGATCTGAACTCGACCGTCACCGGCGGATTGCGCATAACAGATATACGCCATGTGTCGGGAAGCAATCCCAAGACGGGCATAACAGGTGAGGTCAGGATGCTCCCACTTGAAATAAAATACCGCAAAGCCGGCGGCGACTGGCAGAAAAAAGAGTTCTTTGACTGGACAGGAATCAATCTCGGAAAGCTTGAAACGGGCGAATATGAGGCTGTCATTTCCTTTGCGGGCGACACGGAAAGTGCGCTTACCTCCAAGGAAACAACTTTTGCCTTTAAGGTGTCCGGCGCACCGAGCGCACACTTTGTCACTCTGTCTTCCCCGAATGCGGCGGCTGATGACGTAATTCTGACGATCAGCGGTAAGGCGGGTGCGGTTGTGAGCGTTTCCTACACAACGCCGGGCGGCACCGCAAAGACGCTGAGTCCCGTAACGCTTCCCGCAAACGGCATATACAGACTGAGTGTACCGCTTACCGAATACGGAAGCTACACCTTCTCGGCAGTTTCAAAGCTGACGGGAGAGTCGGATGCAACAGCAGAAATAAGTGTCGAGAGCGTACCCTCTTATGTCAGCCCGATTACCGGCTTCAAGGTGACAAACGGCGAGGCAGGCGAGCTGAAGCTCGCATGGGATGCTCCCGTCGGCACGGGAAAGCTGTGGATTACCCGCGACGGAGTAACACTCGGCTGTCTCACAGAGGAATATACCTCCTATAATGACACAAATCTTGACAGCAACAGAATTTATACCTATGAGATAATCTTTGAAAATGCGGCAGGCATGCGCAGCAGTGCCGCTTCCGCAATGGGCAAGCCGACAGGCGCACCCGATACGGAAAAGCCCACTGCTCCCGCTGTCGTGACACCACAGATAAGCGGAACAAGCGTCACTCTCAGCTGGACGCGGGCAACGGATAATGTCCGCGTGTCGGGCTATCGCATATATCGCGACGGTGTGCTTATCAGAGATACGACAAAGCGCACCTTCACCGACGAAGGGCTTGCGATCGATACGGAATATTCCTATTATATAAAAGCCTATGACGGCGCGGGCAATGAATCCGATGCGAGCATGACCGTCACGGCAAAAACACCGGACGGCTGGAGCATTGATAAGCTGGATGTTTCGCTGGAGCGCAATCGTGACGGCTATATCATCGGAAGCACGATTAATATACGCGCCTCGATCGGAGCGGGTATTGACAGTGCCGCAGCAACCATCGTGTACAAAACGCTGGACGACAAAGGCACACTGCAAACCGAGAAAATCGATCTCGGCAATGCCGGAACGGCGTGGAACGGTGTCTGGAAGCTCAGCCGCATCTATGAGATTGTGTCTGTGACCGTAACGGCATATAAGAACGGTGTCGCGGTCGCGGAAAAAGCGGCAGAGGACTACCCGCGCCTGATCGCGTCGAGCGTTTCCATTGCGCTGACCGTGAGCAACGCGCCGTTCGCCAAAGCCGCCGCGGGCAATATGCAGCTTGTCCTCCGGGGCAAGCAGCGGAACACGACATATACCATGCCCGTCCTGACGGAATCGGAAACGAATTTCTACTCCTTTGACGGACTTTCCGCCGGCACCTACACCCTTTCGGTACTGAAAGACGGAAGAACGGTGTACGAGGTGGACGAAATCGTTGTTGCCGCCGAAGCGGACAGGGTGCTGACGCCGCATACCATCTCCGGATTCTTCCGCTTCAGATCGCCCTACGGCACCGCTCTGCTGTATACACCCGCCGGATTGCCCGACGGATACTCGGTGGACGAAAACGGCTATTTGACAAACGGGGAAGACAGCGCGTTCTGGTATAGCGGCGAAACAGTCCGGTTCTACCGTGTCTGCGAGGAATACTGCGAAGTCGAGGGCAGCTTTTACAGATTGCCGCAGTATCAGAATATAACCCTGAACGACAGCAAGGAGTATACGCTTGCTCCTCTTTCCGGTTTTGATTTGCTGCAGGCGCAACGGATCCGGTTCCGGTTCTCCCTTGCCTCCGGCAAGAGCCTTGCGGGTCTTTCGGTTCAGGTGAGCACTATGAGGGACTACCGGAAGACGGTAACGCTTGACCAAAACGGAGAGGCAACCGTCCTGCTCCTGAAGCCCGATGTCGGTGGATACAGTGTCTCGTACAGTGTCGCCGACACGGTACTGTATGCCGAGGACGGATCCGTTGTGGCATATCTGCCGAGCCAGAACAGATTCTTCATGCTCTGGCAGTCCGACGCGGAGGTTCTGCTGACGCCTCAGCTGCAGGAGACCGTAATCGAAACCATCCGTCTGAAATTCAAATCCGATGCACCTCTGGAGGGTGTTACGGGCACATTGCGGAGCAATCTCAACGATCAGCTGTCCTTCAGGCTGGACGCGAGCGGCGAAATCGAGCTCCCGCTGAAGACAGCAACACCCGGCGACTACCAGCTCAGCATTGATTCCCGGTTGACAGACGACTATTACATCCCGTCCCAGTCGCTCCGCCTGGAAGGAACCGATCACACGATGACGGTAAAGGCGCAAAAGATTGAAAAGCAGACCGTGAAGCTGAAATTCACCGACCCCTCGGGATACTCCGTGGAGGGCGCCTCTGTCCTGATTTCGACTGCCTTCACAAGAAAAGGGTATACGCTCGGTGCAGACGGAATTCTTTCCGCGGAGGTGTTTGTTGAGTCGCGTAATGCCGAAGCGAAGTCCATATCTGTCCAGATATTCGGCAAAAACGGCAACATCCAGTGGAAGGACTCCCTGTATTTGTCGCTCGCCGACGTATTGAATGGCGAATACGAAATCCGCATAAACTCCCTCATCAGCATCCGCATGGATGGCGCAGGCAGGAACCAATATGAAAGGCATCTTTTCTATACGCAGGACGGGACGAAAAAA
>CAKXXW010000061.1 GCA_934378145.1 uncultured Eubacteriales bacterium
GCTTGCATACCCTTGAGACCTCGGCAAAAATCCGCCAAAGTTTTGCCGCAGGCAAAATGCCGCGAGACAAGACACATTCCTTCCGTAACCCGTCAGCAAGTTCTTTGAAGGGTTCGGGAAACTTTCTCGAAAGAAAGTTTCCCGAGTTCCTCGTCCCGTTCCCCGCCTCTCCCGCATCCGAGATCAGAGTCTTGCGAGAGCTTTGACGGCGTTGTCGGAGATAAGGCTGCCGTGCTCGGAGAGTGAAGTCTCGATCCTTTCCGGGTCGACCTCGTCGCCGAACTCCGAGACGAAGGCGACGGCGTTGTCGCTCTTGATATTCCCGAGGATTAGCAGAAAGGCTCCGTCGTCGGTCGAATACGCCGCCGAGGTGCCGCAGAAGCCCGAGCGCTCGAGCTGGCGGCAGACCCGAAGCATCGGGTCGGTCCCCGGGAAGGCGAACGCCTTCGTCCTCCCGGTCGACACTGACACTCCGTCGCCGTCACGGGAGGCGGCATCGGAGAGCGCGCCGAGCTTTGTGACATACATTTCGCACCCGCCCTCACGCGAAGGGTAAAGCTGTATGTAAACGCGGTCGCTCGCGGCATCAAAGCCCGTCCGGTGCTTCGCCTCGTCAAGCAGCGACCAGAACGCCCGCCGCGTCTCTGTCCGGCTGTAATCGACCGTGCCGCAGTCGATGTCGTACTCCTTCATATCGCTCTCCGACAGCGTGATCTTGAGCTTTCGCTCGTTTATCAGGATAAGTTCCATATCTCTGTCTCCTTCATATCTTTATGTTATCATTATAGCGCGTCGGGGGCAAAAAAGTAACCCCTAAAATTCTGGTAATTGCGCGGTTGACGCACCCCTTTGTCTGTGATATAATAAATTATTACATTATATTCCGAGGAAGGAGGGGAAAGGCAATGAAATATCTCGACGGGAAGATCCTCGTCTCCGAATACGAGCTTTGCGTGCCCGCCGCGGGCAGGTGCGACATCGACAGCAGGCAGAGTCCGCCTCTCCCCGACTTTTCGGGTGCCGTGGGAAGTATCTCCGCCGATATAGAATTTTCGGGCGTGACCTTCAGCCTTTCCGTCGGCGAAAGGGCGGTCACAGAGTCGCCCGACGGCGAGGGCTTCATCCTCGGGGAGACGGTAAAGAAGAACCTTCCGGGAAAGCCCGACCCAGTCCTCGTCGCGCGGCTTTTTGTCGGCGGCTATGTGCGCCTTGTACGGGCGGGATACCGCGAGGCAAGGCTCGTGCTTCGCTATACCTCCGGGCAGTCGGGGAAAGCGAAGGACTTCTGCTACCGCCTTTCGTCGGAGGAGCTTGCCGACGCGGTCAGAGGCTACCTTTCGCCCCTTCTGTTCAGGGCAAAATTCCTCCGCGAGCGGCGCGAGGTAAAGCTCCCCGCGACGGCGAAAGGCTGCCGCTTCCCCTTTTCCTCGGTGCGCGAGGGGCAGGGCGAGCTTATGAGCGCGGTCTATCGGACGGTCAGGGGCGGAAAGCGGCTCTTCGCGCAGGCGCCCACGGGGACAGGCAAGACCATATCGACCCTCTATCCGGCGATCCGTGCGCTGGCGGAGGGCAGGTGCGAGCGCATATTCTACCTCACGGCGAAGGCGAGCACGGGCAACGAGGCTTTTGCGGCGGCACGGAGGCTCTTCTCGTCGGGTGCGACCTTCCGCGCCTGCGCGATCACGGCGAAGGAAAAGGCTTGCGCAAATTCGGCGGCAAGAGCGGGCGGCGCGCTGTCATCCTTCTGCAATCCCGACGAGTGTCCCTACGCGAAGGGGTACTATGAGAGGCTACCGTTCGCGATCGCCGACCTCGTTTCGACCCGCGCGGGATACACGCCCGAGGTCATAGCCGAGGCGGCGGAGAAGCACCTTGTCTGCCCCTACGAGCTGTCGCTCGACCTGTCGGAATACTGCGACCTCATCGTCTGCGATTACAACTACGCCTTCGATCCGGCGGTATATCTGCGGCGGTATTTTGATGCGACCGCGTGCGAGAGCGACTCGGTCTTCCTCATCGACGAGGCGCACAACCTCCCCGACCGCGTGCGGGATATGTATTCCTGCGAGCTTTCGGAGAGGCGGATCTCGTCTTTCCTTGACGCGGCAAAGGAATGTGAGAGCGAGGCGCTCCTGCCTCTCGTTTCCGCGCTTACCGAGCTGAAGAAGGCTTTTCTGCCGCTGAGGGCGCTCTGCCGCGACAGCCTGCGGCAGACCTCGGAGGGTGAGCTGGGATTCTACATAGACCATTCGCCGCTCCCGCGCTTCGGTGAGCATGCGGAGGAGGCGGCGGTCTCGCTTTCGCGCCTGCGGCACAAACTGCGCGGACATCCGCTCTGCCCGAGGCTTTCGTCGCTGCTTGCCGAGCTGAAAAAGTATCTTCGGATAATGAATTTCTTTGACGGAAAATTCGTGTCTTATGTCGAGATACGCGGCGGCGACACGCGGGCGCGGGTCTTCTGCGTCGACCCGTCGGAAAT
Source organism: uncultured Eubacteriales bacterium (assembly GCA_934378145.1). Taxonomy (GTDB): domain Bacteria; phylum Bacillota; class Clostridia; order Oscillospirales; family CAG-272; genus RGIG3994. The sequence goes on from CAKXXW010000061.1 coordinate 2,480, forward strand.
AATAGGCGAACGGCTCTCGCTCGCGAAGGCGTCGGTGCTTTTCTCGGCGACGCTCACCCCGCTCGACTACTTCATCTCGCTCTGCGGAGGCGGAAAGGATTCGGAGGCGCTTGACCTGCCCTCGCCGTTCAGGAAGGAAAACCTCTGTCTTGCGGCGGTCGACAGCCTGAGCATCCGTAGCGATGACCGCGACGAGAGGACATACAGGAAGGTCTCGACCTTCATCGCCGCGACCGTGAGCGCGCGGGCGGGCAACTATATATGCTATTTCCCGTCTTACGAGTTCCTTGAGCGGACTCTTGAGGTCTTCCGCAAAAAGTACCCGAAGGTGAAGACGGTCGTCCAGACGCGCGGGATGGACAGGAGAGAGCGCGAGGAGTTCCTCTCGGCGTTCAGAGCCGACCGCGGTGTGCTTCGCGTGGGCTTCTGTGTGCTTGGCGGGAGCTTTTCGGAGGGCGTCGACCTTCCCGGGAGCCGCCTTATCGGCAGCATCGTCGTCGGCACGGGGATACCCTCGCTCTCGAACGAGCGGAACATCCTCGCCGAGTATTACGAGCAGAGAGAGCCGGGGAGCGGATTCGATTATGCCTATGCCTACCCGGGCATGAACCGCGTGTTGCAGGCAGCAGGAAGGGTCATCCGGCGCGATGACGACCGCGGCATCGTCGTGCTGATCGACGACCGCTATTCCGAGCCGGGGTATGTCAGAATGTTCCCCGCCGCATGGGAGGACATAAGGTTCACGGGCGACGCCAAGTCGCTCGCCGAGATCGCCAAAAGATTCGCAACGAAGGACGCGACGGGAGATACGGGAGACGGACGGGGCACGCGGGGGCTTTCTTGAAAGAAAGCCCCCAACCCCCAAAGAACTTCTGAAAAACTATGGCAGTAAAGCCTTGTCTCGCGGCATTTTGCCTGCGGCAAAACTATGGTGTCTTTTTGAGGAAGCTCCTCAAAAGTCTGCAAGCAGCCTTTTTTCGGACCTTTTCAAAAATCCACCGGAATTTTCCCCCGCGGGGGAAAATTCTGTCCCGAGACAAGGATTTTGACCGTTTGACCTAAAGATGAAGTACACCGACAGGGCAAACGCACCGTTAAACCGATGCTCATCGAAAAGTGAAGCCCTCACTCTAACGATGCCTTTTTGAAGGCATTGCTACGGGTGAGGGCTTCACTTTTAATTTTTATCAAGTTTAGATCAAGCCTTTCTAAAGGCTTGCGGCGCGGGGGGACTTGCGGCAGACCGAGCAAATCCCCCTCCGCGAAGAGATCTTCGCGGAGGGGGATTTGTTGATGATAAAAGCAACTATGTTTTAGTCGAAAACTTATTTCAAGCCGGCTTTGAAAATCCTGAGTGCCTCGTTATAGAATTCGGCATTATCCTGCCGGTCAAGGTCAACATATTTTGATTCGGGGATATTGCCCGAAACAGTATTGCCGCTGAAAGTAAATTGAGGAAGCTTATCAGTACCTTTCTCGTTTTCACCGAGAGCAGCGAAGAATGCACTATGATACCTCACAATTGCCGGAGCATTTCCAAGAGCATTGACGGTATTGTTGATAAATTCAACTTTAGTATTTGTAGACTCAGCAATCTGCAATGCGGCAAATTTGTCATTTGTAGTTCCGTTGAAGGTGCATCCGTCGATTTTAACCGTAGTCATTCCTGTTTTATTGCTTGAGTTGACAAAATTGATCCCGCGCTTGGTTTGCGTAAATGTGCAGTTCTTTATGACAACAGTCAGATTTTTACCGGTATTGTCATAAACTTCGATCGGAGCCGAATCTTCATCCAGACTACCGATAAACGAGCAATTATCGAATGTTATTACAGCATCTTCGGTATATTCATCATTGGTTCGGACAGAGGAATTATAGAAAATGCAGTTTTTATAAGTAACTCCGGCTTTTGCGGTATATTTATAATCTTCTACGGTTGAATCTACCTTATAAAACACCTTGTTTTCGTAAGTTGCTCCTGCTTTGGTGTCTTCCATAGCCTGCGTCTCATATTTGACGACATCGGCTCCGTTATTTGCCGTAGCCATACCGCTGAGAATAATTCCGTTTATAAGCGTAACATTCTCATAATTCTTCTCCGTTTCATTTTCCTTTTTTTCTATGCCAAAGAAAAATCCGTTAAGGTCTATCGTATAGGAGGCGCCACCCGCGATCAGCTGGTCGAAATCATCAGCACCGACTATGTTGGACAAGGCTATATACTTTGTAATGCCGTCGATCTTTGCAGTAGCGGAGCCGTCATAGAATCCGTAGAGTTTTGATTTGTCGACCTCTTCGGGGTAAATAACCTTACCTGTGTTATCCACAAGGTACATTTTGTTGTCGTCAAGATTGTACGCATAATGGAACCCGTTTGAGTAGGTCTTAAGCTTACCCATATTCCAACCGTCCATATAGAGCGCATTGACTGCGTCTCCCGCATAGGTGAACTTGGTGTTGGGGACTACCTGAACGGCAAGCGATGTGTTCATATTTCTGATCGCCTGCTGGTCATTGCTGAGATTTGCCTTTGCAATAAGGCTTGCGAAGGTGGGGATCAGAACCGCGGCGAGAATTGCTATAATCGCTATGACTATAACAAGCTCAACGATAGTGAAACCCTTTTTGGTGCTTCTTTTCATGGTTTTTTCTCCTTTTTGTTTTTTGAATTTTTGCCGCCCAATCCCCGAACGAGGCTTTTCAGCCAGTTTTCGTGGATGGGACGAATCTACGAAAATCCGGAAGGATTTTATGCCCACTTTTGAAGCAAAATATGGAGACAAAAAGGACTTTTCATTACCTCGGAGGCTTTGTTCACAGTTGCCTTACGAAAATAAATTATTTTTCAAATACATATTGACAAGTGGACACCTTTGTGCTATAA
>CAKXXW010000062.1 GCA_934378145.1 uncultured Eubacteriales bacterium
CTGCGGAGGGCGACGGGGGGACGCGGGGCGCTGCCCCTGCACCCTGCAAGCCTTTGAAAAGGCTTGACCTAAACTTGGTGAAAATTAAAAGTGAAAACCTCACCCTTGGCAACGCCTTTCTTAAGGCATTGCTTTTGGGTGAGGTTTTCATTTTAGCCTTTATAATATTTCTTTCAGTGCAAGGTGAAGCGCGTTGCTCGCCGAGACATACCTGATGTAGTCGCGGTCGCGCATCGGTGAGAGCGAGAGGCGCTTTACCTTTACCCCCGCGTCACTCGCAACGGCGACAAATACTGTGCCGACCGGCTTATCGGGCGTGCCTCCTCCCGGACCGGCGATCCCGGTCGTCGAGATGCCGAGGTCGGTCGAAAGAGCCTTTCTGATTCCCTCCGCCATTTCGGCTGCTGTCTGCTCCGACACCGCGCCGAAGCGGTCGAGCGTGTCCTTTTTCACTCCGAGAAGGCGCATCTTCGCCTCGTTTGCGTAGGTCACGGCGCCACCGATGAATACATCCGAGCAGCCGGAGATGTCGACGATGCGCTTCGCGACAAGTCCGCCGGTGCAGGACTCGGCGCAGGAGAGCGTCAGTCCCTTTTCGCGCAGGCGCGAGACAAGGGAAGCCTCGAGAGAGCCGGCGTCGACTCCGTAGACGAACTCTCCGACGCCCTCGGTGGCAAGGATCTCGCGCACTTTTTCGTCGCAGAGGCGCTCGGCGGTATCCTTTTTGTCGGCGAAGGCGGTGACGCGTATGCGCACCTCGCCCTCCTTCGCATAGGGCGCGACGGTGGGGTTCACTCCCGCGTCCATCATAGGTTTCAGTATGCTCTCGACCGCCGATTCGCCCTTGCCGAATATCTCTATATTGCGGCTGACAAGGGTACCGCTTCGCATTGAGAGCAGGCGTGGGCGAAGCTCCTTTTCAAACATATTCACCATCTCGGAAGGCACGCCCGGCATCATTGCGACAAGGTGCCCCCTTTCGTCGGCGAGCATAAGTCCCGGAGCCGTCCCGCGGTCGTTCGGAAGGAGAGTCGCTCCCTCCGGCACCATAGCCTGCCGCAGGTTGTTTTCGGTCATCTGCCGACCCGTTAAGGTAAAGTATTTTTCTATCCCGGCTTTTACCTCTTCGTTGAGGATGAGTTTTCTGCCGAGCAGAGCTGCCGCCGTTTCACGCGTGATGTCGTCACAGGTAGGTCCGAGTCCGCCCGTCACGAGCGTGAGGTCGTTTTCGGCGAGCGAGTCGGAGAGGGCTTTTCTGAGCCTCTCCTCATTGTCGCCGACGACCGCCTGATGATAGACCGAGATGCCGAGCGCGGCAAGCTCGCGTGAAAGGTAGGCGGCGTTCGTGTTCACGATGTCGCCGAGGAGCAGCTCTGTGCCGACGCAGAGTATCGCGGCGGTCTTTATCCGAATGTTTTCCGTAAAGATCCCTCCCGGTAAGGTTTATTTCACTACTATATTTACTATGCGGTTGGGGACCGAGATCTCCTTTATCACCGTTTTGCCTTCGATGAAGGGCAGGACGCGCTCGTCGGCTTTCGCCTTTGCGATAGCCTCGGGAGCGGGGCAGTTCATCGGAAGCTCGACCGTCGCGCGGAGCTTTCCGTTTACCTGGACCGCGACTTCGACGGTGTTGTCGACCGTTTTTCTCTCGTCGTATTCGGGCCACGGGGAGAGCGAGCAGAGCTTCTTTTCACCGAGGCTCTCCCATATCTCCTCGCAGAGGTGGGGCGCAAACGGGCAGAGCAGGCGGACAAAGACGCCAAGCTCGTCGCGGGTGAGGCTTCCTGCCTCGTAGATCTCGTTGATGAGCGACATCATGGCGGCGATCGCCGTGTTGAATTTCATGCTTTCGATGTCCTCGGTGACCTTCTTGACCGTCTTGTGGAAGCTCTTTGCGAGCGCGGGGGTCTCACCCTTGCCCGAAAGGAGATCGGTGAGTCCGGCGACACGGTCGAGGAAGCGTTTGCAGCCCTTGACCCCGTTTTCCGACCAGGGCGCGGCGGCGGTGTAGTCGCCCATGAAGAGGGTGTAGACGCGGAGGACATCGGCTCCGTATTCGTCGACGACATCGTTAGGGTCGACGACATTGCCTTTCGACTTCGACATCTTCTCGCCGTCGGGACCGAGAATGAGTCCCTGTGCCGTGCGTTTTGCGTAAGGCTCGTCGCAGGGAACTACACCGAGGTCATAGAGGAACTTGTGCCAGAAGCGCGAGTAGATGAGGTGGCGCGTGACATGCTCCATTCCCCCGTTGTACCAATCGACGGGCATCCAGTATTTCAGCTTTTCGGGATCGGCAAGGCAGTTTTCGTTGTGCGGGTCGATATAGCGGAGGAAGTACCACGACGATCCCGCCCACTGCGGCATCGTGTCGGTCTCGCGGTGAGCCTCACCGCCGCACTTCGGACATTTGCAGTTGACGAAGGAATCTATCCTCGCGAGCGGAGACTCTCCGTTCTGACCGGGGGCGAACTCCTTCATCTCGGGAAGGCGGAGCGGAAGCTCTTCATAGGGTACCGGCACCATTCCGCACTTCGGGCAGTGGACGATCGGGATAGGCTCGCCCCAATATCTCTGGCGGTTGAAAGCCCAATCCTTCATCTTGTACTGAACGCCGCCTTCGCCGACGCCGAGCTTTTCAAGCTCTTTTACAGCGCGAGCGATAGAGTCCTTCTTGTTCGTGTAACCGTTGAGAAAGTCCGAATTTATCATCTCGCCGTCGCCGGTGTAGGCTTCCTTTCCGGTGTCTCCGCCCTTTATTACCTCGACAATATCAATGCCGAACTTCTTCGCGAAGTCGAAGTCGCGGGGGTCGTGCGCGGGGACCGCCATGATCGCGCCCGTGCCGTAGCCCATCATAACATAGTCGGCGATGTAGATGGGGATCTCCTTGCCCGAGAGGGGGTTCTTCGCCGTGAGACCCTCAAGCCTTACGCCGGTCTTGTCCTTGACGAGCTGGGTGCGCTCGAATTCGGTCTTCTTCGCACATTCCGCGCGGTAGGCTTCTACCGCGTCCATGTTCTTTATCCTGTCCTTGTACCTGTCGATCGTCGGATGCTCGGGAGCCATGACCATGAAGGTCACGCCGAAGAGCGTGTCGGGGCGGGTCGTGTAGATGCGTAGCCTGTCGTCGGTGCCGGTGAGGCTGAAGTTGACGAAGGCACCCTCACTCTTGCCTATCCAGTTGACCTGCTGCTGCTTGATGTTCGGGAGATAGTCTACATCCTTGAGCCCCTCGAGCAGCCTGTCGGCGTATTTCGTTATGCGGAGGTACCATACATCCTTCGATTTCTGGACGACATCCGAATGGCATATGTCGCACTTGCCGCCCTGGCTGTCCTCGTTCGAGAGCACGACCTTGCAGGTGGGGCAGTAGTTCACGAGCGTCTTGTCGCGGAAGGCAAGACCGTTTTCAAACATTTTGAGGAATATCCACTGAGTCCAGCGGTAGTAGTCCTCCTCTGTCGTGTCGATCACCCTGTCCCAATCGAAGGAGAAACCGACGCGGCGGAGCTGAGAGGTGAACTTTTCAATGTTTTTGTCGGTGACGGCACGGGGATGCATACCCGTCTTTATCGCGTAGTTTTCGGTCGGAAGCCCGAAGGCGTCGAAGCCTATCGGGAACATTACATTGTATCCCTCCATCCGGCGCTTGCGTGAGATCACCTCAAGCCCCGAGTACGCCTTTATGTGCCCGACATGCATTCCCGCACCCGAGGGGTAGGGAAATTCGACGAGGGCGTAGAACTTCTTTTTGTCGCTCTTGTCCTCGGCGTGGAAGGCTTTTTCGGCGTTCCACCGGGCCTGCCACTTCTTTTCGATGTTTCTGAAGTCGTTTTTCATTTATTGTGTGTCCTTTCGGTTATTTTCGTATCTTTCGTCTCCCCACCAGAGCGGAAGGAGGTCGCCGAGCCTTACCGTTTCGCGTGAGGCGTAGTCGGTCAGTATCTCGGCGTCGGCGTTTTCTGCCGAGAGCTGCATGAAGAATTCGCGGCAGGCTCCGCAGGGAAGAAAATGTCCATCGCGGAAGGGATAGCTGTCGCGGAAGGCTACGATCCGCCGGACGACCGTCTGACCGCTGTTCGCTATCATGTTCACCGCGGCGACCCGCTCGGCGCAGAGGTTGAGGACTCCGCTCGCACCCTCGATGCAGAAGCCGGTGTAGATGCTGCCGTCGGCGGCTTCGATCGCAGCGACGACATGGTTGGATTCAAAGAAGGGCGACAGCTCCTGTGGGTGGTAGTGTTCCTTCGCTCTCGCGCAAAGAGTCTCCCAGATGTCTGCCATAATTATGCCATGCTCTCGGGGAGCTTCTTACCGCCGACAAGGTGGAAATGAAGGTGACGGACGCTCTGACACCCGTCCTCGCCGCAGTTGGTTATGACGCGGTAGCCGTTTTTGAGTCCCTCAAGCCCGGCGATCTTCGGTATAGCCTCAAAGACCGCAGCGACCGCGGAAGAATTTTCGGCGGTGATCTCGTCGGCGCCGGCAATGTGCGCCTTCGGTACGATGAGGATGTGGACGGGAGCCTGCGGGTTTATGTCGCGGAAGGCGTAGACCTTCGCGTCCTCGTAGACCTTGTTCGACGGGATCTCGCCCGCGATGATCTTGCAGAAAAGGCAATCCATGGTAATAATACCTCCGTGTATGTTATTTTTTGATTATCTTGATTTAGAAGATTATGCGTGGCGGACGGTGGGGGAGTCGACGGGAGACACGACGGGGGACACGGGAAACTTTCTTGAAAGAAAGGTTTCCCGTACCCTTCAAAGAACTTTGCTGAAAGGCTACGGAAGTAAGACGAGCGAGATTACGACAGTAATCTTGCGTGTCTCGCGGCATTTTGCCTACGGCAAAACTATGGTGTCTTTTTG
>CAKXXW010000063.1 GCA_934378145.1 uncultured Eubacteriales bacterium
GCTTTCCGCACTGATCTCAAGCGCCAGCTTGTCCGCCGCGAGCCTTGCAAGATAGAGTCCGAGTCCGCTTGAGCGTTGCTCGGCTCTGCCGTTTATGCCCGTGTAGCCTTTTTCGAATATCCGCGGAAGATCCTCTGCTGCGATCCCTATACCCGTATCGGCAATATGAAGCCCCTCGCCGTCATATGTAATGCTGACGCTTCCCTCACGCGTATATTTTACGGCATTTGACAGGAACTGATCAAGAATACACGAAAACCACTTTGCATCGGTCACGATCGTCCCATCCACAGTCTCATAATTCAGCCCTATCTTACGCAGGACAAACTGAGGCGCAAACTTGCGCACCGACTGACGGATAAGCTCATCGAGCGAATATTCCCTTATAACAAGGTCGTTTGAATCAGAGGAAAGTCGGATATACTGGAGCATCATATCAATATACTGTTCGATCCTGAAAAGCTCGGCAAGTGATCTCCTGCCCTCCTCGGTTTCCGAATCCGAAAGGGTCATACGCATCACGGCGATCGGCGTCTTTATCTGATGCACCCATACGGTGATATAATCCTCCGTGTCTTTCCTGTCCCTCTCGTATTCTGCGGTGACCTCGTTCAGTCGCTTTTCAAGTATATCTATCATCTCCCGGCAATCAGCCTCTGTAAGAGAATCGGGAGGCGGAAACTGCGCGCCCGTAAAAAGAGAATCTCTCATTCTTTCACGCCTTGACGCCGCCCTGAATGCCTTTACAAGCGAAACAGTAAGCGTGACAACCAAAGCCGCGGAGCCGAGCATCAGAGCATATATGAACGGCTCTGCCGGCAGCCCGTAAAGCTTAAAGACCGTACCGCTTGCAAGGAAGGTCACGGCAACAACTGTAAATGTACCGATATGACTTTTCAGACAGTCGGAAATTATTTTACCCGCGCGTCTTCTTTTCATAGAATCATATATCCGCTTCCGGGCTTCGTGATTATTATATTGCTGATGCCGTTGTCCTCGAGCTTGCGGCGCAGCCTTGCGACATTGACGGTAAGAGTATTTTCCTCTACATAAAGGTCATTTTGCCACAGCCTCATCATAAGGCTGTCACGGCTGACGATCTTTCCCTTGTTCTCAAGAAGGATCTGAAGTATCCTGAACTCATTTTTTGTAAGATCTATCCGTTTTCCGTTGAATGTCACCGAACCGTCGGACAGGCAAAGACTTGCACCCCGAAATTCGATAATGGGAGGCTCGTCCTTGCCGCGAAGCTCGTAATTGCGGCGAAGATTGGCATTCACCTTCGCGCACAGCACCATCGGATCGACCGGTTTCGGAATAAAGTCGTCTCCGCCCATACCTATGCCCATAACTATATTCATATTGTCGGAAGCCGAGGAGATAAAGACTATCGGAACCGACGAAATACGCCTTATCTCTCCGCACCAATAATATCCGTCACGGAACGGCAGCATTATATCCATCAGCACGAGCTGAGGTCTTACCTCTTTGAATTCATCGGTTATATGCTGAAAATCCTTTGCGCATATGACCTCGTGTCCGTAATTTTCAAGCTGCTTTTTCATAGCCTCGGCAAGCGAGAAGTCGTCTTCTGCCATATAGATACGGTACATAAATTCCTCCGAAGATAAAGATATTGTTCAGCGAATGATCTTATAGTATGTCCTTGCCGTGATCGAATATATAAGCACATATATGAGGGCAAAGACAAGATATGTGACTGCGGAACAGCCCACAAACAGCCATGTATCGGAAAGTAGCATGATCTGCAACATCTTCTCAAGCATCGGGAAAGCAAAGCATACATGTATCCCCGCCACGATAAGCGGACAGAAGAATACAAGAAGTATCTGCGTCCGGATAGTCTTTTTTATCTCGCTGTCACTCATCCCGACCTTTTTCATTATCTGGAACCGCTCGCGGTCTTCATAGCCTTCCGAGATCTGCTTATAGTAAATTATAAGCACCGTCGAGAAAAGGCAGACGCACCCGAGCAGAAGCCCGAGAAACAGGAACGATCCGTAAAGTCCGAGGACACCTTCCTTTGCATCCCAGATTGATTCGGACGAAATATAGGAAGCCTGCGCTTCCGGTATATTCCCGCTTATATATTCATTAAGCCGGATGCCCACATCATCGTGGAGCTCTTCGCCGACCTTATCGAGCAGATCGACATCGGAAAAGGTCACTGCGAGCCTGTCCGAATATTCGGAGGCATTTTTGCCGTAAGCCTTGCGCTGATCGTCGAACAGTTCTTCAAGCACGCTGTCGTCAGCCACTACCATTCCGTAGCTGTGTGATATCGAGCTTGTAATATTGCTCTGTATCGGGAAATAGGTGAGCTTATCTCTGACCCTGAAGTGTCTGCCGGCTATCGTTACCACCGTCGGCACCTCATCGGTCGCATTGAAAGCGCAGATAAGCACTTCGTCTTTTGCAAGCCCCAAACCGTCACCTCCGCACCTGACATATGTCTCTTCGGTCATGAATGTAAATGTCGCGGGATTCGACGGGACATTGCTGCCTTTGTCGGGGATCTTCGGAATATATTCGCCGTCAAGGTGGTTATAGGTCACGCTGAAATACTTCTGATGAAATATACTTTTTACCTCTTCCCCGTATTTTGCGGCAGACTTCCTTATAGCGTCCTCAACGATATCGGAATCAAGAGTTATCATTGAATCCTCTCCGTCATATACATGGAGCGAAACATAATAATGCTGGGGATAATTTTTCTCGAGTGTGCGCTGCATCCCAGAATAAAGGCTCACCGTCGTCGAGATCATAACAAGGACATCGGTCGCAAGTATGGCTATCGAAGCAAGCCCTATCGCATTGCGCTTCATCCGGTAAAGCAGACCCGAAACAGCGGTAAAATTCTTTTTCTTATAGTAGAATTTCTTGTTTTTCTTCAATGATTTGAAGACAAAGACGCTTCCTGTCACAAAAAGGCAGTATGTACCGATAATAACGAGGAATACTGCAACAAAGAAAAGCTGCAGCGCCTTGTACGGATTTTTTACCGACACCGCAATGCCGTATCCGGAACCGAGAGTGAGTATTCCGACTATCAGCAATATCCATCTGACCTTCGGCTCCTTCTCTCCGGTCGAAACGCTCGAGAGAAGCTCGACGGGTCTGAGCCTTGCAAGGCTTATAAGATTCGCAAAATAGGTCAGAAGATCAAGGAACACAAAAAACAATGCCGCACCTATGATCGTCGCCGGTCTTATAAAATAGAAACCGAACACGACCTCCGTCCGCAGAAGGTTGCAGATGATAAGAGCGCAGAGCTTATAAAAGAGCATCCCGAATGCAAGTCCCAACACCGTTGAAACAACGCAGCAGATAAGAGTCTCGTAAAACATGACCCTTCCGACATGGCGCTTTTCCATTCCGAGAACATTGTAAAGTCCGAACTCTCTCTTTCTCTGCTTCATGAGAAAGCTGTTTATATAGAGCATCAGAACAGTGGACTGTACCGCTATGACAAGCATACCGAGGAACATAAGCACCGGAATGTAATCCCCGCCTCTCATCTCGGAAAGTCGTTCGTCAAGCGAGAGGGTCAGCACTATGTAAAACGAACCGAGCAGCCCCGCCTCGGCAAGTATGCGGGGGACAAAGAAACGATAGTTTTTCCTTACATTATCGGCAGCGATCCTTGAATAGAATCCGAGCTTCATTCGGGTTCACCCCCGGCACGGAGCATCGTAAGGGTATCGGAGATCCTCTGATAGAGCTTTTCGTTATCACAGTCACCGCGATAAAGCTGATGGAACACGACTCCGTCGCGGATGAAGAGTACCCTTCCCGCGTGTGACGCCGCATCGACCGAGTGCGTGACCATAAGGATCGTCTGCCCATTCTCATTGATCTTTCCGAACACGCGCAAAAGCTCTCCCGCCGAGGTCGAGTCGAGCGCTCCGGTCGGTTCATCGGCAAGTATCAGTTTCGGATCGGTTATAATCGCTCTTGCGACAGCGGTCCTCTGCTTCTGTCCTCCCGAGATCTCGTACGGGTATTTGCCGAGTATATCTGATATCCTCAATGCACCCGCGATCTCTGCAAGCCGACTCTCCATCTCGGCTATCTTCTTGCCCTCAAGCACCAAAGGAAGAAGGATATTATCCTTCACCGAAAATGTGTCAAGCAGGTTGAACTCCTGAAACACGAATCCGAGATTTTCGCGACGGAATGCCGCAAGCTCTTTTTCTTTTATCCCCGAAAGCTCTCTGCCGTCGAGAACTATCCTGCCGCCCGTCGGCTTGTCAAGCGCGGCGAGAATATTCAACAGGGTCGTTTTACCCGACCCGGATTCGCCCATTATCGCGACATATTCGCCTTTTTCAACAGAAAAACTGACACCCTTCAGCGCCTGCACCCGATTACCGCCAAAGCGGGTAGTGTAGGTCTTCTTTACACCCTCCACCGTTAAAACAGTCATATTAAAGCCTCCTTTTTTTGTTCGGCTTTATTGTAACAGAAACCGCAGCGATGTGCCATTCATTCCGGTGACAATAGATGCGTCCGGGGTGACAGTTTTGTAATATTACCGGCTTGCTATCTTGCGGCATTTGCGGCGGTTCAGTCTCTTCATCGTCCTGAGGTTTTCGTTATACCTGTGATAGACATCAAGGTAGGTATCCACACCTCTCTCGATTATGAATGTGAAAAAATTCCGCATGGGCGTCTCGTTTTCATAAAGGTAAAAAACATCAAACGCATGGAAGTAATCAACGCAATCCTCAAAAAGTATTTCCGCGGGCGGATAGCCCTCACTCATAAGCTGATAGGCT
>CAKXXW010000064.1 GCA_934378145.1 uncultured Eubacteriales bacterium
GATCCCATAGGCAATGCGAGTAGCTCTGCTCCGGATGCCACACTATCGGTAGGAACAGCAACGTTAAGTCTTTCGAACACTGGTTTGCCGTCCTTCTGATAATAGAAGTACCAATCGTATGAATTGCCATGGGATTTCTGAACGTCTATATTTATATTTGAATTAACAGACAGCGTGTATTCGCTTGTCTCGGAGCAATCCAACTGCCAGAAGTTATTGTCGGATATGTTCCAGTTCAGATTTCCGTTGGCTCCGCCCAGGAATACCGAAAGCTGCTCTTCGTTTTTGTCGGAAAATACGACGTCTGTTTCCAGAATGCCGTCTGCGCCGAGCATGTACCTATAGTTTCCAAAGGTCGTCAATGTTTCAACGATAGCCCCCTCTGTGGAATATCCCAAGGGGTCGGTGAAGTGCAGTTTGACTCTCTTCACTACCGCTTTTTGAGATTTGATCTGCCCAGTAAATTCCGTGCCGCTGAAGCTGAAGCTTTGAGGAGAAATATATCTGCCGTCCTTGTATGCGGCATCGATGGTGACAGAATAGCTTCCGGCTGTGAGTGTCTGCATGGGCAAGGTGACCTCGCCGCTTGCATCCAGCTTGAATTTCAGCCTGTCGCCCTTGCCGCTGAGAACGCCTGTTACGCCGTCCAGAGAGCCTTCGGAGGTAAATTTCAGGTGTACCTCTTCCCTTGTCGCCTCCTCCAGCGTCGCCTCAAAGGAGGTTTCGGGCTTCATCAGCATAAAGGTGAAGGTCTGATAAGGTATTTTTGTCGTGCGCTCGCCCGCTTCATTGTAAAGCGTGATATTTTCGATGGTGGCGTATATCCGTTCCGAATTGAGCGGCATGACCGCCACTGTCGCCTCGCCGTTACTGTCAAGCACGGCTTCGTTTCTGAAATTTCCGCAGATTATACTTACCTTCACTCCGGCAAGGCTACTGCCGCTTGCCGCATTGAATTTCAGCTTGACGGGATAGCTTTCCATTTTGGTAAAAGCAGAGGGCAGAGGGAGAGTATATTCCTTACTGCCGTCCGTGGTGACGGTATACGACGACGGGATATCGTAGATATTGCCGTCTTCCTCCGCATACCGCTCTACAGCTCTGCCGAGCGTCATGCTGCTGCCGCTGACAAGGAAAGCACTTTCGCCGTCCTTCATCAGGTAGCCGTCCTCGTCGGTACTGCCGTCACAGCGGTACGGCAGGAACAGGATGATGCCCTTCGGCACTTTGAAGCGTACGATTTTGTCAAAGGTGATCGGCGTCATGACCTTGTTTATGCCTTCACCTACATAAAAGTTGCCGCTCTTGTAAACCTCTCTGCCGTCCAGCAGCAGGGAGAGCGTATATGTTCCTTCGGAAAGGTCACCGAAGGTGTAGAAGTTTGTTTCGGCTTCCGTATTCACGGCAAGCGTGAATGTTGATTTCTGCGTTTTGTTTCTCAGCACAAGCAGCATTTTTTCTACCGTGCTCTTGGCATAGACGGCGTTGTTTACCGTCAATTCCACAGAAACCTTAGCTGTCATGGAGCAGGGGTAGTCCTCTGCCGCTTTTTCTGCGACTGCGGCACCGTTCTTATATGCCGTTACGGTCACAGACACGATCTCATAGATGCGGCTGAGCCTCCATACACCGTTCCATGCAGTGCCGGCATTGCCGAGGTCGATTTTATCTGTTTGCAGTGTGTCTTTATCGTCCATCGTTCTGTAAACGACGGTTGCTACGGCACTGTCAACGCCCGCTCCGATCGAAGCGCGTATATTGAGCGTGCTTCCGATGATATAGCCGTCACGATTGCGCTCCAGTGAAGCATCAAGCTTATCGATGCTCCAGCCGTCCGGTGTTTTTGCCGTGACGGTCATGCTCGCATCGGATTCGTTGCCCGCGCCGTCATAGGCTTTTATATAATAGGAATATTCCGTATCGATCGCAAGCCCTTCGTCGGTGAAGGTGCGCTTTGTCGTATCTCTGATAAGCACACCGTCGCGATATATGCGATAGCCCGACACGCGGACATTATCCGTTGCCCGCGTCCAGCTGAGAGTGACGCTTGTTCCGCTTATCTGTGGTGTCACGACAGCGGGAGCAGTGGGCTTTTCCGTATCGGGTGCGCCTGTCGGCTTGCCCATTGCGGAAGCGGCACTGCTGCGCATGCCTGCCGCATTTTCAAAGATTATCTCATAGGTATAAATTCTGTTGCTGTCAAGATTTGTGTCATTATAGGAGGTATATTCCTCTGTGAGACAGCCGAGTGTTACTCCGTCGCGGGTAATCCACAGCTTTCCCGTGCCGACGGGAGCATCCCATGCGAGCTTCAGCTCGCCTGCCTCGCCGTTTGTCACCTTGAAGCCGGTGATCGGGCTGACATAAGAGGGTACGCTCTCGACACTTGTTTCTGCTGTTGCGTCCGACTCTCCCGTCAGCTTTGAAACTGCCGAGAAGGTGTAGCTTCCGTATTCGGTAAGCGGCACACTCAGTCTGTATATGCCGTTTGCGGGAAGCGTTACGGGACTCAGCGTCTTTGCGGCGCCGCCCGGCGTCGTGTAGGAAACGCTCACAACCGCGCCTGCCTTACCGCTGATCGTCAGAATTACATCATCAGCCGCCGCATTCGGGGCAGACAGAGTGACAAAGTGTGCGCTCGGTGCGCCGGATACCTTAAAGGCAAAAGTTGTTTCCTTGGAGGTAAGCGCACTTTCCGTGTCGCCAGCAAAGGAGATGACCGCTTCATATTCGCCGGCTTCGAGCTTTCCGAGATTTATTCCCGTCCAGTCAAAGAACTCTTTTTTCTGCCAGTCGCCGCCTGCTTTGCGGTATTTTATTTCAAGGGGGAACAGCCTGACCTCACCTGTTATGCCCATCTTGGGGTTGCCTCCCGTAACATGGCGTATATCTGTTATGCGCAATCCGCCTGAGACGGTTGCGTTCAGATCGATGAGAACATTCTGCTCTGCGGTAAATTCGCTCTGCGCGGGTGAGCCGACGAAGGAGTCGATCTCCCGCCCGTTTACGGTAAATTCTGTCTGATTCAGAGGAAGCGTCAGCATGAATACCGTGCCGCTGCCTTCCCACTCGAAGCTGCGCTCCGAAAGCTTTGCATACATTCCCGTGACGCCGCTGTCAAGCATGAACTTCTGAGCTCTGTAAACATACATGCTGTTTCCGTCGGAGTTGTCCATTACAATGCCGCCCAGCTCCGGAATCAGGGAAAGTGAGGAGTTGCTGTTGTCATTATTGGATATGTTGTATTCCCGGAATTCTTCATCCGCAAGGTATACATTTGTTCCTTCTGCCGCAACATTGACTTCGCGGTAGAAAACATAGTATATCTGACTCTTGTCGCTGCCATATACCGAATCCACGCCGCCGACATAGTAGGAGCCGACCGGGATTTTATCATGGGCACTTGTTATAAAGGTATGCCCTCCGCAGTTTACAAACAGCAAAGGGGAATAAACCTGTCTTCCGCTTTGACCCAGATAAACCTTCAGCTCGCCGAATTCCGCATCCGGTTTTGTTACGGTGCGGGTGGGATTGGCGGGGTCATATGGGAAATAATCAAAGAACATTATGCTCTCGCTGTTGTTGCTGAGTCTGACTGCCACAAACACATCCGTGACATCATCCCAATTTTTCGCGTCGAGATAAACGATGTAGGTTCCGTCTTCTTCCGATTTATAGCCGATGGCTGTCGGAGTTTCTGCTTTTCCGTTGCGGACAATGTAGATATTGCCCTGCTCAACCGAAGCATAAGCGGACGTATAGCCCTCGGGAACCTCCAGGCGGAGCGTCATCATTTTATCGAGCTTCACATGGAGTGTTTTCGTCACCGTATTGAACTGATACGGCAGAAAGTCCACATAGGGCGTACCATCATAGGACAAATCGGTTTTCAG
>CAKXXW010000065.1 GCA_934378145.1 uncultured Eubacteriales bacterium
TCGGGGAAGGCTTCGCTCCGGGAGCGAGGCTTGACCTTTTTTCGAAGCTTTGTCGGCGAAAAAAGCTGCGCCCCGCAAGGGAAGCCCTTGCGGCTACTAATGTATAAATTTAATCCCCCGACGAATACGGCTCCTTGCACTGGCGCGTAGGAGGACAGCCGAAATGCTTCTTATATGCCCTGAAAAACGCCGAATAGTCCCCGAAGCCGCAGCTGCGGCAGGCGTCCTGCGCTCTCTGCCCCGCTGCCATGAGCTGATAGGCTGTTATGAGCCTCTTCGTCCGGATATAGCTCCCGACCGTCGCGCCCGTAGCCTTACGGAATATCCTCCCGAGCTGCGAGCCGGAGAGATGATAGAGCCGGCACAGCTCCTCTACCGACAGGTCGGAGGCAAGGTTCGTGTTTATGTACTCGATTATCTCCCCCGCGCGCGCGTCCGTCCCGTCCGGCGTTCCCCTTCTCTTCTTCTCGAACACCGGCGAGATCAGCGACAGCAGGGTGATTATCCCCGCCACCGCCGACTGCCTCTCCGGAAGGATCCCGCTCTTCCCGAAGGTCTGAAACACATCGAGCGGCTTTATCCCGTGAAATTCCGACGCGCGGTAATAGTTATACTCCCCGAAATGCCTGTCGGTGAAGGGCGCGAGCAGCTCCCCGCCCGCAAACTCGCCCGTCAGCACCGCCGGAGAAAAGTGCAGCGTCCACCGCTCGTAAGGCATATTATGCTCGAGCATCAGGCAATGGCTCTCGGCGCTCCGCATAAGCATGAGGCTCCCCGGCTCGGGCGTATAGATCCTGCCCTCGACATTATACCTCACCGCCCCCGAAACGAAGCAGTATATCTCGTGCACCTCGTGCACATGCATCCCGAAATCAAAGGGGTTCGGACAGATGTCCTCCGAATGGCTGAGCCTTATATCGCTGTCATGGTAAGAGTAAAAATTCTGCAAGGTGTTCCCTCCCCCTTCGGTAGTTTTTTTGATTATATCACATTATGCGGATTTTTGCAATATAAATTGCTCACTTAAGCAATTCCATTGTTTTTTGCGCAGTAGTATAATATATTTTGTAGAAAACCATTGATGAAAGGGGTGTTTTTTACCGCATTATGCCCGATATGAAAGTTTCACTCTGCGCCTTTGCGGACGAGGCTTCGCCCTCTCTTGACGGTCAGATAGCCGCGCTGAAGCGCAACGGAGTATCCTTCCTCGAGATCCGCGGAGTCGACGGCAGGAATGTCTCGAAGCTCTCCGAAAAGGAGGTCAGGGAGGTCGCCATGCGCCTCTCGGACGCGGGGATCCGCACCTTCTCGGTCGGCTCGCCTATCGGAAAGATACGGCTCGACGAGGATTTTGAGGCTCATCTTGACACCTTCAGGCGCCTTTGCGAATACGCCTGCATCCTCGGCGCCTCGCGGATGAGGATATTCAGCTTCTACGCCGCCGAGGGCAAGGATTTTGACAGGGACGCGGTCTTTTCGCGCCTTGACCGGCTGTGCGAAGCCGCACCGCGCGAGCTTTGCCTCTGCCATGAGAACGAGAAGAGCATCTACGGCGACACGCCCGAGAGGTGCGTCGGGATCTTCTCTGCCCTCCCCCGCCTCCGCGCGGTCTTTGATCCCGCAAATTTCGTTCAGTGCGGAGTCGACACTCTGAAGGCTTGGGAATGCCTTCACACCTTCGTCGACTACATCCACATAAAGGACGCGCTGCATGACGGCACGGTCGTTCCCGCCGGCAAGGGCGAAGGCAATGTTGCCCGCATCATCGGAAGCTACCTCGCACAGGGTGGAGAGTTCATCACCTGCGAGCCTCACCTCCAGAGCTTCTCGGGGCTTTCCGACCTCGAACACGGCGAAAAAACGAACATCGCCGACCGCTCGCTCACGAACGACGAGGCTTTCGACCTCGGCGTATCCTCCACAAAATCAATAATCGAAAAAATAATAAAAGGACAATAAGGTATTTATTATGAAAATAGGCGCACAGCTCTACACAGTCAGAAATTACTGCAAGACACTTGACGACCTTGACGAGACCCTCGGTAAGATAGCCGATATAGGCTACCGTCATGTCCAGCTCTCGGGCATCTGCGACTACGAGCCCGATTGGATGAAGCGCGTCCTTCGCAAATACGGACTCAAGGCGGAGATAACGCACTACCCCTACGCTAAGATCGTCGGCGACACCGACGGCACGATAGCCTTCCACAACAGGCTCAGGTGCAAATACATCGGACTCGGCTCGATCCCCGAATTCAAGAAAAACGGCAGCCGCCCCGAGGACCTTGAAAAATTCCTCAAAGAGATAAGACCGGTCGCCGAGAAGATCGCCGCCTCGGGCCATAAATTCATGTATCACAACCACAATATGGAGTTTTCGCACTATAACGGTAAGACCTACCTCGATATGATCTGCGAAGCACTTCCCGCAGACATCTGCGGCATCACTCTCGATACCTATTGGGTACAGGCAGGCGGCGGCGACCCCGCGGCTTACATAAGAAAGCTCAAGGGCAGACTCGATTGCGTACACTTCAAGGATATGGTCTACTCGGGCGAGGATAAAGCCGTCCGTATGGCTGCCATCGGCGACGGAAATATGAACTATCCGGAGATCCTTCGCGCCTGCCGCGGAGCCGGAGTAAAGTTCGCCTATGTTGAGCAGGATCACTGCTACGATGACGATCCCTTTGATTGCCTCCGCCGCAGCTACGAATATCTTAAGTCCTTCGGTCTTGAATAATTATAAAGGAGAATACTGTAATGGAAAGAAAAGTAAAACTCGGTATCGTCGGCGTCGGTAACATGGGTACCAGCCACATAAAGAACATAATGGCGGGAAAATGCCCCGAAATAGAGCTTACCGCCGTCGCGGATATACTTCCCGAACGCCTTGAATGGGCGAAGAGCGTATGCCCGACCGTAAACTGCTACGCGAGCGCGGAAGAGCTTTTCGACAGCGGAAAGGTCGAGGCTGTGCTTATCGCCGTGCCTCACTACTACCATCCGCCCTATGCCATCGAATGTATGAAGCGCGGACTTCATGTCATAACCGAAAAGCCCGCAGGAGTCTACGGACTTCAGGTGCTTGAGATGATGAAGGTCGCCGACGAGCATCCCGAGCTTGTCTTCGGCATCATGATGAATCAGCGCACGAACTGCGTCTACCGCAAGATGCGCGAGATCGTCAAGAGCGGAAAGATGGGCGAGATCCGCCGCACGAACTGGATAATCACAGACTGGTACCGTCCGCAGGCTTACTACAACTCGAGCGAGTGGAGAGCCACATGGGCGGGCGAGGGAGGCGGCGTCCTTCTCAACCAGTGTCCGCATAACCTTGACCTCTGGCAGTGGATCTGCGGTATGCCGAAGAAGCTCACCGCAAAGATGTACTTCGGCAAATGGCACGACATTGAGGTCGAGGACGATGTGACCGCCTTCGTCGAATACGAAAACGGTGCGACCGGAGTCTTCGTTGCGACGACCGGCGACATTCCCGGAACGAACCGCTTTGAGATCTCGCTCGACCGCGGCAAGCTCCTTGTCGAGAACAAGAAGCTCTATATGTGGAAGGCTTCGATGTCCGAGCAGGAATGGTCGGCGACAAACACCGAGAAGATCTACGGCAATCCCCCGATCGAATAC
>CAKXXW010000066.1 GCA_934378145.1 uncultured Eubacteriales bacterium
ACGGATAGTGCTTTCGTCGACACAAAGTATCTCCGTCATCTCCGAATACCTGTATCCGTAATAATACTTTAACATTATCGCGTCGCGCTGCTCGTCACTAAGCTGCCGGAGAGCCTGCCTGAGAATAGCGACAGTCTCATTGTTTATTACGATTCTTTCCACATCCTGACTTTCGTCTGCCCGGATCTCTCCGAGTTCATCCGATTCGTCATAAGAGGTGTGAACGGCAGTCCTCTTTTTCCGATTGTAAAACGAGATAGCGGCGTTTCTGGTATATATAACCACGAGGGATGCTGTTTCGTTACAGTCTTTTCCGAGAAATTTTTCGGCATTGTCCGCAATGCGTGCTATCGCATTCATCGCGGCGTCCTCCGCATCCTCCGGATGCTTCAGGATGTTATAGCACAGGCGCTTCATTTTCGGGAAATATTCGAGGTATATGTTTTCGACCGTTGATCGTTCTTCTTCGCTTTCTATTGAGAGCAGTATTTCACATATCATAATGCTTTTGAATTCCGCCTGTTTCTATGTATTTTGCGGGGACTACCCGGAATTACAAAAATTATACATTATATTGTTTTTACTGTCAAGCCGAACAATAGCAAAAAATGTCAAAAATTGATGCATTATTGTATATTCAGATTTATCGGAATAGTATCCTCAGTTTTTTGCCACTTATTGACAATAAAAATAAGCCAACCGCTTTAGCGGTTACTTGAGACCGCTTGCGGTTGGCAGACTTTTCAAAGGGCGTTCAGCCCTGCCGGTACCACGCCCTTATAGGCCTGTGCAAGCCACCGGCTAAGCCGGTGGCTTGCCTTATTACTACCTATACGGGTCCCCTCACAGTTTCCAACCGACAGCTTGTTCACGCCCGCTGATAAATCGACGGTAAATGCCGTCCTGTGTCATCAGCGCCTCGTGCGTGCCGCGCTGGACGATCTGCCCTTTGTCCACCACGAGAATCTGATCGGCGCATCCTTCATCATGGCTCGGGCGATGGAAAGCCGCTGTCGTTCGCCGCCCGAAAGATGCCGCCGCCGCTTCCGACCACCGTATCAAAGCCGTTTTCAAGCCCCATAATGAAATCGTAGCAGCCACAGTCGCGCGCCGCCTGTTCGACCTCGGCGTCTGTCGCGTCAGGCTTACCCATACGGATATTCTCCCGCACGGTGTCGTCGAACAGGAAATTATCCTGCGACACATAGGCGACAAGTTTATGGTAATGTTCTGCGGAAATATTGCGTACATCTGCACCGCCGACAGTGATACAGCCACCCTTCACATCCCAAAAGGAAGCAATGAGCTTGGCAATGGTGGATTTTCCGCTTCCGGACGGTCCGACCAATGCATTGACTGTCCCCTCGCGGAAGGTCAGATCAATACCGTCATCAGATAGTAGAGCCTATGCTCCGCGACGATCACGGTCTTGCCCTGCGATTTTATAAGCCGCAGATGCTCCCCTAGCTCACATATCGCCGTCATATCGAGATTGGACGACGGCTCGTCAAGCAGGTACACCTCCGGATGCATGGCATAGACCGAGGCAAACGCGATCTTCTGCTTTTCGCCGCCGGAAAGGGCGAAAATGTTGCGCCCGAGCAAGTTTTCAATATGCAGTGCCTTTGCGGTCTTCGCCACACGCCGTTCCATCTGCTCCTGAGGCACAGCACCATTGTCGCAAAATCCGCCGCCCTCATCCTTATCTTCACAAGGCAGGTGCGGGGATTCGGATTCTCAATTCCGCGCGTTACCGACGCGCCCGAAAGCTCATCCGCCGCCTTGGAAGCCGCCGTCAGGAGCGGCACATAGATGCAGTTCACCGTCATGGCGGGCGATCTTAAAAAGCCCCAAAAGCTCGGCGATACATCGCGCAGACACATAGCGTCCTTAATATAGCGCCAATCTTCGTGAATGGTGGGCAGATAGCGGAGCATGACGGCAAGCGGGATGGTCAGCTTTTTCGGAACATGCAGGCGTGCCATTATTCGCCGACCTTTGTTGTGCCGATAACAAGTCCCGCCAGCATGCCGCAGGCGTAGACCTTATGTACCAAACCGAGAAACGCCACAAACATCGTCCGCCATGTGCCGCTCATCACGCCCATGCTCCAAACAGTAAACACACAAATCAGTGCGTATACAACAAATCCGCGCATG
This sequence comes from uncultured Eubacteriales bacterium, assembly GCA_934378145.1. Taxonomy (GTDB): domain Bacteria; phylum Bacillota; class Clostridia; order Oscillospirales; family CAG-272; genus RGIG3994. The sequence goes on from CAKXXW010000066.1 coordinate 2,160, forward strand.
GCGTACCGCCATTTCCCGCTGAGCACGGCAAGCACCCCGATCACACCAACCAAAGCAAGCTGAAAATACAGATTCGGCGCGAACATTGCGCAGAAAACGCAGAGCAAGCAGGATGAGAAATAATTTCGTGCGCGGGTCAAGGCGAAGAGACATCATTTGGTGATTCCGGCTTTTTCAAATTGCTTGCGGAGCATTTTGCAACCGACAAACGCGCTGAGTGCGGCGACAAGAACCGTTCCGGCAAGCATAATGATCATGATCCACACACTTCCCGTCTGCCGCATGGTGTCAAGATTCTCTGTTTCTGTATGAGTGAGATTAAAAGTGCGAAGCATTTCGGAGGCGTCGGCTTCATTCGCGCCGCGGAGAAGGCATTTCGCGCCGTCCTTCAAAACAACTTCTTCCTCGTATTGCAATGGTTATTACCTCCTGCTATATTTTCGGCAGCACCGCATAAAACAGTCCCCGCATCCTCAATTCATCTCGCTCAAATCAGCTTTACAGACCCGCCAGTGCCAGGAATTTTTTATCTGACTGAATACTCTGTGTCAGGAACTGACCGTCCCGAAACAGAGCGTAGGTCGTGACCGGTGCAGGTACATTCTGTGCGCTTTCTTTATCAGTGATGTGGATGACCTTGAACGGGATACCATGTTCCTTCGCCGCCTCCTGCACCACTGGTACCCAATAATAGGTGTAGGGACACTGGTCGGTGTAATAGAGGACAAAACCGGTTTCCTCAATCGCCGGATGTTTTGCACATTCCCGGAACTTCGGCATCTGTGCGGACGGTTCAATGGGAAGGTACATGAGATCGATCCCGCAGTCGGATATATCCGCCACACGGAACCCTTTGTGAGCAAGGAATTTCGGGTCGGCGAGAAATTCCCGCTTCCGTCCCTCCGCGCACAGAATGCAAATACCTTTCTTCCCCTGCG
>CAKXXW010000067.1 GCA_934378145.1 uncultured Eubacteriales bacterium
GATTTCACCCCTCGGTGAATAACCCGCGAGATTCGGCTGCGGGTCTTACCCGCAAGGCTTGACCTAAACTTGATAAATGCTGTGGGTGAAGTCCTCGCCTTTCAGTGTGCGTTCGGTTTAACGGTGCGTACGGTCTGTAAATGAGCGCAACCTTAATGTCAAACGGTTTGCGCCCTTGTCTCGAGCATTGAATTTCAGCGCACAGCGCTGAAATTCGGGGGATTTTTGAGAAAGCTCTGAAAAAAGGCTGCTTGCAGACTTTTAAGGAGCTTCCTCCGAAATACGCCATAGTTTTGCCGCAGGCAAAATGCCGCGAGACACGCAAGATTACTGTCGTAATCTCGCTCGTCTTACTCCCATAACCCGTCAGCAAGTTCTTTGAAGGGTTCGGGAAACTTTCTCGAAAGAAAGTTTCCCGAATCCCCCGTTCTCCCGTTTATCTGCACAAAGGTATCGTTAGCGGGAGGATAATATCCTCCCCTACAAACCATTGGTTCAAGTTCTTTGGGGGTTGGGGGCTTTCTTGGAAGAAAGCCCCCGCATCCTTCGTATCCCCCCGTCGTGTCCTCCGCGGTCAGATGTCGAGATTTTCGGCGAATTTGGCGTTTTCCTCGATAAAGACGCGGCGAGGCTCGACCTTGTCGCCCATGAGGAGCGAGAAGGTGGCGTCGCAGGCGAGCGCGTCGCTTATCGTAACGCGCTTGAGGGTGCGTGTCTCGGGGTCCATCGTCGTCTCGGCGAGCTGGGTCGCGTCCATCTCACCAAGACCTTTGTAACGGTCAGCCTCGACATTCGTGCCGCCGAGCATTTCTATATACCTGTCGCGTTCGGCGTCCGAGAAGGCGTAGTATTCCGGACCCTTGCCCGATCTCTTGTAGACCTTGTAGAGAGGCGGCTGGGCAAGGAAGACATGGCCGTCCTCGATCAGCTTCCTCATATGGCGGAAGAAGAAGGTGAGGAGCAGGATCCTTATATGCGAGCCGTCAACATCAGCATCCGCCATGATGATTATCTTGCCGTAGCGGAGCTTCGTGATGTCGAATTCCTCGCCGATGCCGCAACCGAGCGCCTGAATTATCGGAAGCAGCGACTGATTGCAGTAGACCTTGTCCGCGCGGACCTTCTCGACATTGAGGACCTTTCCGCGAAGAGGAAGGATCGCCTGGAAACGGCTCTGCCTGCCCGTCTTCGCCGAGCCTCCTGCAGAGTCTCCCTCAACAAGGAAAAGCTCGGTCAGCTCAACATTCTTTTCGTGGCAGTCGGCGAGCTTGCCGGGCAGGGTCGAACCCTTCAGAAGCCCGCGGCGGGTCGCCTCACGAGCCTTTCTCGCCGCCTCACGCGCACGGGACGCCTGGAGAGCCTTGTCGATTATCATCTTCGCCGGCGCGGGATTCTCCTCAAAGTATTCGGCGAGCTTGTTCGTCACGAGGGTGTAGACAAAGTTCCTCATGTCGCTGTTGCCGAGCTTCGTCTTCGTCTGTCCCTCAAACTGAGCGTCGGTCAGCTTCACCGATACCACGGCGCAAAGCCCCTCGCGCACATCCTCGCCCGAGAGATTCTTGTCCGAATCCTTAAGCGCGCCGCTCTTCCTCGCGTAGTCGTTCAGTACTTTCGCAAGTCCCGTCTTGAAGCCTATGTCGTGAGTGCCTCCCTCGACCGTGTTGATGTTGTTCGCGAATGTCAGAAGAGTCTCATTGTAGCTCTCGTTGTATTGCAGAGCGATCTCGGCAATGTAATCGTCGCGTTCGGCGCGCATGTAGATCACATCGGGATTTATCATGTTCTCGTGCTTCATACCGTTGAGGTAGGTCACGAAGGACTTTATTCCTCCCTCGTACATGAGGTCGTTCTCAATAATGTCCGCGCCTCTCTCATCGCGGAAGCAGATGTTCACGCCCGCGTTGAGGAATGCCTGCTCGCGGAGGCGGTTCAGGAGTACATTGTAGTCAAATACAGTCTCCTCGAATATCTGCGGGTCGGGCTTGAAGCGGACATAGAGTCCCCTGCCCTCCGACTCGCCCTCGTCGCGGAAGGGCCTTACGACCTTGCCGCGCTCAAAGCGCATGGTGTAAAGATGCCCGTCGCGGTGGTTCGCGATCTCCATCCATTCGGAGAGCGCGTTGACAACAGAGGCGCCGACACCGTGAAGACCGCCCGAGAACTTGTAGCCCTCGCCGCCGAACTTTCCGCCGGCGTGAAGGACGGTGAAGACGACCTCAAGGGTCGGGATCCCCATCTTCGGATGAATGTGGCTCGGGATGCCGCGGCCGTCATCCTGCACCGAGCAGCTTCCGTCGGGAAGGAGCTTTACCTCGATGCGGTCACATTCGCCCGCGAGCGCCTCGTCTATCGAGTTGTCCACTATCTCGTAAACAAGGTGATGCAGACCCCTGATCGAGGTCGAGCCGATATACATTCCGGGACGGACTCTTACCGCCTCAAGGCCCTCGAGGACCTGTATCTGACTTTCGTCATATACGCCATCGGGCTTTTCGTTGACCTTTTCTTCGTTCATAGCTTCGTTGAGGTTTTCATCCATTTTTTGTACCAACCATTCCTTTTGTCATTTGATTTCGGTTCTTGAGAGCAGGGACGCCGACGAAAGCTGCGAAAGGCAGACCCTCGTGTCCTTGCCGGCGCCGTATAATATGAATGATTTCGGCAGCTCGTCGGAGGCGCTCTCGAGCCTTCCGCCCTTTTCGGCAGCCGATAAATATTTTCTCGTTGTGGAAGATACCGACGCCGAGTCGAGATCGAAGATCCCGATTATCTCTCGCGTCCGTACATTTTTGTTGTTTCCGATGTGAAGATACATAGTTTGTGTCCTCCAATCCTTGCTCCCGGCGGCGCCGGGAGCGAAAATGAAGCGCACCTGCGGTGCATGAACAATGAAGCAGGGCTTCGCCCTATGAAGCGCGGCTTCGCCGCACGGAG
>CAKXXW010000068.1 GCA_934378145.1 uncultured Eubacteriales bacterium
AACTGCGGAGCGACCAATATATCTTCGCCAAGCAAAAATTCGTCGTTCACCGTAGCATAACCGCTATGAGGATAAGCATATTCGAGATTCCTTATCATAGGCTCGCCTAAATCGGCGCAGCGCTTTGCCGTCTGTATGATATACTCCGCCAGATCACCGTGCAATCCGACCGCATCGAGACAAATTTTCTGATTTGTTTCGGATAAAACTTTCCACGGCGCACGCGAAAACTGCATCATGGGAAACGTTGCCGCCACCTGGCAATAACGCACAAACAATTCTTCGTCGAAAACAAATCCGTCGCGATGAAAATCCGGAACCATTCCGCCGCCGATCATATCGGGGCAAAGATATTGATAACCGCATAAACCCATCGCGATCCCGTCGGGAATCAAAGTATTCAACCCGTCGTCGTTCCAGGAATGATTTTTATCCCGAAGACGATTGACAACGGGAAGCCACCCCGCGTTAAATCCGGCGCGCAATTCGTTAAACGAGTATTTTGCGCCGATTTCAGCCCATATTTTCGCCTGCGTCGAACGATCCGAACCATCGAAAAACACAAAGTCATCGTCATAATATTCGGGGTCTGCGGCGTCGAATTTAAAACCGTCTATACCGAATTCGTCCATCAAAGCGGAAGCCTGCTTTTCAAACCACGCCGTTGCCGACGGATTCGTCAGATCAAGTACCGCGCTGTATCCGTTCCACCAATGAGAAATCGCGGTTGTTCCGTCCGATTTTTTTACGAGCGCACCGAGTTTTTCCAGTTCGCGGAAAACAGCCGTATCGGGGCTGACGAACGGGCAACACCACAACATGACCTTAAAACCCGATCGATGCAATTTATCTATCATTGCCTTCGGATCGGGAAAGGACTCGGCGTTGAAATTCCAGTCTCCGTATGCCCGACACCAGCAATCGTCGATCATTAAAACTCCTGCCGGATAACCGTGTGAAAGTATCCGATCGGCATATTCAAGCACTTTATCCTGCGTGCAATCCCACTCCATTTCTATCCACGTATTATATTGCGGACTCGAAAACATAATTTCGGGCGGAATCGTATTCTTCTCCGCAGGGGCGAATTTTTTACACATCGACATATACGCGCTTTTCAGCGTATCGCCGTTGCGTTCTACAAAGATATCGTCCCCTTCGACTTCTATATGGTCGGAAAAGAACTCATATTTAAAGGGTTTTTCCGAATAAATCGCTCTTCCTCTGTCCGATAATAAAAACGAGGACGCCTGATTTCCTGCGTGCCACACGCGCAGGTCGCGCGAAAATCCGGCGGAATACGGCATAAAAATGCCGTCGTTTACCGTTCCGCCGAAAAAACGTTCTTCTTCGAGATAATCGATTGTATACTTCATATTCTTCCTCAATACCGTGAAAACTGCTTCTCGTCAGGCAATTCTATTTCCACTTTTTCCTGTAACCTGATATCTGCGCTGCTTGCGCCGATCATTATCGTAAAAGTTCCGTTTTCTACGTAAAATTTATTTAAAACGGGGCTGAAATACGCAAAATCTCTTTCGGTAAGATTGAACCCGAACGTATGCGTTTCGCCGACTTCGAGGTGTTTTTTTCCGAAAGCGACAAGTTCTTTTCTCGGACGCGTTACCATACTCGCGTCGTCGGCAATATATACCTGCGCGATTTCCGAGGCCGCATGCCGACCGACGTTTTTTACGGAAAAAGAGACATAATAATCCGTCTCGCCAAGTTTTTTCACTTTCATATCCCCGTATTGAAACGTTGTATACGACAGACCGTAACCGAACGGATAGGCAGGCGCAATCCCGTTGTATTCGTAATACTTATATCCGACGAGAACCCCCTCCGGATATCTTTCCGAATAGCCGTTGCCGCGCCGATCCGCCGTAGCCGTATCTTCAAGGCATTT
>CAKXXW010000069.1 GCA_934378145.1 uncultured Eubacteriales bacterium
GCACATTGCGGCAAGGTCTCTTTGCGTGATTCCAAGATCATTCCGTTTTTCCACCATCTTGCTGACGATAGCGGCAAGGTTTTCCATTTTTTCAATGTCCCGTTTTGTATCCGGACCAACCTTTTTCACATGATCCTTATACGAATCCCATGTTTTCATTTTCTTGTGCCCGCCTCCTGTGAAACTCTTCGCCGATCCCATCATCATAATAGCACAAATGCTATCAAATGTCAATCCCTTTTTCGCATTTTTTCTTTTCCTGATTGTTTTTGCTTTCTTCTCTCTCCTGTCCGCGCTCGATCTCATTGACCACCATCTCGACCACTCCGCACCGCTCGGCAATGTCCTCACACAGCTTCATATGCCGGCGCAGTCCCGCCATCTGTGCGCTCAGGTCATAAATAATTTCCTTAGTAGGCTGCATAGCGGTGCTGTCGTGCATTCGCCGCAGGCGGTTGCGCTGTTTTGCGCGCTCATACGCAAGAGCTTTGAAACGGGTTCCGATATTTTCCGTAAAGTGCTGCAAGTCCTCTGCCGTCACGATGTCATTGGCGGCAAGAAGTTTGGCTTCCTCGCTGTAGCGTTTCATTTTTCTTGCGTCATCCCGCATTGCCGCATACGCCGTCCGGTCAAACGGGCGAACCTCATACGGGAAATGCTTTAGGAGATACGCATAGTGCCGGTAAAGCCCTACGATACCCGTTGCACGCTCCCGCTTTTGGTAAACAAATGCCGCGCGAACCGGGCACGGTCGGTTTTCGTAATTACAGCGGCATCGCTCCCGTATCTCATCCTCGGAATATCCGTCACCAAGACGATCAAGGCGAAAGAATTTCTTTCCCTCGTCCGGTCGGATGCGGAGAAAGCTCCCGCGGTATTCCAGAATATATCCCCGGTTCTGAATCTCGATTTGAAACTGTCGGAAGCTCGTCGCATATTCAAGCACAGCGTCGATGTCCACCCGTACTGCGTCGCGCTGGGAAGTGCCGCCTCTGTCACCGAGCCATGCTTTATACTGCTTGGCCCCGCGTCCGGGATGTTCGATCACCGACAGTCCGTAATCCTCACAAAGATCGTCCGATACCTCACGCATTTTGTAGTAGGTTGCTTTCTGGTCGTAATACCGTTTGCCGTCCGTAAACGATACGCTGTTGAGACAGAAGTGGTTATGGATCTTGCCGGTATTCGTATGTGTGGAAACAACGACCTGAAAGCGGTCGTCCCACAGTTGCTTTGCCAGCTTGACACCGATCTCATGAGCGATGTCGGGCGTGACCTCGCCTGCTTCAAAGGACTGATACCCGTGAAAGCAGACAATACCGCCCGGCTTCTTCCATGTCTCCTTGGTGGCGCGGAACTGCTCGGCGGCGGAGGCGGGACTATCCGAGCAGTTGATACCGGTAACATAAAACTGCTTCTCTGTTTTCATGGCGTCGGCATCATACTCCAATACCCTCTCCACCGTGTGGAATTTTGCCGCTTCCGCATACTGTCCGTTCCATGTCTTTGCCGGGTTCGCAACATAGCGAAGGACCTTACCCACACTGCCCTTGACACTCCAGATCGCAGTGACCGCCATCAGCTCTCCTGTGCAAAGGCGCGTGTGAATTCCCGTTCCATCCGCTGTAAGGAAGAGACCGCTTCACGGAGCATCGGTTCATCCACAAATCCGTGGCTGTGCTGCTTGGCGGCAATCTGGTTGATATTATTTCCGATGCGGTTGAGTTCACGGACAATAGCGCCGTACTCGGCAACGGGAGCTGCCTTGATTGTCAACCCATTGATGAGGTTGCGGAGTACCTGTTCACGGCTGAGTGAGGTGTACGCGACCATGATATTGAGCCGTTGGTATTCCTGCTCGTTCAGATAGACATGAACACGGTACGGGCGTTTTCG
>CAKXXW010000070.1 GCA_934378145.1 uncultured Eubacteriales bacterium
CGATTATACCACATATTGCCTTCAATGTCAATAGAATTTCAAAAAAATATTTTGTTTATCCATTCATTTGTGAACAAGCACCACGAACGCTTCATTTTTATGGCCTTAAAAGCCCTTTTTGCTTCGTAGAGTTAGTAACTCTGCGAAAAAAATTCGCGTCTTACCGCGAAAAACAAATCAGAAAAGGAGAAAAAACCATGAAAAGAAGCACCAAAAAGGGTTTCACTATCGTTGAGCTGGTTATCGTCATCGCAATCATCGCGATCCTCGCGGCAGTGCTTATCCCCACCTTCGCAAGCCTTATTCAGAAGGCTAACGAGTCGAACGACATTCAGGCAGCAAAGAACATGAACACATTCCTTGCGGCGGCGAATGTCACCGGAGACGTAAAGTCGATCCTCGATGTCTACGATGTATTTGAAGATTCGGGCTTTGCGGTCGAAAACTACACACCTCTTTACAAGAATCGCTACTATTACTATGACAAAGAGTACAATCAGATTCTTTATGTGGACGACAAGCTCAATGTCATCTACCCGACCGAACATAAGGGCGAAACCAGCACCGGCCGCACATGGATGTCTCTCAGCATGAGCGCACCTAAAAGAGAGGCACCAAATGGTTATGAAGCCAAGGAAACTGTGAAAGTGACTGTAAAGAGCGCGGCAGAGTACGCCTTTGTCATCAACGAGTATAACACAGTTAACAGCATTAAGAATCTGAATTTGACTATCGACGGCGAGATCGACATGATGGGCGCTAAGACCATAATTGAAGAAGCAAAGGGTACAATTACAATTAAGGGTACAAACAATGCAGTCATCAAAAACATAACCAGTGACTATTCTGAAGGCAGCACCGATAATGCCAATAAAACACTGTCGGAATATAATGCAACGGCACTGATTGGAAAAACGCAGTATAATGTATCAATTACAGATGTCACATTTGAAAATCTCAATGTCAAGAATATATATTCTACTGCTTCATTCCTTGTCGGAACATTCAATAATAACGGCAACAACGGATTAACGGTTACTAATGTTAAAATAAAAGACAGCACGCTTGTCGGTCACAGATGGGTCGGAGCGGTAGGTAGTCAGATATGTTGTAAGACAGCAACCATTGACGGCTTGACTCTTACCAACACCTCCGTGCAGACTGTCGGCGGTCGTTCGGCTATGATATTAGGTGCAGACAACAGCTGTCAGATTGAAATCAAAGGTTTTGTCAACGAAAACAGCACCTTCGGTATTTACGAGAGCAAGAAGAGTGAGCAAAAATTCTCTGACACGGCACCTGCAGGGCTTGGTAAAGCTGACACATTTGCAGAGGGCGTTGAAGGTAAATATATAACCAGCATCAAGAATCCCGACGAGACTACCACCGAAAAAAAATATAGTACATACTGCTACAAGGAAGGTGCATTGGTGTTTGTACATGGAAGCGGTACTTCTCCTGAAAAGAATGCCGTCGTTTACACCGCCACAGATCTTCAGGAAGGCGGCAATTTGACAATAAACTAAGCCAGTTCATAACCCGAAAATCTTATCGATATAATTATAAAGCCCGCTGCCGCGAGGATTCCTCGCGGCGGCATTTTCATATTCGTTTTGTGTGTGCGACCCGTGATCGCTTTCCGCATACCCGTAGGGGAGGATATTATCC